>DAIPYJ010000074.1:0-946 GCA_036782775.1 Candidatus Dormiibacterota bacterium | reverse complement strand
CGGCCGGTGCGTCGATCAGGTTGCCGCTGCGGTCGACCGACCCAGCCGGCGAGACTTCGAAGACGTGCCCGATGCCGGGATCCTCGGGGCCGGCGTACCAGCGCCTCGAGTAGCCCGAGAAGGTCAGGTACGCATCGTCAGGGTTGCTGCGGTTGACGAAGACGCCGGTGATGTAGCGGTTGGGGAAGCCATTGCTCGATGAGTAGCTGGCCACCAACTGGTAGGCCGTCCCTGCGCCGCTGTTCCGAAGCACGACCACGCCACTGTGGAAGGCGCCGCCGGTCTGGCTCCGGTTGCAAGGTCCCCACCACGCGGCCCAGATCGTGCTGACGCCGTTGACCGTCGCGACGCCCAGCGCCGTCGTCTGCCGGCTCGGGAAGGCACCGGCCTGGGTAAGGTCGTAGAGCTTGCTCCAGTCGCTGCTGTTGGTGTTGAAGCCCTTGACCGAATCCCAAACATAGGCGCCGCCGGAGACGATGTGCGTATCGCCATTCGCTTGCACGGGAACGGTGTAGTCGCGGACGATGGGCGCGATGAATCGGGCGTTCGGGTCACCGGGCGGATTGTCGGTCCAGGTCCGGCCGCCGTCGTTGCTGCGCGCTGAGGCGAGGCCGACGTATTCGGTGATCACGTTCTGCGAGTTGTTCGGATCGACGATGGTGTAGCCGCCGTCGCCGCCGAAGATCTGTGCGCTGGTCGCAGGGACTGGCGTGCCCATGTCCCCGACGACCGTTGTCGGGCTGGGGAAGGTCACGGCCGATCCATTGTCCTGCATGCCGCCGAACAGACTGCCGTCATTGCTGCCAACGGCCGAGTAGTACTGCAGGGTGTTGAGTGTCTGGTTGAGGTTGGTCCAGTTGCCCTGCGTGTGGTCGGACATCGACTTTGACCACATGCCGCCATCGTTGCCGATGAAGATCGTGTTGCGGCCGTTCGTGGTGTCGAG
>DAIPYJ010000073.1:0-14368 GCA_036782775.1 Candidatus Dormiibacterota bacterium | reverse complement strand
GTGTCCGTGGCCGCGTCATCGCGATAGGCGTAGGACACTCGGTCGTAGCCATCTCTAACGTCGCCTTGGGATCGATGTCAGCCGTCGAGAATCTCGAGCACCGGTGCCAGGGTTTCGAGCGACTTCTCCGTCATCGGCTCGACGATGAGCTGGACGTGGCCGATGCCCTCATCGGCGTATCGGCGGAGTTCCTCAGCGACCTCCTCGGGAGTTCCCTGCAGGGGCTCAACCTCCTCTTCCTTCCCATACACATCCTTTCGGCCTTCGCCATCGGGCATCTCGATCAGGACGGCAACGGTGCGCTCGACGTGGCTCGGATCTCGCCCCGCGGCGCGGCAGGCGGCGTCGACGGTCTCACGCAAAGCAGCCACACCCTCGGGCTTATTGCCTGTCTGGCGGTACCACGCATTCCAGGCGTCGACGTAGGGCAGGGTGATCTCGAGCATCCGCTTGCCGCTCGAGCCAATCAGCAACGGCATCGTCGATCGGGGGCGCGGCAGCAGGTCGCAGTCGCGTGCGGCGTAGAACTCGCCGTCGAAATCGACATGGCCGTCGCGGATCAGCGATCGGATGATCGTGAAGGCCTCGGCGAAGCGCGAAATGCGTCGGTCGTATGGAAATCCGTACGCGGTGTACTCGGTTTCATTCCAGCCGGCGCCCAATCCCAGGATCAACCGTCCGCCGCTGATTTCATCGACGGTCCCGGCCACCTTGGCCAGCATCGCCGGGTTGTGAAAGCTGGTGCAGGCAACCAGCGGCCCGAGTGCGATTCGGCTGGTGACCGCCGCGATCCCGGCGAGCTGCGTCCACGCTTCCCAAGGACCTCTTGCGCCGTACTGCTGATCGCGATAGAGCAAGTGATCACCGACCCAGATTGAGTCGAAGCCGATCGCCTCGCCAAGGCGTGCCATCGAGGCGATCTCCGGCCAGCGCACCTCCCGCTCGACTTCAGGAAGCTGGAAGCCGACCTTGAGCGGACGCGTGGGTTTTTAGGCCTGCTTGACCTGGTAGGACTCGATGACGTCGCCTTCCTGGAAGTCCTGATAGCCCTCGACGCGAATGCCGCACTCGAGACCGACGGCGACTTCTTTGACGTCGTCCTTGAAGCGCTTGAGTCCTGCGATCTGGCCCTCGTGGATCTGCTTGTTGTCGCGAAGCAGCTTGGCGATGGATCCACTCGTGATCTTGCCGTCGTCCACCCGTGAACCGGCAATGATGCCGATTTTCGGAATCCGAATCGG
The DNA here is from genome assembly GCA_036782775.1 of Candidatus Dormiibacterota bacterium. GTDB lineage: Bacteria > Chloroflexota > Dormibacteria > CF-121 > CF-121 > CF-13. The sequence goes on along the minus strand of DAIPYJ010000073.1, from coordinate 13,127 downwards.
GGTGAGCACTTGCGCTCGGCCCTCCCAGACCTGGACGAACGTCGGCTCGTACAGGCCCTTGATCGCGCGCTCGATGTCGTTGGTCACGTTGTAGACCACGTCGTAGCTTCGGATGTCGACCTTTTCGCGCTCCGCCGCCCGTTGCGCCTGCGGATCGGTCTTGACATTGAAGGCGATGACCAGCGCGTTGGACACTGCCGCCAGCAAGATGTCCGACTCCGTCACAGGACCGACGCCTTCGAACACGACCTTGATCTGGACCTGCGGATCCTGGATCTTGAGCAGCGAGCCCTTGAGCGCTTCGACGGAGCCGTTGCTGTCCGCCTTGAGGACCAGATTGAGATCCTTGATCGTGCCTTTGCCGGCCTGCGCCGAAAGGTCCGCCAGCGTGACCCGGCGAGTTTGGGCGAGTGTTGCGACCCGATGCTGTTCCGCGCGTTGGCCCGCGATCGTCCGCGCGACCTTCTCGCTCGAGACCACCTGGAAGATGTCGCCGGCGGTCGGAACATCGGGAAGCCCGGTTACGACTGCGGGCGTCGCCGGACCGGCCTCGCGCATCTTGTGATTTCGATCGTCGAGGAGCGCCCGGACCTTGCCGAAGATGTGGCCGACGACGAGGTTGTCGCCAATGCGCAGCGTGCCACTCTGGACCAGGACGGTGGCGACCGGCCCGCGGCCCTTCTCGAGGTGGGCGTCGATGATGGTGCCGGCGGCAGGCTTGGTTGGATTGGCTTTCAGGTCCTGCAAGTCCGCGACCAGCAGGATCATCTCGAGCAGATCCGAGAGGCCGGTCTTCTGCTTGGCCGACACCGGCACCATGACGGTTTGCCCGCCCCAGTCCTCCGGAACCAGGCCTTGCTCGGAGAGGCCCTGCTTGACGCGATCGGGGTTGGCGCCGTCCTTGTCGATCTTGTTGATGGCGACCACGATCGGGACCTGCGCCGCCTTCGCGTGAGAAATCGCCTCGACCGTCTGCGGCATCACGCCGTCATCGGCAGCCACCACGAGCACGGCGACGTCGGTCACCTGGGCGCCGCGGGCACGCATGGCGGTAAAGGCCTCGTGACCTGGCGTGTCCAGGAACACGATTCGCCGGCCGCGCTCCTCGACGACATAGGCACCGATGCTCTGGGTGATCCCACCGGCCTCACCGGCAGCGACCTTCGTCTGGCGCACGGCGTCGAGCAGAGAGGTCTTGCCGTGGTCGACGTGACCCATGACGGTCACGACCGGCGGCCGCCCCTTCAAGTTCTCGGGCGCCTCGCCGTCGAGGCTGAAGAGCTCGGATCTGGTCGTAAGCTTGACCTGGGTCGACTCGCCTTCGCCGACCTCCTCCGCGATCGCCGCGTCCATCGACATCGGGCTGGCCTGCACGCCGAAGCTGTCGGCGACGATGGCGGCGGTGTCGAAATCGATCTGCTGGTTGATGTTCGCCATCACGCCGTTCTTCATCAGTTCCTTGATGATGTCGACGGTCTTGACGTCGAGGTATTCGGCCAGCTCCTTCACCGACAGCGTTGGTGGCAGCTCGACCTTGCCCGAGGCCACTGCCGATTTCGCCTCAGCCGGCGCGGCAGCCGGAGCGAACCGGGTGCGCACCGACGCTTCCTGCTCGGCGGTCAGCACCGCCATGGCGTGACGAGGCGCATGCCGCTGTGGGCGCAGGAAATCGAGGATGTCCCGGGCCTCGACGCCGAGGTCCCGGGCGAGTTGCTGAACTTTGATGCCGCGTGTCGTTGTGGCTGCTATGGCGAATGAACCTCCAAGATCAACAGGGAATGATAACGTGCGCCCGCCAAATACGCCGGGCCGCTCAGGAAAGTATTCCCGCGCGGAGCCGGGCCCAATCTTCGGGCGCGAGGTGCACGCCGAGGGCTCGGTCGACCGCCCGCCGTTTTTCGGCCGTCGACCAACAGGCCTCGTCGCTGCACAAATACGCGCTCCGGCCGGATACCCGGCGGGGGTTGATCACGACCTGGCTGTCGGCGACGCCGATACGGTTGAGCTCGCGCTGCGCTTTCACCTGCCGGCAGCCGACGCAGGTGCGCAGCGGCTCAGTGCGCCCGGCGGACATCGGCGCGCGCCGCGTGTTCCTCTTCTCCCTCCCCCCTGCGGGGAGCGTCGGGGAGGGGGTTCGAAGCCTCAGCGGTCGGCTTGATGTCGATCCGCCAGCCGGTGAGTTTGGCGGCGAGGCGGGCATTTTGCCCATCTTTGCCGATCGCAAGGGACAGTTGGTTCTCCGGGACATGCGCCGTCGCCGTGCGCGAGTCACGATCGATCTCAACGCTCAAGACCTGGGCCGGACTCAGGGCGTTCGCCACCAGCTGGCCGGGGTCGTCCGCCCAGGGAATGATGTCGACGCGCTCCGCGCCCAGTTCGCCGACGACGCTTCGAATGCGCACGCCACGCGGGCCGACGCAGGCGCCGACCGGATCGATGCCATCCTGGTTGGCGGAGACGGCGACCTTGCTGCGGACGCCCGGCTCGCGCGCTAGCGCGCGAATCACGACCGCGCCCGATTGCAGCTCGGGAATCTCGAACTCCAGCAACCGCCGTACCAGCGCCTTGTGGGCTCGCGACACGATCACCTGGGCCCCCTTGGCCCGCTTTCGTTCCTCCAGCAGCAGCACCTTCAGATGCTGGCCGACGCGAATCGTTTCGTCCGGGATCTGCTCCTCCCGAGTCAACACGCCCTCCGCTTTGCCCAGTTCCAGGTACACGACCCGGCCTTCCGGCCGATCGGCGATCCGCTCGACGACGCCGCTGACCATCTCGCCCTTGTGTTCCAGGACATCCTTGAGCACCTGGTCTTTCTCGGCATCCCGCAGCCGCTGAAATACGACCTGCTTGCTGATCTGGGCGGCGAGTCGAGCGAAGTCCTCGGTTGGCAGAGACACATCGACGAGATCACCGATCGAGGCCTGGCCAAGGGCTTGAGCATCGACGAGGCTGATTTCGCTTGGCGGGTCGTGGACCGTGTCAACGACTCGCCGTCGGGCGAAGATGGCGATTTGCGCCGTATCCGGGTCGACGTGGACCCGGATATTCTCCGAGGGGTTGAAGGCTCGGCGATACGCCGTCGCCAGTGCCGTCTCCATCAGCGAGAGCAGCGATTGCTTGGAGATCCCTTTCTCTTCCTGGACCTGGTCGAGCGCCTTGATGAAGTCCGACTTCAGCATCAGTGCCTGGAGAGGTCGATCGCCAGGCGTGCCGCCATCACGTCGGCCAGTGGGATCGAGAGCGTTCGCATGTGTTTGTGCTCACCGAGCTGGAGTTCGATGGCATCGTCGGCGACCGCGGTGAGGCGACCTTCGGCAACCTGCTCGCTCTCGCCGGCGCGATAGCGGACGTTCGCCCGCTTGCCAACGAACCGCCGATACTCCTCGAGCGTGCGCAGCGGGCGCTCGGCGCCGGGCGACGACACCTCGAGGTCATAACGCGTGGGCAGTGGGTCCGCCTGATCGAGCAGGGCGCTGAGCGATTTGCTGACGCGCTCGCAATCATCGAGGCTGACGCCCTCGGGCCGGTCGATGCGCACGCGCAATGTCGTGTGCCCGCCGCTGCCGGTCAGAGCCAGGTCATAAAGCTCGTAGCCCAGAAAACTGAGCGTTGGTTGGAACAGCTCGCGGATACGAGTCAGCTGCGGGCTGCTCGAGGTCGACATCGTCAAAAGAAAAAGGGCCGATGGCCCCGCAGAACGACTGAGGTATTCACTTGGCCTGAGTATAGACCGGGATTGACGGCGCTAACGGGGATCGAGCCGGCGCCAGACCACGAGCAATGGGCTCGCATTAAAAATCGATGAGTAGGTTCCGCTCACGATGCCGATCAGCAATGCGAGGGTGAAACCCTTGATGCTCTGCGGAGAGATCAAGAACAGCGCGACGAGGACGAAGACCACCGTCATCGAGGTATTCAGCGATCGCGCCAGCGATTGGATGATGCTGAGGTTGACGTTCTGCTCAAAGCTGAGCCTGCTCGCCTGCCGCAAGTTCTCCCGAATCCGGTCGAAGATGACGATCGTGTCGTGGACGGAAAAGCCGATGACGGTCAGCGCCGCCGTCACGAACAGCGTGTTGATCTCGCCCAGAGGGGAGTTGAAGATCTTGCCCAGAATCGAATAGACGCCGGTCAGCACGAAGACGTCGTGCAGAAGTGCCAGGATGGCGCAGATCGCGAACTTGTAATTGAAGCGAATGCTCAGGTAGGCGACGATAAGCACGGAGGCGATGGCGATGAGGCCGCCGGCGCCGAGCACCAGCTCCTTGGCGATCGTGGGCCCGACCTGCGCGTAACTCGATCGGCCTCCGTCCACCGGGAAGACCTTGAACAGGTCGGCCCGAATCGTGGTCTCCTGCTGGACCGAGAGCGGCTTGGTCGTGACGATCACGCTGGTCGGCCCGGCCTGCTGGGTGGTGGCCTCGACGTTGAACCGATCCATCTCCCGCTGCACCGCCGACGCCTGCACTGGTTCTTTGAAGACGAGGTTGTACTGATCGCCGCCCTGGAAATCGATCCCGAGGCGGAAGCCGAAGAAGAGCATGGAAATGATTCCCGGCAGGATGATGGCCAGGGAGAGCAGGAAATACCAGTTCCGGCGGCCGACGATGTTCATGGCAGCCTCATCAGGCGGCTTTCGCCGGCGCGTGCACCCCGTAGAAGGCCAGCCGGCGGGCCGGCCGGAGCCCGGCGACGATTTGCAAGAACTGCTGGGTGGTGACGATCGCGGAGAACATGCTGACCGCGACGCCGATCGCAAGCGTGACGGCAAAGCCCTTGATCAGCGGCGCGCCGAAAAAGTAGAGCACGAAGCAGGTGATCAAGGTCGAGACGTTGGAGTCGCGGATCGCGGGCCAGGCGCGGCGGACGCCGGCCTCCATGGCGGCACCCAGGGTGCGCCCGGCGCGCAGTTCCTCCTTGACGCGTTCAAAGATCAGCACGTTGGCATCGACGGCCATACCGACTGAGAGGATGAAACCGGCGAGGCCGGCGAGCGTCAGCGTCACGCCGAAGATCTTGAAGATGGCGAGCACGATCGCCGCGTAGAGGATGAGCGCGAGGCTGGCGACCAGCCCGGGCAAACGGTAGTAGAGGAGCATGAAGAGGATGACGATGGCGAGCCCGAACGCGCCCGCCGCCAGGCTGAGCGTGACCGTCGTCGCGCCGAGGGTCGCGCCGACCTCGTTCGACGAGGCGATCGAGATCGACCCGGGGAGAGCGCCCGAGTTCAGTTGCACCGCCAGGTTTTGCGCGCTGGCCGCCGTAAAGCCACCGGTGATGATGCCCGAGCCACCGCAGATCGCTGCCTGCACGTCCGCGTCCTCGATCAGGCTCTGGTCGATGAAGATCGCGATCTTGTTATCGGGAGTTCCCTGGGTGTGGCTGAAGCGGTCGGTGGTGACTTTGCAGAACTTATCCTGACCCACCGAGTTGAACGAGATATTCACGTCGGGGAGATTGGTGTTGGGATCGGTCGAGCGCGTCGCGCTCGTGATCATGCTGCCGTCGATCCCGGTGTACTGCGGCTTGTAGCCCTGGTAGGTGTTCGCGTCCGTCGGGCTCAGCTGCTGCTGCTGGGCCTCCGCCGTGGTCATCGTCCCGGGCACCCACTCGAAGATGCGCAGGTACGAGGTCTTGCCCAGGATCTGCTTCGCCTGCTCGAGGTTGACGCCAGGCAGTTCGACGATGATCCGATCGGCGCCCTCGGCGCGCACCACCGACTCGGCGTAGCCGCTGCTGTTGACGCGCCGCTCGATGATGTTGACCGCCGTGTCCCGGGCGTCGGAAAGCGTCATGCCCGAGCGAACGTTGGTGATCCGCAGCTCCATGTGGGTGCCGCCCTGCAGGTCGAGCCCCTTGTGAATGAAGAGCTGCTGGCTGATCCCGAGGAATGGGATCGAGAGCGTCGGGACGCCCCGAAGCGGGCCCGTCAACGGTTGGTTGGTGGCGACGCGATAGATGTAGGCGAAGCCGTCGACAAACAGCGCCAGCAACGCCACGACGCCAATCAGCAAGAGCAGCCTGCGGTCGACGCGCATCGAGCGAAAGTATAGGTGAGCTTCGCTAAGAACTTCTTAAGGGAGCGGCGCCAGCGTCCACTCCTCCCGCAGGGAGTGGACGAGCGCCGTAAAGCGGCCGCCGCCGATCGCCTCCCGAAGCTGATCGACGAGCCGGATCAGCATCCGCAGGTTGTGAATCGAGGCGAGTCGATGGCCCAGGATCTCGCCCGCCATGAACAGGTGGCGCAGGTAGGCGCGGCTGAATCGCGCGCAGGTATAGCAATCACAGCCGGCGTCAGGCGGCCCGCCGTCCTCGATGAAGCGGCGATTCCGGAGATTGATGCGGGCCCCGCGCGTAAGGACCGACCCGTTGCGGGCGATCCGCGTGGGCAGCACGCAGTCGAAGAGGTCGACACCGCGAGAGATCGCCTCGATGAAATCGGCCGGCGTGCCGACGCCCATCAGGTAACGCGGGCGGTCCACCGGCAGCCGATCAGTCTGCGTCGCGAGCAGGTCATAGGTGAGCCCTTTAGGCTCGCCCAGGCTGAGGCCGCCAATGCCAAAGCCATCGAAGCCCATCGCGCCGAGCGTCGCCGCACTCTCTGCGCGCAACGCGGGATCGAACCCGCCTTGCGTGATGCCGAAACGGAGCTGGCCCGGGTCCGCTGGCTGCTCGAGACATCGTCGGGCCCATCGATGTGTGCGCTCCATGGCAGCTCGGGTTGTGTCGACCGTCGCCGGCCAGGAAACCGGCTGGTCGAGCGCCATCGCGATGTCTGACCCGAGTTGCCGCTGGATCGTCATCACTGACTCGGGCGTGAACCGTTGTTCGCTGCCGTCGAGGTGCGATCGAAAGCTCGCTCCCTCGTCGGACACCTTGACGAGGTGGTCGAGGCTGAACACCTGAAAGCCGCCACTGTCGGTCAAGATCGCGCCATCCCATCGCATGAAGCGATGCAAGCCGCCGAGCCGGGCGATGCGATCGGCGCCCGGGCGCAAGGCGAGGTGATAGGTGTTACCGAGCAGGACCTGCGCGCCGGCCTGACGGATTTCGTCCGGACTGAGGGCTTTCACCGTGGCCTGGGTGCCCACCGGCATAAAGGCCGGGGTTTCGACGAACCCATGCGCGGTTTTCAGTCGCCCCCGCCGAGCACCGCTCTCCTCGGCGATCACCTGGAAGCTCACGCTGAACCGCGCCCCTTGATGAACATGCAGTCACCAAAGCTGTAAAAGCGGTAACCGCGGTCGATCGCTTTGCGGTAGGCGCGCATGATGCGCTCCGTGCCGGCGAAGGCGCTGACGAGCATCAACAGCGTGCTCTTGGGCAGATGGAAATTGGTGACCATGGCGTCGACGACCCGGAAGCGATGACCGGGCAGGATCAGCAGACTCGTCCAGGCTTCACCCGCCGCGACGATGCTGTCGCGAGCCGCGCTTTCCAGCACCCGAACGCAGGTGGTGCCAACAGCGACCACTCTCCCCTTCCGGTCGCGCGCCGCAGCCACCGCGGCGGCGGTCGCCTCGTCGATGCGATACCACTCCCGATGCATCGGATGATGGGCTGGATCGTCATCGCGGACCGGCCGGAAGGTATCGAGCCCGACATGCAGCGTGACGAACGCGAGCTCCACCCCACGCGCACGAATCGCCTCCAACAGGCCAGGCGTGAAGTGGAGCCCGGCGGTCGGTGCGGCCGCCGATCCCTCCTCCCTGGCATACACGGTCTGATAGCGCTCGGGGTCGGCAAGCCGCTGCTTGATGTACGGCGGGGTCGGCATACGGCCCACGCGGCGTACTTCCGCCATAACGTCGGGCGCATCGCGCAGGCTGACCACGGCAGAATCCGCACGCTGTTCGATGACGCCAACAGTCAACGACGAGCCGGGAAAGCGCACGAGCGCACCCACCGGCAACCGCCGGCGGGGACGTGTTAGGGCTTCCCAGCGCCCCGCGTCGCTATCGACCGGACGAAGCAGCAGCACCTCGGCCTCGCCGCCGTCATCGCGCGTGCCGATCAGGCGCGCCGGCAGAACCCGGCTGTCGTTGAACACGAGCAGATCTCCCGGAGCAAGAAAGCTGGGCAGCTCACGAACGGTCGAGTCGATCAACTCGTCTGTCCGGGGATCGAGGACGAGCATCCGCGCCGCGTCACGTTCCGTGAGGGGCTGCTGCGCGATCCGGTCTGCCGGCAGCTCGTAGTCGAAGTCAGAGGTTTTCACGCGTACGGATCGTCGCCAGCGCCAGCGGGGCGGCGGCGAGCGTGAAGAGAATACTGATGACCAGGCTGGTTTCGAAGCCGAATCGCGGGACGACAAATGCCGCGCCCAGGCTTCCGGCCCCAACGGCCGCAGCGAAGCTCGTGTTGTAGAGCGCCATCGCCGTCCCCCGATCGCGGTCCTCGCTCCGCTTCGTGAGCTCGAGCAAGATGGGCGGAAACATCAGAGCCGCGCTGACTCCCGTGCCGATGCCGGCGAGAACCAGGGTGAAGAACGACGATGGAAGCAACAAGAGCACGATGGCGACGGCCGTCAGCAGCGCGCCGACGATCAGCAGCCACCGCGGGCCGAAGCGATCGGCGAGGTAGCCGGTCGGGATGCGGGTCGCCATGACGGCCAGCGCATCCGCCGTGAAGAACCATCCGACATTGGGGACCTGGTGCGATGGAACCTCGATCGGCAGGAAGGCGGTCACGACGCCCCAGTAGACAACACAGAGGAACGTGATCGCGTAAAGCGGCGTCCACGAGACTCGGTAGTGCAACAGGCCACCCGGCTCCACCGCTCGCAGTCCGACGCGCAGCGACCAGGTCAGCAACAGGGCAACGGCGCCGATGAGAAAGGCGGCAACGAACAAAGCGCCAGGCGTCCATCGCAAGAGGAGCAGGCCAAGCGGTGGACCGGCGGCGAGCGCCACGTTATTGAAGGCGCCCACGATGCCGAGCGCGGTGCCCCGTAAATTGGTGGCCACGAGGCCAGGAACGACGCTCAGCACGGCAGGCAAGATGAGCGCGATGCCGATGCCCTGCAGCACGCGTGCGGTGATAATCGCCGGCAGCCAGGTGCTGCTGAGAAACAGGAGTGCGGACACCAGATAGCATCCCGCCCCAAGGCGCAGGCCGAGGCGGGCGCCGCGGCGATCGAGCAGCGGACCGGCAGCCAGGGCTGCGACCACCTGGACAACCGACCCCAGGCCGACCATGACCCCGACGGCGCTTAGCGAGTACCCGAGGTTGGCGCGAAGATAAAGAGGAAGTGCCGCCCCGAACAAGTAGAACGACAGCCCCGCGGACAGCGTCGCCGCGCCAACGATGCCGAACTGCAGGCGGCGCTCGGTGATTAAAACAGTCGCGGCTGCTCGCTGCTCGCTTTCACCAGGCCGAGATGGTCGTAGGCGAGCTTGGTCGCGACGCGCCCGCGGGGCGTGCGGGCCAGGAACCCGAGCTGCATCAAGTAGGGCTCGTAGACGTCTTCGACCGTGTCGGGATCTTCAGAGACCGATACCGCAATCGTGTCGAGGCCCACGGGCCCCCCGTCGTACTTCTCGACGATCGTTCTTAGGATGCGCCGGTCGATCAGATCGAGGCCAAGCTCGTCGACGTCAAGCATGGAGAGCGCATCCCTGGCGATCTGTTCGTCGATCCGGCCCTGTGCCCGCACCTGGGCGTAGTCGCGTACCCGGCGCAAGAGGCGGTTCGCCACCCGCGGCGTGCCGCGCGAGCGAGACGCGATGATTCGCGCGCCCGGCTCATCAATCTCGACGCGCAACAGCTGCGCGGACCGTTTGATAATGGTGAACAGCTCGTCCGGCGGATAAAAGTAGAGCGCGTAGACCGCACCGAATCGATCGCGCAACGGCGCCGACAGCATGCCCTGGCGCGTTGTCGCGCCGATCACCGTGAAGCGCGGCAGCTGCAGCCGCAATGGCTGCGCGCCCGCCCCCTTGCCGCTGACGAAATCGAACTTGAAGTCCTCCATCGCCGGATAGAGCGACTCCTCCACGGGTCGAGCCAGCCGGTGAATCTCGTCGACGAAGAAGATGTCGCGGTCGTCGAGGTTAGTGAGGATCGAGGCCAGCGCCCCCTGGTGCTCGATCGCTGGGCCGGAGGTCGTGCGAATGTTGACCCCCATCTCGTTCGCCATGATGTTGGCCAGCGTCGTCTTACCGAGACCCGGTGGGCCGGCGATCAGGATGTGTTCGATCGGCTCATTGCGACCTTTGGCCGCCGTGATCAGGATTTCCAGGTTGGCCTTGACCGCTGCCTGCCCGATGAACTCCGTCAGCTGGCGAGGCCGGAGGCTGCGGTCGAATTCCTGGTCTTCGCTGCGCTCTTCCGCGGTGACGATGCGCTCGCTCATCCGCGGTCGAGCCCTTTGAGGGCGACCGTCACCAGTTGTTCGAGCGTGTGGCTTCCCCCGTTGCCGGCACTGGCCCGGCGGACGGCTTCCTTCGCTTCCGCCGGCGTATAGCCGAGCCCGGTCAGCACCTTCATCGCCTCGGCCAGCGTATCGCCAGCCGCAGCCGTCGCGATCGCCGGCCCCTCACCGCCGAACATCTCCTCTTTGAGCTTGCCCTTCAGCTCGAGCACGACGCGCGCGGCAGTCTTGGGCCCGATGCCTGGCACCGTGGCCAGCATCGCCGCATCCTCCTTCAGGATCGCGCGCTTGAGCACCGCGATTTCGGCTCGGCTCAGGATGGCGAGGCCGGCCTTGGGCCCGATGCCCTTGACCGAGAGCAGCAGCTTGAAGAAGGTCAGCTCGTCGGGGCTGCGGAAGCCGAAGAGGCCGAGCGCGTCTTCCCGCACATAGGTATAGGTATAGAGGCGAGCGCGTTCGCCGACGCGGGGAAGCTCCGCCAGCGTTCGCGGCCCGACCGTCACCAGGTAGCCGACGCCGTGCACGTCGAGCACGACCGAGTCGCCGCCTCGCTGAGCCAGAATCCCCTCGAGGGAGCCGATCAAGGGCGGGCGCCCACCGGCGCGCGGCTGACGAGCGTTCGCAACCGCCCGCTGTGGTGGTGACAGATCGCGACCGCCAAGGCGTCGATGGCATCATCGGAGCGCGGCAACTCGCGCGTGGCGAGCACCGACTGGACCATCTTCAGCATCTGGCCCTTGGTCGCCCCACCGAATCCGGTGACCGAGAGCTTGACCTGGCTGGGCGTGTACTCGTGCACCTGGGCGCCCGCCTCGACGGCGCACACCAAGGCCACGCCGCGGGCCTGACCCACCGCCATCGCGCTGCGGACGTTCTTGCTGAAAAACAGCTCCTCGAAGGCGGCCGCCTGTGGCCGAAGCTCAGCCAGCAACGCGCGCAGCTGCTCCGCTAGGATCCGCAGCCGCTGCGGCTCCGAGAGATTTGCCGGCGTCTTCAAGGTGCCGGAGGTGATGAGCGAAAGGCGGCCGGCATGGCGGCGAACCGCGCCGTAGCCGGTGTCGGCCAGCCCGGGGTCGACGCCCAGGACGAGCTGGCCGTCGCTAGACACGCTCGCTGATGCGCTCCATGACGTCGGCCGGGATGTCGATGTTGGAATAGACCGACTGGACATCGTCGTGCTCCTCGAGGGCGTCGAGCAGCTTGAGGACCGGCGGGGCGGTCTGCTCGTTGAGCGACACGGTCTGGGACGAGTTCATGGTGACCTCGGCCGAATCGATTTTGTAACCCTTTTTCTTCAGCGCTTGCTGCACCGCTTCCAGATGGTTGGGATCGGTCGTGACGTCGACGGTCTTGCCGTCGACCTGGGCATCGGCGGCTCCCAGGTCGATCGCCTCCAGCCCGATCTCGTCGGGATCATGGCCGTTGGCGTCGACCACGATCTGGCCCTGACGGGTGAACATCCAGCCGACGCTGCCGGTCGCTCCGAGGTTTCCTCCGGAGCGGGTGAAGAGATTGCGGATGTCGCTGCTGGTGCGATTGCGGTTGTCGGTCACCGTCTCGACCATGATGGCGACGCCGTGCGGCCCGTAGCCCTCGAAGCGCAAGGTCTCCATCTGCGCACCGCCGAGCTCGCCGGTGCCGCGCTGAACCGCGCGCTTGATGTTGTCCTGCGGCATGTTGACACTGCGCGCTTTCTCGATGGCGAGCCGCAGCCGGTAGTTCCCGTCCGGATTGCCGCCGCCCTCGCGGGCCGCGATCGTGATCTCGCGGGCCATCTTGGTGAACTGCTGGCCCTTTTTGGCGTCGGTCAGGGCCTTCTTGTGCTTGATCGACGACCACTTGGAATGTCCGGACATCGTTTCCCCGTCGGAAGTTTAGCTCACCTTTAGCCGTCGAAAACGGTGCGAACCACGTTGCAAAATCCATCCATCCTGAGGGCTGACGATCCGTTCGGCATCCGTCACGACTTCCCCGTTGATATACAGCCCTCGCTGATTTGCCAGACGCCTGGCTTCGTTTTTGCTGGAAACCAAATCGGCCAAGAAGAAAAGCGCACCAATCGACTGAGGATCCTTGGTCACGACACTCGACTCGATCGTATCCGGCATTTCTCCTCGTTGGACGAGCCGCTCAAAATCAGCTTGAGCCCGTGCCGAAGCCGACCCTGAATGAAACTCGGTGACGAGTCGACCCGCTAGAAGCTTCTTAACGTCTCGGGGATTACCGCCCGACTCAAGCTGCGCCGCCGCTTGTTTTAAAGCTTCTGGGGAACTGCTAGTGGAAAGTTCGAGATAGCGCAGTATCAAGCTGTCCGGCACCTGCATCGCCTTGCGATACATAACGTCCGGCGGCTCGTCGATTCCGATGTAGTTATCCAGGCTCTTGCTCATTTTCTGCACGCCGTCGAGGCCCTCGAGCAGGGGCATCGTCTGAATGTCCTGCGGCAGCTGGCCATAGGCTTCCTGGATGTCTCGCCCGACCAGCAGGTTGAACGTCTGGTCGGTGCCGCCGAGTTCAAGGTCCGATCGCACGGCGACCGAGTCATAGGCCTGAAGCAGCGGGTAGAGCGTCTCGTGCAGGGCGACCGGTTGCTTGTTTGCCATCCGCTTGGAAAAGTCGTCCCGGGTCAGCATCCGGGCGACGGTATAGCGGCTGGTCAGCTGCACAACGTCTTCGAGCCGCATTTTGTCAAACCACTCTGACTGAAAGCGCACTTCGGTCTCGCCTTCGTCCAGGATCTTCCAGGCTTGGTCGA
>DAIPYJ010000072.1:0-14731 GCA_036782775.1 Candidatus Dormiibacterota bacterium | reverse complement strand
GCCGGCGAACAGCGTTCGCACGCGACGCTGGGCAGGCTCGAAGGTGAGGTCGCTCCTCCGTCGGCGATCGTCGAGTTGGGTGAAGACCTGGTCTTCGAGGGCTTTTGCCATCACATCCTCCTGCTGGCGTAATCAGTCGAACGCGGCGATCAGCAAGCCGCCCATGATCGCGGTGTTCTTGAGGAAATGCACTCGCTGCTGAGCCCGCTGCGACGGATCGTCGTGCTCCCAGAAGCGGTGACCGGCCATGGTCGTCGGCACCATCGAGGTGGCGAGTGCCAGCGCCGATAAACGGGGCAGGATTCCGGCGGCCAGCATCGTGCCGGCGCCGACATGCACCAGGGCGTTGACCGTCACCGCCGTGACCGGGTCTGCCGGGACGAAGGGGATGACGCCGGCAATCGAGTCGACGACCGGCTTGGCCGCTTTGGCCCTTCCCTCGGGATGGGCGAGCACGTCGAGGCCGCTGACGACGAAAATCGCGCCCAGAAGCGGCCGAGCGAGGGTGCGAGCGATCCGCATCTTTCCACTCTAGGATTGCCGCTCGTCCAGCGGCCTCTTGAACTCGATTCGAACTCAATTGCGGCATTAATTGCTACACATCCGCTATCATCTTTGGTGATGTTGGTGAAGGGTCCGTTTAACTTCGTGTTCGCCGCGGCCTAGATGCCTCGCCGGCGCCGCTCCCGCTACGCCTTTTACCGCCGTATCCGCCTGCTCCGGCAGAGCCAGCGGCGGTCGAGATTCCGCCGGGCCCTGCTCCTGACCCTGGTCTTCGTCATCGGCCTGCCGCTGATGGCGGTCCCGGCGCTGGCTGCCGAATCGATCGGCACCCTTCCGGCCGTCGAGGGCCTCTCTTCGAGCGCGCTGGAACAGGACATGCTGATCTTCGACCGCCACGGCACGCTGATCGACGACATCGGCTATCACGGCGACCACCGCATCGTCGTCCCGCTGACCTATATGTCGCCCTTCGTCCGCCAGGCGACGGTCGCGATCGAGGACCGCAGCTTCTGGACCAACAACGGTGTCGACCTCGGCGGGATCGCCCGCGCGGCCGTTGCCGACTACACCAGCCATCACATCAACCAGGGCGGCAGCACGATCAGCCAGCAGCTGGTCAAACAGGTCTTCATCGGCCCGCATCCGGCGCCCACGATTCAGCGAAAGGTCAAGGAAGCGGTGCTGGCGGTCGACCTCAATCGGCGCTACTCGAAGACGCAGATCCTCGAGATGTACCTGAACACCATCTACTACGGCAGCCAGAGCTACGGCATCGAGGCCGCGGCCCGCGGCTACTTCCACACCACCTCGCACGACCTCACGTTGGGCCAGGCGGCGATGCTGGCCGGCCTGCCGCAGGCCCCGACGCAGAACAGCCCGCTGATCAATCCGGTGACGGCGAAGCTTCGCCAGGCGGAAGTGCTCGACTCGATGGTCGCCCAGAAGATGATCACCGCTGAGCAAGCGCTGACGGCGAAAAACGAACAGCTCCAGTATTTCTATCCCACCAACTCGCTGCAGGCGCCTCACTTCGTGGACTATGTGCTGCAGGTGCTCGCCGACCAGTTCCACATCCGCGCAAACGACCCGAAGGACCGTAAGGGGTACCGCGTGTACACCACCCTCGACCTCGGCCTGCAGCAGAAAGCCGAGCGAATTGTGGCCAACCAGATTGCCAGCAAAGGCGGCTACTACAACTTCCACGACGGCGCGCTGGTTTCAATGGATCCCAAGACGGGTCAGGTGCTCGCCATGGTGGGCGGCGCCAACTACTACGCGCCCGGCGGCCAGTACAACATGGCAACCCACACCAGGCAGCCCGGCTCGTCGTTCAAGATCTTCACCTACACCGCGGCGATCGAGAGCCGAAAGGTCAACATGGTCACCTCCATCCTCGACCAGCCGATGGTCTTCCCGCTCGGCGGCGGAACCGACGGGCTCAAGCCCTACGCGCCGCTCAACTACGACAAGCGATATCACGGCACCGTGCCGTTGAAGATCGCGATGGGCAACTCGCTCAACATCCCCGCGATCAAGACCGAGCTGGTCACCGGGATTCCGGCGGTGCTCGACGTGGCGCGCCGGATGGGCGTCACCAGCCTCAACCAGCCAGACGCGAATTACGGCATCAGCCTCACGCTTGGTGGATATGAGGTCTCACCCCTCGACATGGTCACGGGTGCCTCCACCCTGGCAACGCTCGGGGTCCGTCACCGCCCGGCGCCGGTGCTGCACATCCAGGACGGGCTCGGCAACACCGTCTTCAACTACGACCCCGCCAAGAACGAGTTTCGCGCAGTCAGCCAGCAGGTCGCCTACATCATCGGCGCGATCATGTCGGACGACCGCAACCGGTGCATGGAATTTGGCTGCGGCGGCGACCTCACGCTTCCCGGCCGGCACGTGGGCGCCAAGACTGGCACCACACAGGACTTCCGCGACAACTGGACAGTCGGCTTCACTCCCAGCCTGGCGACGGCGGTCTGGGTCGGCAACACCGATTTCGTGCCGCTGGCGAACAACTCGACCGGCATCGTGGGCGCGGCACCGATCTGGCACCAGTTCATGATGGAGGCGCTGGCGCAGACGCCGGACGAGTGGTACGCGATGCCGGCCGGCGTCGATCAGGTCGGCGGGAACTACTACTTGCCCGGCACCGAGTCGGTCCAATCGCCGCTCGGCCAGGCCTGGCCGGTCTGCCATCTGCGCGGCAACTTCAACCCCTACACGCTCACAGATGCGCAGCTGATCGTGAACGGCCTCCCCTGCGTCCTTGGCTACACACCGCGAGGCGTGACCGCCGGAACCTCCGGATAAAAGAAAAACCCGGCGGCTGAACGGCCGCCGGGCTGAGTGAAGGGATCGCGCTAAACCGTCCTTCGGCCGCTGTAGAAGCCGAACCCGCCGGTAAGCAGACCGAGGATGATCAGGATGATCCCGACCAACGTCCAACCAAGGACCAGCGCGATGATCCCGAGGACGATCAATAATCCGCCGCCTCCGAAGTACATCCTCTGACCTCCTTTTTCAAGAGTCCGAACGATGCCCTAACTTTCACCATAGGCGCACAAGGGTCCCGCAGGGAAGAGCTCGAATTCAGAACTTGGTCAGGACGCGCGGGAGGCCGCCCACTCAGCGTGCTCGGCGGCCTCGATCAGCGGCCGAAGGTCACCCACTGCGCACGGGCGACCGATGAAGTATCCCTGTCCAACATCGCACCCCATCTCGATCAGCAGATCGATGGTGAACTGGTCTTCGATCCCTTCCGCGACCACGCGCAGCCCTAGGGCATGACAGAGGTCGATGGTCGCGCGCACCAGCTCCCGGTGACGGCCGGGCGTCGCGAGGACTGCCGTGAAGGCGCGATCCAGCTTGATCTCGCTGAGGGCCAGGTCGCCAAGGTAGGCAAGCGATGTGAAGCCCGCGCCGAAATCGTCCATCGATACCTGCACCTCGAGGTCACGCAAGCGCGCGATCACGCCTTTGCAGCGTTCGAACTCGCGCAGCACCATGGTCTCCGTGATTTCGAGCACAACGGAGTCCGCTGGCAGCTGGTAGCGCGCCAGTGCGGCCTCGACCATCGGGACGAAGTCCGCGTCCAAGAGGTTGGTGGTCGAAACGTTGACCGAGGCTCGCAGGTCCGGATACGCCTGTCGAAGCTCGCGGACGTGTATCAGTGCCTGGTCGATGACCAGTGCGGTGAGCTCGCCCATCTTTCCCGCCTCCTCTGCCAGCGGCAGGAAGCGAAGCGGAGCCACCATTCCCAGTTGTGGATGCGGCCAGCGGAGCAGCGCCTCGACGGCGACGATGCGCTGGCTGGTGAGGTCGAGCTGCGGCTGGTAATGCAGGACGAACTGCCGCTGCGCGATCGCGACACCAAGCTGCGTCACGAGCAGCAGCTGACTACCCCCGGCGGCCAGTTCCTGGCTGTACACCTCGACCGCCGAGCGCCGTTCTTTGGCGCGATACATGGCAACGTCGGCGCAGCGCAGCAAGCCGGCAGTATCCATGGCGTCGGTGGGCGCCACCGCGACCCCGATGCTGGCGCTGATGCGGACGCTGACGTCGTCGATGAGAAAGGGCGTCTCCAGGGCCTTCAGCAGGCGCCGCGCCACCATCTGGCAGTAATCGGGATCCGTGTCGATCAACAGCACGCCGAGCTCATCGCCGCCGAGGCGGACCAACAGGTCGGATGAACGGAGTGAGGCTTTGAGGCGCGGTCCCAGCTGCCGGAGGATCTCATCGCCGGCCGAGTGCCCAAACGAGTCGTTGATCTCCTTGAAGTGGTCGAGGTCCATAAAGAGAAAGGCCAGCCGGCGGTGCGCGCCCGTCCCATCCGTCACCCCAGCAAAGAACCCATTCAGCGTCTGCACCAGCTGGCGGCGATTGCCGAGCCCGGTGAGATCGTCGGTGACAGACAGGCGGCGCCGCTGCTCGTTGAGCACACGCAAGCTTCGGATGGAAAGCGCCAGGCGCACTCCGACCGCCATCAGGGTCAGGGTTGCGAGGCCCGCAGCGATGGCGCTGACATGTCGCCACGAACCGATGTACAGAATGGTCAGCGCGGCACACGCTCCGAGCCCGGGGAGCAGGAAACCGGGACCCGGCCTGGCCCGACCGAGGTTAACTCGAGGCGCCGGCAACCAGGCGACCATGGAGATCAAGAGGATCGTGATCGGCCAGGCGATCCCATCGACAACGAGACTGAAGTGCGAGGTCTTTCCCGCCACGTCGATCAGGTTGAAGGTGTCGCCCAACGCATTCAGGGCGCAAGCGGCTGCCAGCAAGAACCAGGAGGGCCGTCGTCCGGCCATCAGCGCCGTACCACCGGCAGCCAGCCCAAAAAGCAGGACGTCCCCAATCGGGTAGGCGAGGTTGGTGGCGATGGTCAGGGGGCTCCCGCCCAGCGTGTGGGCGATGGCGTCGAAGGCAAAGGCCCCGCAAAGGGCAGCGGCCCCCAGGCCGGCGACCGCTCCGTCGAGCCAGGTCGCGGGCAAGAACTCGCTGACTTCCTGCCGGATGAGGAGCACGATCCCCGCATAGGCGAAGGGGTAGAAGCCGAGGTAAAACACATCCGCGACGGTTGGCGGCGTTACTGCGGGACCTAGCCAGGACTCGCCGGCGAGGAGGAGATCGCCGGTGGCCCAGGAGAGCAGCGCACCGCCGAGGACGAAGGCGAACGTGTGGCCCGCCCCGCGATGGCGCAGCGCACCGATCAGGCAGAGACTGGCCGCAGTCAATTCGAAGGCGGCCACTGCCCAGTTGTCGAGGAGCGGCCAGGAGACCTCGGCCGGCCGCAGGATCAGGCTGGCCAGGTAGCCGACCAGGAAACCGGCCAATACCCCGTAAACGGCGGCAATCGGCAGGCCGAAAAGCCGCGGCTGCCGGCCGAGCCAGCCAACCGCGGCACCGGGAAGCGACGTCAGCCTGCTGGCAGCCCGAGCACCCACGATCGAACCTTTGCGGCTATAACGCGGCAGGCGCTCCTTTCTCCCCACCCTTCCCCTCCCCCCGCGCAAAAGGCGGGGGATGGAAGAGCATCGTATGATACTCAGTATCAACTGAGGTCGGCTATCAACGGAGGAGGATCCCATGCGCCGGGCGTGGCTGGTTGGAGCGCTGTTCGCTGTCATGCTCGCCGCCTGCAGCGCACCCTCGGGGTCCGGCGCGAGCCGGTCGTTGCAGGTCGTGGCGGGGCAAAACTTCTGGGGCAGCATCGCCGCCCAGCTGGGAGGCAGCCACGTCTCGGTCAGCAGTGTGGTAACAAACCCGAACGCCGATCCGCACGACTATGAGACCAGCAACGTCGATGCCAGGGCATTCGCCACGGCCGACTACGTCATCCTCAACGGCGCCGGCTACGACGACTGGGGCAGCAAACTGCTCGCCGGCAATCCAAACGACGCTCGCAAGGTGCTTATCGTTGCGGATTTATTGAAGAAGAAGGCGGGGGACAATCCGCATTTCTGGTACAACCCCGAGTGGGTCGAGCAGGTCGCCGATCGAATGACCGCGGATTACAAGGCGCTCGACCCGGCGGACGCGACCTACTTTGACGAGCAGCGGATGGCCTTGCGCCAGTCGATGCAGCCCTACCACCAGCGGATCGCGAGCATTCGCGACGCCTTCCATGGGACGCCGGTCGGCGCGACGGAGAGCATCTTCGTCTATCTTGCCCAGGCGCTCGGCCTCAACCTGACGTCGCCGCCGGCGTTCATGCAGGCGGTCGCCGAAGGCAACGATCCCCCGGCATCGACAGTGGCCGCGTTCCAGAACCAGATCAACGGCAAGGAGGTCAAGGTGCTGGTATTCAATGTCCAGACCGCCTCGAACGTGACCGAAGGCCTCAAGAAGCTGGCGGCGGACAACGGGATTCCGCTCGTGGGCATCTCCGAAACCCTCCAACCGGCGGGGGCAACATTTCAGGACTGGCAGGCTGCCCAGCTGCTGCGGCTGCAGAACGCGCTCAGTGCGCGCGCGCTGACGGGGTAACCGTCGTGGATGCCAACCGGCCATTCCCCGCTGCCATCAGTGCCGATCAAGTGGCGGCCACCTACGGCAGCCGGCTGGTGTGGCGCAATGCGAGCTTTACCGTCGAGCCCGGTGAGTTCGTCGTCGTCCTGGGACCAAACGGCAGTGGCAAATCAACGCTTTTCCGGCTGCTGCTCGGGCTGCTCGCACCTGCGGCCGGTCGCCTCAGCGTGCTCGGCGTGCGGCCGCGCCGCGGCAACCCGGCCATCGGCTACGTGCCACAGCGGCGCGAGCTCGACCGCGATGCTCCGATTCGCGGCCGTGAGTACGTCCATCTCGGTTTCGACGGACATCAATGGGGATTCGAACTGCCCGGTGTCGCTCGAGCCGGCCATCAGCAGGTGGAGGAGGCAATCGAGGCGGTAGACGCGCAGGACTACGCCGACCGCAGCATAGGACGCCTCTCCGGAGGCGAGCAGCAACGGCTCCTGCTCGCCCAGGCGCTCGTCGGCAATCCGCAACTGCTCCTGCTCGACGAGCCGCTCGCCAGCCTCGATCTGCGCAATCAGCTGGCGATCTCTGAGCTGATCGCATCGGTGGCGCGAACCCGGCACCTGACCGTGCTCTTGATCGCCCATGACATCAACCCTTTGCTGCCTGTCGTCGACCGGGTCCTCTATGTCGCCCACGGCGGCGTCGCCATCGGCAAGCCAAACGATGTCATCACGGGTCCCACACTGAGCCGGCTCTACGGCTCACCAATCGAGGTCTTGCATGACAGTCACGGCCACCTGTTCGTCGTCGGGCTGGAGGCTGAGAGTCTGCATCATCCACCCCCACCCTCCCCTTCCCCGCCAGCAGGGGAGGGAAAAGCTCGCAAATCAGGTGGGAATTAGCGTGCAGCTCCTCGTGGTTGCGCCGTACTTCGGATGGGACGTATTGCGTGACTTCCAGGAATTGTTTCGCTATCCGTTCATGCAGCACGCCTTTGAAGCCGGCACGATCGTGGCGCTGACGGCGGGGATCATCGGCTACTTCGTCGTCTTGCGCGGGCTCTCGTTCGCGGCACACGCGCTCTCGCACATCGGCTTCGCCGGCGGGACCGGCGCGGTGCTGCTCGGCCTGCCATTGATCGGTGGGCTGCTCGCCTTCACCATCGCGGCGGGCGCGGTGATGGGAGCGCTGGGCCAGCGGCTGCGCGGGCGCGATGTCACCATCGGCATCGTGATGGCCTGGTCGCTCGGTCTCGGGGTGCTGTTCCTCGCGCTTTTCAACGGCGCCGCGAGCACGGCGGTCAGCATCCTCTTCGGCACGATCCTCGGAATCACCAGCCGCGACGTCGTCTTGACCGCGATTGCGGGAGCGCTAACCCTGGCGGCGCTCGCCATCATGTACCGGCCGCTGCTCTTCGCCAGCCTCGATGAAGAGGTCGCCCAGGCCAAAGGCGTGCCGGTGCAGGCGCTGTCGGTCGCGTTCATGGTGATCCTTGCGGTCGCGGTCTCCGAAGCGGTCCAGGTTGTCGGCGTCCTGCTGATCTTTGCCCTGATCGTGACGCCCGCCGCCATCGCCGAGCGCTTCACCGTGCGGCCGAGCCGGGGCCTCCTGCTCTCGGCCGCCCTGGCGATCCTCTTCACCTGGGCGGGACTGGCCATCGGCTATTACCTTCCCTATCCGGTCAGCTTCTTCATCACGACCATCGCCTTCTGGTCGTATGTCGCGGCCCGGCTGATCGGTTACTTGCGTCTGCGGCTCGCCAGCGCGCGACCCCGGCCATGGCGCGAGGAGCAGCTGGCGCACTCGCCGTAAAAGTCGAGCGTCGCGTGGTCGACCCGAAAGCCGCGCTCGCTGGCAATCGTTTCGGCAAGTGGCGCCACGGCGCCTTCATCGAGCTCCTCGACCGTGCGGCAGGAGGTGCAGATGAGGTGATGGTGATGGCCGGGCTCGCACCAGACATAGGCGGAGACATGACCCGGTCGCTCGAGGCGCTGCGCCAGCCCGGCGGAAACGAGCCGGTCGAGCGAGCGAAAGACGGTGGCCCGGCCGATGTACGGATGCTTGCGCCGGACGCGGTCATAGAGCTCCTGCGCCGAGGCTTCCTTCCCGGTTTGCGAGAGCACCGCGGCGATCGCCAGCCGCTGGGGCGTCAACCTCACGCCGGTTTGCTGCAGAGCTGACTGCGCCGTTGTCTCAACCATAGCCAGATGATACTGGCGAAGGATCTGATTCGTAGTGCGTTACTTCCCCATGGCTTCGGCTGCGGTCGCCCCACGCCCGAGCAGCAGAATTCCGTTGCCGGCGGCCGCCAGCCTGGTGGTCGCTGCCCCGGCGGTCCTCTTTCTCTGGCTGCTCACCCATCCGGCCATCGACGGTGGCGTCGCGGCCCCGCTTCAGCATTTCTACATCGTCACGGGCGTGTCCTTGCTCGCCTTTGCCCTGGCGGTCGTGCTTGCGATCGCCGCCATGCAGATCGCCCAGTATCGCGTCCTCTTTCTTTGCCTGGGGTTCATGGCGATGGGCGGCATCTTCGCGGTGCACGGCCTCGAGACACCCGGCATCCTGGGTGATAAGGATGATGTGACTTACGCCGGACAGATCGTCGGCGTCTCCGCATTCCTGAGCCTGTTCATCCCGGCTCTCTTCTTCGCTGCCGCTTACACGCCGATCACGGCGGCGTTCGAACGGCGCCTCCCTTTCTCACCCGGGGGTTGGTTCATCGTGGTGGTGGCTGCGGGCGTGAGTGTCTACGGGGGCCTGGCGGTGCTCAGCGGGGAATGGATTGCCGCGTTGCCCTTTGGAACTCGTCCCTACTCGGTCGTCATGGCGGCAACGACGATCGCTCTGCTCCTCTTCGCGGCCTTCCAGCAGGCCCGGTCGTATCGCACCGCGCGGATCCCACTCCAAGCGGTGCTCGTCATCGCCTTTCTGCTGCTCGCCGAAGCCCAGGTCATCATGGCGCTCGGCACCGTCTGGAGGCTTTCCTGGTGGCTTTACCACGTCTTGATGCTCACCGCCGTCGCGGCGGCGTTCTGGGCGGTGGCGATGCAGCGGTCGCGTGGTCAATCGCTGCGCTCGCTGGTCGAGGCCACGCTCGACCTGGAGGTCAAGGTCGGTGCCGAGCTGGAACACGTCGAGACGATCGCGGCGCTGGCGGCCGCCGTGGAGGCCCGCGATGAAATCACCCGAGGGCACAACTATCGGGTCGCCGAGTTAGCCGTCAAGATCGGCCGCGCCATGGATCTGCCCAACGACACGCTCCGCACCTTGGCGCGATCGGGCCTGCTGCACGACGTCGGCAAAATCGGAATCCCCGACTCGATCCTGAGCAAGCCTGGGGCGCTGGACCCGGACGAGTGGGTCGTGATCAAACGCCATCCGGAGATGGGGCACGCCATCCTTTCACGGCTCGAGCGGCTGCGCCACGAGGCGGAGATCGTGGTTGCCCACCACGAGCGCCTTGATGGCAGCGGATATCCGCGCGGCTTGCGCGGCGACCAGATTCCATTGGAATCCCGAATCCTGGCGGTGGCCGACACCTATGACGTGCTGGTGTCCGACCGGCCGTACCGCAAAGCGTTCGGCCGGGAGCACGCCGTCAAGATCCTGCTGGAGGAGTGCGGCACCCACTTGTGGGAGCCGGCCGTGCGAGCCTTGCTCCGCAGTCTGGGCGAGGTCGAGAGCCAGGCGGCCTAGCGAAGGCCCAGCTCGCCGAAGACGGCGCCGAGCAGAACCAGGCCCGGAGCGGCCAGGGGAAGGCGCAGGAGCACGAGGAAGGCGGCGAGCGCCACCGCGGCGCTGGCCAGATCCATGATGGATGCTCGGCCGAGCACAACCGTCACCGCCGCGATCAGGCCCAGCGCCCCAAGGTTGACCCCGTCGAGGAAATCGCGAACCGATTGCCGAGTGCTGACAAAGCGCATGAGCCGGTCCAAGAAGGGAACCAGGAGGAAGCCCGGGAGAAAGATGCCAAGCGTAGCGAGCAGCGCTCCCGGGACGCCTGCGACCAGATAGCCGATGAAGGTCGCGACCGTGAAGACCGGTCCGGGGGTGGCCTGGCTGATGGCGATTGCGTCCACCAGTTGCGGCGTGGTGAGCCAGTGAAAGCCGCGCACGACATCGCCCTGCAGAAAAGCGAACAAGACGTATCCGCTCCCGAAGCTCACCGCACCGTACTTCAGAAATGTGAGGAAGATGGTGGCGAGCAAAGAACCCGCAACGATCGATGACGAGACCACCACCGGCAGGAAGCTTGCGACACCCTGACGCCGGAGGTGGCGGAGGATCGATGCAACGCCGGCGGCCATTAGCAGAACGATCGGATTGATGCCGGCAAGGCCGGCTGCCAGGACGAGCAGAGCGACAACCGCGTCGAGTGGACGCTTCAGCATGCGGCGACCGAGATCGACGATCGCCCAGGCGATGATGCCAACCACCACCGGGCGCACGCCCTGGAGGGCGTGTCCGAAGAGTTGGCTGCTCGAGAGATGCTGGTAGAGGCAGGCGAGCAGCAACATCAAGAGCAGCGCGGGAAGGATGAAGCACGACCCCGCGACCAGCAATCCGGCCAGACCGCCGCGGCGGAAGCCGAGCATGATCGCGAGCTCGGTGGAGGATGGCCCAGGGATCAGCTGGCAGGCGGCAAAACCATCGAGGAACGCCTTGTCGTCGAGCCATTGGCGCGTGACGACGAGCTCGCGACGCATCATCGCCACATGGACTGCAGGGCCGCCCACCGCAATCGAGCCGAGCTTGAGGAAGACGGCGGCGATTTCGGTGAGGGTACTCAAAACACGGTAATGATTACGATTTGGACGGAGAGGGCGCAGGGGTGGCGCAGATCTGGGAGCGCGAAGCGACGCTCGAGACGATCGGTCGTCTCCTCGCCGACGCGCGCCAGGGGCAGGGCAAGAGCCTGTTCATCGTTGGTGAGGCCGGCCTGGGAAAAACGACGATGGTCGAGCACGCGCTCGCGGCCGCGTCAACTCAGTTTCAGATCGGGGTTGGCCGAGGCGATGCTGCAGAGTCGACGCTGCCCTTCGGCATCCTAGATCAGGCGCTCCGACGACTCGGCCTTCGCGCCTCTCCGGAATCAAAGACGCGCCGATCGACCGTGCAGGCGAGGGCGGCGCGTCAGTACGCGACACTGCAGTTCCTCGAATCGGTCAAGCAGCCGACACTGCTGCTGCTCGACGACCTGCACTGGGCCGACGATGACTCGCTCGCCATGTTGTCTTTTCTTTGCCGGCGGATCGGCAGCCTTCCCGTCGCCGTCATGGGGACGATGCGACCCTGGCCGCGCGCCGCGCTGGGGATGGCCGTTCGCCTCACCAAAGATGGTGACGCGGTCCTCGAGCGATTGCGGCCGCTGAGCGAGAGCGGCGCTGCCGCCATGCTCAAGACGCTCTCGGACGGGGCGATCTCTCCCTCCTCCGCTCGCCGTGCCGCAGCCCTCGCTGCCGGCAATCCCCTGCTGATCGAGCAGGTGGCCGGCACGCTTCGTCGGGGACGTGCGCTTCCGGAATCGACTGACAGCATCGCGACCAACGAGTCGCGCCTGGTCGGCACCTGGTTTGCCGGCGAGTCGGCGCAGCAGGTTCGCTACGCCCAGGCGGCCAGCGTGCTGGGGATCCGCTTTCGTCCGGCGATTGCCGCGCCGCTTGCCGACCTGACGGAGCGCGAGGGTGACCAGGTGCTCGAGGCCCTGTTAGAAGCAGGCGTCTTCAAGTCAGACACCGCCGGCTGGGCTCGCTTCGCGCACCCGCTGCTGCACCAGGTGATCTACGGCGAGATTCCTCCGGCGCTGCTGGCCCGTTGGCATGCCAGCGCGTTTCGCCTCCTGCGGGCGGCCGGGGCCGACCTTTCGGAATCGGCAGAGCATGCGGCGCGCGCGGGGATGCTGGGAGACCAGGACGCCGTCGCGGTTTTGACGCACGCGGGTCGGGCGGCGATGCTGGCCGGGGCGATTGCGCGGGCGCGCCAGCGGTTGGATTCTGCCGTCCAGACGGCGGGCTCGGCCGCGGCGCCGGATTTGCTGATGGACCTGGGGCAGGTGCAACTGGAAGGCGGCGAGGGACGCCAGGCGACGACGACCTTCCGACGCCTGTTGGCTTTGGCTGATCTGACGCCGCACCAGCGTTTCGCGGCGCAACGGATGCTTGGACGCGCGCTCTTTATCAGCGGTTCCGTCGGCGAGGCGAACGAGGCCTTCCATCAGGCGGTAGCCGCCGCGACGCCGGACGATCCAAGCGACGCAGTCCGCGCCCTCCTCGATCAGGCCTTTATCGCCTGGCCGACCAAGGGACCGGCGGTGGCAACACCGCTGCTCGCGCAGGCACGCGCGCTCGCCCGGGAGGTCTCCCCTACCCTGCGCTCGCGCGTCGACACGGCTTGGGCCTTCAGCACCTTTGTCAGCGCCGATCCGTCCGGAATTCCCGTCATCCAGAGTCGCGTCGAGGATGCGCTGGCCAACCCCGAGGCCGATACCACGGATTTCTCCTGGAGCTGGGGAACGCTGGGCACCTACGGAAACATGGCGAAATGGATCGAGCGGTTCGACGAAGCGACCCACGCTTATGAGGTGGGCATGCGGGCAGCCGAACGGATGGGGCTGCCGGTCGCGATCGCCGCCGTCGCCGTCATGCACGCCGACACGTGCTTGCGCACCGGCGATCTGCGGCTGGCGTATCAGCTAGCCGACCGAGCGACGCTCGACGCGAACCTCGCGCCCGAGCGCGCCTTCTGGGCGGCGCTGATTCACTGCTACATCGCCAACGAGCAGGGGCAGATGGAGGAGTGCGCCGCCTGGTGGCGGCGGTCCTCCGCGCTCGCTGATCCGAATGAGGAATGGGCAGGCCGCGTTTGGTTACTCCACATGGAGGCCGTTCTCGCCATGCACGCCCGTGAGACGGCGCGTGCCTGCGCGCTCTTCGATCGATTGCGGACACTGGCGACACGCCTTCAGATCCTCGAGCCCTGCATCGTGCCCTGGGCAGGTGACGCTATCACGGCATATGCCTATGGTGGACGCTTCGACGAGGCACTCGGCATCATGGCCTCCCTCGAGGAGATGGGCGAGCGCCTACCCTGTCGCTTTCCACAAATCGTCGTGCGGGGAGCGCGGGCGGCCTTCATGGGAAAGGACACCGCCGGCGCGGCCCAACTCCTTGAAGAAGCGATCGATCTGGCCAGGAGAAGTGGCATGCCGTTGGTGGAGGCGCGTATGCAGCACCGGCTCGGCGCACTGCTCCGAAAGGCAGGCAAGGAACAGGACGCCCGGCCGTACCTCCGCGAAGCGCAGCTGGCCGCCGCCAGTCGAGGCGCCGACGGTCTCGCCGCGAAGGCTGCCGCCGAGCTCAAAGCCGCGGGTGGTCGCCAGCATCAGCCGGCCGTCGACCCGGACGCCTTGACCCCGGCGGAAGACCGTGTCTGCGCGCTCGCCGAACGGGGCGTCAGGCCCCAACAGATTGCCGCCCAATTGTTCAAGAGCATCAACACCATCGAGACCCAGCTTCAAAGCATCTATCGAAAGCGGCAGGTCAATTCGCAAACGGAATTGATGGCAAAGGCACGGCAGCGGGAACCAGTCCTAGCTGGGAGCGTAAGCGGCCCACCGCCCGGTAGATGAGCAGCTTCACGGCGGCCTCCGACTTCCCCATGATGCGAGCCGTTTCCCGCGCGCTCCGGTCCTGCTGAAAGCGCAGGTGCATCGCCTGCTGCTGCGCCAACGGTAGGGCGCCGACCAGCCGCCATAATCCCGCCAGCTCGAGGTTGCGAATCACCAGGCTGTCGACCGGCGCAGCTCCGTCGGTTAACCCTTCGGGCACCTCGGCGGTGACGTGCTCACGGCGGTAATAGGTGACGACGGCATTGTTGGCGATGCGCAGCAACCAGCAGGAAAACGGCCTTCCCTGATCGCGGTAGCGCGGCATGGCACGCAGCGCATTCAGGAAGACATCGGCCGTTACGTCTTCGGCCGCTGCCCCGTTATGTAGCCGTGCGCAGACAAATCGATAGACGTCCTGAACATAGCGGTCGTACAGCACGCCGAACGCCTCGGGATCGGTCCTGGCCTGTCGGATGAGGGCGCTCTCAGTGATATCCACGGCCCGAGGGTAGGGCCGAATCCGCCCGCTGTCGTCACGGAACGTAGTGATTCATAAGGAGGGACAACGCGGATGAGAAGGACATTGGGGCGAGGCGGAGTGGCCCCTCACCCCGACCCTCTCCCCTTGGGTTCAATGAGTCGTCGCAACACCTCTAG
>DAIPYJ010000071.1:0-15042 GCA_036782775.1 Candidatus Dormiibacterota bacterium | reverse complement strand
GAGGGGATCGACGCCGCCAAGCAGGTGCGCAAGCGCCATCCGGGAACGGGCGTCGTCGTGCTCTCCCAGTTCGACGAGCCCGACTATGCGATCGCGCTGCTCAGCGAGGGCGCCTCGGGTTATGCCTATCTGCTCAAGGATCGGGTCGCGGAAGGCGACCAGCTGTTCCGGGCCATCCGCGAAGTGACGACCGGGGGCAGCATGCTCGACCCGAAGATCGTGGAAGCGCTGGTCAAGCCCGCCAGCCAGGGCACCGACCTGACGGCCGAGGAGGAGGACCTGCTGCAGCAACTGGCGCAGGGGCGTCCAATCAAGGCAATCGCAGTGAGCAGGAAGACGACCCCCGCCGACGTCGACGACGCCATCGAGCGGCTCTTCCTCAAGCTCGCCCAGGCAGCGAGCAGCGGGGCGGCCGGTGCCTTACGCCGGCTCAAGCTGCTGCACCAGGCGATCGTCGACCGGGAGGAGCAGGGCGAGAGCCTGAGCCGGCTCTTGCCGACCGGCGTGGCGGAAATGCTGCGCCGGCAGGGCCGCCGGATCGGCGAGACCGAGACGCTGACCGTGACCGTGCTGATGTCCGACATCCGCGGCTACTCGACGATCGCCGAAGACGCGAACCCCACGGTCCTGGCGCGGCAACTGAACGAGCACCGCGCCGAAATGAATCGCTGCATTCTCGCGCATAGCGGCACGGTGATGCAATTCGTAGGCGATTCCGTCATGGCCGTTTTCGGGGCGCCAATCGCCGCCAACGACCACGCGCGGCGAGCCCTGGAGACCGCGCATGCCATGCATGCGGCACAGAGCGCGGTCAACGCACGCTGGGCCACTGAGGGGCTGCCCGCCTTTTGTCTGGGGATCGGCTTGTCGACCGGAGAAGTAGCGGCCGCGCTCCTTGGGTCAGACGAGCGGCTGGAGTATTCGCTGGTCGGCGACAGTGTCAATCTTTGCCAGCGTCTTCAGCAGTTCGCCCGGGAAGGCGAAACGATCCTCAGTGAGCCCACTTACCGGGCACTCAATGGCTCGGTCCAGGCCGAAGCGCTCCCTCCCACTCAGGTCAAAGGCCGGCACGCGGCGGTTCAGGCATACCGGATCGCCGCGCTGACGCCGGCATGAGCATGGCCGCGAAGATCCGTCATCGTGGCAACGCACTGCACCCCTGGTCACGGGTTGCGCCAATCATCCTGTGGCTGCTCGTCGTTCTCTTAGCGGCGATTCAACTTCTCGTTTCGTTCGCCGTGGATTGGCACCGAGTTCCGTCAGCCTTCCAGCCGAACAGTGCCAGCTTCGCCGGTGGGATCACCCTGATGACCGTGACCTCGGTGGGCGCCTTGATTGCGTTGCGGCGACCAGGCAACCGTGTTGGCTGGCTGGTCATCGCCATTGGGATGACCGCCTGTTTCATCGACTTACCGCGACTCTATGCGGGCCTCGCCGTCTATGCGGATTGGAGCCTACCGGGCGCGCTATGGCTTTACTGGTTCAGCCAGTTCGCCTGGATCATGCTCTTTGGTGAAATCCTCGTCCTGCTTCCGCTGATCTTTCCCGACGGGAGGCTCTTGGGCCCAAGGTGGCGGTGGCCAATCGGACTTTTTGCGATCACCGTTGTCCTTGGCTTCATCGGGTCGCTCGACCCGGCCGCGACGTCACCATTGCCAAACCCGGCCGCCATCCACGGCCTGCCGCGGAACTTGTCTCAAGCGGCGTATGGCTGGCCCTTCCTTATCAGCTTCTTCGGGGCCTGCATCCTGGCTGTCGCCTCGCTCGTCGTCCGTTACCGCCGCGGCGGCGATCAGGAACGCCAGCAGGTGAAGTGGCTGCTGGCTGCTGTTGTGCTGCTGCTCGTCGCGCTCATCGTGCAAATCCTCGTGCCCGCCCTGCAGAACTCGCCGCTCATGCCGCTGGCGGCGTCGTCCATCCCGGTGGCGATCGGCATTGCGGTTCTGCGCTATCGGCTCTACGACATCGACCTGATCATCAACAAGGCGCTGGTATACGGCGGCTTAGCGGCCGTGATTACCGCCGCGTACCTGCTGATCGTGATCGGCGTCGGCGCCTTCGTCGGCAGCAGGAACCAACTCGCGGTTTCGGTCGTAACCACGCTGGTGATTGCGCTTACGTTTCACCCGCTGCGCGAGCGCACGCAGCGCCTGGCAAATCGGTTGGTGTATGGCAGGCGTTCGACGCCTTACGAGACGCTTTCCCAGTTCAGCGAGCATCTCTCGCAGACGTTTTCCCAGGAAGACATCCTCGACCGGATGTCGCGAGTGCTGGCGCAGGCGACCGGCGCCGAACGCGGCGAAGTCTGGGTTCGACGTGGCAGCCGCTTGCTGCTCGCCTCGTCCTCACCGGCGCTTAACGGCGATCGGCCCGCCGAACTTCCAATGCCCAACGGCGTGCTGCCAGCCATGGAACGCGACCAGGTGGTTGCCGTCACGCACCAAGGGGAACTGCTTGGCGCGCTGGCCGTGATCAAGAAGCGTGGGGAAACGATGAACGCCGTCGAGCAGAAGCTGGTGACCGACCTGGCGGCGCAAGCAGGGCTGGTCTTGAAGAACGTGGGCTTGAACCGGGAACTCATGGCCCGACTCGACGATCTGCGGGCCTCCCGCCAACGGCTGGTTGCGGCCCAGGACGATGAACGGCGCCGGCTGGAGCGCAACCTGCATGATGGGGCGCAGCAGCACCTGGTCGCGCTCAAGGTGAACCTGGCGCTGGCAGAAGCAGCGGCGCAGCCTGAGACCAAGGTCCGATCGATGCTCGGGCAGTTAAAGGCCGACGCAGACGAGGCGCTCAATACCATGCGCGAACTGGCGCGCGGCATTTATCCGCCGCTGCTCGCCTCCGACGGATTGGCGGCGGCACTCCAGGCACAGATCCGCCGGGTTCCCATCCCGGTCGAACTCGACGCCGGCGAGATTGCGCGTCAGCCGCGCGAGGTGGAAAGCGCAGTCTATTTCTGCTGTCTGGAGGCATTGCAGAACATCGCCAAGTACGCCCATGCTTCGAAAGCGCGGGTTCAGTTATCGATCGACGATGGCCAGCTTGTTTTCCGCGTCACGGACGACGGCGACGGATTCGATACCCGATCGCTGAAGGCGGGGTCGGGACTGGAGAATATGCGCGATCGGGTCGATGCGCTTGGCGGGACCCTGCAGGTGATCAGCGAGCCGGGCCGAGGCACCATCGTGGAAGGACGAGTGCCGGCCTCGGCTAGATCCCGGGCCTGACGCCGCCGGCGATTTTTTCTAAGTAGGCGACGACGGCTTCACGCTTCGCGTTCTTCGCCCATTCGAGCGGCGTCGCGTGGCGTTCTTCGTCGCGGGCATTGAGATCCGCGCCGCCATCCACCAGTTTTCGGACCATCGTCAGGCTGCCGGCCCAGGCGGCGATGTGAAGCGGTGAGCAGGGCCAGGGCGGCAGCTCGAGCGCGCGCTCGAACGCGGCGCGATCGTGAACCGGCGCGCCATGCGAAATGATCACTCGCTCGAAAGGCAGAGCGAGGAGCTCACGCAGGGCGGGCAGGGCGTGCTGCTCATGCCACAGCGACGACCAGACGCGGAGCCTGCCGTCTCGCTCGGTCAGCGCGTCCGCGAAGACGACCGTCCGTTGCAGCGGGAACCAGAGCGGTGTCTCGGTGCCGTCGCGGCCGTCGTACTGCGCAACCACGCCGCCCGGCAGGTCGTACCCGGCTCGCACCGGCTCCAGCGTGGTTCGTGGCACATCATCGGGGAAGAAGACCCGCGGGCCGAACGCCGGGATCTGGAAGCGCTCGACAAATCGATCAATGTCGCGAACGTGATCGGGCTTGATGACAACCGCCGCGGTTGGCCGTCGCCGATCAAACCGGCTCCAGACCTCGGCGGCGTGGTCAGGAGGCCAGAGCGGATCGAGGAGCAGCACCTCGCCGCCCGATTCGACGCATGTGCAGGTGACGACCGGTTGCCAATCGTCACCCGGTTTCCATCCCGGGTGCTCCATCCGCCAGATCCACAGCCCCGGTGCGATATCGACGATCTCGACCATCAGGCGTGTTTGGCTTCCGCCAGGTAGAGCAAGGTTGCCCGCACCCGTCGGTGCGTGTCCTTTTCTTCCTGCAAGCCGAGTTTGGAAAAGATCGAATTGATGTGCTTTTCCACGGCGCGCTCGGTTAGAAAAAGCGCGTTGGCGATGGCGGCATTGTTTTTGCCCTCCGCCATTGCGGCCAGCACCTCGCGTTCGCGTGGGGTCAGCTCGCGTAAGGGGGAGTCCGCCCGGCGAGTTCGAGCCTGGACCAGAGCCTCGACCACCTTGGGGTCGATGACCGAGCCGCCCCGGGCGACCTCCTTGATGGCGTTCACCAGCTGGTCGATGTCCGACACCCGCTCTTTTAGTAGGTATGCGCGGCCGGCGGCGCCCTTCGCCAGCAGGCTGAGCGCATATTCCGGTTCAACGAACTGGCTGAGGACGACGACACCGGTGTTGGGATGGCGCGATCGGAGCTCCTCCGCCGCCCGGATTCCCTCGTTGGTGTTCGATGGCGGCATCCGAATGTCGGTCAGAACGACGTCGGGGCTTTCTCGCTCGACCGCGGCCATCAGGCTGTCGTAGTCGGTGGCAGCGGTGGCCAGCTCCAGCTCGGGCTGGGTTTCGATGAGCTGTTTTACCCCTTCGCGTAACAGATAGTTGTCGTCGGCGAACACCACCCGAGTTGGCACGGTGGAAAGCTTAAATGGCCCCCTCCCTGAAGGTGGGGCTAGCATCCTTTCGCTTTTGGCGCGCCGCTGGCATGCTCTGTACTGGAGCAACAG
This sequence comes from Candidatus Dormiibacterota bacterium, assembly GCA_036782775.1. GTDB lineage: Bacteria > Chloroflexota > Dormibacteria > CF-121 > CF-121 > CF-13. The sequence goes on along the minus strand of DAIPYJ010000071.1, from coordinate 10,252 downwards.
AGATGAGCGTCAGAGTCTTGATCGTCGACGACCAGGCGCCCTTCCGCCATGCCGCCCGGGCGGTGGTGGAAGCAACCGACGGCTTCGAGGTGGTGGGCGAGTCGGATACCGGCGAGGCCTCGGTCGAGGAGGCAATCCGGTTGAAACCCGACCTCGTGTTGATGGACGTCAACCTCCCCGGGATCAATGGGCTGGAGGCCACCCGGCGCATCCTGCGTGAGTCCAAGACGGTGGTCGTCCTGCTGCTTTCGACGTACGAGGAGGAGGAGTACGGCTCGAAGGCCGCGGAATCCGGCGCTGCCGCCTATATCGCCAAGTCGCGCTTCGATCCCGACCGGCTGGCCGAGGCCTGGTCGGCGGCATCGAATGGGATCGAGCCGACCACCCGCGTCCCGGCGCCGGGCGAGCTTTCGACCTGAAAGCGGCCGCCTAGTACCTCCACGCGGTCCCGCATGTTTTGCATGCCTGAGCCACTTTTGGCTTTGGCCGGATCCAGGCCGCGGCCATCGTCCGCGACAGAGAAGACCAGCCGGCCGGCCGACTGCTCCACGGAGACTGACGCTCGCGACGCCCCGGAATGTTTGGCGACGTTCTGGAGCGCCTCGAGCACGCAGAAGTAGACACTCGCTTCCATCTCCTGCGGCAGGCGGGGGAGGGGACCGCCACTGACCTCGACCGGGATGGACAGCCGTCGCGCTTGCGACTCGATCGCCGCGACTAATCCCTCCTGGGCGAGGATCGGCGGATAGAGACCGCGAGCCAGCTCGCGAAGGGTCTCGATCGCCTCGTTGGTTTCGCCGGTCAGTTCGTCGAGGGCGGCCTGAGCCGCAACCGGATTGCTCTCGGCGAGCCTCCGCGCCAGCGCAATTTTCAGTTTCAACGCCACGAGGTTCTGCTGCGCCCCGTCATGGATGTTTCGCTCGAGCTGGCGCCTCGCGGTGTCCTGAGCCGTTATCAGACGCTCGCGCGAAGCTTGCAGCTCGTCCAGCCGTTGAACGAGCTCAGCCGTGAGGCGCGCGTTTTTCAGGACGAGTCCGCTCTCCTGGCCGAGGTCGCTCAGCAGGCGGCGTTCGGTGCCGCTCATCGGTTGGCGCTTGGCCACCGCGAGCGCGCCGAGCAGCTCTCCCTGGTAGCGCACCGGCACTGACTCGGCCGCACCGGCAATCGGTGGCAGCTCGCCGTCGGAGAGAGGGAGGGTGGCGATTCTGCTCTCAACCTCCGGCCAGGAGGCCGCCTGGCGGAGCTCATCACCGACGCGCAACCAGACGGTGGCCCGATCGGCCCCGGTCCCCTCGGCGAGCACGCGGGCCATCTGTCGCGGCAGTTCGTCGCTGGCCACCATGTCGCCCATCTGATGGCTGAAGCGCGATAGGACTTCGTAGGGCGTGGCTCGCTTCCCGTACACCAGCCGGCTCGCCAGCCGCTGCAGAAGGCGCCGTAGCGGCTGAAATGCCAGCGCCACCATGGCGCCGATCGCCACCGCGCCGGCTGGATCATTCCGCGGGACGCCAAGCCGGCTGCCGACCGATACCACGGTGATGAAGTAGACGATGCTGATGATGACCACCAGCGCGCCGTAGACGAGCGCCTGTCGGATGAAGACGTCGATGTCATAGAGGCGATATCGCATCACGGCGATGCCGATCGAAATCGCGAGCCCGGTAAACGCCAGCGGGATGAGCACGTCGAAATAGGGATTGAAGACGACCGTCGAGTTGTGATAGACGGTCAACCCGACGACGACCCCGGCGATGGAAACGATGGCGACGACGACGAGGGCCAGCGCAAACCAGCGAATCTGCTGCTTTTCGTCAGGCCCGCCGCGCTGGTAGCGGATGACCAGGCTGGCGATCGCGGCGATGTTCCCGGTGATGGCCAGAAATTCCCCGATCGGTCTGCCGGCAAAGGCAAGGGCGAAGCCGATGACGACGGCGGCGCCGGCGAGCCACATCCAGGGCGAGAGCGGACGGCCGTCGGGGAACAGGAGGGGCAGAAAGAAGAGCGCGAGGGTGACCGGCACCGACCAGCTCCAGCCGCTGAGCCAGTGAATCAATCCCAGGGCAGGCAGCTGCGGATTGACGAGCGTGCCGAAGAGCGAATAGCCACTGACAAAGGTGTAGAAGGCGGTGAAGAGACCGATGGCGCAGCAAACCCAGCCGACGCGGTTTCCGGGACGCCGGGCGACGATCAGCGCGCCGACGACGACGAAGGCGAGGATGTACAGCAAGCTCAGCCGTCCCCACCAGCCGTTGACCTGTACGGCGATGTCTGATGGGATCAGGTGTTTCGGCGTTGCGCCGATGAAGGCGCTGCCGGCGATGTAGAGAACCAGCGTCACCACCACGCAGGCCCACGCGACGTAGGTGTTCCGGCGCTGCCAGAGGATGGCCATATCCAGGCCTATTTTCGTCGTTCAGGATGTGGACACACGCCGATGACTCTGCCGCGCCGCAACGGTCTCATGAGGTGATGAAACGATGCCCAATGGAAGGAGGCGCTTGATGGACGACACCCGCAGGCAGACCGCAGCTGGAAAGGTGCTCTGGCATTTCACGATCTCCCTCGACGGCTTCGTTGCGGGACCCAACCACTCGATGGAGTGGATGAGGGGAATCACGTTCCGGCCGAGACTGGTCGATGAGTACGTCGAGACCACGGGCGCCGTATTGGCAGGCCGAGACGGATGGGACGCGGCCATTGGCGAGCACCGCCCGTACGGCGGCGCCTGGAATGGACCGATCTTCGTGCTGACACATCACCCCGAGGACACAACACCGGCGGATGGGGTCACGTTCCTGAACTGCGAGCCGGCAGAGGCGGTGAGGATCGGGCTGCAGGCGGCCGACGGCAAGAACCTCGAAGTGTTTTCGCCCACGATCGGCCGCCAATTGCTCGCGCTCGGCCTCATCGACGAGATCGACCTACACATCGCACCTGTCTTGCTCGGCCAAGGCATCAGGCTCTATGACAACCCTGGCGCTGCCCCGATCCGCCTGGAGCGAGTCGGCGACGGCGAGCCGACCTCGGCCATTAACGTCCGCTACCGGCCCCGTCCCGCCGCGTAATGGAGATCTGCTTCGATTGGCGCTGTGGATCCGTTCCTCGCGATCAGCCGCAGGGAGGTGGTCGAGCTGGCCCAGCCGTGGGACCCGGAACGTGTCGTGATGGATTACGTCGAGGAAGTGAGCGATGCCTCAGTCCAGGCGTTAAGCGCAGATGACCTGAAAGAACTCGAACATGGTGCGAACGTTCGGTATGACCTCGAGCATTCCATCATGGGGCGGATCCAGGCGGAGATGCGGCTCGTTGTCCTCAACCCAGAGCGGCTTGACGTGAGCATCGATGGCGCCTGGTGGCTCAGCTGGTGGTTGCGAATCCTCGCACTGCCGTTTCGCCGACGGCTGCGGCGGTGGCTCGAGAGCCGCGTCGACGAACTGCTTGCCGATCTCAGCGCTGAGCCCGCTGACGACGGCGAGATCGAGCCTCAGCCGTTGGGCGACAGGGAGCGTGAAGGCGATCCGCGCCTGCGCTGGACGCTCGAGATTCTGACGCCGGAGGGCCGGCGTATTTACCGGCGGACGAGCCCCTCCCGTGACTCTCTTCCCTGAGAGGGGAGAGGAAATTTATGGATCGACTTCCATGCCGCGCCAGAGGTCGATCTCCCCGCGTCCGTGCATGCCGAGGATGACCGAAATCTCGCCGGCGTGAAAGCCGTCGTGCGACAGCATGCGCACCAGCACCGACTGATGCGTCTGCCACTGCGTGCCGCCGTCGAAGCGGGGCCGTGACACCACCTCGGCGAGTCGCGACGATGGCCACGTCGTTAACCACCGCTCGACGACCGCCCAGGTGCTGTCGATCGCCGCAAGAATCTCGTCTTTGGAGCGAGGGCGCTCTGGATGATCTTCCCACCCATCCGTGTCAGCACTGGAAAACGGCGTCGTTTCGATTCCGGGTTGGTTGAGGATCATGCAGACCCAGTAGACGCGGGTGCCGACCATGTGGCCGGCGATGGCCCAGATCGGCCAGTAGCCCGGCCGCGCTTCCAGGGCATAGTCCTCGGGCCGAAGCTCAGCCAGGGTGGTGCGGATTCGGCCATTGAGGACTCGCCAGCTTGCGGCGATCCGGCTGATGTCGGTGTCGGTCGAGGCGGCAACCTCCGGCGTCATGCGAGCCGCTCGACGATCATCGCCATGCCCTGGCCGCCGCCGACGCACATCGTCTCGAGACCGACTGTCTTGTCGGCCGAGGCCAGTCCATTGAGCAACGTGCAGAGGATGCGGGCGCCGGTCATCCCGAATGGATGGCCGAGCGCGATGGCGCCGCCGTGTGGGTTGAGCTTGTTACTAAACGGATCGACCCCGAGCGTCCGGGCGCAGGGGATGACCTGGGCTGCGAACGCCTCGTTGATCTCGACGATGTCGATGTCGTCCATCGTCATGCCGCCGCGTTTGAGCACCCGCCGAGATGCCTCGATCGGACCCAGGCCCATGACTTCCGGCTCGAGCGACGAGACCGCGGTGGCAACGATGCGCGCGATCGGCTTCACCCCGAGCGTCTTGCCCATTCGACCCGACAGGATCACCACCGCCGCCGCACCGTCGTTCAAGGGACAGGCGTTGCCCGCGGTCACGCGACCGTTCTCGCGAAAAGCCGGCTTCAGGGTTGCCAGGACCTCCATCGTCGTGTTCGGCCGCGGGCCGTCATCGCGATGGAACATGCCGCCGCCGTTCGGAAGCGGGACGGGGATGATCTCCCGATCGAAGAAGCCGTTCTCGCGGGCCTTGACGGCGAGTCCCTGGCTCTTGACGGCGTAGCGGTCCATCTCTTCCCGGGTGATGCCCTCGCGATCGGCGACGTTCTCAGCCGTCTGGCCCATGGCGATGTAGACATCCGGATATTCCTCGGCGTTGCCAGGTTGCAGGCGCGAGTTTTGGGCATCGGGATTGTCGGCATAGCCGTGCGTGTAGCGCGAGACGCATTCGACCCCGACTGACACAAAGGCCTCGCCCTCCCCGGCTTTGATGGCATGGAAGGCCATGCGGCTGCTCTGCAGCGAGGACGAACAGTACCGGTTGACGGTCGTCCCCGGCGCATCGATGCGCGCCATGATGCTGACCACCCGGCCCAGGTTGTTGCCTTGCTCTCCGGCGGGCAGTCCACAACCGCAGATCACGTCATCCACCTTCGTCCGGTCCAGCTGCGGTACCTTCTGCAGGACCTTGTCGGTGACATAAGCCGCGAGATCGTCGGGCCGCACGTTCACGAGCGAGCCCTTGCCCGCGCGCCCGATCGCCGAGCGGCCATAGGCCACGATGACGGCGTCGGAATCCTGGAATTGCGTGCTCATCGATATCCCTCCCATAGGTCTCGTGTTTCGGCGCCCGGGTCGTCGAGCAAGGATGAGTTCGGTTCGCAGAATCGCATCACCCGGCGATTCTCCGGATGGTAGCTGGGCCATCCCGGATCGCCCGTCCGGGCGAACGCGATCCAGGCGCGATGCATCTCGTCGGCGACCTGCTGCGGCGGATGATCGCCTGTCATCGGACCGGTGCGGTCGAGGTTGTTGAAGACGTAGCCGAGCTCGAGCGCATGGCAGGAGCCCAGCCGGCCGTTGAAGAGCGGCGAGCGCCAGGCGAACTCGTACATGTGCACGGCGCCGCCGTCGCGCTGACGCGCCTCCGCCAGGCGGATGGCCGGGATCCGGTAGAACCAGTCGGTCACCATCGCGGCATGCAGGTCACCGGCCGCGGCTTGCGGCTGCGCGTCACGGTAACGGGCCAGCGCTTGGGCGGGATCGAGACCGTAGGCGGCCGCGCGGCGTAGGACATGATCCTCGGTGAGGTAATCGATGACGCCGTTCGGGACGACGAAGAAGCGCCATTCCTCGGTCGTGGTCCCGATCAACAGCTCAACGTCGGCAGAAGCGCCGGCGTTGAGGACATCGATCGGCCGACCCGCCAGAACCACGCCATCGATGACGGGCTCGAACATCATGCCGTTGACCGCGACTTCGCCCCAGCGGGCCGGATCGGGCGCGAGGACGAGCTCCGTCCCGAGCTCCGCCTGGGCCGCGACGAAGCGATCATGTGGAACCTCCGCGAGCGACTCCAGCGTCGGCTTCGCCTCCAGGCGCTCGCAGAGCATGGTGGCGATTCGCTCTGCCGTGGCGGGCGTTGTGACGTGATGGCCGGCGCCGCTCTGCAGGATGGCGCGCTGGAACAAGCCTGCCGAGTCCTTGATCGCGAGCAGCGAGGCGATGCTGAATGCGCCCGCTGACTGACCGAAAACCGTGACGTTGTCCGGATCGCCGCCGAAGGCCGCGATGTTGTCCCGGACCCAGCCGAGCCCGGCGATCTGGTCGAGCAGCCCGAAATTGCCGCCTTTACCGCCGAGGCAGATGCAACCATCGGCGCCGAGCCGGTAATTGAGGCTGACACAGACGACTCCATCGCGTGCAAAGCGGGTGCCGTCGTAGGCAGGAACCGCGCTCGAGCCACGGAGGAAGGCGCCGCCATGGATCCAGACCATGACGGGCAAGCGGCTGCCGCCGGTCGTGGGCGTCCAGACATTCAGGCTGAGGCAATCCTGACCGCTGCTTCCCGAATCGCCAAGCAGCGAGCGGAACGGTTCGGGATACGGCGATTGCGGCGGGACCGGGCCAAAATCGAACGCCGGACGAACCTCGGTCCAGGGCGCCGGCGGTTGTGGCGGCAGAAACCGATTGGCGCCAAACGGCGGAGCCGCATACGGGATGCCCTTGAAAGATGTGACGTTGCCACCGACCTGACCCTCGACCGGCCCGGCCTGCGTCTCGACGATGACGCCGGCTAGCTCAGGGCGAACCGGTGGCATAGATCGTCTGCCCGGTGATGAAGCTGGCGTCGTCGCTGCTCAGGAATGTGATCACGCCGGCAATGTCTTCCGGCCGGCCGGTCCGCCGCAATACGGCACGGTCCGCCGCCGCCTTCTTCAAGGCATCGTAGTCCATGCCCGTCCGCTCCGCGACTGCCCGCGTCATGCGCGTCTCGATGAACCCGGGCGCCACGGTGTTGACGTTGATGTTGAAGGGTCCGAGCTCGATGGCGAGGGTGCGCGCCATTCCCTGAATGCCGGCCTTGGCCGTCGAGTAATTCGTCTGTCCGCGATTGCCTAACGCCGAGTTGGACGAGAGGAAGACCAGCTTGCCGAATCGCCGTGGCACCATCAGGCGCTGGGCGGCCTGGGCGCACAGGAAGGTGCCGCGCAGATGCGTATCGATGACGAGGTCCCAATCGTCCTCCGACATCTTGTGGATGAGGTTGTCGCGGATGACGCCGGCGCAGGTCACGAGGATGTCAACCGTCTCGAACTCCGCGGTCGCGGCGCTGAACAATTGCTCGACCGCAGCCCGGTCGGCCACATCGGCGGCGACGGCCAGGGCGCGTGCGCCGCTGTTTCGGATTTGCTGCGCCACCGCCTCCGCCGGTTCCTGGTCGAGGTCGCAGACGACCACCGCCGCACCCTCGGCCGCGAACCGCGTCGCGGTGGCGGCGCCGATCCCGCGACCGCCTCCGGTCACCAGCGCGGTGCGGCCCTCGAAGCGCACGCTCATGCCGGCGCCACCCCCCTCCCTGACGCTCCCCCCTCAAGGAGGGGGGAGGGAAGCTGCACCAACAGCTCGGCTTCGCCGGTGGTCACCGGCTGAGCTCGCTGATTCTCGGCCCAAATTTCGATCGTGAGGCGTCGCTCTGTCTCGTGCTCCTCCCGCGACTTGACGCGGCCCCTGCAGGTCAGGACGTCTCCCGGCCGCACCATCTCGGCGAAGCGCACCGTGAGCCGGCGAACCGACTCCGGCCCGGCCAGCCAGCAGCAGTACTGCCCGAGGAAGGCCATGCTCAGCATGCCGTGGGCGATCACGCCGTCGAGGCCGACCGCCTTTGCCGTCTCATCGTCGGTATGAATCAGGTTGAAGTCGCCCGACGCGCCGGCGTACTTCACGAGTTGGAGCTTCGTGATTGGATCCTTGCGGAGCTCGGGCAAGTCACCTCCCACCCTGAGCTGATCGAGGCGCGGGGCGGTCGCCAACTCAGTCATCGCAAGATCGCCGTGGTGCGGCCGGTGAAGACCGGCTCGCCGGTCTCGTCGTTGCGGCCTTCCAGCTCGACGATAAAGAAGGTCATCTGACCTAGCCGGCCCTCGCGTTGATAGACATCGTGCAAGCGGGTTCGGCAGCGTAGGCGATCGCCGGCGCGGATCGGCCGCTGATAGCGGTACTCCTGGCCGGCGTGCAAGACGCGCGCCAGGTCATAGGTCAATCCTGGGATGGGGATCCGAATCGTGGTCGGAAAGCTTGGCGGCGCGATCTCGCCTCGCAGGCACGCCTCGGTGGTGTCGCCGACGGCCTCGGCAAATTTCCGGATCGCTCCTCGCTCGATCTCGACCAGGACGTCATCCGACTCGCGCCCGATCAGCTCGCGTGAGATCAGCGGCTCGGTCATGCCGTCGCCGCCTTCGCCGCCTCGCCGACCGGGAGCTCGCGCAGCAGGCTCAACAGCTGCTTCATCAACTCATAGCTGCGGCGGATCAGGCTGGCATCACCGAAGAAGGTGACGTTCCACAACACGACGTGGGCGAGGCCAATCCGCGCGTAGGCTTCCAACTGCTCGGCAACCTCGTCTACCGTCCCGTGCAGGACGCCGGCTTGCACCACACCCTCGGGGACGCCCTCGATCAGCGAGAGGACCTGCTCCCTCGTGAATCGAACCGGGACGAAGTCGCGCACGCCGAAGGCCTTTTCCCCGAGTGGGTGATTCGCGCCGGCGCGCGTGAAGGCCTCCGCCGGTTGCGTGAGGGCGAGGATGCGAAGCAACGGCGACGCCAGGACCGCATGGGCCTGCTCATGCGAGTCGGCGAGCACGAGCTTGACGTACATGCCGGGAGTGAATCGCTCCGCGGACCGTCCGGCCGCCTTCTTTGCCGCCTTGATGCGCTGCAATCGCGGCCGATATTCGTCGATCGGCAGGAACTCCGGTAGCCAGCCGTCGGCGTAACGTCCCGTGATGTCGAGCATGCGCGGACCGTGCGCCGCCAGCCAGATCTGTGGCGGGCCCTCCGGCGTCGGCTGCAAGCCGAGCACGGCCTGATGCAGCTGGAAGTGTTCCCCCTGGAAGTCGACTGGACCGTCGCTGGACCAGAGCAAGCGGATTATGCGCACCGCCTCTTCCAGCTTGCCGACCGGGTGATCGAACGAGAGGCCGTAGGGCAGGAGGTTGAGTGCCTCTCCGGATCCCAGCCCGCAGATGATGCGGCCCGGAGCGAGGTGGTCGAGCGTCAAAAACGCCTGCGCCAGCTCGACCGGATGGCGTCGCAGCGCCTCGGTCACCGCCGTGCCCAGGGCAACATGCGTGGTGGCACCGGCCGCTGCGGCGATCGAGATCAGCGGGTCGAAGAAGACGTCGGGGTTCGATTGAAACGCGGCCAGCGGCGTGATGTCCGGCGTCCAGATGCTCTGCGGAAACCAGCCCATGTAATGGTCCGGCCACCACAGCGCCGCGTATCCCTGCTCCTCGTTGCGCCGCGCGTTTTTCGCCAGGTTGGCAGCAGGCGGCATCAAGGTGCCGAGCGTGCCAACGGTGAGATGGTCGGAGTTGGCCATCAATCCGAGCCGCCCTCCCTGACCCTCCCCCCATCCTGCGGATTGGGGGAGGGAACTTCTGAAGAGGTTGGAATCGATGCGGGCCCGAGTCGGTTACGGTCGGGGTCGCTTCGCAGATCGATGACGACCTGGCTGCCCCGCCCGCTGGCCAGCAGAGCGCCGGCATCGTTGTGGAGCTCCGCGGCGGCGAACACGACCCGGCGCGTCTTCTGCACCACCCAGCCGGTGGCGCGCACGCGACCGGGGCGCGCCGGCCGGTAGAACTCGGTGCGAAGGTCGGCGGTCAGGAAGACCTCGTCGCGATTGAGCAAGGTCCAGGTCGCATTGCCCATCGCGGTATCGAGGATGGCGGTCACCATGCCGCCGTGGACGATCCAATCCTCGCCGGCCTTGAACGCGTGATCGATCGTCGGCTCCCACTCGAGGACGGCTCGTCCGGCCGCCACCTCGAGCCGGCGCCAGCCGAGGGTGGCGAAGATGCCGCGCTCGCCCGGTTTCGCCTGCCAGCCGTCCATGGCGGCGAGACGCTCGCCGGCGCGAAACGTAGTAGCGATTAGTTACCCCTCACCCCGACCCTCTCCCCTTGGGTTCAATGAGTCGTCGCAACACCTCTAG
>DAIPYJ010000070.1:0-15345 GCA_036782775.1 Candidatus Dormiibacterota bacterium | reverse complement strand
ACCAGGAGAATTTCAGCTGCGGATTCTGGCCCGGGAACGCCACGGCAAGCGGCATCGAGTTCGGGCGGCCGGCCTTTTACGCATACAGCTACCCGGAGCCTGACGGCTTCAAGACTGCCACCTTCGCGCCGGAAGGGGCCTACTACGACCACAAGCTCGGCGAGGTCATCCTTCCCTACGACGTTGTCCTGGCCAGCGAGGATCCTGACGAGGCACTACTAAAATTCTTTCGCCGAAGCTATGAGGTCGCTGCAACACTGGGAAACTGGGACAGAGCCGCACTTGAAGTCCGGAAACCTGAGGTCGCGCGGCGTTGACTCTGGCGGCTAGCTAACGCTGAGGATCGTTGCTTGACGCTCGCCGCCGGGAGTCGAAAAGGTCACAGTGTCGCCCGATCGCTTATCGACAATGACCTTTCCGAGCGGCGACGCTACTGAGAGAAGGCCCTTCGCCATATTTCCCTCGGTTGGCCCGACGACCTGGTACGTCGATTCCCCGAACTCGTCTTTGATGACCACGGTACTGCCCATTCGCACGACGTCCTGGTCGCCACTGTCTTCAACGACCTGTGCTCGGCGCAAGCTGTTCTCGATGGTCTGAATGCGGCCGTCGAGCATGCCGAGATGCTGGCGGGCATCGTGATAGGCGAAGTTTTCGCTCAAATCACCTTGCGACCGCGCGTTGGCAACCTCTGCAACGAGGGCCGGCCGCCTGCCCTTGAGCTCTTCGAGCTCCTCTTTGAGCGCCGCCAAGCCTGATGCGGTCATGGGAATTGGTGCTGGCTCCTTCTTCTTTGCCATGTTCGGAGTCTATCCGCCAGAAGCCAGAAGCCTGTTTGAGACTTCCTAAAGCCGCAGGTTTCGAGACGCTCGATTTACCGGGTGCGATCGCGCTCGTCCGGTGTGGAGATCGAAATCGGATCGCTCGCCGGAAAGGTCTCGGTCAGTGCCTCATCGAGCGGGTCGAACGGTTCTTCTTCGGGTTCAGCCGCTTCCATGGTTGGCTCACTGCTCCCCGGCAAGTTTGTCGAGCGCGGCGAGGTCCGCGGGTGCGATCTCGAGCGCGACCGCCGCGAGGTTCTCCTCGAGGTGCGCGACTTTCGATGTCCCCGCAATCGGCAGCATGACTGGCGAGTGCGACAGCAGCCACGCCAGCCCGATCTGGGTGGGCGTCGCCTTGTATCGCTTCCCAATCTCTTCCACGACACGCTCGCCCAGGTCGCCGCCGCCGACTGGCCTCCAGGGGAGGAACGCAAGCTGCTCCAGCGAGCATTGCTCGAGCATCGGCTCTGACTCGCGATCGAACAGGTTGTAGCGGTTCTGCACCGAGACGATCGGCGTCAGTTTCTCGGCCTGCTTCAACTGCTCGATGGTCACATTCGACAGCCCGATATGCCGGATCTTGCCCTGATCTTTCAGCTCGATCAGCGCGCCGATCGACTCCTCGAGCGGCACCTTGGGGTCCGGCCGATGCAACTGCAGGATGTCGAGCTCGTCGGCACGCAACCGGCGCAGGCTTCCCTCGACCTGCTTCTTCAAGTATTCGGGGCGGCCGTTCGGGGTCCATTGGCCCGGGCCGGGTCGCGTGAGGCCGGCCTTGGTCGCGATCACGAGGTCGTCGGGATAGGGATAGAGCGTTTCCCCGATCAACCGCTCGCTGACCTCCGGGCCATAGGAATCGGCGGTGTCGATGAAGTTGATGCCGAGGTCGATCACGCGCCGGAGCACGCGCTGGGACTCAACGCGATCAGCGGGCTCGCCCCAGATGCCCTCGCCGGTGAGACGCATGGCGCCGAATCCGAAGCGATTGACGGTGAGGTCGCCGCCAATTTCGATGGTGCCGGCCAGCGCGGCATTGAGGGTGGTTTGTTCTGCCATCGGTTACCTCCTCGGCGTGCGAGCCTGACTTGATTGTCGGCGATCGGGAAGCGCTCATGCCGGAGTTGAGTTGGGCGAGGCTGATGACATACTGGGGAGCAGCGTGAAGCTCGGCCTCATCCTTCCCTACGAGGGCGGACTTTCCTTCGTCGAGGCGCTCGAGGTGACACAGCGCGCGGAAGCGTTGGGCTTCGATTCGGTCTGGGTGCCCGAAGCGTATGGCACGGATGCCATTTCCATCCTGGGCGGGCTGGCGGCGCATACCCAGCGAATCCGCCTCGGCACCGGGATCGTCAATATCTTCAGCCGCAGCCCCGCGCTGCTAGCCCAGACCGCGGCGACCCTCGACCTGATGTCGAAGGGGCGCTTCATCCTCGGGCTGGGGACCAGCGGCCACCAGGTCGTAAGCGGCTGGCATGGGCTGCCGTTCGATCGCCCGGTGCAGCGGATGCGCGAAACGGTGACCATCGTGCGGCAGGTGTTACGCCGCGACCGGCTTCAGTTCGACGGCGAGGTCTTCAAACTCGACATGGGGCTCAAGCTGCTGGCGCGCCCCGTGCGCTCGGAGCTGCCGATTTTTCTCGCGACCCTGACGCCAGCCGGTCTCCGGCTGACCGGCGAGCTGGCGGATGGCTGGATTCCGACGCTGTTCTCGCCGGAGCACATGGACGTCTTCCGTCCATACCTCGAAGAAGGTGCGCGCGCCAGTGGACGCTCGCTCGACACGCTAGAGATTGCGCCCTACGTCCAGGTGGTCGTCGACGACGATCGGACGCGGGCCCAGGATGCCGTGCGTCCCTGGGTCGCGCTCTATGTCGGCGGCATGGGATCGCGGAGCAAGAACTTCTACAACGAGGTCGTGCGCCGCTACGGCTTCGAACGGGAAGCAAGGGCGATCCAGGATCTCTACCTCGGCGGCAAGAAGTTGGAGGCGATCCGCAGCGTGCCGCCGGCCCTGATCGACAGTATCGCAATCGCTGGGCCTGAAGACTTTGTCCGCCAGCGAATGGCCGCCTGGGCCAAGGCCGGGGTAACGCTGATGCTCGCCGGCGTCGTCGGACCAACACAGGAGCACCGCCTACGGACACTGGAGTTCCTGGCGGCCAGCACGCAGCTCGTCCACTAGCATCAGCCCAGGGGCAGACTTCGGTTTTTCTGGAGGTGGCGAGCAATGCCAGAACGCAAGGCAGAGGCCCAGTGGCGTGGTTCACTCAAAGACGGTTCGGGAACGATGCACGTCGGCAGCGGGTCGTTCAACGGCGCCTACTCATTCAGCAGCCGGATGGAAAATGGGACCGGCACCAATCCGGAGGAGCTGATCGGCGCGGCGGAGGCCGGGTGCTTCTCCATGGCGTTCGCCAACGAGCTCAGCCAGGCGGGTCACGTCCCGCAGGAGATTCACACGAGCGCGAACGTTCATTTCGAGCGCGGCGACAAGGGATGGGGCATCGCCCGCATCGAGCTTGTCACCGAGGGCTCTGTCCCCGGCGTCGACGAGGCGACGTTCCAGAGTCTCGCGGAAAAAGCGAAACAAAATTGTCCCGTCTCGAAGGCGCTGGCTGCGACCCAGATCAGCCTCAAGGCGACCCTCAAGAGCGGCGTACGAGCATAGACCCCCTCCCAAACCCTCCCCCGCGTGCGGGGGAGGGCAGGGTGGGGGCGTGAAGGCCATGGTCCTCCACGAGGCGCGGCAACCACTGCGCCTGGAGGACCTCCCGATACCTGAGCCGGCCGAGGGCCAGGTCTTGATCCGCGTCAGCGCCTGTGGCGTCTGCCGGACCGATCTGCACATTACGAGTGGCGAGCTCACCAAGCCAAAACTCCCGCTCGTCATCGGGCATCAGGTGGTCGGCGTCGTCGACCGGGCCGGATCAAACGCAGGGCGGTTTGCGAGGGGTCAGCGCATCGGCGTCCCCTGGCTCGGTTTCGTTGATGAGACCTGCCGCTTCTGCCGGCGCGGGATGGAAAACCTCTGCGAGCGGGCCCGGTTCACCGGTTACGACCTGGACGGCGGCTATGCCGAGTACCTGGTCGCGGACGAACGCTTTTGCGTGCCGATTCCGGACGGTTACGACGATACGCAGGCAGCACCGCTGCTTTGCGCCGGGCTGATCGGCTATCGGGCGCTGCGCTTCGCCGGTGATGCCGAGCGGATCGGCCTCTATGGCTTCGGGGCGTCGGCGCACATCGTCGCGCAGGTCGCGCGCCACCAGGGGCGCAGGGTCTTCGCCTTCACCTCTCCCGGTGACACCCAAACGCAGGAGTTCGCGCGCGGCCTCGGCGCCGTCTGGGCCGGAGATTCGCTGACCGAACCACCGGAGGCGCTTGATGCAGCGCTGATCTTCGCGCCGGTCGGCAGCCTGGTGCCGGCCGCCCTAAAGGTGCTCGACCCCGGTGGCGTGGTCGTCTGCGCCGGCATTCATATGAGCGCTATCCCCTCCTTTCCCTACGACTGGCTTTGGCGAGAGCGACAGATCCGCTCCGTCGCCAACCTCACTCGCCGAGACGCCGAGGAGTTCATGAAGATCGCCGGCAGCCTTCAGATCCGGATCGATGCCAGCCTCTATCCGCTGGAGAAGGCCGATCAGGCGCTCGACGATCTCGCCCACGGGCGCTTTCGCGGCGCCGCCGTTCTTACGGTCGCCTCATGAACTGAGCGGCGATCTTCATGAAAATGAAAGGCGTCCTTCGGCATCATCGAGCCCAGTGCCTTTTCATCAACGACCCGCCATCGTCGCCGCCGCGTTTGGCGGCCTGATCCTTCTCGGCGCCATCGCGCTCGGCATCGTCTATTTCGTCATCTTCCCGAGTTCGGTGCCTGCCAGGCTGGGGCTCGCCGACACGAAATCTCCCAGCGCCAGCGCGACTGCCGCATCGTCTGCCTCGACCGGAACCTGGACCGTCGCCTCAGGCTCGCAGGCCGGCTATCGGGTTCGCGAAACATTGGCGTTCGTCGGCGCCCCGAGCGACGCAGTCGGCAGAACGTCTTCGGTGCATGGCACGGTGACGATCGCCGGCTCGGGGTCCAACCTCTCTGTTTCCGCTGCCTCGCTCACCGTCGACGTCAACACCCTGACCAGCGACCGGGCAATGCGCGACCAGCGTATCCACAGCACGGGCTTGCAGAGCGACCGATACCCGACGGCCACCTTCGTCCTGAACAACCCGTTCGCCCTGCCGGCTGACGCATCAAACGGACAGGCGGTCACCGTTTCCGCCGTCGGCCAGTTGACGATTCACGGCGTGACGCAGACGGTGACCATCCCAATCCAGGCGCGACTTCACGGATCGCGGATCCAGCTCGTCGGATCGATCACCTTCCCCTTCAGCGAGTTCGGCATGACGCCCCCGAGCATTGGCGGCTTTGTCAGCGTGCAGGACAATGCGACGATGGAGTTCGCGATCAACCTGGCGCAACAGGCGGCCTGAGCGATGCGAGTGCTGGTCGCCGAAGATGACAGGGGCTTGCGCGAGGTTCTGGTGCAGGGGCTCGAGGACGCCGGCTACCTGGTCGATGCCGTCGACCGCGGCGACGATGCCGTCGACCAGCTGAAGTTCTACGACTACGACGTCGCCATCCTCGATTGGCGAATGCCGGGCATGCAGGGGGTCGAGGTGGCATCCTGGGCGCGCAACCACGAACGGCCGACTGCGATCCTGATGCTGACCGCCCGTGACGCGCCGCCCGACCGGATCCAGGGCCTCGATGCCGGCGCCGACGACTACCTGGTGAAGCCCTTCGACTTCGGCGAACTGCTCGCGCGCGTGCGGGCGCTGCAACGGCGGCCGCGCGGCGTCGATTCTCCGGTTCTGCGTCGCGGTCAGCTCTCGCTTGATCCGGCGCGCCGCCAGGTGACGCTCGATGGCAGGCTGCTCAACCTCACGACTGCGGAGTTCCACATTTTGGAACTGCTGATGCGCCGGGACCCGTCCGTGGTGGAGCGTAAGGCGATCGCCGAGCACGCCTGGCGTGATGAGACCGAGCCGTTGGGATCGAACGTGATCGACGTTAAGATGAGCCGGCTTCGCGCCAAGCTCACCGGCTCCGGCGTCCGGATCGTGACGGTACGCGGTTCCGGATTCCGTCTTGAAGAAGACTGACCTCTAGAGAGGCTCGAGTCGCAGGGTGGTCGATAACACCGACCCTTTCAGCATCGGCTCGGTTTCTTCTGGCCAACGCTCGCCGTACTTTTCGCGGTACGCGGCACTCACCTCACTGATGACCTTGCTGCTGCTTTCCGTGATGGCGCGCGCCGGTGCCTGCCGCCGTCCGACATGGATGACGACCTGCGGATTGGCGATGGCTTCCTGGTACCAGCGCCCACGTTTGCCCTTGACGGAGCGGATGTAGACGCCGTCCTGCGTCGGCACGATCCAGATGATGGTGCGATGCGCGGGCGACCTGGCATCGCCCCGTGTCTCGATCTCCACCTCGTCGCTTTCAGCCAGCTTCCAGAGCAGCGTCCCGTCCGCCTTCGCCATCTCGCTCCATGCTAGCCCCGCGTCTTTCCCTCCCCCCGCTCGCGGGGGGAGGGCAGGGAGGGGGCCGATTAACGGATCAAAAACCCGGTGCCGAGCGGGTCGTCGGCCGAGAGCACGAACTGGTGATAGCCGGTCAGGTGCGCACTCCCCTCGACCTCGGTGATGACGGCCGGAACATCGCCGACGCGGTCCTCTCCAACCACCCGGGCGGCGAAGCGCGTCCCGATGACGCTTTCGTGCATGAAGGGAGCGCCGCGCGCCAGCTCGCCGCGGCGATCGAGCAGCGCGAGGCGTGCCGAGGTTCCACTGCCGCAGGGTGAGCGGTCGATCTCCCCGTCGGCAAAGACGGTGATATTCCGGTTGCCTGCCGTGAAGATCACGCCGTAGATGCCTTCGAGCTCCGGCTGCAAGGGATGGCGGATCGCCTGCTTCGCCTCGATCGCGACCTTGATCGCGCGGCCGAGCTCGATGAAACGCGGCACGAAGGCTGGCTCGATGAGCAGCTCGAAGCGGTCCGCCGAAACGATCGCGTAGAAGGCGCCGCCAAACGCGACCGCGGCGTCGACCGGACGACGATCGACCTGCACGCCAACCGAGTCGATCAGGACGAAGCTCGGGACGTTTCGAAATCGGACGGAGCGAACTCGTCCGTCCTCCATCGTGGCGACGGTTGTAAGGCGCCCGGAAGGGACGTCAATCGTGACTTCCGATGAGGGGCCGCGGGCTTCGACGACCGCGGCCTCGATCGCCCACGTCACCAGTGCGATCGTGCCGTGACCGCAGGCGGTGCTGTAGCCGGCGTTGTGAAAGAAGACCACGCCCAGATCGGCCCCATCGTCCTCGGGTTCGGTGACGAAGCCGCCATACATGTCGGCATGGCCGCGGGGCTCGAAGACGAGCAGCTGGCGGATGTGATCGAGATGCTCCTGGGCGTAGCGTCGCTTCTCCAACATCGTGCGGCCGCGGAGCGCGGGTATTCCGCCGCTTACGATCCGAAAGGGTTCGCCTTCCGTGTGGTAGTCGACGGTGGACACCGTCAAGCTCCGACCGGCACTCCGAGGCAGCATTGAGCAATATCCTCGCGCATCACCGCGAGCGGCTCGGCTAGGCTGGTGAGTGGACCATGAAAGATCTCGGACTGCTGGTTCTTCGCGTCGCCGCCGGTCTAACGCTGGCCGCGCACGGCTATCCCAAGCTGTTCGGCGGCCCGGGCAAGCAGCCTCATCCGCTGCTTGCCAAGACGATGGGACCGAATTATCCGGCCGCGGTCGAGCGCAGCGGACCTGGCTTCGCGAAGGGTCTGGAGCGAATGGGCGTGCCTTATCCGGCACTGGCGGCTACAGTTTCAGGCGCGACCGAGCTCGGCGGTGGCGTTGCGCTCGCGGCCGGCTTCCTGACGCGGCCGATCGGGCTGGCGGCAGCCTTCAACATGGGGGTCGCCGTCTGGAAGGCGCACTGGAAGAATGGCTTCTACGGCCAGGGTGGCTACGAGTTTCCCTTACTGCTCGGCGCGGCGACGCTCACGCTCGGGCTGACCGGGCCGGGCGCGATCTCGATCGACGGGCTTCTCTCCTAACATGCGATGGCGAACCTGGGCCTTGCTCGCGATCGGGTTCCTGTTGCTCTCATACGGCACCGTTCTGGTGTTCATGAATTTCGATCGCGACTCCCCCTCCGGGAGCGACACGCTGCGGCCCTTCATCATCACGATGGCGCCGGTGTGGGCAATCGCCATCGCCGGCGCCGTGGTATTGCTTCGTCGTGAGGCCGGCTAGCTCAATGCGGGCCGAAGAACTGGCTGGCGACGAGCAGCACCGATAGCAGGCTGATCAAGAGCGTTACCGTCCAGCCCGCGATATAGAGCGGCAGGCTGCTGCGCAAGCGACCGAGCAGCCGCCGGTCGCGGCTCATCAGCATCACGAACACGAGGATGATCGGCAGCAAGAGCCCATCGAAAACCTGGCTGAGGTACATGACTCCGATCAGCGGCAGGCCGGGAATCAGGATGAAGAGGGCCGCGAAGCCGACGAAGAAGGCCAGTAATCCGTAGAAGGCAGGAGCCTGACGCCAGGTCCGGTCCAGGCCGCTTTCCCAGCCGAAGGCTTCGGTCACCGCATAGGCACTGGTGAGCGGCACCGTGCCAAGCCCGAGGCACGATGCGGTCAACAGCCCCAGCGCAAAGAGCAATTCGGCGAAACGGCCGGCGAGGGGACCAAGCGCACGGGCGGCGTCGGCGGCAGTCGTGATTGCCGTATGCCCATGCGCCCATAGCGTGGCGGCGCAGGCGACGACGATGAAACCCGCGACCAGGTTGGTCAGAAAGGCGCCGACTCCGACATCGAGGCGCGAGGCGGGTAGGTCTCGCGGCCCGAGATTTTTGTCGGCCGCGTAGGACTGGATGAAGGCCTGGCCCCAGGGCGTGATCGTGGTGCCGACGGTGCCCATCACCGCCACCAGGTAAAGCGCCGTCACTGTCCCATGGGGCACCACCGTCGAGACGGCGGCGGTTTTCCAATCGGGACGGGAGAGAAACGCGGAGATCGCGTACGCCGCCGACGTCGCGATGCCGACGCCGAGGAAGACGAACTGGATCCGTCGGAAGTTGGCGCGGGAGAGCAAGAAGATGATCAGCAGCGCCGCCAGGGCCGAGCTGAGCGCGACAGGCACGCCGAAGATGGCAAGCGCCGCGCCGATGCCGGCAAACTCCGCGACGGTGTCGCCAAGGTTGGCGAGCAGCATCACGCCGATCGCGAAGACGGCGCGGCGCACGCCGTATTGCTGGCGGATCAGCCCGCCGAAGCCGTGACCGGTGGCGAGCCCGAGCCGCGCGCCCACTTCCTGGGTAATGCCGAGCGCAATCATGCTCGCGAGCACGACCCACATCAGGTCGTAGCCAAACTGCGCGCCGACCACCGAGTAGGTGGTGATGCCACCCGCATCGTTGTCGGCAAAGCCACTGATCAGGCCTGGCCCCAGCGCTGCCAAGAAGGCGAGGCGGGGCAGCCGTCGACGCAGGATCCAGGCGGTCGGCAGCGGCGATCGACGTGGTATCCGGCGGCGTTCTGTCGTTTTCTTCTCCAGCATGCGCGTCAGAGGAACCCGTGTCCTCCGCGCTGGAGCGGGCCGCTCAGCTCAGGCTGCTGAGCAGGAGCGCGGAGGCAGACGGACGTCTACTGGCAGGTTCCATCCATACCTCCGGCTGAGATTTGTCCAGCCCGATTGGGTAAGACATTGGAAGTATGTTCCCTGAGCCCCGTTCCTTGCAACTGCGGGTTGGAGGCGTGATCGACCGAACGCCTCGGATGCGAGAGATCTCGCTGACGTCGCCCGACCTGGCCGCGTTTTCCTGGCTACCGGGGCAGGACGTGTCGCTCGGGTTCCGCACTGACACCGGCGTCGTCCGGCGCCGCTACAGCATTCGACGCCTCGATCCGGGCAGCCTCAGCCTCGACATCGACGTCCTGATGCATGGCGATGGACCGGGGATGCGCTGGGCGAAGCAGGCTCAGCCGGGGACGGCGATCGACGCGATCGGTCCTCGGGGCAAGATCACGCTCGTCCCCGTCGCCGAGAGGCATTTGTTCGCCGGCGACGCGACGGCCGTTCCGGCGGCGCTGGCGATGATGGAGGCGCTCACGGACTCGGATCGCGCGCTCGGCTTTTTCCTGGTCGATGACCCGGCTGAGCAACAGGCGGCACCACCGGCAGGCCGGATCGAATGGCGATATGGTGAGGACGATCTCGAGCGAGCGCTTCTGCAGGCGGATTTGCCACGCCACTCACGGCATGCGTATCTCGCAGGCGAAGTCGCGCTGGTCACGCGGCTCAAGGCGGATCTCCTCGCCAAGGGGTGGAAGGCCGAGGACGTCTCGGCCAAGGCGTACTGGAACCAGGGCAAGGCGAACGGCGGCAACGGCGAGCCCGAAAAGCGAGCGCCTTAGCCGGCTTCCTCCGGCTTGATGTCGGGACCGCCGACCCCTTCCTTTTCATCGATTCGAATATCGGCGCTGCCAATCTGGCCCTCGGGGTCGGCCTCGATGTCGGGTTGGCCTTTTTCAGACTCTTTCGGCTTGCCCTGTCGATACTCTTGCATCACTCCACCGTATCACTATCAGATAAGCTGACATTGTCACGATAATCCGGGCAGGCCGGCTGAAAAAGAGGTGAGTAGGATGGCGACTCCGAAGCAGAAGGCGGCGGCGCGACGAAACATCAAGAAGGCGCGCGCGGTCCAGAGTGCTCGGGCTCGCGGCGCCAGGATTCCGAAGAAATCGCCGGGGCTCAGCACCCGCCAGCAAAACCGAATGCCGAAGCAGACGTTTGCGTTTCCGAAAGAACGCAAAGAGCCGCTCAACGATGCCCGGCACGTTCGCAACGCGATCGCGCGCTTCGATCAGGTCGAAGGCGTGAGTGACAGCGAGCGGGCGGCGGCGTGGCGCCGCATCAAGGCCGCGGCGCGAAAGTACCACGTCGACGTCGGCGAGAAAAGCTGGCGCGAACTCATGAAGGGCGGGAAGACCGGAAAGAGCTAAACCGAGACGCGGGTCTGCTGCTCGCTGACCTGCCACAGCCGGCGGGCTGCATCGCGATCCTGGGCTGCCGCTGACGGTGTCACGCGACGCCGGTCGACGAAATAGGCGCCATTCACGGCGCCGGCTTCTTCCGAGTCTGCCAACCAGACGAGCGTCTCAGCTCCCTTCGTCGTACTGCGCGCAAATGGCCGTGAGAGCGCCATGCCGACGCGCATCAACGCGCCGTTGTTGCGGTTGAATCCGGTGGCGACGAACCCAGGGTGAAAGGCATTGGCCGTGACGCTGGTACCCTGCAAGCGCTCAGCGAGCTCGACCGTGAAAAGGATGTTGGCCAACTTGGTTTCGCCATAGCGGCCAAAGCCCATCCCGGTCCAGCGGCGCTCGGCGCCGAGATCGTCGAATGGAATCCGGGCGCCCTGGTGCGCGTCTGATGAGGTCGTGATGATTCGAGCCGGCACGCTTTCCTTGAGGCGGCGCAGCAGCAACACGGTCAGCAGAAATGGGCCGAGGTGGTTCACCGCCCAGGTCAGCTCCAGCCCGTCAGGGCTGAGCTGCCGCCGCGCGTAGATGGCGCCGGCATTGTTGATCAGCACCTCGATGCGCGGATACTTGGCGAGCGCCTGCTCCGCGAGTCGGTGAATCGAGGCCTGCGAGGCGAGGTCGGCGAACAGCACATCCACCGCGATCGGTTTCGGACTTGCGGCGACGATGTTGCGCACCGCTTCCGCTGCACGCGATTCGCTGCGCGCCACCAAGCTCAGCTGTGCGCCACGCCGGCCGAGCTCGACGGCAGCCGCGAGACCAATGCCGTTCGTCCCGCCGGTGATCAGAACCCGCTTGCCGGCGACCCCACCCCATTGCTCGGGCACCGCGCCATGGTAAGGCCTCAGCCGGTACTCGGTTGGGTTCGATCCTCGATTTCCCAGGCATGGTCGATTGCGTGCCAGGCGATCCGCCGCGCCGCATAGCGTTGAGGCCAACCCTTTTCGACGAGTGGCGCGCCGTTCGAGGGCCGGGCGAGGGCGTCTAGCACCGCGCGACGAAAGGTCTTGACCGCGGCGCTGTCCGCCGGGGACGGCGCCGCCATGCGCAGCCCGAGCTTGCGCGCGTAAATACCATCGGCTCTGATGACGTGGTCGATGATGTGATCGCGATCGCGCCCGCCGCCCCGCGGTCCTTTCTTGAGCTCGTTCGGCGCCTTGCCAGCCACCTCATCGAAGAGTGCCCAGGCGGCATTCACCAGGGCAGCGAGCCGCTTGCCGTCGGCGGCACTGAGCGGGGTCGTGTCTTTTCGAGCAACCTCATGCGGTACGCCAAAGTCCGTGTTGACGGATCCGCGAATCCGCTCCACCACCCGGAACTTTGCGTCCGCCGCCGTCGAGAAACGCTGCCGAGCCCGCTTCGCGACCGGCGCATACCGCGTTGCGTACGACGCGAGCGCAGCGAGCGCGCCACCCTCATCTTTCGCCGAGCGGCACCATCCCGGCCAGTCGTAGGCACAGGCGAAGACTCGCTTGTTTCCCGCTTCAATGTAGACGTCGGTCACTCAGGGAACAGCCTAGCGGGCAACGACGCCGACGGCGTGAACGCCGAGCGCAACCACGCCGACCGCCTGCACACCGATCGCGACCACACCCGCCGCAAGCAGGCCGATCGCGCTGACGCCCAGCGAGAGCGCGGCGGCGGCGACGACACCGAGCGCGATCAGGCCTAGGGCTAGTGGGCCGGCGGCGATTACGCCAACCGCGACAGCCCCGACGGCGATAACGCCGACCGCGGTATTACCGACGGCGATGATGCCGCGCGCGTGACCGATCTCTCCGCGTCCGACGGCGATATCGATGAGAGGAATGCCCCGCCAGGTTTCCGGTGAACGATATGTCAACCTCGCCATCTCCACTCCTTTTCCGAGCATTCGTGCCGGCAAGGCGACGGTATCGCGGACGAGCGGCGCTGACGAGCGACCGAGGTCAGCAATTTGCGATGACAAAGGTCAGGCGTCGAGCGAAGCCAGAGGCGGCGCATCGGTGCCCCCAAGCCGATGCGTTGCAGGCTTGCCGAGCACCCGAGGCCAGGTAATCGCCATGCTGGCTCCGCCGGCGGGTGAGACGCCAACCTGCCAGCGGCCGTTGGTCGCGCGGACCACGGCGTTCGCGATCGCGAGGCCGAGGCCGGCGCCTCCCGGTTGGTCGGTCGCGCGCTGGAAGCGGTCGAAGATGCGCCCGCGCTCTGCCTCGGGGATTCCTGGCCCCGAATCCTCCACCGCCATGCGGACGATGTGGCCATCGCCACCGACCGACACCTCGATCGATCCGCTCTCCGGCGTGTACTTGCTGGCGTTGTCGATCAGCACCCCGACGAGGTGATCGAGCCACTCCGCAGAGGCGGCGATCACCGGCGATTCACCGCTGACGCGCAACCGGAGTTGCTGCTTACGCGACTCGGCGACCGCCGTAAAGCGGTCAACCCCGTTCTGGGCGATGATCGCCAGGTCGACGGGTTCCGGTTTGGTGGAGGCCGGCATCGCCTCGAAACGAGCGAGCCAGAGCAGCTCGTCGACGAGATGACGCATGCGCTGGCTCTCGCGATTCACCTGTTCGAAGGCACGCTGATACCAGTCGGCGTTGCGCGGCTGCGACAGGGCCAGCGAGCTCTGCGCCTGGATGACGGCCAGCGGCGTGCGCAGCTCATGCGAGGCGTTGGCAGTGAAATCCATCTGCCGTCGGCGGGCCGCCTCGACCGGTGCCGCCACTCGCCGGCCGATGACCAGCGCGCCGAGAAACACCACCAGCAAGAGCACGGGCCCAATCAGGACCACCGCCTGGATCAGGTTCCCGCGCGCCTGGTCCACGGCCGTCATCGACTGCCCCACCACCGCCCAGTCGTCGCCGACCCGGCCGCCTTTGACACGGAAGTCGACCCCGGAGATCGTGACATTCTGCGGACCGTTGATGCTGGTCGGCGGCACCGGAAGGGCGAGGTTGTAGGCCTTCGCGGTCGGGCTGCTGTCGGCGTAGTTGCCGTCGGGGTGGTACATCCACCAGAGCACCGGCGCATCGACCCGCGGACCGCCGCCGGATGGGCCTCCGAATCCGCCCGGGCCACCGGTGCGCTGGGCCTCCATCGAATCGAGCCAGCTGGAGAGCGTGGTATCGATGTTGGAGGTCAGGTTGTGGCTGACGATCAGCACCACCGCAACCGCGATCAGGAGGTAAGCGGCCGCCACGATGCCGGTCGCCACCAGGGCCACCCGCCGGGCCCCGGAGCGAACCAGATCGACCCGCGCAACGCTCACCGTCCTTTCACCCGCCTCTATGCTGCCACGGCATTCCTTTCGAATTCATGAAGGTTCAAGTCCCCTCCCCGTTACTCCCTCCCCCCGCCTGCGGGGGGAGGGTTCGGGTGAGGGGCCAGCCCCTATGGGACCGTGGGGAATTGACCAGCGTTCTCCTGCGCCTCACGCGCGGCGCTCTCGCCGGCTTCGTGGGCCGCCGTCTCGTTGGGGATGAACTTGCCCGAGCTGGTGCTCGGCGATGACGCCGCGCTGGCGGAGCTCGACGAGCTGGCGGCGCTCGCCAGCACCGGGCCGGCGATCGTCGCGCCGATGACGCCGCCGGCCAGCAAGGACCCGCCCATTGCCAAGCTCAGCAGCAGCCGTTTCATTCCATTCATTCGATATTCACCTCCTCGAATCGTTGATGCCCGCAGCATGCGCGCCCGCGCCTTGCGATTCGATTACATTCGAGGTCGATGTCGAAGTTCGTCGTCTTCTATGAGTCCGCGGACGACGTTCGTTCCAAGGCACCCGCCCATTTCGCCGCGCATCGGGCTCGATGGAAGGAGTTCGCCGACCGCGGCGAACTGCTGATGATCGGAACCTTTGCCAATGCCCAGGAGCAGGGATCGATGGGCATCTTCACCACCCGGGAAGCCGCGGAGGCGTTCGTCAAGAGCGACCCGTTCGTGCTGAATGGCGTGGTGCGCGGCTATGAAATCCGCGAATGGAACGAGGCGCTAACCTAGAGATCGATGGCCGACGAAACACTCTCGGTGGTCGACAACCGGACGGGTAAGCGCTACGAGATCCCGATCCGCGACGGCGCGATCGCGGCGCCTGACCTGCAAAAGCTGGTCAGCGACGGCGACGCCAGCGGGCTGCTGAGCTACGACCCGGCCTTTCTCAATACGGCCAGCTGCCGAAGCGCGATCACCTATATCGACGGCGAGAAAGGCATCCTCCGCTATCGCGGTTACCCGATCGAGGAATTGGCGGAACACTCGACTTTCCTCGACGTCGCCTACCTGCTGATCCACGGGGAGCTGCCGACGGAGCAGCAGCGCAACGACTGGACCTACCAGATCACGCATCACACCTTGCTCCACGAGAACATCAAGAAGCTGATCGACGGCTTCCACCACGATGCCCACCCGATGGGTGTCCTGATCGGCGTCGT
>DAIPYJ010000069.1:14546-15573 GCA_036782775.1 Candidatus Dormiibacterota bacterium | reverse complement strand
CAGACGATGTTCACGCCAAACCTGCTTCGGCAGGCGGCCGCCCTCCCCTATCAACCGACCGGCGAAATCCTTCCCGCGGATCTTCCCGGCGCCTTCTACATGGGCGTCCGCCAACCGGTCGGCGTCGTCGCCGGGCTCGCGCCCTGGAACGCGCCGTTGATCCTGTCGCTGCGCGCGATCGCCGCGCCGCTTGCGCTTGGCAACACCGTCATTCTCAAACCCTCAGAGGAATCGCCGATCACCGGCGGTCTGGTCTACGCCGAGATCTTCGAGGAAGCTGGATTTCCGGCTGGCACCGTCAACGTCGTGACGCACGCGCCCGGCCAGGCCGAGCCTGTCGTCGATGAGTTCATGGAAAACCCGAAGGTCCGCCGCATCAGTTTCACGGGGTCGACAAGGACCGGCCGCATCCTTGCCGAAAAAGCCGCGCGCCAGCTCAAGCGAATGGTCCTCGAGCTGGGTGGCCAGAATCCGCTGATCGTGCTCGCCGATGCCGACCTCGACTATGCCGCTACCGCCACGGCGTTCGGCGCCTTCCTCCACCAGGGACAGATCTGCATGTCGGCACGGCGCATCATCGTCGAACGCCCGGTCGCCAAGGAGTTCACCGACAAGCTGGTCGCCAAAACCAGGAGCTACAAGGTCGGCAGCCCGACGGAGCAAGACACCATCATCGGTCCGCTGATCAACAAGCAGGCGCTCGAGCAAGTCAAGGCGCGCGTCGACGAAGCCGTCAAACATGGCGCGAAAGTCCTCACCGGCGGACAGGCGCAGGGCAGTTGCTACGAACCGACCCTGCTGACGGATGTGCCGAGCGATGCGCAGATGAATAAAGAAGAAACCTTCGGCCCGGTCGCCACCATCACCGTGGTCAACAGTGCCGACGAAGCCGTCGACGTCGCGAATCAGACCAGCTACGGCCTTTCCGCCGGCATCCTGACCCGCAACGCGGATCGCGCCCTGGCGCTCGCCGAGCGGATCCAGGCGGGCATCGTCCATATCAACGATCAGCCGGTCAACGACGAAC
>DAIPYJ010000069.1:0-14536 GCA_036782775.1 Candidatus Dormiibacterota bacterium | reverse complement strand
AGGTCCCGTTCGGCGGCGTCAAGGACAGCGGCTATGGCCGGTTCGGCGGCACCGAGGCGATCCATGAGTTCACCGAGATGCGCTGGATCACGGTCCAGGGCTCGCAGGGCCGGCCATTCCCACCGGGCTTCTAGTGATGAGCGGCGAAGTCATCCGCAGCGAGGTCGTCGGCAGCCTGCTTCGGCCCGACTATCTCAAGACGGCGCGTGAGGCGCGCGAAGCCGGGCGAATCTCCGACGCCGAGTTCAAACGCACCGAGGATAGGGCGGTCGACGAGGCGATCGCCCTTCAGGAATCGGCCGGCATCGATGTCATCACCGATGGCGAGCAGCGTCGTTACGCCTTTTATGGCCACCTGATCGATGCCATGGAAGGATTCGACAAAGAAGGCGGCTGGGCGATTCCATTTCGTGATGAGAGCGGCGACCAGTTGGTGCTGAAGCGGCCCGTCGTGGTCGAGCGACTTCGCTGGCGCCGGAGCATGTGCGCCGAGGAATGGGTTTACATGCGGGCGCGGACGAAACATCGGGCGAAGGTCACCATGATCAGCGCGCAACAATCGGCGGCCTACTACGACCCCGAGAAGTCGAAAGGCGCCTATCCGTCTCGGGATGCCTACCTCGCCGACATCGTCGACATCAGCCGTCGCGAGATCGACGAGCTCCGACGGCTCGGATGCACCTATGTCCAGATCGACGCACCACAGTACGCCGCGCTGCTCGATCCGGAGCTCCGCGAGGGATACCGCAAGCGCGGCAGCGATCCGGACAAGCTGATCGATACCTGCATCGAGCTCGACAACGCGATCATCAGTGACCACCCAGGGATGACGTTCGGCATGCACATCTGCCGCGGCAACAATCAGAGCCGCTTTTACGCGCAGGGCGACTACGAGCCGATTGCCCGCATCTTCCAGCGAACGAAGTTCAATCGCTTCCTGCTCGAGTACGACGACCGCCGGTCTGGCGGCTTCGAGCCGCTCCGGCATGTGCCGCACGATCGCTATGTCGTGCTCGGCCTGGTCACGACCAAAAAGCCGGCGCTCGAAGAACCCGCCACCTTGGAGGCGAGGATCGAGGAAGCCTCGAAATACTTCCCGCTCGATAGGTTGGCGCTGAGTCCGCAATGCGGATTTGCCTCGACGATGGCGGGAAACCGGATCAGCGAGGATGACCAGCGCAAGAAGCTGGAGCTGGTGGCGACCGTTGCCCGCAGTGCCTTCAAGTCAACTGTCCCGGCCGGAGCCCAACGCAGCTGAGACGTCCGCGGTTTTTGTGACCCAGCCGAAGAAGGTCTCGACGTTGTAGACGGTGGCCCGCTGGATCTCCGGCGGGCCGCCCGCCATCGTGGCGTCCTCGATCATGATCGGCCAGTACTCGTGAAAGTAGGCGTCGCGCAACGTCGACTCGACGCAGACATTTGACGCGATCCCGGCCATCAGGAGATAGCGGATGCCACGTCCGCGGAGCACCGCGTCGACCGGCGTACCATGGAAGCCGCTGTAGCGAGACTTGACGATCACCTGATCGCCTGGCTGCGGCGCAAGCGCATCAACGATTGCGAAATCCCAGCTGCCAAAGGTCAGCAGCTTGCCGCGCAGCTCCGGACGTTCGCGCATCAGGCAGAGGGCCAGCTCTTTCTGGGGATTCGGAGATTCGTCTCCGCCCGCAGTCGACTGGTCAGCCGGATAGCCCATGACGAGATAGATCACCGGGACCGCGCGCTCGCGCGCTGCCTCCAGTAAACGGCCCGCGTTCGTGACGGCGCGTGCTGCACCGCTGACGTCGATGCCCGCCAGGTCAAGCAGGCCGCCCTTGCTGGCAAAGGCGTTTTGCATATCAACCATGATCACCGCAGTTTTCGAGAGATCTATCGCGACCGGTTGGGGCCGCGCCGGCAGCTGCACGTCCACCCAGGAAGAATAGAACCGCGCCAACCTGGCGATAAGTTCTTCGCGGGAGCGATATCCTCACGCCATGCCGGACGCATCTCCTGCGGGATCCAAGTCAGTCACCGGAGGCCGCA
This sequence comes from Candidatus Dormiibacterota bacterium, assembly GCA_036782775.1. Lineage (GTDB taxonomy): Bacteria > Chloroflexota > Dormibacteria > CF-121 > CF-121 > CF-13. The sequence continues at coordinate 12,511 of DAIPYJ010000069.1, read as the reverse complement.
ATCTTCACGATCTCCGTGCGGTGCAGCTCGAGCGCCTCAGTGCCGGCGTCTGCAAGCTGCTCGAGAGCAACGCTTTCTACAAGAAGCGGCTGCACCCCGTCAAGAGCTGGGACGACTTCGCGCGCTTGCCGTTGACGACGAAGGACGAGATCATGGCCGATCAGCAGGCGCACCCGGCTTTTGGCACCAACCTCACGTTTCCCGTCGAGACCTACACCCGGTTGCATCAGACTTCCGGAACGAGCGGGTCGCGACCGCTGCGCTGGCTCGACCGGCCGGCCTCCTGGGAATGGTGGCTGCGGATCTGGGCCGATCATGTTTACCACGCTGCCGGCGTGAGGGCCGACGATCGCGTGTTTCTCGCCTTCTCCTTCGGCCCCTTCATCGGCTTCTGGACCGCATTTGGTGGCGCCGAGCGGCTAGGGGCCATGGTCATCCCTGGGGGCGCAATGACGACCGAGCAACGGCTGCGAACGATGCTCGAGCTGAAGGCGACGGTGCTGTGCTCGACACCGACGTACGCCATCCGATTGGCGGAAGCGGCGGCATCCCTGGGCATCGACCTGCGCACGAGTGATATCCGGATCACCGTGCACGCCGGTGAACCGGGAGCCAGTGTCCCGGCAACGCGTGAACTGATCGAGCGGGCATTCGGCGCCGAGGTATTCGATCACACCGGGATGACCGAGCTCGGCCCTACCGGCGTCTCGTGCATTGCGCACGACGGTGTCCACCTGATCGAATCCGAGTTCATTTTCGAGGTGATGGATCCGGCCGGTAGCATTCAGCCGATCCCAGAAACCGGCACGATTAGCGGCGAGTTGGTCGCAACCAACCTCGGCCGCTGGGGCTCGCCGTTGATTCGCTACCGGACCGGCGACCGCGTCGAGGTGACCCGTGAACCGTGCCGCTGCGGCAGTCCCTTTCCCAAGATGATCGGCGGCATACGCGGCCGCGTCGACGACATGTTCACGGTGCGCGGCGTCAATCTCTATCCGTCGCAGGTGGAAGACCTGGTCCGCCGGCAGCCCTCGATTGTCGAGTTTGTGATCGAGGTACGCCAGGTACGCGGCATGGAAGAGGTCACTCTGCTTTGTGAGTCGGGAACCGCAGACGGCGAAGGCGCCGTCGCGCAGCTCGAGCGGGACCTGCGGTTGGCGCTCGGTGCTCGCATCCAATGCCGGCTCGTGCCAACGGGAACGCTTCCTCGGTCCGAACTCAAGTCCCGTCGCCTTATCCGCGCGTGAACTCTCACTGACCCTCCCCCCGCGAGCGGGGGGAGGGAAACGCGTCGACTACATGTTCGGGCAGTTATGTGTCGCGCCCGAGCCCGCTCCGGGCGAAGTTGACGGCGATGCGCCGGTCGACGGTGAGGCACCGGTCGATGGCGAGCTGCCGACGTCTGGCGAGACCGAGGGCGTTGGCGACGTCGCAGCATGCGCGGCGACCAGAGTCCCGAATCCGATTGCCAGACCCAAGCCGCCCGCGGCAACGAACTTGGCGATCTGACCCCTGAACCACCCGGGGTTGTCCACGCTTCATCACCTCCCTGGCGGCGATGGCTGATCTCCACCGATCTAAGCATTGGCCGGCGCGCCTTTCAAATGCGTGACGGATTGATGAGGCCGCTCTTAGATTTCCTGCTCGGTTCGGGCGAAACTTAGAGCTTCCGAAGCTGGACCCGCGGCAAACCGACGAAGTCATCGTCGTAGGTCATGACGACCGCCCCGTGGCTGACCGCAGTCGCCGCGATCCAGGCGTCCATCGTATTGGGGCGCCGACCCTTCGACCTGGCTTCGCTAACAATCGAGGCAAAGACTCGCGCCACGTTTGCATCAATGGGAAGCGCCTCGAACGTGCGTTCCACTCTGGCTAATGTGCGCAGTCGCTTGGCCCGCGTCGACGTGTCGCGCGCCAACAGGACGCCCAGGTGTAGCTCGGCCACGGTCACCACAGAAATGGCGGCGCCGTCCGGAACGGGTCCGGTGTGCCGGCCAGCCTCTTCGGCGATGAGCACGGAGGTGTCGACGAGGACTCTCACAGCTCGTCAATTCGCTCGTCGAGCACCGCGTCGACGTCGGCTTTGAACTGTGCATCGAGAGGAGCCTCCCGAATGATGCTCTCGACGACGTGCCATGGAACCCATGGCGAACGGCTTGAGGCAGGCCGGAGTTCTGCAACAACCCTTCCCGATACGGTTATCAAGAACGATCGACCCTTCTCGACTTCTCGAAGGAGTCGCGAGGTATCGTTTCGTAAGTCTCGTAGTGGAACTGTGGTCGAGTCACTCCCCGGGACACTCGACCGGGCTGTGCGCACGATTTTTCTCGGCTTCCCGTGGCGCGCGTCGTACTCCGCCGCAAGCTCCCGCGCCTGCAAATACGATATGCCGAGCTCTCGCTCGATGAGCGCATAGCTGTAGCCCTTCGCCCGAAGCGCTTGGGCTAGCTTGCGCACGTCACGGTACGCCGGTTGCGCCCGCCGCCGCTGGCTTGGCGCGGTCATCCAAATTCATCGTAGCATAAAAGCTACGTTAGTTTGCGTGGCAACGAATTGGAGACGAAGCAACCGCCAGCGAATTCGGTCTATCGAATCGCCAGCGGCAAGCTGACGGCGAAGACGCTACCGACGCCCGGCGTCGAGGTCACGGTGATATCCCCGCTATGTTGGCGAACCAGCTCGCGCGCGAGATAGAGGCCGAGCCCGGTGCCGCCGATCGATCGCGTGGAGTCATTGCTGATTCGAGAAAAGCGCTGAAAAAGCAATGGCACGTCTCGGACATCGATGCCGATGCCCCGGTCACGGACTATCAGCTCCGCATGTCCGTCACGGACCTCGAGCAGGCAGGCGACCCGCGGCGTGCCAGGCGAGTATTTCACCGCGTTGTCGATCAGGTTGGCGATGACGGTATCCATCCGAGCAAGATCGACATTCACCATGACTGGGGCGGGCGGGACCTCGACCACGATCGGCGTCTCGGCCGAAACCAGCGGCTGCATTCGCGAAACCGCCGACTGCACGAGCGGCCGCAGATCGGTACGGCGAAGCTCGAGCTTGATGGGGCCGCTCTCGAGTCGCGCCGTCTCCAGGATCTCGTTGATGAGCAGGTTCATCTGCTGGGTCTTCGCCAGCAGAACCGGCAGGACCTTTCCCAATCGGTCGATTCCAACCGAGCCGTCCTGCAGCATGGAGAGATAGCCCCGAATGACGGCGATCGGGCTGCGCAGTTCGTGGGAGACAAGCTGGAGAAAATCCGACTTCGCTTTGTCCAACGCGGCCATCCGGTCGGCGTGCTCACGCAGCTGGGTAGTCTCGCCGGCGCGCAGTTTCTCAAGCTCCTCGTAGGCCAGCGCATTCGCCACCGCAATGCTGGCATGGTCGGCCAGCATCTCGAACAGCACCAGCTCGCGGTCGCTGAAGGGCCGCGGCTCGCGACGGATCGCGCCCATCGACCCCAGCCGCTTGCCGCGGTGTGAGAGCGGCGCGGTGATCACCGCCCGCATCGGCTCATCTTCGATGACCGGCGTTTGCGCTCGCATTTCCGGCGGGAACGCGGAGTAGTCATCGGCCCGCTGGATCTGCCCGGTCCGGATCGCCATCGCGTTCATTCCCCGGTCGAGCGTCATCGTGTGACCTTCCCAGGCCTTCGAATGCTGACCGTGGATGCCGCGAAGCCTGATCACCCCAGCGGGCTCATCGATGAGGTAGATGGCGCCAATGTCGCAGCCCAATACCTCGCAGATCGCCCTGGCAATCGTCGGTAATGTCTCGTCGAGGTCGAGGCTGGCCACGATCTTGGCGGTGATCTCGTGGATGGCGGCGAGCGCATCGACGCCGACGCCGGTCTTTTGGTCGATCACGCGAGAGTCATCCCGCCCTCATTTTCGCAAGTCGTGATCATGGCCTAACGTATTGAGGTCGTGAACGCCGCTACAGGCCAGGTCATTCCCCTGGTGCAGTTCATCGACCGCCCCGGCGTGATCGACCTGGCCTGGGGTCATCCCGATCCCACGCTCCTCCCGGTCGAGGGCCTCAAGAACGCCGCGGCTCGTGCCTTCGATCACTACGGCGCGGACGCCGTCAATTACGGCTACGCCGCGGGACCGGCGCCGTTGATCGAGTGGCTTGGGCAGAGGCTGGCCGTCATCGATGCCAAGGGAGCGCTTCCCGAAGAACTTCTGATCAGTGGCGGCACCTCGCAGGCGCTCGACCAGGTCGCGACGCTCTTTACGCGTGCCGGGGATATCGTGCTGGTCGAGTCGCCGACGTACCATCTCGCGGTCCGAATCCTCCAGGACCACCCGCTCGAGCTGATCGCGGTTCCAACCGATCAGCACGGGATCGACGTCGCGGCGGTCGAGGGCGTCCTGCGGGGACTGCGCGGCGCGAACCGCCGGGTCGCGTTTTTCTACACAATCCCGACCTATCAGAATCCCACGACCTCAACGTTGCCGATCGAACGGCGGCGCAAGCTGGTAGACCTGGCGGCTTCCGACGGGCTACTCCTGGTCGAAGACGACGCCTACCGCGAGCTCGCCTATGACGGTCCGCCACCGCCATCGCTATGGGCGCTCAGCCAACCAGGAACCGTAATCCGGCTGGGGTCCTTCGCCAAGTCGCTCGCGCCTGGGTTGCGCTCCGGCTTCATCACCGCCGATCCCGCCACCATCGGCCGCATCCGTGACTCCGGTCTGCTCGACTCGGGCGGAGGGATCAGCCACTTCAGCTCGCTGGTGATTGCCGAATTTGCGGCGACCGGCGAGTACGAGCGAAACGTCGAAACCTTACGCAACGCCTATCGTCAGCGCCGCGAGGCGCTGCTGGCGACCCTGACCGAGAAGCTGGGCGACCGCGCCGGCTGGCAAACGCCACATGGCGGCTACTTCGTCTGGATCACCCTGCCCGATGGGACCTCGATCGAACGCCTCGGCCAGGCGGCACTGCGCGAGGGAACCTCCTTCATGCCGGCGTCGGCGTTCTACCTCGACAAGGCCGCCGCGCCGTCGGCGATCCGCCTCTCCTTCAGCCGCTATTCGCCAGATGAACTCATCGAGGCGGCGACCCGGCTGGCGAAGGCGATCGACTCGACCTAGATCACTATCCCCTCCCCCCGCTTGCGGGGGGAGGGTCAGGGAGAGGGGCCAAGATGAACGTGTCCTGACCGGCGATGTGCCGGGCGGGATCAGGCTGCATATCCTTCCTGCGCGGCGACTGGTAATAGTCCTGGTTCGCCTGCTGCCAGGTCTTCGGGCCCTCGTATCGGATGATCCACACGAACTTGTTCTCCGCCTCAACGGTCCAGGCTCCCACGATTTCGAAGCCGGTCTCGCGGCGCAGCGGCGCGATCAACCGACTCCATTCGTCGACCCACTGGTCCATTTCCCCCGGCTTGATCGTGTAGATCCGCAGTTGGTCGGTCATGCCTCTGACGGTATTGTCGCGTAGGTGACCGAGACGTCGACGCGTCCTCGCGGCCCCTCACCCCGACCCTCTCCCCACAAGTGGGGAGAGGGAGATCCGTGAAGGCCGCCTGGCTGTTTCTCATCAAGCACACCCTCAACCGGGTCACTCGACGCCTTGCCCTGGCCGGCGTCGGACACTTCTGGATCATCCGGCACGTCGGCCGGCGAACCGGAAAGGTCTATGAAACCCCGATCATCGCGGCTCCGGTCAAGGAGGGCTTTGTCATCGAGCTCACCTACGGTCCGGACGTCGAATGGCACAAGAACGTCCTCGCCGCTGGCGGCCGCTGCACGTTGATCCGCCGGCACAAGGAGTATCCAATTGGCGGCATTCAGCCGCTGTCAACCGAAGCCGGCCGGGCCGCCTTTCCCCCGGCTCAACAGTTAATGCTTCGGTTTCTCCGCAGGAAGCACTTCGAGCTCATGATCGCTGGGCCAGGCCCAGCGGATCTCCCCTCGACGCGATAGAGAGAACGGCGACGACCGAGCTGACGAGGACCATGACCACAAACAGGACCGCGATCCACCACGCCATGTGCCAGAGAGCTCCGGTGACGCCGACCAGCGTGACCGTGATCGTAACCGCCAGCAGCGTGTAGGAATAGCCGAGAACCGCTCGCGCGCGACGCTTCTCGCGCGTCTCGGGGCTGATCGCCTCCGGCGGCCGATCGTCGGCCGGTAAGCCAACCTCGCCGAATGCGATCGCCGTGATCTCCTGGAGCGCCACCTTCTTCATATCGGCAGCGAGCCGCAGCACCACGAAGCCGGCGACGTCGAGCGGCAGCGCGATCGCGAGTGCAGCGGTTGCAACCAGGACCGCCCCATCCTGAGGTCCGACCGTCAGCAGGGCTCCCAGAATCACCAGGTTGAACGCGATCAGCGCGCCGAAGAGCCAGCTCCCCAGCTCGAGCAACCAGGGCGTGATCGTGTCGAGCACCTTGCCCAAGGCGCTCATGGTGCGGCCATAGGTTTGGTCGGCCATGTCAGACCGCGGCCTCCCGCTTGCGCAGCTTGATCCGTTCGCCGGCCACCAGGATGCGCTTGCGCATGCGGATATTCTTCGGCGTCACCTCGACCAGCTCGTCATCCTCGATGAAGTCGAGGCATTCCTCCAGCGACATCAGCCGCGGAGGCACCAGCTTGATGGTGGCGTCCTCGGTCGATGCTCGCATGTTCGTCTTCTGTTTCTGCTTGGTCGCGTTGACGTCGATATCGCCGGTTCGCCGGTTGAGCCCGATGATCATGCCCTCGTAGACCGGCGTGCCGGGCGCGATGAACGGCTGCCCGCGCTCCTGGACCCCGGCGAGCCCGTAGGCGACCGCCATCCCGGTCTGGCTCGCGGTGAGCACGCCATTGCGTGTGCGCGGTGGCAGCTGCCGCCAGCGATCCCAGCCGACGACGCGGGTCGCCATCACGCCGGTGCCTCGCGTCAGCGTCAGGATCAGGCTGCGTAGCCCGATCAGGGCTCGCGTCGGCGCGATGTAGGTCAACCGCGCGCCGCTGCCGGCATCCGTCCGCATCATCTGCAGCTGCGCGCCGCGTGATCCCAGCGCCTCGGTGATCGCCCCGACCGCCGCGGTGTCGCAGTCGATGATGCACTCTTCGATCGGTTCCTGCCGCTCGCCATCAACGTCGCGGGTGATGACCGCGGGTCGCGAGACCTCAAACTCGTACCCCTCGCGGCGCATGGTCTCGATCAGGATCGCCAGGTGCAGCTCGCCGCGGCCGCTCACCTCGAAGACGTCGGCGGTCGCCCCGTCGGCAACGCGCAGGGCGACGTTGGTCTGCAGCTCGCGGGCAAGGCGGGCGCGCAGTTGGCGAGAGGTGCTGCTCACCGTCGCCTCTCGCCCCGCGAACGGTGATTGGTTGACAGAGAACTGCATGCGTAGCGTTGGCTCGCCAACTTCCAGTCGCGGCAGCGGCTCAGGATTGGCCGCATCGGCGATGGTGTCGCCCACCGCGACGTCCGGCAGCCCGCTCAGATAGACGATCTCCCCCGCCGCCGCCTGGGCAGTTGCCAACCGCTGCAGCGCCTCGACCGTGAGCAGGGTCGCAACCTTCTGCGGCTGGCCGATGCCCTGATCGGAGCAGCGAACGACCTGCTGACCGACCCTGATGACGCCCCGCGCAATCCGGCCCAGCGCCAGCCGCCCGTTGTAGTTGTCGTAGTCGAGGTTGCTGACCAGCATCTGCAGCGGGCCGTCGAGATCGGCGAGCGGTGGCGGGATGCTGGCCAGCATGGTATCGAGAAGCGGCTCGAGGGTGGTCCCCGGATAGCGCAGGTCCGCCGTCGCCGTGCCAGCCCGCCCATTCGTGTAGAGGACGGGCGCGCCCAGCTGATCGGAGTTCTGCGCCAGCTCCAACAGCAGGTCGTGGGTGGCCTCGACGGTTTCGGCCGGCCGGGCATTGGGACGGTCGATCTTGTTGATCACGATGATCGGAGCGAGCCCAAGCTCGAGCGCTTGGCGCAGCACCACCCGGGTCTGCGGCATCGGCCCGTCGGCCGCGTCGACCAGTAACAGGCAGCCGTCGGCCCTGCCCAGCACCCGCTCGACTTCGCCGCCGAAGTCGGCATGGCCGGGGGTGTCGATGATGTTGATCTTGACGCCTCGATATCGAATCGAGGTGGTTTTGGCGAGGATGGTGATGCCCTTCTCCCGCTCCAGGTCATTGGAGTCGAGGATGAGCTCGCCAACTTGCTCGTGCGCCGCAAAAACGTGCGATTGCTTGAGGAGCGCATCGACCAGCGTCGTCTTCCCATGATCGACGTGGGCGATGATCGCGATGTTGCGTAAGTCGTTGCGGCGCATCTGAGTATCGAGATGTAACATAGCTCCACCACACCATACGTCCGGGGCCTCTACAAGGCCGCGCTTACGAGGGCTCGCTCCTACGCTGGGGTGGCAGGGAAACAAGGGTGGACCAGGAAGCCATAGACCGGATGGATCTTTTCCATACGGCAGCCGAAGAATCGCCTTTACTCGACGGCGAGAATCCGAATACCTCTGACCCTGAGGACACCGTCCTCTGGGTCAATGTCTACACCGAACTGCTGGATCTAACCACGAAATTACTGGCCGACATGGATGCTGAACTGGGCCGCATGGGCAAGGCCTACCGCGCCGCGATGTCGGATCTCACCACGATCGAGGCGAAGCAGCGCCGCTATCGCCGCTGGCTGGCCTACTGGGAAGCCCGCGCCCGCGAGCTGAATCAGCGGATCGTCCAGCTCAGCAATAAGCACGGCTAGATGGCTGGGTCAGAAGACGACAAGCGGCGTGAGCCGAGCGAAGAAGGTAATCCTTCGACCGCCTCCTCAGAGCAGGCGTCGCGCTGGGTTGCGGTCTACGACGAACTCCTGGAGATGGAGACGAGCGTGATCGAATCGGTACGCGCCCGGCTCATCGGTATGTCCAGTGAAGCCCGGCGTATCACCGAGCGGACCAACCTTCCGCAATTGGAAAACGACGCCGCGAGCTTTCGCAGCCGCCTCGCACTCTGGCGCGACCGGCTGGCTCAACTCGAAGGCTAACCCGGACTCTCCCTCTCCCCGCTCGCGCGGAGCGGGTCAAGGCTAACCCGGACACTCCCTCTCCCCGCTCGCGGGGAGAGGTCGGGGTGAGGGGCCGTTATCGCTGACGCTCGAGGACGACGATCGGAATCTGGCGGTCCGTCAGTTTCTGTTGACTATCGATGTATGGCACCAGCGGCGAGTAGCGGCGATGCTCCTCGGCTGACGCGGTGCGCGCCGTCGCACTGAATTTCTCAGCGCCGACCTCCACGGTCGCCTGGGGATTCTTGAGCAGGTTGCGGTACCAGAACGGGTGGCTCACGGCGCCGTTATTCGAGGCGATCACGACATATTGGTTGTCCGCGGGTTTGCCGTAGCCGAGCACGACGGTCTTCTCCTGCCCCGATTTCGCGCCCTTGGTTGTCAGCAGGAGAAGCTTTCGGCCGGCCATCTGCCCGCTCATCTGGCCATTCGTCCTCCGAAAATCCTCGATCAGCTGGCGATTGAACGCCTTCATGTCGGACGGAATCTGTGGCGGCTTCGCCCGCGTCTGCGACTGATCGGTGCTCATGCGCTAAAAGAGTAGGTGATGCCAGCGCCAGAATCTCCCTCCCCCCGCTTGCGCGGGGAGGGTCGGGGTGAGGGATTGCGAGTTTTGGCGTTCGACGTCTTCGGCACCATCGTCGACTGGCGCGGTGGCGTGATCTCCGAAGTTGATGCGGTTGCCCGCGAGCGCGGTCTATCGCTCGATGGCGGCCGGTTTGCCGATGCCTGGCGCCGCAAGGCGCAGCAGCTGTGGGCATCCGTCGCGCGAGGCGAGACTCCGTACGCCGTCATGGACGAGCTTCACGCGCGAGCGCTCACCGAGCTCGTCCGCGAGTTCAACGCTGACGCACTGAATGCAGCCGATCAGCGCCGCCTGGTTCTCGCCTGGCACCACCTGCCGGCATGGCCGGACGCGGTCGAGGGCATGACGCGCCTCCGCGGGCGTTACGTGCTGACCGCCCTGTCGAACGGCGGTATGGCGCATCTGGTCGACGTGGCACGCTTCGCCCAACTCCCCTTCGACTGCATCCTCTCTACCGAGCTGGTCAAGGCTTACAAGCCCGATCCGCGCGTCTATCGCATGGTGCCCGAGCTGCTGCGCGTCCAGCCGAACCAGGCGATGATGGTCGCCTCGCATCCTTATGATCTTTCGGCGGCCGCGACGCACGGCCTACACACCGCGTTGGTAAAGCGCCCCGACGAATGGGGCACCGGCAAAGCCGAAGTGGCGGACTTCGCGGTCGACGTCTCGGCCGAAGACTTCAACGACCTGGCGGCGCAGCTCGGCGCCTGAGCGACGTCTAGCGCTCCACTCCGGCCAGCGCCTCGGCAGCGATTGGTTGCGCGTTCCGCATCAGGGCGGCGTCCACCTCACTCCTGTCGGCACTCGAGCTGATCACCGGAAGCGACAGCGCGAAGACCGTCCCGCCCTCAGATGAGCTCGACTCCAGTGTCAGCGTCCCACCATTCGCCTCGGCGAGCTGCCGGCTGATGTAGAGGCCAAGTCCCGTCCCGGGGATGTTAAGCAGCGTCTGCTGATTGAGGCGATGGAATTGTTCGAAGATCCGCTCCCTCTCCTGCATCGGCACGCCGACGCCCTGGTCGATGACCCGCACCGCGACCCGATCGCGATCGGCCGACAGCGTCATCCGCACTCGCGGCGCTTCGAGCGAGTAGGTCATTGCGTTGTTCAGCAGGTTGTCGAGGATCCTGCCCAGCTGGGCCACGTCCGCCTTTACCATCACAGGCTCGCCTGGCAAATCGACGACCACGTCTGCCTCCAGCAGCTCGGCCCTCGGCCGAGCCCGCTCAGCCGCTTCGCGGACGACGTCGCGAAGATCGAGCGTTGAGGAAACCATCGGCACCGCTTTTGCCTCCGCCCTCGACGCCTCGAGCAGCTCGGTCACCAGGCGGTTCAGCTCCTTGGTCTTCGACCCAAGCACGGCAAGCGGCTGCGCCCAGCCCTGCGGGGCTGCTCCGAGCGAGCCGTCGGAGAGCATGGTCAGGTAGCCACTGATGACGGTGATCGGAGTTCGGAGCTCGTGCGCCGCCAGGTGAAGAAAGCGCGTCTTCGCCTCATTTGCCGCCTCCGCCGCGGCAAGCCGCCGGCTCATCTTCTCTTCGCGCTCGCGGGTTTCAATGAACGAGGCCAGCACGAACGAGGCGAGTGCCAGGCTGACGTTGAACACCTGTAGCGTCGCCATTTTTTCGAAAAGGGATTCTTCCGCAAAGGGTCCCACGCCGTGGACGGCGCAGATGATGGCCACGATTGATGCGGCCAGCGCCGCCGGCGCGGCCCCGCGCAGGCGGAAGCGCCAGGCGGCAAGCATGATCAGCGGCAGGACGAGGTACTCGAAGCGAAGGTCGTTGAGGAAGAGGAGATAGGTCACGAGGCCGGTGAGGATGAGCAAGCCGGTGATCTCCAGCTCGTTCCGAGGCGTCAGGCGCGGCGAGCTCGCATGATCGAACAGTCCCAACAGAAATGGTGCGACCAGCAGCACGCCCATGGCATCACCGGTCCACCACACCGCCCAGGTTGCCGCAGCCTGCGCAGACGAGATGACCCCGCCAAGAAAGAGGACGGCCGTACCAACGGAGGCGCTGATCGTCATCCCGGCCAGGGCGCCAAGGAAGATGATGGCCAGCGCATCGCGAAAGCGGTCGAGCTCTCGCCGAAAGCCAACCATCCTGAGCAACTCGGCGGCAACCAACGGTGCGAGCGTGTTCCCCACGGCAATGGCCGCGGCGCCAATGGGCGTCGGCCCGATCGGCAGGTTCACCGCAAACGCTGCCGCATAAATTGCCGGCCACATTTGCCGGCCGAAGATGAGGAAGGCGACCAGCGCGATTCCGGTTGGTGGCCAGAGCGGTGTGACCTGCCCGTGCACCAGCGCCAGGTTCAGGCTGAGGCGAGCCGCCAGCCAATAGACCACGGCGACCACCGCAAGGCGGACACCCGCCTGCCCGGCCCGGCGGTAAGTTGCCATCGACGCGAGGGCCAAAGTAGCACGTGGTCACTAGCAAGTCAAACGTTCCGACCTCTCGAAGAAAACCCTACAACGGAACCACTCATTTTCCATAGGTTCCGTGTGTATAGTTCCACGCGGGGGAACGGTGAAGTTACTTCTTTCGCGTGCCACGCTGGTCGCGGCGATGGTCCTGATGGGCATCGTGATTGGGCGTTCGGCGCCACATCAGCAGGTCATCACCGCGGCGTCCGGCCCGGTCGCGTTGCCCGATCCTGGCTTGCTTGCCGATCGCGCCGTTCAGCGCCAGATCATGGCGGCGTATCACCCGACTCCAACGCCGACGGCTCAGCCCGCTCCGCCGCAGCGAGTAGTGGCTCATGCGCGAACCATCACCAGGCCGCCCTCAGCACCGCTGCCGGCGCCACCACCCATCGCCGGGTCCGGCGCCGGTCAGTTCGCGTTGATCAACCAGGATCGCGCCGCCGCCGGCCTTCCGCCGCTGCAGTGGAACGCGTGTCTCGCGA
>DAIPYJ010000068.1:5738-15794 GCA_036782775.1 Candidatus Dormiibacterota bacterium | reverse complement strand
TCGTCGACTTTTATCGCATCGACAACCTCCTCAGCGACGAGGAACGGCTGGTTCGGTCGACCATAGGGCGCTTTGTCGACGAGCGTTTCCTTCCGATCGTCGCCGAGCATTACGAGCGCGGCACGTTCCCGACCGAGATGGTTCCCGAACTGGCCCAGCTGGGTGTTTTTGGCATGCACCTGCATGGCTATGGCGCCGCCGGGATGAGCAACGTCATGTACGGGCTGGCCTGCCAGGAGCTCGAACGTGGCGACAGCGGGTTGCGGAGCTTTGTTTCCGTACAGGGTTCGCTCTGCATGTTTCCGATCCATCGATATGGGTCAGAGGAACAGAAGGCGAAGTGGCTGCCAAAGATGGCGAAGGGAGAGGTGATCGGCTGCTTCGGCTTGACCGAGCCGGAGTTCGGCTCGAATCCCGCCGGGATGGCGACGCGCGCCCGGCGCGACGGGGACGACTGGATCATCAACGGCAGCAAGCGCTGGATCACGAATGGCAACCTGGCTCAGCTCGCTATCGTCTGGGCACGTACGGAGCAGGGCATCCGAGGCTTCCTGGTGGAGAAAGGGATGAAGGGATTTTCCGCGCGAGAGATCCATCACAAACTCTCGATGCGGGCCTCGGTCACATCGGAGCTGATCCTCGATGACGTCCGGGTGCCGGCTTGCAATCAGCTGCCGGAGGCCGAAGGACTGAAAGCGCCGCTCTCCTGCCTAAACGAGGCTCGCTACGGCATCGTCTGGGGCGTGCTCGGGGCGGCGATCGCCTGCTATCGAAGTGCGCTGGAGTACGCCAAATCACGCGTGCAGTTCGAGAAACCGATCGCCGCGTATCAGCTGACGCAGGAAAAACTGGTCAACATGATCACCGAGATCACCAAGGGCCAGTTGCTCGCCTTACAGCTGGGGCGTCTGAAGGACCAGGGAAAGGCCACTGCGGCGCAGATCTCGATGGGAAAACTCAATAACGTTCGCGAGGCGCTGGCGATCGCGCGCGAGGCTCGCAGCATTCTCGGTGCGAACGGCATCAGCCTCGAGTACCCCGTGATGCGGCATATGAACAACCTCGAGACCGTCCTTACCTACGAGGGCACCAACGAGATCCACATGCTCGCCATCGGCGAGGAGATCACAGGACAAGCAGCTTTCAAGGGCTAGCGCCGTTGTTCCGTAAACCGATGGATTGGAGATCGATCCTTCTTGCGCTCGGTGCATCGTTCTGTGTAATCGGTTGGTACGCGTATCGGGGACGTACCGCCGCGAAATTTCTTGGACGGAATCCGTGGGTCTTGATGTACCCCGGTGGCGTGTGCGGCATACCCGTTGGCGGGATCGGCCTGCTAGGCCTTGGCTTTGCGTTCACCGTGCACCGCGGGAGGCTGCCCGACGCTCTGGTGTTTGCTTTGCTGCTGATTTCTGCGGTCGGCGCCGTTCTTTGCTTCTGGTGTCCCCGGCGGCTACTCCCGGGATGGCTCAAGCATCTGACGTCTTGAGTGATGTCCCTCAGTCGGCCTCGGACAAGTCGAACATCGACAGGCAAGACTCGAGGCCGTGGATCTGGATGTCGTTCCGCCGTCGCGTCTCCCATTGGGCGCGGGTGAGAAGAAAGCGAATTGATCGGCGGCGCTCGCCGCGTGGCGTCTTGATCTCGTCGCCGTTCTCGACATAGCCGAGCGCCCGGGAGACGCCGATCGACGCGGCGTTGTCCTCGAAGGCGCCACTCGTGGCGCGCTCCGCGCCTAGTCCGGCGAACGCAAGATGCAGTATCGCCGCTCGCATCTCCTTACCGATGCCATGCCCCTGGTAGGCCCGGCCGAGCCATGAGCCGCTCGCCACTTCGCGGGTGACAGCGAAGTTGGTCGCCATCAGGTCCTGGACGCCGACCACCGTCGAGCCCTCGCTGACCATCATGGTTAGTGTCCATTTCGTCGCATCCCATTCCGCCCGCGTCCGCCACCAGTGCTGCAGGGAATGCCGCGGCCGCATGGTCTCCGGCTCATCAGTCCACGGAATCTCGAACGGCATCCAGGCCGGATCGTGAATTCCCTTGCCGACGATGGCGTTCAGGCGCTCGAGGTCGGCGTCTGTTGGATGACGGAGTGTCAAGCGGGGCGTCGTCACGTTGAGGCCAAACAGTGGCCAATCGTGCTCCAGGGACATCTATCAGGGACGGATGGTGCGCGGCTTATTCGTATAGATCGCGTTGGCCGGAAGCGCTTTCGACCATGCAAGCGCGAAGGCGTCGTCAACGGTCCAGACGCCGATCAGCTTGCCGGCGTCGTGCAGTTCGGAGGCGGTTTCGGGCTCGATCGCCGCCCAGTGGGGACAGAAGACGTCGGCCTCGGCATCATCCATCACACGCAGGACATCCACGGGCCGCGAAGCCTCGAGCACGCCGGTCGTGATCGCCGGCTCCAGCTCGGCGATGCGCTTGATCGAGCGGTGGTCGAAGGAGATGACCACCACCTGATCGACCATCCGGGCGTTTTTCACGACGCTCACGACCGCCTCCTCGATTCCGGGATAGGGCAGCGGCAGGTTCTTGATCTCGATCGCGACCCCAACCTTCCCCGACGCGAGCGCAAGCACCTCTTCCAGGCTCGGGATGCGCTCGCCGGCGAACTGGGGATCCTTCCAGCTTCCGGCGTCGAAGCGCTTCAGCTCTGCCATCGAGAAATCGCGCACCAGGCCGCTGCCATCGGTGGTCCGATCGACCAGATGGTCATGGATCACCGGCAGGCCGCCGTCCTCGGAGCGGTGCACATCGCACTCGATGACATCGACACCGAGCTCGATCGCGGAGCGGAACGAGGCGAGTGTGTTTTCCGGACATTCGGCCGCGTTGCCGCGATGACCGCCGAGCAGCGTGCGCCCGCTCCGAAACTCTTCCGCCAATGTCCGCGGCCGCGCCATGGTCACCGGCTCATGCTAGTTGAACCGTCGCGAGATTTTTACATCCGCGCTGAGCCGCAAGAAACGACGAGAGCGAGCGTGACACCAGCGACGGCCGTGCAGCGAGCCGGCCACAGCTGCCATGACGTTTCCCAGCATCCAGGCCCTGATCCGGCGACGGCGCGTCCAGTCGCTGGCGGTCATGCTCCTGGCGCCCTTCCTCGCCATCGCCCCGCTGCATCTGCTGATGCCGGCGACGGCCAAGGCGCATGGCCTGGTCACCCCGGTCCAGGTCGGGATCAGCTTCAGCCCGACGCGCGCAGAATTCCTCGGCCTCAACTATCAGGATGCCTTCACTCGCCTCGAGGCGATGCATTTCAAGGTGATCCGGCTCAGCGCCTACTGGGATGAGATCGACAGCGACGGCTACGGCCGGCTCGACTGGATGATGAACGAGGCTGCGCGCTCCCATCAGCCGATCGTGATGACGGTGGGGATGAAGGGCCTCGGCTGGCCCGAGTTTTACATTCCTTCGAACGCGCTACCGGATACGCCGCTCAAGAACAGCCAGGACGTGGCCACCGTGCCGGGCATTCGCGACGGCGCGCTCGCATTTGTGGACGAAACGGTCGAGCGCTACCGCAACAATCCCGCCCTTTATGCCTGGCAGGTCGAAAACGAGCCGTTCAATCGCGCCGGGCCCGACCGGTTGTGGATCGATACCGGTTTCGTGCGCGATGAGATCACCAGCGTGCGCCAGCTCGACGCGCATCACCGCCAGATTATCGTCAACGCCTTCAGCCACTTCAACCTGTTGTTCGATCAGGCCTCCGCGCGGCAAGGATTCGACATTGGGCAGTTACTCGGCTTCCAGGCTGACGGCGCCGAACGGGATGGCCTTTCGGTGCTGAAGCGTGGCGACATCCTTGGCATGGACGTCTACACGGCGATCGGTTACCAATTTCTCGGCCAGAACCACATGAGCCGGGCGGACAGCGACTGGCCCGATCGCCTGGCGCAGGTCAAGGATATGGCCCGGGCTCAGGGCAAACAGGCATGGATCACCGAGGCGCAGGCCGAGCCATGGGATGCGACCATGGACACGTATCCGAATCCGGAGAGCACGAGCCCGAAGGCGGTGCGTAGCCTGTTCGAGAACCTGAAGGACGCCGGCTACACCACGGTGCTCTTCTGGGGCAGCGAGTACTGGCTCTGGCGGGCCGACAACGGCGATCCCCGCTGGCTCGACACCATCAAGACCATCCTCGCCGGCGAGGGGTCCGCCCCGTCGCTAACCACGCCAATCCACTTCTAGCGGCGACCTAGAAGACCGCCCAGTTCACGGTCGACAGCTGGTCGTCGCTGAACGCGACGCCAGGCACCTGCAGATAGAGATAGCCGATCAGCCGCGCCACGCGCGCCTCCTGGAAGTAATACCGGCGGTGGTCCTCGTAGGCGCTCGAGTGAATCGATTGGGTGCTTTGGCCCTGCGCGGCGCTTTGCTCGCCCGCGAGGATGAGGTCGTAATTCTGGAGGAAGCGCTGGACGCGGGTATCGCGATACAGCGTCAGCCGTGACGGCGCGTTGACGAGCTCCGCCGTGAAGCGCTGGAAATCCTGCCGCATCGTCGCCAGCGCGCCGGGTGGTGGAGCGGTCTGCGTCTCGCGGTCGAGGTCCTCGTTGAGCGTCGACACCGCATTCGTCACCTGGTCGAGATAGCTCGATTCCTCGGGCTTGAGGTCGGCCGGCCGGACGTACGGCAGCAGCGCGTTGCCGTGCAGGAAATCGATCACCTCGTAGCCCAGCTCGCCGTTGTTTCCCTGGTCCTGGAGGAAGAAGGCGTTAACCGGCGGTGACTGCTGGGCGCTGTAACGGTAGAACCCGATGCGATGCGTTCTGGCAGCCGCGAGCGCGGCCTGATGTTCGGACAAACAAAGGTCGGCGAAGTCGGTGAGGTTCGGGTTGCTGAGCAGGAAGAGCCGGGCGTTGGAGTAATTGGCGACGCTGGGATCGCTGGTATCGAGCACGAACGCCTCGTACAGGGTGGCGTCTTGCTTGACGGACGCCAGCGCACCGGCCATCGCCTGGACCTGGCCGAGATTGAGCGGACGCTGTCCGAACGCATTCATCTCGATCGTGCTGCCGTCGTGCCAGCAATGCAGCGCCTGCAATCCGGCGCCGAGCTTGGGACAGGCGACGGCTTGTTCGCTGGTCCGAAATGGCCGCCGGTCGGCGGAGACACCGGCGAAGGCCAGATAGGCGACCGCCAGGGCGATACCGAGCGCAACGAAACCGGCAGCCCAGGCACGCAGCCCTCTTCGGCGCGCCCGTGGAATCAGCCGGCGGCTCAGGAGCAGCAACAGTGCCGCCACCGGAATGAAGAGCAGGGTGTAAGAGGCGATGCTGAACACGGTGTCCGCCTGCGCAGTACAGGGCATCCCCGGATACGTCGCGTTGGCGCGAATCGGCGAGATCAGCCAGGCGACAATCACCAACCCAAGCGGCCACAGCCATTGCAGCCAGCGCGACAAAATTCCCTCCCCCTTGCGGGGAGGGTTAGGGAGGGGACGGCTCATTGAGCCAAGGAGAGCAGATCCCGTCGGCGCGGCGAGAGCATGTAGTGAATGCCGCTTTCCACGCGGCCGGTGGCGTCGATGCCCCCGTTTTCGAGGAAGGCTTTCGTCCGCAGGTACGACTCGTCGATCAGGCGATCCACCTGGCTGAAGTCGGTACCCGCCGTAGCGAACTCGACGTTGGGGACCAGCAGGCTGATCCGTGCCTGGTCCGCGTAGCGCTGATATTCCTCCAGCGTTCGCTGGCCGAGCATGATCTGGATGCTCTGCGCGAGGATGCCGGTCAGGGTGTGATTGGGCGGGCGCAGCGGATTCGAAGTGCTGTTGTCGATCGCCACGATCTCGGTCGCGCCCAGCTGGATCGCCTCGGCCAAGCCGACGTTTTCGGCGACCGCGCCGTCGACAAACTCCTCGTCGCCGATCCGGTAGGGGTTGAAGAGGCCGGGGATCGCCGAGGAGGCTGCCACCGCATCCGGAACGCTTCCCGTGGTGAAGATCTCCTTGCGCGCGCGCGTGAGATTGGTGGCGATCACGGCACACGGCAGCACCAGCTGATCGAAGGTGGACGGCAGATTCATCGCCGCCAGCGTCCGCAGGTAGCGGCTATCGAAGAAGCTGTTGCGGCTCCGGACGTAGCGGTAGGCCATGCGCAGCGGATTGCGGTCGAAAAGGTCTCGGCTGCGGATGGAGCGCCAGACTGTCGCCAACTGGTCGATTGTGGCCAGGTCTGGCCGGGCGGCAAGTGCGACCGCGTTGAAGGCGCCCGAGCTGCAGCCAACCAGCCCATCGGGCATGATGCCGGCTTCCAGCAACGCGCGCAGGGCGCCGACGCTGCAGGCGCCTCGACTGCCTCCGCCACCCAGCACGAAGACCAGCCGGCGCTTTGGGTCGCCAGCCTGATGACTCGATGGTCGGCGCCGACGCCACCATGAGAGCATGGACGGAGATCGCGAGAATCCAGTTTGGGGCATGCAGATTACGAGCGAGATCGCGGACCAAGCCCGCGCCCGGCTGAGTGTAACGGGTCGATGGCAGCCGGCCAGAACTCCCGCAACGCCGCGTTGACAGCCTAGAGGGCGGTCCGGGGGGCGCCAGCGGCCCCTCAGGTGTTAGCCTATTACTATCACATTTTCTCCCTATGCGTTGCCTATATATTGAGCAGGTTCTCAAGAAGCGCCAGGCCTTCCTGAAGGTTTTTCAGGTCGACTGCCATGTCGATGGCAAGGTGCACCGGTTCCGCGGCCTGATGAAATGGCCCGAGCCACCCTGCCTGGGCAAGATGGCGACCTGCGTCCTCTACCAGGAGGCCCGCGCCAGCGAGGACATCCGGCTCCGCCGCCTGATCGACTGAACCGGGCAGATGCTGCGGCCGCGGCCCATCGCGCGAATCGGCTGAAATTCCAGTAGCCTCGTGGGCGCGTACAGGCCGCGTCCTCGCCTGCCCTCATTCGGCCGAAAGGCCGGCTCGCCCTGCGGGCTCGCTGACGCGCCCTGATCGGCCGAAAGGCCGGGTCGCCCTGCGGGCTCGCTGATTATTCTCAACTCCATGAGTCCGGACGTCATCGTGGTGGGCGGTGGTGTCATCGGCACCTCGATCAGCTACCAGCTCGCCAAACGAGGCGCGCGCGTGATGCTCCTCGAACGCGATTCCCTCGGCGCCGCCGCGACGGGAGCGTCGGCGGGAATCATTCAGCCGCACGGCGGGGCGGACGCCGTCCCCGAGTTCACGGCGCTTGCTGTCGAATCGGCTCGCCTGTTTCCGGCGGTGTCGGCCGAGCTCAAGCAACGCACCGGCTTCGACGTCGGCTACCGGCCCGTCGACGTCATCGAGCTAGCGCTTGATGAGGCCGAGGAGACGCGGCTTCGGCGCCAGATGGATCGCGGCGCCGGCGACGCCTGGATCGATGCGGCGATCGCGCTCGAGATCGAGCCGGAGATCAATGCCTCGATCCGCGGTGCGGTCCTCCATCGCGGCGATGCGCAGGTCTTGCCGGCGATCTTCACCAGGGCGCTCGGCAGAGCCGCGGCTGAGCTCGGTGCCGAGGTGCGCGAAGGCGTTGCTGTCGATCGGCTGTTGATCGACGGCGATACGGTGCGAGGGGTTGCGATTGGAAGCGAGAACATCCACGCGAGCGAAGTCGTCGTCGCGAATGGATGCTGGTCGGCGGCGTGGTCATCGATGCTGCGACTGCCGATCCCGGTGCGACCGGTGCGGGGCCAGATGGTCGCGCTCGCAGTAACAGGACGGTCTCCGCACGCGGTCCTGTCAGGCGGCGGCGGCTACCTCGTCCCCAAACCCGATGGCCGCCTCCTGCTGGGCACGACCGTCGAAGATGCCGGATTCGATCCACGTCCAACCGTTGAGGGCATTGCCTCCTTGCTCGATCGCGCGCCTCGCCTGGCGCCGCGCTTGGCCGGCGCCACGGTGGGGGCGGCCTGGGCTGGACTGCGCCCGGGAACCGCCGATGGGCTTCCCATCATCGGCCGCGTTGCCGGCTGGGACGGCGTCACGCTGGCGACCGGGCATTTTCGCAATGGCATCCTGCTCGCCCCGATTACGGCAGAGCTCGTTGCCGACCTGTTGCTGGAGGGCAGGACCCGGCTTCCCACCGCGCGCTTCGATCCGGCTCGCTTCCTTCCGCATGCCGCCTGAGGTCCCGCGCTCGTTTGCGCGACGCCGGGACGGCTTTCGCCATGCGATTCACGGCGGACTCTGGCTGGCGCCGCTGGTCTATCTCGAGCATGCGCGATTCGGGCCGGGCTGGTATGGCAAGGTCGTCAGCTCAGACCCGGAACGGCTCCTCGCGTGGTCGACGAGCAAGGGGATTCCGACGCGAGCGCTCCAGGTCAAATCGCTCCCCGATGTTGAGATGCCCAGAGTAAATCGCCGGCGCCTGCCCGGCTATCACATCGACCTCTGGGGTGCGCGGCTGGCGCTCGCCTACGACCCCCAGGTGCTGGTCCGTCTGCGAGCCAGACCGGCGAGCGCAATGCCGACGTAAGTCGCGCCACAGGAAAAGCCGGTTGAGGGCCGTTGCAGCGGGCATGGCGCTTCAATCCCCGCAGCCCGCAAACGCTGCCGGGACCTGCCTCTACTGCAGTCGATGGAACCCAATCGGCGCCAAGCAATGCTCGAACTGCGGCAACGTCCTTCCCGATATCCAGGCACCGGCCGTTGCTCAACCGGGCGCCGTGGTGTCGGTGCCTTCGGCCGGTTCAGCTGCGAAGCCCGGCTTCTACCGCTCTCCTCTGCGTGTCCTTGTTTTCGGTCTGGTGGCCGGAAGCATCTATCTCGTCTGGTGGACCTTCCAATTGCTGTCATTCGAGCGACGCGAGGCCTTTCGCCGTGCAGCCAGTCCGTGGGCCATCCTGGTCCCGATCTACGGACTGGTGGTCATCGGTCGTGCGTTAAAGAGCCTTTCTGTCGAGGAGCGAGCCCGGCTGGGGCGAGCCAGCTACTCCTTCGCCGCGGTGATCGGTGCCTACGTCGGGTTGATTGTCCTGGATCGCATTGGTGCGAATCTTGCTGGCGGCGCTGGTTTGCTGATCGACGTGGCCACGAACGTGATCGCGGCCGGCATCGTATTTGCGGTCCAGCGTGGCGCCAACGCCTACCAGGCCTCGGCGCATCCCGAGCTTGGCCCAGTCCCTACCGGTTTCGAGGGTCGGGTGACGTGGGGCGAGATCGTCGCCCTTATCCTCGGCGCAGTCCTGACGCTGCTGCTCGTTAATGCCGACGTGATGCCGAGCTAGCGGCAGGCTTTACTCGGTTTGTCGACGAGGCTCGTAGCGATCGATCGCCTTCAGGCCGGATCCGGTGATAATGACGACCGAGTCCGCGGGTAAATCGAGCGCCCGAGCGCCGGCGAGCGCGGTCGCCGAGGTTGGCTCCATCAGGATGCCGACCTTCGCGGCCTCGCGCCAGGCCCGGGCGATCGCATCCTCCGAGACCGCGATCCATCGGCCGCCGCTATAGCGCACGGCGTTGTAGCTGCGCTCGGCTCGGGTCGGTTCGGGGATCCGAATGCCGTCCGCGATCGAGGGTTGGCGAACGACCGGCGCCGGCCGTCCGATCGGTGCGCCTCGGACCAGCGGTGCGCAGGCCTCCGACTGGACGCCGTGCAAGCGGGGTGCCTTCTCCATCCGACCGGAACCGACGAGATCGGCAAAGCCCATCGCCAGTCCGATCAGCACAGTGCCCTGCCCGACCGGCATGATCACATCGTGGAGGGCGTCGCCCAATTGCTCGAAGAGCTCGTAGGCGATTGTCTTGGTGCCTTCGAGAAACGCGTCGTCGCGCGCGTGGCCGACATCATAGGCTTCGCGCGCGGCGCTGATGGCGGCTTCCGTCACCGCCGAGCGCGGGCCGGAGATCTTGATCAGCTCCGCGCCGAGGATCTGGATCGCGCGCGCTTTGGCCGGGACGATGTCATCGGGCGAAAAGATGCGGGCGCGCAGCCCGGCGGCCGCGGCGTAGGCGGCGATCGCCGTCCCAGCGTTTCCTGAAGAATCCTCGACCACGATCCGCGCGCCCGCGGCCCGCGCCGCCGTGATCGCGGTCGCGGCGCCCCGATCTTTGAAGGAACCGGTTGGCG
>DAIPYJ010000068.1:0-5728 GCA_036782775.1 Candidatus Dormiibacterota bacterium | reverse complement strand
ACAGACCCTCGAGCTTGAGCAGCAACTTTTCATAGGGCGCAAGCGGTGTTCCGCCCTCGCCCAGGGTGACCGGTTCGCCCTGCACCGCCAGGTCCGCCCGATAGCGCCACAGCCCGCGCCCGGACCAGGTGCTGGTCTCGGCGAACGCCATCAGGAAAGGACCCTGGCCAGCGCTGGATCGAGATAGTCGCGCGTCAAGGGAAAGGGTTCGTAGCTGCTGACGGTCCCATCGGGGGCGACGATGACGCTGACGGGAAGGCCGGTGCTCAAGCTGACGCTCACGCCGTAGGCGCTCGCACCCCGGCCGTCGGGATCGAGCACGGGGTCAGGCTGCAGCTTCATCGAATCCCAGTAGGCGCGAACCGTGCTGGCGGCTTCATCGCCGTAATCAATGGCGACGACGGCGAGCCCCTGCTGCCGGTGCGCCAGGTACTCGTCGCGAATCAGGGGCAGCTCCGCCCGGCAGGGTCCGCACCACGTTGCCCAGAAGCTGATCAGCACCGGATGGCCTTTCAGCGCGGCGAGCGACACCGTATGTCCTGAGAGGTCCGTGAGCGTGAAGTCCGGCGCCGGTTTGCCGACCTGGACGACGCCGCGGGGCGCCGGGGTTGGATTGGCGCTTTCGAAATGGGAGTCAAAGGGTGTCGTCAGGGAGACGACCGGGAAATAGTCGTTGAACAGGGTCAAGCGATTGGTGAAGATGAGAACCCCCATGCCGATCAGGAAGATCGCCGCGACGGCATTGAGCACCGCATAGGCGCCACGAACGCGCGCGAGAAGCCCGGTCAGCATGCCCGAGAGGCCCGCCGCAACCAGGAACGGCACGCCAAGTCCGACCGAATACGCGGCGAGGAGCAGCGCGCCCTGGCCGGCAGTCCCGGCACTGCCTGCACGCAGGAGGATGGCGGCCAGGATCGGCCCCATGCACGGCGTCCAGCCAATGGCGAAGGCCAGGCCGATCACGTAGGACGCCCACGGCGTCCGGGGCAGGCGGTGCGCGATGTCGAATCGGCGCTCCCCCATCAGACCGGGGATGCGGCCGAGGGCCAGCAGCGCAATGCCGATCAGCACCAGCGCGACGCCGGCAATCTGTAGCAGCAGCGCTTTATGCGCCTGCAGGTCCGCGCCGATCAAGCCAAAGGAGGCGCCCAGCGCGACGAACGCGGTGGCGAAGCCGGCCACGAAGAGGGCCGCGTTGCCCAGCACCTTGAGCTGCTGCCCGAGCGTCGTTCCGTCACCGGTGACCGACGCTCCCATGTAGGTGACGTAGGCAGGGACGAGCGGGAGGGTGCAGGTGGAGGCAAACGACAAGAGACCGGCCACCAGCGCCAGGGCCAGGTCGAGAATCATTCGACCGGCTTAGGCTTTTCCGTCGCGAGCTTGCGGACCCACTCGCGGAGGCGCACCGGCGCCTCGTCGGTGCAGCACTCGCGCCGCACCAGCCGCTTCATGCCCGCTTGAAATTCGAACACCTTCTCGCACGGCGGGCAGTCATCGAGATGCTCCTTCACCCGCCGGACTTCGACGTCGTTCAGCTCGCGGTCGATGTAGCCGTTGAGCTGCTGGATCGTCTGCTCGCAGTGGTCGCCCATCAGGAGGCCCCCACGGCCAGCGCCCTCGGCTTGGGCCGGCCCGAGTATTCCCAGAGCTTCTTCTGCAGCGCCTGGCGCCCGCGATGCAGGCGCGACATCACCGTTCCGATCTTGATGCCGAGGATGGAGGCAACCTCTTTATAGGAGAAGTCCTCGACATCGACCAGCAGAACGACCATGCGCATGTTGACGGGCAGCTCTTCCAGGGCACGTTTGACCTCGTCGCCGAAACCGCGGTCGACGATGATCTCCTCAGGGGACATGAGGTGGACCGGCATCCCCTCGCGGCGCAGCTGGTCGTAGATCGAGAAATCGGCGCCCGGCTGGTCGATCGGCGACTCGGGAACCGGGTGCTGGCGAAGCCGGTTTCGAAAGACGTTGGTCATGATGGTGAAGAGCCACGCCTTCTCGTTCGTCCCCGCCTGGAAGCGTTTGCGGTAGCGATAGGCTCGTAGGTAGGTTTCTTGCACCAGGTCTTCGGCGTCCTCCGGCTTTCGCGTGAGCCGCAACGCGCTGCGATACAGCGCGTCGACGTGCCGCTCAAAAAGCGAAAAGTCGCTAACCATTGCCAATGCCCTGCTGGCCCATTCTATTCCCGCAAATTTGACTTACCCTCCCCCCGGTTGCGGGGGGAGGGCAGGGTGGGGGGCCGAACCGAGCTCAGCCGATCGGTGGCTGACCCGATGGACCGCGATCGCTCGGACCTCCGCCGCCTGGTCCTCGCCCTCGCCCGCGACCTCGGCCGCGCCGGCGACGCCGCCGGATCTGGCCATCGGTCGAGCCTGGCTGCGTACCCTCTTGTCCAGGAGTAGGACGTTGCCGACGTTGGGCTTGCGGCCGATCACCCTGGCGCGGCGGCCGCGGACCCCGCGGCGATTGTGCGGCAGTGGTGCCGCCCGACGATCCGGTGGGCTGACCGCGTCCGCTGCCACGACGCCGGCGCCGGCCGCGTCGCGGCTCTGCCGTTGACGGTCCAGCCTCGGGAGGACGCGGCCGCTCTGTCCGCGGAGGCGGCACTGCCGGGAGGATTCGAGCCAGGCCGCGTGGCCGGCGGCGGCGCGTCGACTGATCGCGCGTCGAGGCAGGCTGCTGTCGGACGCGCTCCTCGAACTCCGCCAGCCACTCCTCCATCGGCCGCTTGATCTGCTGCCGAGGCGGCCGCGGCTCTTCTGGCCAGATGCGGGGCCGGTCCGGGCGAACCGCCTCGGGCGGCGGGTCGGTATCGGTCGGCTCCGATTCGATCGCAATCTCAGGCGGGAGCTCGGACATCTCCGGCAATGTTAGGCGAGGGTTCCCACTCGACCAGGAATCGCCGACGGAAGCGTTCGAGCGCCGCGACCACGGCGGGGCCGAGCAGCAAGAGCAGTAGGAGATTTCCCGCGGCGCGGAAGGCATCGTAGACGAGCGACGTTGTCAGGTAAAAGGCCGCGAAGCGATGGCCGAGGCTCAGCAGGTCGAGGCCAGGCGCCCAACTGATCGGCGATGACGCCGCCCCCAGGAGGAACGGCCACTCCCAGAGGTCGAGGAGCGCGCCGTAGCCAAAGCCGGCGAGGACACCAAAGGCGGCGACGACAGCAATATGTCGCCGCGCGACGGACCAGCGCCCGAGGTATCCAGCACCCATGCCAACCCAGCCGCAGGCGAGCATCTGGTACGGGAGCCAGGGGCCCATCCCGGCGGTCATTACCGCCGAGAGCAGCAGCGTCAGCGCGCCGAGGGCGAAGCCGAAGCCGGGACCCATGACGAGGCCGCCGATGATCAGGAGGAAGAAGATCGGCGAGAAGCCGAGCAGGCCGATGACGATCACCAGTCGCAGGCTGGCATCGATCGCGACCAGCGCCGCCAGGACGGCAAGCAGGCGAGTCGATAGCCGGTGCGTCTGCAATCCGACCGCAACAACCATGAGGGCGGCGCACGCGATCAGCGCCGAGAACAGAGCAGCACCTTGAGGCAGCGTCCGGCCGACGAAGACCGGCTCCGCGAAGATCACCAGCCCCGCGGCGGTAATAGCGAGCAAGGCGAGGGACTCCGCATGCTTGCCAAGCGCCCTCATGTCAGCGGGACCTCCTCGGGCAGCAGCCAGCCACGGCCGAGCAGCTTGTTGATCTGGGTGGAGAAGACCAGGGAATCGCTGAGGACGCTGCGGGTGGGGCCGTCGGCATACAGCTCGCCGTCAGCCATCATCAGCACCCGGTCGACGGTCCGGGCCGCCCACTCCACGTCATGGGTGGCGACCATGACGGTTGCCCCCGCCTCGGCGCGCAGTCGAAGGAAGCTCGTCAATGCGGCTTTGACCCGGGGATCGAGGCCGCGCGTCGGCTCGTCGAGCAGCAGGAGGTCGGCGCTGCCCGCTACTGCCGCAATTGCCAACTGCTGCCGCTGTCCCGCGCTGAGGTCGCGCGGATACCGCGACCGCCAGGCTTCGAACGGTGCGGCGATCTCCGACGGTACGCCGCGCAGCTCTTCTTCCACAGTCGCCGCGAAGAGCAGGGCATCGGCATCCTGCGGCACGTAGGCGGCGCGGCCCTGCCTCGACACCCGTCCTCGCTGCGCCTGCAGCACGCCGGCGAGCAGTTTCAAGAGGGTGGTTTTTCCCGAGCCGTTTCGTCCCATCAGCGCCACGATCTCCCCGCGGCGCACGTTGAACGACGCCTGCTCCACTGCTGTGCGTTCTCCGTAGCTGAATCGCAGATCCTGCGCGCGGCAGACAACCGGCCCATGACCATTGGCGCCTGGCGCCTGCGCATCATCGAGCGCGAGCGCGACGGCGTGCCGCCGCGCCTCACGAAGCCCGATCGGTAACGGTATCCATCCAGCGCGCAGGCCGAGGTCGACGACCGGCGGGCGCGGACCGGACTCAGCCATTGCGTCGCGGGGTGGCTGGCTGCGCAGCGATCCGCCCTGTATCGTCCAGACGCGGTCGACGAACGGGGCGATGCGCTCGACGCGATGCTCGGCGATCACCGTCGTCATGCCCAACTCGGCCACCAGGCGCATGACCACCTGCAGGACGTCCTCGGCAGCTTGCGGGTCCAGCTGCGACGTCGGCTCATCGAGCAGCACCGCGCGCGGATGCATGACCAGCGCCGCCGCGATGGCCACCCGCTGCCGCTCGCCACCGGATAGGGTCGCGATTCGCCGGCGCCGCAGCGGGTGGATGCCAACCTGGTCGATCACCTCCTCGATCCGCTTGCGCATCAGCGGGCGGGGAAGGCCAAGATTTTCGAGGCCGAAGGCGAGCTCGGCCTCGACATCCTCGAGCACGAACTGCGCGTCGGGATGCTGAAAGACAAATCCAACCCGGCTGCCGAGCACTCGTGGCGGATGCGTTCGCGTGTCGAGCCCGCAGACCACGACACGCCCGCGAAACCGCCCGCCGGTGCTGTGCGGCACCAGGCCGTTGAGGCAGCGCAAGAGCGTGGACTTGCCGCCACCCGAAGGCCCGCGGAGCAGGATGACCTCGCCATCCTCGACGTCCACGGAAACCTCCGCGAACACGTCCATGGCCGATGTCGGATAGCGATAGCCGACGGACTCAATCGAGAGCAGCGGCATGCCGTTCGGAGGAGAAGGCGGTGAAGACCGCCGGGGTGGCCAGCAGTAGCACGGCGACCAGGGAAGGAATCGTCGGCAGGGTTGGAACGAGCGATAGGTAAGGGTTGTAACTCGGCGGAGGAAGGATGAGGGCGAGCAGCAACGATCCGCCGGCGGCGAGGGCGAGCACGAAGTCGGATCGCGCCCAGCCGAGCGGTCGGTACCGCGATCGCCACCGGCTTCCGTAGCCGCGGGCGTCCAACGACTCACCGTATTGCAGCGCCTGCTCGAGTGTCGTCAGCAACAAGGGCAGCACGACGCTGGGTGCATCCCGCCAGGCGGTCCGTCGCCCGCGCAGCTGCCGGGCTTCGACGATGCCGTGGAATGCGCCGGCGGTCTTCGGTGCGAATGAAAGCGAGAGGGCGAAGGCGGTGCCGGCGCGATAGAGCGGCGGCGGCAGCAGGCTCAGCAGTTCTGCGCTACGGACCGTCGCCTGGAGGACGGCGAAGATGGCGACGGTCAGCAGCAGCGCCATGCCGGAGGTGGCTCCGAAGAGTGCCGCCTCCCAGGTCCAGCGCCCGCCGATGATCGGAATCGGTGGC
>DAIPYJ010000067.1:0-15822 GCA_036782775.1 Candidatus Dormiibacterota bacterium | reverse complement strand
CGCGGCGACAGCTCCGGGCTCGAGTCATGATCGAGATACCACACCACCGCGGTGACCGGGACGAGGAAGCTGCCCAACAGCACGACCATCGGAAGAAGGATCAGGTTGCGGGTCAGGCCGGCGACGCCGACGGTGGCGAGCCAGAGCGCCACGCCAACCAGAAAGACGGCCCACCAGCGGGGCGCCCAGCGCTGGACGCCAGCGGCGGTGGCATCACCTCGGAGCGCCATGCGTACCAGTCTGCGGGATCGTCACCGCACCATGCGGACTCTCCCTCTCCCCACTTTTGGGGAGATGGTCGGGGTGAGGGGGCGCCTTTTAGCCGGCGAACAGGAGGCGGATCCCCACGCCGCCGAGCGCGAGCGCCAGCAGGCGAATGATCAGGCTGGCGCCGATTCGTCGCGACAGACGGGCGCCGACCTGCGCACCGACGAGGACGCCAACGGCAAGCGCCAGGGTGACGCCGAAGAGCGAGC
The DNA here is from genome assembly GCA_036782775.1 of Candidatus Dormiibacterota bacterium. Lineage (GTDB taxonomy): Bacteria > Chloroflexota > Dormibacteria > CF-121 > CF-121 > CF-13. The sequence goes on along the minus strand of DAIPYJ010000067.1, from coordinate 15,346 downwards.
CGTAGTCGTGGTGCAGCAGATGGGTGACGCTTCCGGTGGCGGCCATGATCATGAGCACGAACTGTGAGGTTGCGGCCGCGACGTGCGCCGGGAAGGCGAAGAAGATGGTCAGCAGAGGCACGTGAATGATGCCACCCCCGATGCCAAGCAGGCTCGAAAGAAAGCCGATCAGCGTGCTCAGCAGTGCAACCAGTCCCAGGTTGAAGCGGTACTCGTATTGGTTCTGATCAGCATCGACGAGAATGCGCGTTACTGTGAAGCGAGACCGAACCAGCAATGGAATCCGGCCATGGGGCTGGACGAGCAACAGGAGCGACACCAGGATCAACAGGATGCCGAGGATGAGGTTGAAGGCTCGGCGCGGGACGGCCCCAACCACCAGCGCCCCGAGAACAGCACCGGGTAAGGTCGCGACCGCGAGGATGATGCCCGTCCGATAATCGGCACGGCGGAGCCGGTAATAACCCAGCGATCCCGAGGCGGCATTGACGAACACGACCGCGAGCGACACAGCCGTGACCTGCGCCGGCGAAGCGCTGGGATAGACGAACAAGAGGATGGGCACCAGAACGAACCCTCCGCCCGCTCCAATCAACGTCCCGTAGCTGCCGACCGCAATCCCGACGGCCACCCATGCAACGAATGTCAGCACTGACATCTCATCGGGCGTTGTTCGCAGCTGTCACGTCGACGCGGCTGATCGTCAGGTAGGCCACCAAGATGCCGATCAGGAGCCACAGCACGATGCTGATTGGCCCTTTTCCCCGGTTGAGGCCACCAAGGCTGTGAGGCACGGCGAGCCAGTCGGCGTAGGACGCGCCCAGCGGCCGGGTGATGATGTAGGCGAACCAGAAGGCGACGATCTCGTTGAGCCGGAGAAAACGGTAGGCCAGCGCAGGCAGAAGGATCAGCCCGGTGAAGAACAGCCCCGAGACGAAGAAGCCGAAGTTGAAGGTGACCGCCGTCATATCGCCCACCGCGGTCCCCATGGCGAAGGTCGCCAGTACCGCCGCCCAATAGAAGATCTCCCGTCGCCGGGTGTAGATGCTGTGCACGGAGAGCGTCTTCTCGCTAAGCCACCAGAGCCCGAAGATGACCACGACGCTAAGCGCGTAGAGGCTGGCCGAGTAGATGTACGGGATGCCGAGGTAGACATGCACGATGCCGGCGGCCATGGTGCCGAAAACCGCCACCAGCGACACCGCCAGCCAGTAAATCCAGGCGACATAGCGACGGACGGCCAGTTGGATCAGGACGCTGATGCCGAGCACAACCGCCGCGATCACGACGACGAGGTAGGGGTTGTAGGTGTGGACGAAGTAATCGGAGGTGGTCTCGCCCATCCCGGTCGTGAGGATCTTGATGATCCAGAAATAGATGGTGAGCTCGGGGACCTTTTTCCCCAGCCGTTGGACAAGGACCACGACCTACAGCGTAAAGCCGGTCGGCTGAATGTCCGATTCCCGCCAGCAGAATCGCGGCGGCCGCCGTCAGAATCACTCTTGATGAATGCCGCAGCGTTACCGGCAAGACCGGAAACCCCGCCTCGAGCGGACATACCGGCAATGGTCGCCGCGCTCGTGTCCGTTGTTCTGTGGGGCTCCGGATTCGTTGGCATTCGTGCCGCGGCACATGCCTTCTCTCCCGGCGGCCTGGCGCTGGGTCGGTTGGTCGTCAGCACGACCGTGCTTGGAGCCGTCGCGATCCTCAGCCGTCAGCGGCTGCCCAGCCGCCGCGCGCTGCTTGGTATTGCGCTTTATGGCGTGCTCTGGTTGGGCGTCTACAGCGTGGCGTTGAACGCAGCGGAGCAGATGGTCGACGCCGGGACCGCCGCGATGCTGGTTGCCACGGGCCCCATCCTGATCGCCATTCTCGGCGGACTGTTTCTCGGCGAAGGGTTCCCGCTAAGCCTCTTTGTCGGTTGCGGGATTGCCTTGGCCGGCTCTGTCCTGATCGGCGTCGCGATCGCAGGCGCTCATGCGAACCAAGCCGCCGGCATTCTCCTCTGCATCGTCGCGGTCGTCGCCTACTCGATCGCGATCGTCGTCCAGAAAGTCGTCCTCAGGCAAGCAACGCCGTTGCAGGTGAGCTGGCTTGGCTCTGCGGCGGCAACCCTGGCCTGCCTGCCGTTTGCACCGACACTGATCAGCGAGCTGAGTCGAGCCAATGCCTCGGCGGTCGGCTGGGCGATCTACCTCGGCGCGTTCCCGATCGCGGTTGGCTTCCTCACCTGGACGTTTGCCCTGCGACGAGCGACCGCCGGCCGCACGGCGTCGTTCCTCTACCTGGTCCCGCCGGTCGCAATCCTTCTCGGCTGGGGCGTGCTGGGCGAGATTCCGCCCTGGCTGGCGCTCATCGGGGGCGCCCTCTGCCTGGCCGGGGTCTTTGCCGCACGGCAACGGACCTGGTTGTCGTGGTCCCGATTTCGCTGGCATCGACCTGTCATGCTCTGAGGACCATGTCCCCGCTCGAAATGCGCACCGCGTGCGAGCGCTGTCGCGCTGTGCTTGATAACGCGGGAGTCGCATACATCTGCAGCTACGAATGCACCTTCTGCGATGACTGCGCTGTGATGCTCCAGCGGATCTGCCCGAACTGCGGTGGCGAGCTGGTGCTACGTCCGAAGCGGCGAGCCGAACCGACGGGATGACACGGCCCAGCAATCAGGTAGACATGGCGTGTGCCCCACGATGCTCCGGCGGTCGCGGCGCTCCGGCGCATTGCCTTCCTGCTCGAGCTGGCGCAGGAGCCGACCTACCGCGTCCGCGCGTTTCGCCGCGCCGCCGACCTCATTTCGTCGCTCGATGCGGAAGAGTTCGAGGCCAGGGTTCGTAACGGCACGCTCGAGCAACTGCCAGGCGTTGGTGAAGTCACTGCCCGAGCGATAACCGAGGCCCAGCGCGGAGAAACCCCCGTCTATCTCCGTCGGCTCGAATCCACCGAAGGTCGTTCGGTGGCGGACGACGCGGCTGCCCTGCGCGCCGCCCTGCGCGGCGATTGCCATGTGCACTCGGACTGGTCGGATGGCGGCAGCAGCATCCTCGAGATGGCGGAGACCGCCCGCTCGCTCGGTCACGAGTACCTCGTCCTCACGGATCATTCGCCGCGCCTTACAGTTGCCAGCGGACTATCGGCAGAACGGTTGCGCCGACAGCTCAACGAGGTCAAGCAGTTGAACCTCAGGCTGGCGCCGTTCCGGATCCTCACCGGCATCGAGGTCGACATCAACGAGGACGGCTCGCTGGACCAGGAGCCTGACCTGCTCGCGAGTCTCGATCTCGTGGTGGCCAGCGTCCACTCGAAGCTGCGCGCGCCCCGTGGGTACATGACCGAACGAATGCTGAAGGCGATCGCAAATCCGCGCATGAACGTCTTGGGCCACTGCACCGGCCGGATTGTCGTGGGCAGAGGCCGGCCGGAGTCAGAGTTCGACGCGCAGGCCGTCTTCGAAGCGTGCCGTCAGTTCGACGTCGCCGTGGAGATCAACTCGCGTCCCGAACGGCAGGATCCACCGAAGCGGCTGCTCAGGCTCGCGGTCGAGACCGGATGTCGATTCGCGATCGACACCGACGCTCACGCGCCTGGTCAGCTCGACTGGCAGATCCGCGGCTGTGAGCGGGCCGCAGCCTGCAGTGTCAGCGCCGAGATGGTCATCAATACCTTGCCCGCTGCGGAGCTCATTACCTGGGCGGACAGCGTCTAGGCCGGCGTGACGGCGGTGAATTCGAGCACATTTGAAGAAGCGGCTTGAAGAAGGCCTCGCTAGCATCAAAGACGTTCGGATCGACTATTCGCAAGGGAGGATCGTTCAAGTGAAGGAGACAAAGAGTTCGGCCAAGACCGCCACCAAAAAGCGGTACGAAGGATTCACCGCCGAAGAAAAATCGGCGATGAAGCAGCGCGTTAAAGAGATGAAGGCGGGCGAGGACGGAGAAAGCCAAATTCGGGCAGCGATCGCCGAGATGCCGGAACCGGATCGCGCGATGGCGAAGCGAATCGATGCTCTCGTCAAGGCAAGCGCTCCAGGCCTCATGTCGAGGACGTGGTATGGGATGCCGGCGTATGCAAAGGACGGCAAGACTATCTGCTTCTTCAAGCCCTCCTACAAGTTCAAGGCGAGGTACTCGACGCTCGGTTTCAACGACGCGGCAAAGCTTGACGAAGGTTCCATGTGGCCGACCGAGTATGCCCTGACGAAGTTGACCCCTGCCGATGAGGCAAGAATTACGGCGCTCGTGAAGAAAGCCGTGAGCTAGATCATCGACTAGAAGACGCTATCCACTGTTGCCACGAAGCTGGTAGGCGACGATGGTTGCGTGCTGCGTTGCCTTCAACGGCAACCCGGCACCAGCGATCATAGTGCTTCCGGCAATGGCCAACGTCGAATTGGATCCGGCGGGCAACTGGGCCGTCCAAACGATCGACCCGTCCTTGCGCGAGAGCGCGAAGATCTGGCCGTTGAAGGTGGTGGTGAACACGAGGTCATTCGACACGGTAGCTCCGCCAAGAGCCATATTCGGCAAATGGGTCGACCAGAGCTGTTTTCCGGTCGCCACGTCGAGGGCGACCATGTCCCCACTGGCCTTGGTCAGGTCTGGTGTCCCGGTCGAAACAGTGTTGCTGGTGTAAGTGGTCGGCACATTGTCCACGGGCACGTAGACAACACCGTCCGCGGTCGCCATGTTGGTCTCCACTCCACCGATTTCGCCCGGCAGCAGCGTGAAGGGAACCTGGAGTTGAAGCTTGCCCTGAAGCGCCAGTTGATCGTCATTGTCGTGCCCGTTGTGGACGCCAACCGACGTCTTCCACAGCAATGCCCCGCTCGCTGGGTCGAAGGCGAAGACGAAGCCGCCCTTGCCAGCCGCGAGCACAGCTGGATGGCCGGCTGCGGTGGTGTAAATCGGTGAAACCTGCAGGTCCCAGTCATGAAAATCGTCCGGATAGGCCTGGTAGAACCATTCGAGTTTTCCCTTGCTTTGTGTCAGCTTGACCAGGCTGTCGGTATAGAGCTCGCGGCTGGGCTTGGTCTGCGCCTCCTGCAACGAGAGGTAGGGATTGCCGATGCCGGCGTAGACAGACTGATCGGGACCGATCATGACAGCGTCCCATGCGCCGCCGGCCGTCGCCTGGAGCTGCTGGCCGGTCTTGTCGATCACCGTCTGGAAGCTCCAGTCGGTGGCGCCGTTGCCGGCGTCCAAGGCGTAAATGATGCCGCCGCCAACGGTGATTGACGACGAAACGAATACCTTGCAACCGGCAACCTGGGGAGGGCTGTTGAATCGAGCTTGCGGCGGCCCGAAGTCGGTGACGTACCAGGCTTGCCGTCCGGTCGTGGCGTCGAGCGCAAAAACGCCGTCGGCGGTGATGCCATAAACCCGGCCATTGGCAACGGTCACCCCGTTCGGCCCGTATTCCGTGGAGTTGTATTGATGGCTCCACAGCACCTTTCCAGTGGACACTTCGACGGCCGAGACGTTAGACGCACCGTCCTGCAGGTAGGCGATGCCGGCGGCGATGACGGGATTCGCCACGTCATAACCAATGCTGCCCTTGCCCTGCAACGGCAGCTTCCAGCCGACTCCCAGCTGCGATACGTTTGTGGACGAAATCGTGGAGGTTGCCACCCGAGTGTTGAAGAGGTCACCATTCGGCGCCGGCCAATCGTTCGGGGACGCTGCTTCAGTCGATACGGTGGTCGGAACGCATGGCGTCGCGGTTGAGGTTGCGGCCGACGACTGCGCACAACCGGTGAGGGCCAGCAAAGCGATCGCGAGCGCCGTCGAGGGTCCGATGGCCGCTATTGGCTGCTCCATCGAAACCATCGGATGCCGATGGCGGTGAACACGATCGCATAGCCCAGGCATGCGGCCAGCGAGCCCCAGGTGTCTGCCGTCCAGGTGCTTGGCTGAAGCGCGGCGGCGAAGACGTCGATAACAACGCCGCCCGGAGACCAGCGGGAAACCGTTTGGAACGTCGTGCCAAAGAAAGTGACGTGGGCGAAAAGGCCCAGGACGAACAGCGGAAGGTAGGCCAACCGTCCCACCGCATTCAGCGTGTCGGTCGATGGAATCAGGGCAACAAGCGCCTGCCCAACGCTCAGGAACAGGAAGGAGCCCGGGATGACGCAAAGGCACACGAGGAGAAATCCACCGGCGCTGACCCTGAAGCTCAAGAAGACGGTCGCGACCACCAAGACCCAAACAGCCATCACGAGCATGGCCATGACCTGGACGATCAGCCGGCTGCTGATGATCTGCCAGCCCTGTGCCGGGGTGACTCGCAAACGTTGAAAAACGCCCTGTTCGCGGTCTCGGGCAACCGTATTCGTGTATCCCAGGATCGCCAGCGAGGCAACGCCCAGCGTCAGAGCGATTGCCACTTCAGAGCTTGGACCGCCGAGCAACGGCGCCCGCCGTTTTGCGATGAAGCTGACATACAGGAGCAGCAGCGGCAAGAGCAGGGTCAACACGAGCGCCCGGACATTCCGAATCTGGACGGTGATGTCGGCCTCGAGCAATGCCGTCAGCATTCGCGAGGCCGACGGCGCGGTCGTCGGTCCGAGCGAAGCGCTCGGCATGTCAGTCACGGATCGCCCTTCCGGTAAGGCCAATGAACACGTCATCCAACGTGACCGGTCCGCGCGCCACGCTTCGAACTCTTGGGTCGCCTTTGTGCTTCTCGATCAGTCCGGCAGGCGTGTCGAGGGTAAGAATCTGCCCGTGATCCATGATCGCCACCCGGTCGCAAACCGCCTGCGCTTCTTCCATCGAGTGCGTCGTCAGGAGAACGCTTCGCCCCGTCTTTCGCAGATCCTCGATGTGATCCCATAGTTGGCGGCGCGCCTGCGGATCCAAGCCGGCGGTGGGCTCGTCAAGCAACATCAGCGGTGGATCATGAATGGTGGCAATCAGCAAAGCGAGGCGTTTTTGCTGACCGCCCGAGAGCTGGCTGAAGCGCTTGGACCGCTCGTCATCGAGGTACATGTCCTTGAGCCGCTCGGAAATCTCGGACGTCGAGAGCGATAGCCCATAGAGTCCCGCGTACAGCTTCACGATCTCGCCGATCTTGAGGACGGATTGGAAGCTGGTCGCCTGCAGCTGGACGCCCATCTGTGACTTGGCCAGCGCCGGCTTGGCCTGAAAATCAACGTCTCCAATCCGGATGGTGCCTGCCGCAGGCCGGATCAGGCCCTCGACTGCGCTCAGCGTGCTGGTTTTGCCGGCCCCGTTTGGGCCGAGGAGCCCGAAGATTTCGCCCATGCGGATTTCCAGCGATACGTCGTTCACGGCATGCTTGGGGCCGTAGCGCACATGCAGGCCGCTGATTTGAAGGGCTGGCCGAGGGGCTGCGAGTTGGTTGGGGACTACGCCGCTAACAGGTGGCTATCCTTTCACAAACCCATGTGAATTTCATGAGAAAGATGCAAGGTTGGATCCAGAAAGATGGCGGTGCAGGTTCTGTTCGTTCAGGGCGCTGGTGCGAACGCGCACGAAGATTTTGACCGCAAGCTCGTAACGAGACTCGAACGGGCGTTGGGCGGGGATTACCTCGTGCGCTACCCCAGGATGCCTGAGGAAGGCGACCCTCGGTACGCAACCTGGAAAGCGGCGCTCCTCGGCGAACTCGATTCCCTAACTGACGGCGCGATCCTGGTCGGCCATTCCGTCGGTGGCACGATTCTGCTCCACGTGCTCGCCGAAGATCCACGTGGCTTCAAACCCGGCGCCCTGATGCTCATCGCCGCGCCCTTCATCGGCAGCGGAGGCTGGCCGAGCGACGAAATCCAGCCCGGCATGGACTTCGCCGAACACCTCCCCGCGGCGCTACCCGTGTTCCTCTATCACGGCACCGACGACGAAACGGTCCCGACCTCACATGTGCACCTTTATTCGCGCGCGATACCTCAGGCTTCCGTCCGGATTCTCACGCATCGCGATCATCAACTGAACAACGACCTCGGTGAGATCGTACGCGACATTCGTTCGCTCGCAGCACCCTGATCGCCTTATCGGTCAGTCCTTGGCGATCATCAGCTTGGCAGCGCCGCGAATCACTTCGACGTCGTACCGGTTCGTCGCGTCGCCGTAGCCGGCTGACTCAAAAGGCTCTTGACCGAGGGTCGGGCCGATGAGCTGCTCGTCGAACTGCAAACTGGCGGCGCCGTCTCGCAACATCGCCCGAACGGGAACGCCACCAGGCCGCCGGATCGAAAGGTTGGCGACGCCATGCCTGAGGCGGATCGGCACGGTACCTGCGGGAACGGGCAATCGAAGGTCGCAGCGGTAGGCTGCGCCGCTGGCGGTCACAGCCGTCAACTTGAGCCCGCGTCGGTCGGCGACCAGGTTCATGATGTCGCTACGTCCTCCCTGCAGGTGCCCCGCTCTCGGTGAAGTACCAAATCGACGGCGCGCGAGAAAATTCCAAGCGCCCCACGATGAGATCCGCGGCGCAAACCCGACCATCCGCTACCTTGCTAGTGGTGGCCCGGCCCAGCCGCCGGCTGGGAAACCTGCCGGCCGAAACCACGAGCTTCGTCGGGCGCCGGCGCGAACTGGCGGAGGTGAAGCAGAAGCTCGCCCAGGGCAGGTTGGTCAGCCTGGTTGGCCCTGGCGGTGTCGGCAAAACTCGGCTGGGAATGCAGGCTGCAGCCGCGATCGCGCGCGGTTTCGCCGACGGCGACTGGCTGGTCGAGCTTGCTGAGATCCGTGATCCGGCCCTGGTCAGCAACGCCGTCATGGCCGCCCTGGATCTACGTGACCAGGCCGGGGCCGACCCGCTCGCCATCGTGCTCACCTATCTAAAGGACCGGCAGCTGCTGCTAGTGTTGGACAACTGCGAGCACCTCCTCGAGGCCGCGGGCCGCGTCCTGACCGAACTCATGAAGGCGGCAGCTGGCGTTCGTGTGATTGTGACCAGTCGCGAGCCGCTGAACGTCGCGGGCGAACACGTCCTCCCGGTCCCGCCACTGGACCTTCCGCCGGTCGACGATGCCGACCTGGAAGGACTGCGTCACAACGAGGCCGTATCGCTCTTTATCCAGCGCGCGGCCGAAGCTGCAGGTGGCTTCGTCCTGGATGCGTCGAACCACCGATCAGTGGTCGACATCTGCCGACGACTCGATGGACTGCCGTTGGCGATCGAGCTGGCCGCCGTCAGAACGCGGGCACTCAGCGTCGAGCAGATTCGCGATCGGCTTCGGGACCGGTTCAGCTTGCTGACCGGTGGGAGCCGCGCGGCGCTGGCGCGTCATCAGACGCTCCGCACCACCATCGATTGGAGCTACGAGCTGTTGACGGAGAAGGAGCGCGCCCTACTCCGACGACTCTGCGTGTTCGCGGGCCGTTTCACCCTCGATGACGCCGAGGCGGTCTGCGCCGTGGAGACGCAGACCACCCTGGCGCTGATTTCTTCACTGGTCGATAAGTCGTTGGTCTTCAAAGATGAGACGAAGTCAGAGGCCTGCTACCGGCTGCACGAAACGATGCGGGAATACGCCGCCGGGAAGCTGCGCGAGAGCGGCGAAACGGAACTCATCGGAACGCGGTGCACCGAATATTTCCGAACAACCGCCCTCCTCTACGCCGAAGACGCCCGCTACCACCTGCCAGAGTGGCTCGATTGGGCCGAAATGGAAATCGACAACATCCGGGCGGTGCTTCATCACTGTCTCGACCGTCGCGATGGCCGACGAGGTCTCGCGCTCGCCATGTCTCTCGGCTGGTACTGGATCACGCGGTCGACGAGCGAGGGGGTCTACTGGTTGGACGCTCTCCTGCCGCATGGGCCGACGGACCCGGTGGCCCAGTTCTGGGCCTATTTCCAGAGAGCGTTTCTCGCGGTGCTCAAGTTCGACCCCGTGTCGGCCCAGCCTCCGATCGCATTAGCAATTGCCAGAGCACGCGAAATCGGGCAGCCTGAGCTGCTGGCCAACGCCCTGTCCATGGCGTCGATCGCGTCCAACATGGCCGGTGACAGTGTCCAAGCCGCACGGCTACTGGGAGAGGCCGCCAATGTGACGAGTCCGCTCGAGGACGTGCAGGCGAAAATCTCGTTGCTGCAGGCTCGCTCCATGCATGGCTTCTTCTCCGGCGACATGGAGTCGGTGGGAGCCGCCGCCATCGAGGGAATCCGTCGCGCCCGGGAGGCCAACGACACCTACAGCTTGGAAATGATGCTGCTGAACCTGGGCGGCATGGCGCTGATGAGCGGTGACGCCGACGAGGCGAAGCGTCTCTACTCAGAATCGCTGCAGATCGCGCGGCGGATCGATGACCGGGTGGCGCAGTACGCGCTGCTCGACAGCATGGGCTGTCAGGCGGCCATCTCGGGGCAGCCCCGACTGGCGGCGCAGTTGATCGGGGCCGCCGAAACGGTGATGACGCAGGCAGGCGCCAGCTTGATCCCGATCCTGGCGCCGTTGATCGCGCAAGCGGAAACCATCGCTGTCGGCGCGGTCGGCCGCGCGAAATACGATGCCGCGGTCGCCGAGGGGAAAGCAATGAACCGACAGGACGCAATCAAGCTGGCCCTCGGCGAAGCGGGCCATCGCCCGCCGGCGACAACAGAGCGCGATGGGAAGCCCGCACTGCTCGGGAAGCGCGAAACGGACGTCGCGGGGTTGATCGCGGAAGGGCTGAGCAACAAGCAAATCGGAAGCCGCCTGTTCATCTCGGAGCGGACGGTGGACAGTCACGTCCGAAGCATCCTGAACAAGCTCGGCTTCAACTCCCGAGCGCAGATCGCTGCCTGGATGTCGTCGCGCCAATAAGCTCCTCCTCCGCGACGGTAGGCAGCTTCGTCGGCCACCACGCATTTCCTCCGATAAGCAGTGTTATTCCGGGGACCAGCAGCGACCGAACGATGAAGGTGTCGAGCAGGATGCCCATCGCTATCGCAAGTCCGGTCTCAACGCCATCGCGCACGGGCACCGTCACCAGCACCGAAAAAGTTCCGGCCAGGATGATCCCGGCGCTGGTAATGACGCCGCCGGTGCTGGCAACCGATCGCCGCATCGCCTCACGCAATGGGTATTTCCGCACTTCTTCCCTCACGCGGCTCAAGAGAAAGATGTTGTAATCGGCGCCGAGCGCCGTCAGGAAGACGAAGAGCAGGAGCGGCAGCTGCACGCTCGCCGTGGCGCTGTGCAAGACGGACCGGTTGAGATAGAGGATGAGCCCGAGCGCAGCGCCGAACGTCAGCCCATTGATCAGCAAGAGGTAGACCGGCGCCAGGAGCGAGCGCAAGAAGAGCCCCAGCAGGACCGAGACGAGAATCAGGACGAGGATCACAACGGTGCGCGTATCGGTCGCCGAGAGTGTCCGCGTATCGTAGGACGACGCGGTCTCGCCGCCAATCAGCACCTGACCGCCGCCAGCGACCGCCAGCGCGTGACGCGCCGTCGACCGAAGCCTGGGAATCAGATCGATCGTTGCGGAGGCGTAGGGGTCGTTGCGTAGCTGCACCTGGAACAGACCGACCAGGCCGTCAGCAGACACACCCGCTGGTGTGACTGATGAAACGCCGGGTGAACCCTGTAGAGCCTGCTGAACGGCCGCGGCTTCGGCTGGATTGTTGCCGGCTGTTTGCACCACCACCTCGGTTGGCGCCAAGGAGCCCGGCCCGAACGCCTGCTTCAGGAGCGCGTAACCCTGAAGCGATTCGCTGGGTTGGAGATAGGCATCGAGCGTGGCGAACCGAGGCTGGTACAGAAAGACTCCGGTGGCCAGGATCGCCAGGAATGCAATCGGCGCCGAGGTCGCGATCAGTGGATGCCCCACCACGAAACTCCCAATCTTGGACCAGATGCGGAACCTTCCGCTTTCGGAATGGCCGACCCAGGGCACAGACGGCCAGAAGGCTGCGCGGCCCAGCACGGTCAGCATGGCTGGAATCAGGCTGAGGCCGGCAAGAAGGACGCAAGCGATGCCGACGGCAAGAACCACGCCGACGTCATGGTTGATGGGAAGTGCTCCGATCGTCAAGGTCAAGGTGGCGAGGAAGACAACACTCCCGCTGATCAGGATCGGCTCTGCGACGGCGCGCAAGGCCCGCCGGAGCGCTGACTGCGCATTTCGCTCGACGGTAAGGGCTGACCGGTAGCGCGACAGAATCAGCAGCGTGTAGTCGGTCCCCGCCCCGAACATCAGGATGGGGACGAACGCCGTCGCTTCCGCGTTGATTGGCGCGTTCTTGACATGCTCGCCAATTGCAATCAGCGAAGTCGCGACCTGATATGACCACACTACGGCGAAAACCGGAAGCAGCACGAGCAGCGGCGCCCGATAGACAAAGGCGAGGATCACGAGCACCAGCAGCAGGGTGCCAAGCAGGATGTTTCCGAGGATCTTGCTGGTGAGGAGGGTGAGGTCGGCGAGGATCCCGGCGGGTCCTGTGACACGGATCTGCAGCCCATCTGACCTCGAACCGATGTGCCGGCGGATAGCAGAGACGGCGTCGGTAAGGCTGGTTCCCCCGCCATCTGTGATCAGTGCCTGGATGACAAGCGTCGATCCGTCCTTCGAAAGCAAACCGACAGCTGCGGGCTCAGGCATCGAGAGCGGGTCGACGACCCCGGCGATGTTGTTCGGCGCGGCTGATGATCTCAACCAGCCCGTGATCGATTGCGCCCGAATGCGATCTTGGGCCGTGAGTCCTCCCGGGCGATAGAGGACGATCGAGGCTGTCCTGCCTTTGCTCTGCGGAAAATTCTTTGCGATTGCCGCATCGGCCTGCCTCGCCTCAGCGGACGCCGGCAAGCTGAACGCGAACGCATCGGGTGGTGCGGGATTCTTCTGGGCGACAACGGTGAGAAGTACGGCAAAGAGCGCCCAGGCCGCCAGGGTAATGAGGGCACCGCGCCGGGTGGCTATGCGTTCCGTGATGACGGCCAACAGGCGGGTCATGCCACACGCACCACGATCTTTCCCCGGGCGTGTCCGTCGCCCAAGTAGGCCATGGCTGCGGAAATCTGGCTGAGGTCGTACTGCCGATCGATGGCCACGATCAGCTTGCCGGTGGCCAGATTGTCGGCGAGGAACGTCAGATCGTCGGCTTGCAGCTTGGCGATGAAGAAGGCGAACTTCTGCTTGGCGAATAACGACGCCAGGCGCTTGCCAAAGATGTGTCTGATAGTTCGACCGGTTCCGTATACGGTGTGGGCCGAACCTCCCGCGAGCACGTAGCGCGCGTTTGGCTTCATAACTCGAGAGACTTCCGACCAGGAACGGCTTCCCGCGATGTCGATCACGACGTCGTATCGGTCGGGACGGCGGGTGAAATCCTCTTGGCTGTAGTCGACGACGTCGTCTGCGCCAAGCCGCCGCGCTTGCTCGACATTGTGCGAGCTACACACGGCCGTGACCTTCGCGCCAAACAGCTTGGCCAGTTGAATAGCGAAGCTGCCCACCCCACCCGACGCCCCATTGATCAGGACGTGCTCGCCTGCCTGGAATCTGGCGTGGTCGCGAACGGCTTGTAGGGCGGTGACTCCAGCGACCGGCAGGGCGGCGGCCTGCTCGAAGCTGACGTCGGCGGGTTTGTGGGCGACCGATCCGGTCTCCGCCATGGCGACGTAGTCGGCAAACGCACCTTTTTGCCCACCGAATACCGCATCGCCGACCTTGAAGCGTGTGACCGCCGGGCCGACCGCCTCGACAGAGCCGGCGAAGTCCATGCCAACGACCTCGGCCTTGGGCCGGCCGCGTCCGCCCAGCCAGCGAGCGATGTAGGCGGCACGGCTCACCGTGAAGAAGTCGAGTGGATTGACGGACGACGCGTGCACCCGAATCAAGATGTCTCGCTCGCTGATGGATGGCTTATCGATCTCCTGCGGGGTCAGCGCGTCGATCTTGGTTGGCTTACGGCACACGATCGCTCTCATGAAACCGGTCTCCGCACGCTGCGGGTTGAGGATGGCCGCCATGTCAGTTGAGCCGGAACGGTGGATAGTCGTCCGTTACCAGGGCGAACGCGTAGGCGGTCACGCGGTTGGTCCAGCGAAGCACGCCGACCACGAAATTGAAGAGGGCACGCGGATAGCGACCCGTGAAGAGGATGGCGAACCACGCGATCAGGACGGCGACGACGGCGGCAATGAAGAGGAAGAAGAGGGCGACGTAATGGGGAATGGCCAAGAACCACTTCACGAGGGGCAACCAGCGATTGAGCTTTGAAGCATCTGGATAGGCGAAGTCGAGGTGCACCGATTGCTCCTCGTCGGTGGATGGGTAGCGGTCATCCAGCAGCGCCAGGTAAGCGGACACCCGGTTCGAGAAGCGCAGGAGGTTGAGATTCCAATCGAACCACCAGCGCGGATACTTCTGACGGAACACGAGCATCAGCACGAGCGGCACGAACAAGAGGCCAGCGGCGAGACCGGCGGCGTCCTGGTTGTGCTCGTTATGCGCGAGCGAACTCGTCACTGCCGTAAGGACGATCACGATCGGCAGGGCGAGGATGATGCGAAATGCGGTCGTGAGCCGGTCGAGCGGGCGCGCAGGAAAATCGACGTCGAACTGTACGGGATACGGGGTTACCATGGCATCTCCTTTTTCATTCGGCGGTTACAGAATCGGTCGACGATTCAGTGCCCACTCGCGGCCGTGACCGATTCGAGGCTGAGCACCTCATGCCCGCGGATGGCCTCCAAAAAGGGTTGAAAGCTGCCGTGAACGAGGCAGCGAAGCGTCGATCCATCGATTTCGACCTGGCTGACGCCAGACGCCCGTTCAACGAGTCGAGCCGGAGGTGGACCAATGAAGTGGACTCGAACTCGCTGGATCGGTAACGGATCGACCACGGCTTCAAGGTATTGAGATCCAGTCGTCCGCGAATCGGTGGAATTACCGATTGGTTGCCGTGACCGGTTCCCGGTCAGTGGAGGTTTAGTTCCGCTCTGTAGCTCAAAGTGTCGATTTCTGGCCCCTCTCGATCATCGGTTAAATAGAACCGGCCTTTAGGGGCCACCAATGGAGGACGTCATGAAATACATGATGTTGATCGCCGCCGATCCCGCAGCCGCGACTCGCTCCGAAGCCGAGCAGAACGAGGTCAGCCAGCGCATCTTCGAATGGTGGGGTGCCCAGACGCAGAAGGGCAGCATCATCGGAGGTCACCAGCTTCAGCCGGCCCACACCGCCACCACTGTCAAGGTCAAGGGCGGCCAGGCCCAGGTCACGGATGGCCCGGTCTATCTGACCGATGGCCCCTTCAACGAAGCCAAGGAAACCGTGGGCGGCTATGGCATCCTCGACGTCAGGGACCTCGACGAGGCGCTGGCGATCGTCAAATCCTGGCCAGGCAACAACAATTTCGAGGTGCGGCCGATCATCGAGCGCAATTGACCACG
>DAIPYJ010000066.1:0-15830 GCA_036782775.1 Candidatus Dormiibacterota bacterium | reverse complement strand
GGACCTGCTTCCACGCTTGCGGCATGGACGCCGGATAGCGGAGCCCGCTGAGCCGAGTGGCGACCGTGCTCATCGTTTCCGCCGTGAGCAGCCGGTTCTCGGCATGGCGGTTCCACTGCTTGATGCCGGAGTGCGCCGCATAGCAGCCGCTGGCATGGTGCTGCAGCTCGTCATGGACCACAGGAAGTGGCGCGCCGCGGTTCTCGATCTCCTCGAAGAACCGGGCGGGCGAGCTGAAGCGCAGCTCCACCCTGGAATCGGCCGCCATCCGGTCGATCGTCTCGAGGTTGGCGCGCGTCGGCCCGCCGCCGTGGTTGCCGACGCCGACGAAGCACATCGACGCGCTGGCGCTCTCTTCCAGCTCGGCCGTACAGCGCTCGATGTGGCTGGCGAGCGTATCGCCGGACGCGCCGTACTCAAAGGGGACGCGAAAGGCAGTGACGCGCGAGCCGTCATTCGACTCCCAGGCAAAGGTCCGAGCCGGCAGCTTGCGCTCGTGTGGCTGCGGCCGCATGAACACGTAGCCGATGAGTCCGCTCTTCCGCAAAATTTGGGGCAGCGAGGCAGGATGGCCGAAGCTGTCGACGTTGTAGCCAACGGTCGCCTGCTGGCCGAATCGCCGGTTGAAATAGGTCTGGCCGATGAGCGCCTGGCGCACCAGCGACTCACCCCCCGGCAGATTGCAGTCGGGTTCGACCCACCAGCCGCCGACCAGGTGCCAGCGACCTTCGGCGACCCGGCGGCGGATCTCCTCGAACATCGCCGGATCGTTTTCCTCGACCCACTCGTAGTAGGCGGCGGAGCTCGCGCAAAACTCGAAGGTCGGATGCTCGCTCATGCGGTCGAGCGCCGAGCGGAAGGTCGCCTTGACGGCGGCGAAGCCTTCCCAGCAGGGCCAGAGCCAGGCGATATCGAGATGCGCATTGCCGATCAGGTGCAGCCGCTTTCGCGGGCTCGAGACCTCGTCGACGCGGAGCGCGCTCATTCGAGGTCGACCAGCGCTTCGACGACCTGCCCCAGGCGGCGGGAACCCACGGTCAGGTCGGCCGCGATGCGCGCGCGTCGCGCGGTGCTGCCGGACGGCGCAATGACATCGAAGCCGGCGGTGGTGCGGGCGCCGGCGGCGAGGAAGATGCGCTGCTCGCTCGGCTGCACCAGCCAGCCGGTGGGAACCGTCAACTGGATCGTCATCTCCTGCGCAACGGCAGCCGGGTTGCGGACCTCGACGGTCAACGCGAAGGGATGGCCGGCTTGGCTGCGGACGATGTATGGATGCAGACTGGCGACCGGTCCGTGCGCCTCGAGGTCGACCTCGTCAAGCGGCAAGAGCTGCCGATGTAATTCGTGCAGCGCTTTGCCACGGCGGGCAAGCTCCTCGAAATGGCTGAGCCCGCTGGCGAGCGGCTGCCAGTGGCCGCTGAGCAGCAGGTCGGGCGCGATGCGGCGATAGAGCTCCGCCGTTTGCTCGTAGTCGCCGATTTCGAATCCGCCGGCATAGACGTAGTTGAGGCCCAGGCCGTCGGCGTGTCCCATCTGGTCGCCGATGAAGAGGACGCGCTTGCCGTCGATCTCGGTCTCGATGGCGACCGCGTAGCGCGTGTGGCCTGGCTGCTCGTGAAGGGTGAGGCGGTACTCCTCCCACTCGAGCTGGCGGCCGACTGGGAGGCGGCGATCGACGGTGATCGGCTCGTACCAGAGGCAGGGAAGGTCGTACTGCTCAGGCTGCTCGAGCACAGCGGCAAAGGTTTCCGGCGCCCAGACCTGGGTCCCTTCGACCTGGCGCAGCAGATTGCAGCCCGCGACGTGGTCGTCGTGATAATGCGTCGGGATGACGGCGTCGATCGCCTGAATCCCGAAGTCGCGTTTGAGGGCGTCGATCGTGTAGAGCCACGGGCGGCGGGAAGCGCGGTCGGTGCCGGCAGCGAGCCCGCGCGTGAAGTCGTAGCCGTAATCGATGAGCAGCGCCTTGCCGCTTCCGGAGAGGAGCACGTAAGTCGTCGCGTGACTGGTGCGATTCTTGAGCAGGTGCTCGCTGATCCGCTCGTAGGGCGTCGCCCGAAGGTCTGCGACCTGGAGATTTTCCCGGCGCAGGTCGAGAAGCCGTTGCAACCGGTCGACGAGCGTCTCGATGGCTTGCTCCGGCGCATGCATCGGCGTCCCATGCGAAGGAAGGAGCAGATCCAGACGTCGATCGCGCAGATCGAGCAGTGAGGCAATGGTCGCCGTCACGCCCTCGGCGCCGTTGTACGACCACTGGGTTGCGGCCAGCGACCACACCTTCCCGGGGGCACTGATCAGGTCGCCGGTAAAGGCCATCTGCTGACCGTCGATCTCGCCATGCAGCGTGATCGACCCGACCGTGTGCCCCGGCGTAGGGATGACCCGAAAGCCTTGCCCCGCGCCATCGAGCGAGGCGTAATCCCGAAGCGTGCCAGTGACCGGGACGTCCTCGAGCAGTGAGAAGCGGTCCTGACGATTGTTGTAGTTGTTCGCGACGCCGCGCGCCTGCCAGTGCTCGCTGACCCGGGCAACCAGGTCCTGCTCGACCTCCGGCACCCAGATCCGGATGCCAGCATCGGCCGCGCGGCGTAGCCCCTGCACCTGGTCGCGGTGATGGTGCGTGACAAAGACGTCCGTGACCCGTACGCCGACGTCGGCCAGTTCGTCGAGCACGTCGCCGCTGCCAAAGTCGATCGTGATGGCTTCATCACCCCCTCGAACCACGTAGACGTTGCAGGTGTCCTCGAAGCGGAAGACACTCTCCGTGACCGGGATGAGAAGGGGTTGCGCCTGCGGCAGTGCACGCGAGACGTCGATCACGGCCACTGGCAACTCTGTCACGGCCGCCGCGGAATCGATGTGACTCGCCGGTAACGGCTCAGTACAGTCGTCGCATAAGTTGAGGTTGGGGGCCAACGCCCCCACAACATCAGGGGTTTTCGGCGGCTTTCCAGGCTTCGGCGATCGCGGCATAATCTCCCTCTTCAAACGACTCGTGGGTCAGATCGACGTGGGTCGCGTAGTAGAGCGAAGGGACTCCCAGCTGGCCCTGGACTTCGAGGTAGCGGCGCCAGGTGGCGCGGTCGGGCATCTGCCAGTTGTCGGTATCGATCAGCAGGTCCGGGCAGGCGGCGCGAACGACGCGTGCCCGATGCAGCATCTGTGGCAGCACGGCCTGCCGGGTGTTGACATCGTTCAGCCGGATCATGTCGGTCACGTCCCGGAAATACGGGTTCGGCGTGTGGGTGATGACGAGCGCGTCGGGCTTGACGGCCTTGGCTTCGCTGTACAGGATGGCGAGCAACGTGTGGAGCAGCTCGACACCCCAGAGGTCGCCGTAATGCATCAGTCCGGGCCCGTTCGGTGTCCTCGCGGTGAAATCGACCTTGAAGCCGTCGGCGTCGAAACCGTCGTGGCCAAGCAGTTGCCGAACGACCGAGCGCAGCTGCGCTTCATACTTCGGGTTACTCGGGTCGACGGCGACCGGACGCCCACTGGCATCGCGCACGCACAGGCTTGGGTCTATGCCTTCCGAGTCCCACGCCTTCCACCACAACAGCACGCGCTGGTCCGCAGCGTGCCGATCGGCAATCCATCGACGCAGGTCCGGCCACTTTTTGTCGTCAACATCGCCGGTTCCGTAGCCGCGCTGCCAGCGGTCGTCGACGATGATCGTCCCCGGTCGCAAGCCTTGTACGGCAAGATGCTCGAGGAAGGCGTCGTATTGCGTCTGAGTCGCGAAATCGGCGGCCGGCTGATCGTTGACGAGTCCAAGGTGCGACTGCGCGCCCCATCCGCAGAAAATCGGCCTGCGCCACCACGAAGGGCGAATGCGGTCCAGCGCGGGCGGGACCAGGTCGAGGCGCTCGAGTCGCTGGGCATATTGATGGATGCCGGCGTAGGGATCGTCGGCGCCGAAGAGAAACACCACGGCGGGCGATATCCACTTGCCATTCACCCGAACATGGCCGTCGTAGCTGAGGCGCAGCGAGAAGCCGTCCTCCATCGGCTCGTAGCCAAAGCTCGTGAATCCGTGCTGGCCTGGAGCGGCTTGCAGCCCGATCATCGTCCAGGGTCCCGCGGGAAGGGCTTCCTGATCGAGCATGGGACCGGGCGAGGTGCCGAAACAGAAGGGAGGGGGCGTGAAGAACCAGTTGCGCAGCCCCGGAAGATTTGTTCCGGTGACGTCAATCGCCGCGACGGCATCCGCCGATGTGCATCGCCGCTCCAGCTCTGATGGCTCGGGATTGAAAACGCTCTGGAAGTGATGGGCGCTG
This sequence comes from Candidatus Dormiibacterota bacterium, assembly GCA_036782775.1. Classification (GTDB taxonomy): domain Bacteria; phylum Chloroflexota; class Dormibacteria; order CF-121; family CF-121; genus CF-13. Next base: position 11,553 of record DAIPYJ010000066.1, on the reverse strand, counting down.
CGATAGAAGCCGATGCCGTGGTCGACGTCGCCGCTGTAATACCCGCCGAGCAATCGGCATTCCGTGATGTCGCCGGTCCCTGTCACCTGCAGCGACACCTGAAAACCTTCGTCGAAGCAGTCGATGACCAGCCGCTTCGCAGCCCAGCCTGCAGACGTCATTGGGATCGTGATTCGGGAGCCGGCCGCCGATTCGGTCAGCTCGGGCGCACCAATGGCGGTAACCGCGTCGTGGGAATCGGTGCGATCGACGGTGCCGCCAAGAAAGAGGTCGGCCCATGGCTGACCCGCGGCATCGTCGACTCGGAGGAAGAGAGGATTCTCAGCCAGCGAGAGCGAGTAGGCTCTCGCGCGGACCCGGAGGTTGTCGGCAGCTTCCCCGGCTACGCGGCTCAGGTCGTTCTCCGGCGACACAATAGCACCTGCAAGAATCGAAGTACGGACAACGTGGCTGTAACTGCATGAGGCCGCTGCGGCTTTCACCCAACACCTTCCGCCGCTTCTATCGGGGAGGGACTGGCATCGCAGCCTTTCGAGGCGTTCCGTTCACCGACCCCTACACGCCCGAGGATTGGGTCGGCTCGACGGTGTCGACCTTCGGCTGCGATGGTCCGGGGCTCTCGCATCTGGACGACGGCCGCCTGCTGCGGGACGCGATTCGTGATGACCCTGAAGGCTTCCTCGGGCCGGATCATCGCCGTGCCATCGGCGACGAGCCCGGCTTACTGGTGAAGCTGCTCGATCCCGACCAGCGGCTGCCGATCCACTGCCATCCCGACCGCGCCTTTGCGAAGCGTCACCTCGACCTGCGTTACGGCAAGACCGAGGCGTGGCTGGTGCTCGCGACTCGCACCCCGGATCCAACCGTGTACCTGGGTTTCCGGAACCCGGTCGGGCGCCAGCGATTGGCGGCCTGGGTCGACCGCCAGGAGACCGACGGCCTGCTCGCCACGGTCAACTCGGTCACGGTCAGCGTCGGCGATACCGTCCTCGTGCCGGCGGGGCTGCCGCACGCCGTCGGGCCGGGCATCCTGATCCTCGAGCTTCAGGAACCGACCGACCTCTCAATCCTGATGGAGTGGAAGGACCTCAACATCGATGGACGCACGGATGGCCACCTGGGACTCGGCTTCAATCGGGCGCTGGACGCCGTCGACCGGACGCCCTGGTCATCCGACCGGCTCAGCGAGCTGATCAATGCGGGCCAGGATGGATCGCTCTTCCCACCTGGCGCCGATCCATTTTTCCGGGCGCGGCGGCAGGGAGGCGGGTCGATCATGCCGCCCGGCTTTTCGATCCTGGTGGTCACGGAAGGACAGGGGTCGCTGCGCTCGTCCGACGGCGACGCCGCGATCGGGAAGGGAGACACCCTGCTGATTCCCTACGGCGCGGGCGAGGTCGGAATCGACGGCACGGTCACCGCCGTTCAGTGCCTGCCACCACGAGCCGCGTCCGATGGCAGCCCCTTGTAACCATCCGGCGACGATTTGTGGGAAAGGGGCCCGCGGGCCCCTTTCTTGTGAATCTCTGCTATGCTTTTAGCGTATGCCTTACGCTGACAGCGAAAATGCCGAGTCCGTACGCGGGGCGCTTGGCCTGATCATCCGCCGGCGGAGGGAAGATGCCGAGCGGTCGCTGGCGGGCCTTGCGGCTGAGGCGGAGATCTCGACCGCATACGTCTCCGAGATCGAGCGGGGCCTCAAGGACGTCTCGACCGACAAACTGGTCGCCATCGCCCGCGCCCTCGAGGTTCCGGTCGCGCAGCTCTATCTCGAACTCGCCCAACGCCTGGGCAGCCGCGAGGCGATGCAGCAGTCCCGAAGCTGGCCGGACGATCCACGCGCCCAGCTGCGGATCGCTACCGCCAGCCTCCGACCGCACGCGTTGCGCAGCGTCGCCGATTTCAGTCTCTATCTCGCCGCCACCCAGGCGTCGCCGCCCAAGCGGCGTATCGGATTCACCGTCGACCGATAAGGAGGATGTCCATGCTGATTCCGAACGTCATCGAAACCACCTCGCGGGGCGAGCGCGCCTACGACATCTATTCCCGGCTGCTGCGCGATCGCATCATCTTTCTTGGCAACCAGATCGACGACGACGTCGCCAACCTGGTGATTGCCCAGCTGCTCTTCCTCGACAGCGAGGACCCCGACAAGGAAATCAGCATTTACATCAACAGCCCGGGCGGGTCGCTCTCAGCCGGTCTGGCGATCTATGACACGGTGCGCTTCGTGCACTCGCCAGTGAGCACGCTGTGCACCGGTCTGGCGGCGAGTGCCGCGTCTCTGGTTCTGGCGAGCGGCAACAAGGGCAAGCGCTATTCGCTGCCCCACTGCAGCATCGTGCTCCATCAGCCGAGCGGTGGCATTCAGGGGCCAGCCCAGGCGACCGACCTCGAAATCCACGCGCGCGAGATCCTCAGACTGCGTGAGATCGTGATCGGCATCTACGCCCAGCACACCGGCCGCCCGAAGGAGCAGATCGAGCGGGACATCGAGCGCGACTTCTTCATGACGCCGGAGCAGGCGAAGGACTACGGCCTGATCGACGCCATCATCCAGCCCACCGAGAAGACGCTCGCCGGTGGCTTCTCGAGCAACGGCCATGGCGTCAAGGGACCGACCACCGGCTAACGATCAGCTACCCGCCGAGGCTTGGCGCAACGTCATCACTCGCCCTGACGGGTAGGATGCTCCACAGTGGCGGACTCCTCCTGGTGGCGCGAGGGAGTCATCTATCAGATTTACCCGCGGTCCTTCCAGGACTCGAGCGGTGATGGCATCGGCGATCTCAACGGGGTGATCCGCCGCCTCGATTACTTGCAGTGGCTTGGCATCGATGCCATCTGGCTCACGCCGATCACCGTCTCCCCCGACAAGGACATGGGCTACGACGTCGCCGACTATTGCAAAGTTCAGCCGGCCTTTGGCGACCTGAAAGCCGTAGACGCGCTGATTCGTGAGTCGGACCGCCGCGGCATCAAGGTCGTGCTCGACATCGTGCCGAATCACACCAGCGATCAACATCCCTGGTTTCTCGATGCCCGACGCTCTCGCCAGGCCCGCCATCGGGACTGGTACGTCTGGGCGGATCCGAAGCCTGATGGCAGCCCGCCCAACAACTGGCTCAGCATCTTCGGCGGCCCGGCCTGGACACTCGATAAGCCGACCGGTCAGTTCTACCTCCACAACTTTCTTGCCGAACAGCCCGATCTGAACTGGTGGAATCCCGATGTCCGGGACGCCTTCGACGAGGTCTATCGATTCTGGTTCGACCGGGGGGTCGCCGGCTTCCGTATCGATGTTGCGCACGGCATCGTCAAGGACCGGGAGCTTCGGGACAATCCGGTCGCCACCGACAACGACTCACCCGCCGTTCGCGCCCATGGCCAACGAACCGTCTACAACATGGAGCGACGTGAAGTCCATGACGTTCTGCGCCGGTGGCGGACGCTGGCCAACGGCTACGATCCGCCGCGCATCCTTTTGGGCGAGACCTATGTTCTCGACGTCCGTACCATGGGCCGCTTCTACGGCACAGGAGACGAGCTCCACCTGGCGTTCAACTTCACCTACATCCACGCGCCCTTCAACGCCGAGGTGCTCGCCGAGGTCGTCGCCGAAAGCGAGCTCGTCATCCCTGATGTAGGGTGGCCGGTTTGGACCGTCTCCAACCACGACGTCTCGCGCGTCATGTCCCGCTGGTGCGGTGGCGACGAGCGAAAGGTTCGGCTGGCATTGCTGAGCCTGCTGACGCTTCGGGGCACCCCCGTGCTCTACTACGGCGACGAGCTCGGCCTGCCGGACACCAGGGTTGGTAAGGCGGATCTGCAGGATCCGGTGGGTAAGCGGCAGTGGCCCAGGCCCGGCCGGGATCCGGTCAGAACCCCGATGCCGTGGACGCCAGGCAAGGGGGCGGGTTTCACCGATGCCGACGTCAAGCCATGGCTGCCGATCGGCGACAACAAGGCTCGAAACGTCGAGGACCAGCGGCAGGACCCGAACTCGACCCTGGCTTTCGTGCGGGACGTCATCGCCGCACGCCGGTCCTCGGCGGACTTGCGCGGAGGAAGCTATGACCAGCTCGCCTCACCACCCGAGACCTGGGTGTATCGCCGAGGGACGTCAGCGATTGTCGCTCTTAATCTGTCCTCGCGAGAGGTCGTGATTCCGCATGTCCGCGGTACCGTTCGCGTCGCAACCCAGCGCGACCGGGCAGGAGAGCAGGTGCGGGACGAGCTTCGGCTTGCGCCATGGGAAGGGGCGATATGTTTCTCGGACTCGACGTAGGCACCAGCTCCCTAAAGGCGCTGGTCCTCGATGTCGACGGCACCATCGCCGGCAGTGGACAGGCCGGTTATCCGATGGCGACGCCGAACCCGGGCTGGGCGGAAGCGGATCCTGAAGATTGGTGGGCAGCCGCAGCCGAGGCGGTGCGCTCCGCCGCTGGCAGCCATGCGGCTGAGGTCGCCGCCATCGGAGTATCCGGCCAGATGCATGGCGTCGTCCTTACCGACGATGCCGCCCAGGTCATCCGACCCGCAATCCTCTGGGCGGACGGCCGCAGCACCCGAGAGCTGCAACGCTACAGCGAGCTCAGCAGTGGGCTGCGGCGCGAGCTTGCCAATCCGCCGGCGACCGGGATGGCCGGGCCGACGCTGCTCTGGCTGCGCGAGCACGAGCGGTCGCATTACCGCCAAGCCCAGTGGGCGCTTCAGCCGAAGGATTGGCTGCGCTTCAGGCTGGTGCAGGAGGCGGCGACGGATCCAAGTGACGCATCGGCAACCCTTCTTTATGACCTGTCCAGCGATTACTGGGCGAAGGAGGTGCTCGAGGCGCTGGATCTGCGGCTCGATTTCCTGGCGCCCATTCGTGAATCGGCGGAGATTTGCGGTGTCCTCACCGCTGAGGCGGCGGATCATCTCGGCGTCCGTCCAAACCTGCCGGTGGTGGCGGGCGCCGGCGATACGGCCGCCGCCGCCCTTGCCGGCGGCTTGCTCGATCCTGGCCCGCTGCAGCTGACGATCGGCAGCGGCGCCCAGGTGGTGGCACCTCGCGATCGCGTGACGATCGACGCAACCGGCCGGACGCAGCTCTATCGCGCGGCCGCGCCCGACCGCTGGTATGCGATGGCGGCGATGCAGAATGCCGGCATCGCGCTGGAATGGGTCCGGTCGGCGCTCGATGTCACCTGGCCGCAACTCTATGCGGAGGCCTTCGCCGTCGAGCCGGGCGCTGACGGGCTGCTCTTTCTCCCGTATCTCACCGGCGAGCGGACGCCCTATTTTGACCCATCGGCGAAGGGCGGCTGGGTCGGGTTGCGCTTGAGCCACGGCCGCGGTCATCTGCTTCGGGCCGCGCTGGAGGGGGTCGCGTTCTCGGTGCGCCAGGGGCTCGAGGCACTGCTGTCGACGGGCGTCCCGGCGCATCAACTGCGCGTCGCAGGCGGGGGGTCATTCGACCCGCGATGGCGCCAACTGCTCGCCGACGTGATCGACGCGCCGCTCTTTGCGACGCCGACGACGGCGGTCTCGGCGCTCGGCGCGGCATTGCTCGCCGGCGTTGGCTTCGGCGCCTGGCCCGATGCGCAGCAAATCGCCGCCCTTGCCGCCCCACCGGTGCAGGTGGCGGCTGCCGGCAGCGATGCCGATCGGTACCTGGAAACCTACGAGCGGTTTCGGCAGCTCTACCTGCCGCTCAAGGCAGCTCTCGGATAAGTGTCTGGAATTGGAACCGGTAGCGTGGTTCGGCGGTAATAGTCGCGGAGGTGTGACCATGAAGCGCTCCTTCGCCGTCATACTGGCTTCGGTCGCGGCGTTGGCATGCGCATGCGGGCAAGCGGCGACCGCCCGACCTTCAAGCGACACCTACCGCATCGTTGTTGCCGAGGGTTTCGGCAGTGGCCCTCAGCTTGCGGTGCGCGATTGGCCCAGCGGCAAGTTGGAACGCGAATTACCAATTGGCGTTGCCGCGCCCGATTGGTCCCGCTATTACAGCGTCGACTACTCCAGCGGCAAAAACGCGCTGGTGGCGATCGATTCGCGCTCCGGTCGTCAGCTAGGTCAGGTCGCCATCCCGGTCGGATACGGCCTGCCGGACATGAATTACCCCCGCCTGCCGGGGGGTCTGTCGCCAAACGGGTCCTGGATTGCGTTGTCCACGCTGCAGCAGAACTCGTTCCTGGTCGGTGCAACGACATTCCAGGCGCCCTTCAAAGCCGTGTCCGTGCACGGCAGCTTCCTCTTCGACGCCCTGAGCGATGACGGCCGGAGCCTTTATCTGAGCGAGCAGCTCGGTGATGCCGGCCATTACCAAATTCGTCTCGTCGACATGACAACGGGCAAGCTCGCGCTGCAGCCGGTTGTCGACAAGCGAGAAGCCACCGAGCCAATGAACGGCATCCGCGGTGACAGCGTGGCAGCGCCCAATGCCGGGTACGTCTTTACCGTCTACGCCCGAGATAACGGCCCGTTCATCCATGCGCTTCCCCTCGGCCAGCCGTTCGCCTGGTGCCTTGACCTTCCGTCGGGTGGCAGTTCGAACCTGGAAGATCAATTCCATTGGTCGCTCGCAACCAGGAGTGACGGCTCCTCGCTGTATGCCGTCAACGGAACCACGGGCATGATCACCCAGATGGTGCCCGACCGGCTCCCAAATGTCGGTCGCAGCATGAAATTCGATCCGTCAGCAGCAGGCACGAGCAGCAGTGCATGGGCGCCGGTCGTCGACGTAGATGCCAAGGGTGCGCCGGTTGGTGGCGCCTCCTTGAGCCCGGACGGGCAAACGCTGTATGCCGTCGGCGAGACTGGCGTGGTCGCGATCGACACGTCAACGCTGAACGTCCGGCGTCGATACCTGGCGGGAACCTCGCTGATCAGCATCCGGTCAAGCCCTGACGGCGACTGGCTGTTCGCCGCATCCTCAGGCACCGACCGAATCTACCGGCTGAACGTCAGGACCGGCCAGGAAGCGCACATCTCGGGTATGCCCAATCCGTGGGCGATCCTCTGGGTAGAACCGATTTAACCGCCGCGCAAGCTCGCCGGGCGGTTCGGAGATGCGCCATAAGATAGTGCCGATGAAGCCGGGCGTGTTCACCTCGAGCGCAAGCGAGCGCCTGCGGCTTGCGTTCGTCCTCACCGCCCTGGTGCTGGTCGTGGAATTCGCCGGCGGGCTGTGGGCGCACAGCCTCGCCCTGCTGGGCGACGCTGGCCACATCGTCACCGACCTGGTGGTTCTGGCGCTCTCGACCTTTGCGCTGGCCCAACTCAACCGGCCGGCCGGCCCCCGCCGGACCTTCGGCTACCACCGGGTCGGCATCCTGGTGGCGCTGTTGAACGCCCTGCTGCTGGCCGCGATCGTGGTCGGCATCGTGGTCGAGGCGATCCGCCGCCTGCAGCATCCGGCTCCCGTTCGCGGCGGCATCATGGCGGCCGCCGCCGTGCTGGGGCTCGTGATCTCCGTGTCGATCGCGCGCTTTCTGCAGCCCCTCGGCAGCGACCTGACGATTCGCAGCGCGATGATGCACATCTGGGGTGACGCGTGGGCGGCCGCCGGCATCATCCTCGGCGGGCTCGTTATCGGATTGACCGGCTGGCTGGCGATCGACCCGCTGCTGAGCCTGGCGATCGCCGGACTGATCGCCTGGAGCGCCTGGCGGGTGGTCAGCGCCGCGGTCGACATCCTTCTCGAATCGACGCCGCCCGACCTGCAGACCACTACGGTTGTGGATGCTGTGCGGCAGGTGCCCGGCGTGCGCGACCTTCATGATCTGCACATCTGGTCGCTGGGCGCACAGAGCCGGGCGATGAGCGCCCATCTCCTGATCGATGACCAGCGCGTGGCGCAGGCCCAGGACATCCTGGCCGAGGTCCGCGAGGTGCTGGCGCATGACTTCGCGATCGAGCACACGACGATCCAGTTCGAGAGCTTTGTCTGCCGGCCGGGCGACGTGTTCTGCGTCCAGCCCGAGGGCCACCAGCACGTCGACGCCGCGCACGACCGGGTCACCCGCCGCGCCGCCGGCTGATGGACCCGCTGAAAATCTCGATTGCCGACGCTTGGGATCGCGGCGTTGCCGATTATGACGACCTGGTCGCTCATGGCCGGCTGACCCGAACCGAGGCCGATGCCTGGAAGGCGGTGCTTGGTCGAGCGCTGCCGCCGCTGTCCGGCCAGGCCCCGCGTCGCGTCCTCGAGGTCGGGGCCGGCACCGGTGTGATGAGCCTGCTCATTGCAGAGCTCGGTTATCAGCTGACGGCGATCGACATCTCGCGTGGCATGCTCCAGGAGGCACGCCGCAAGGCGGCCCAGCGCAGGCTGCCGATCACCTTTGAGATCGCCGATGCGGAAGTCCTTCCGTTTCCAGACGATGAATTCGATGCCGTCTTCGGGCGGCATATCCTGTGGACCCTGCCACAGCCGGACAAGGCGTTACGCGAATGGCACCGAGTGCTCCGTCCTGGCGGCGCTCTCGTGCTGGTGGACAGCCTCGCGGTTCGCCCGAACACGGCGGCGCGCCTGCGCCGCGCCATCAGCCGCCTGCTTGCCACGCTGCAACCGTCCGGCGGTGGTCATCGCTACGGACCGGGCGTCCGAGAATCATTGCCCCTGGCCGGAAATCACGACCCAGATCGATATAGCGAGCTCATCCGTTCCGCCGGCTTCAGCCAGGTCAGGGCGGAAACGCTCGATCAGCTCACCGCGATGGAGCGAAACGCGATGCCCCTGGTCGAGCGCTGGCACGGCGAGGAGCGCAAGTACCTCTTCACCGCGCGCCGCGATTGAACAGCGGCGACCGGCGTCACGCACTCTTCGTCGTCAATCCCGCGCTTCCGAGAACCGGACCGAAGTTCGGACAAGGACTGCTCGAGGTCGCCGGCAAGCTCGGATGGGAGGCAACCGTCCTGGAAACGCAGCCCGGACCGAACGTGGAAGCGATTGGGGCCGCGCTCTCCCGCCAGGACTTTCAGCTCGTGCTGGCCGCCGGCGGTGACGGAACCGTCGCCGAGGTTATGGCGGCGGCGCATCAGCGAGGGTTGCCAATTGGCATCGTCCCTCGGGGAACCGCCAACATCGTCGCCCGCGAACTCAGGCTGCCCGCCGCCTGGCGGCCTGCGCTGCGCCGCACCCTCATCAACTTTCCGGCGGCCCGGCCGGTCGACCTCGTCCGCGTCAATGACGGTTATTCGGCGCTGGCGGCGGGCATCGGGTTCGATGCCATGGTCATGCGCTCCACGCCGCGGGCCTTGAAATACTGGCTCGGGCGCAGCGCGTACCTGTTGACCGGCGCCTGGTGGCTGACGCGCGCGCCACTCTTCGACTGCGTCATCCGCGCCGATGGCGAGGAAGTCGAGATGACCGCCGTCGTGGTGCTGCTGGTGAACGCGGGCATGCTCGGCGCGGCGCCTTTCCGCTTTGGTCCGCAGATCTCGATCGACGACGGATGGATCGACATCTGTGTCTACCGGCCGCGGAATGCGGCCGACCGGCTCGGCGTGCTCTGGAGCCTGGTGCGGCAGCGTCCCGATGGCACACGCATCATGCAGCGCAAGGCCCGCCATGTCGAGGTCAAGGCGCCCGAGGTGCGCTGGCACGAGGTCGACGGTGAGGTGTTCCAGGGGAACGTGCTGCGCGCGGAGATCATTCCCGGCGGCGTCCGCGTCGTCGCATGACGACCGTCAACGCGCGCTTCCCGTGGGTGCTGTATCTCCCGCTTGCCAGCCTCACGGTGCTGGGCGGCATCATCCTGCTGGTTGCCGGTCGAGGGATCGGCTGGGCCGCGATCGTGGCGCCGGTGATCGGCTTCCTCGCCATGCGCGGGCCGGTGCGGCCGCGGTTCGAGTTCAGCGGCGACGGCGTCATCTTTCGCCGCTCGGGCAAGAGTCCCTTGCTCCCCTGGGACGAGATCGAGGACGTCGCGCTGGTGAAAGCGAGCGGGCGCACCGTGCTCGCCTACCGGCTCAAGCCCGGCGTGACGGTGATGAAGCGCCATCCAGGCGCCGGCTTCCTGCGCGCCAAGGGTCTCGACTTCGACGGCGGTTATTTCGTGGACCAGATGACGGCGTCGCCCGAGGAGATCCTGGCTGTTTTCAAGCAGCACCTGAGTGAACCACGAGAAAGGAGTGAAAGCTGATGGCAAAAGTGACCGCGGGGCTGACGACCTCGGTGGACGGATACTACGTCGGGCCGAATGACGGGCCGGGCAAGGGCCTGGGAGAAGGCGGAGAGCGCCTGCACTTCTGGGTGTTCGGCGGCCCCTGGAGCTATCGCGAAGAGCCGAGGGGCGAACCGAGCGGCGAGGACGCACGGTACCTCAAGGACATGATGGCCAACCTCGGCGCGGTGGTGAGCGGACGGCGGACCTACGAATCAGCCGGGCACTGGGGCGATAAAAATCCCTGGGGCCTGCCGACCTTCATCGTGACCCACCAACCGGAAGAGCAGCCCCCAGGAAACGACTTCGTGTTCGTGTCGGGTGTCGAAACCGCGGTGCAGCGCGCTGTCGAGGCTGCTGGATCGAAAGACGTCAACGTCATGGGTGGCGGTGACATCATCCGGCAAGCGCTCGACGCCAACCTCGTCGATGAGCTCTGGACGATCATCGCGCCGATCACCCTGGGCGGCGGCAAGCGGCTCTTCGATGGGCTGGCAAAGCCTCTGCAGCTCGAGCCGTTCAGCGTCCGCCAGTCAAAACTCGCCACCTTTATCGGTTACCGGGTGATGAACCGCTAGACGGCTTTCGCCAGCCCGGCTCCAAACGCCATATTCGGCTGCCGTCGACGTTGTCCTGATGTGTTTGACGTCAATGAATCGGGCAGGCTGGTGCTGCGGCCACGCGGCATCGGGGTCTACCTTGCCAGCGTCCTTCTGCTCGGCTTGCTGGCATTGTCGCTCGCGGCCCTGGTCGAGGCGTCGCGTCAGGGGCAGCCTGCGGGACTGGCATTTTTGGTAATTGGCGCTGGAATCGGGGTGTTTCTCGTCTACCTGTGGGGCTCCACGCTCTGGGCAGACGCTGAAAGCGTTGGTACCAGTCAGCTCTTCTACCGCCGGACGTGCCCTCGGAACGAGATTGCGGCGATCCAGGTTGGCGTTGTCTCCGGAAGGGCGCCGGTGTGCAACTTCTTACGAAAGGACAACAGCGTCGCCTTCTTGACGGCCCGGCTGCTCTGGAGCCGGCGCCAACTGCAAACGATGGCCGATTTTCTCGGCGTGCCGATCGTCAAGGGGCCGATCAAAGCGGTTTACGGTTACGTTTGCCCGGTCTGCGGATATCACGGACTGGAACGGCCAGCCGCTTCGAACGGCCTTGGGTCCGGCGAGCTGTGCCCGTGCTGCGGTTTCGACCATTCCGGTCCGGTCGACGCTCATCGGTATGCGCAATGGCGCGCGGAGTGGACGTCCGGTGGCATGGCCTGGTGGGCGACGCAAGCCGGCGTCCCCGCGCCCGAACGCTGGGATCCTGTGGCTCAGCTACGGAACGTTGACGCTTAACCTGTCAGCGTGGTGCGTCCTGGAAACTGGACCAGGCTAGCGGGTGAAAGTCCCGTCCGAGT
>DAIPYJ010000065.1:0-16054 GCA_036782775.1 Candidatus Dormiibacterota bacterium | reverse complement strand
GACCTGTGGTCGGACTGTTTGTCGACTTGCCAGGCGGCAGACAACACGAGCCATCCCACTTCTTCGATCTCGACGGCGCTGTCGGCGAGCATCCACTGGATCGCCTGGTAGTCGGCGATGGGATGGCCGAACGCGATGCGTTGGCGCGCGTACTCGCGACCCATCTCCAGCAGCCGCTGCGCCTGGCCGACCGCGCGCGCCGGGATCAGCAGGCGGCCCTGGCCGATCCATTCCATCGCGAGCGTAAAGCCGTTGCCGATCTCACCCAGGACGTTCTCGTCGGGAACCCGAACGTTGTCGAAGTGCAGCTCGGCCGGGCCCCAGGAGCCCATCGTTTGGATCCGCTTGCTGGTCCATCCCATCGACCGGTCGACCAGAAAGGCGGTGACCCCGCCCTTGTATCCCTTCTTTTGATCGGTGACGGCGAAGACGATCGCGAAGTCCGCCTCGCAGCCATTGGTGATGAAGACTTTCTGACCATTGAGCACCCACCCGGAGCCGTCGCGCACGGCGGGCATCTTGATGTTGGTCGCGTCGGAGCCCGTGTCCGGTTCGGTCAGCGCGAAACAGCTCTGGCGCTCACCCTCGATGGTGGGGAGGAGATAGCGATCGCGCTGCGCCGGTGTGCACTGATAGAGGATGTTGTCGGCCGAGCCGCCGTAGGTAAAGGGAAACAACGCCCGCGCGGTCTCCATCGTGATCAGTGAGGTCATCAGGTATCCGAGGTTGGCGCCACCGAACTCTTCAGGAGTCAGCAGGCCCCACAGTCCGGCTTTGCGCCCCTTCTCGCGTACCGACCGGAGCGTCGCTCGGTCCGGAAACTGGCGACCCTCGAGCTCAGCCCGCTGGACCTCGGCCTCGAGCGGCATGAGTTCGCGCGTGACGAACTCCCGGACGGTTCCCAGCATCATCCGCTGTTCGTCGCTCAGTGCGAAGTCCATGCCCGCTCCCCTAACGATCGTTCGGTCGACGACCCCATTATTATGGCGACAGGGGACATGGCCACCGAGAAGGCCGAACCGGCGGGAACCGCGGCGACCAACGTGCGGGTCGACCAGGTGCTGGAAACGGCCACCCGCTTGTTTACCGAGCGGGGCTACGACGCGGCCAGCGTTCGAGACCTGGCCGCCGAACTGGCGATGCGCCCGTCATCGCTCTATCACCATTTCCAGGGCAAACAGCACATCCTGTTTGCCATCTGCGCCGGCATGCAGACCGACTTCAACGCGGCCGTGATGCCGCTCTTCAAGACGGGCAAAGGCCCGGTCGAGACCCTGCGAGACGCCTTCCGCGAGCAAATTCGATTCAGCCTCGCGCGAAAGGGCGAAGTCCTGGTCAGCATCCGCGAGCGCCGCAGCCTCCCGCCAGAGCTGCGCCGCCAGGTGAATCAACTGCGCCGCGAGTACCGCGACGCGATCATCGAGGTCATCGAGGAAGGCCGGCGGCAGCGGCTGTTCAAGGTGGCCGACTCCACCATTGCCGCGATGGCGCTGCTCGACATGATCAGCGGGCTCTTTCAGTGGTTCCAACCCCGGGACGATGCCGACAGGGAGCGGATCACGCGGATCTATGTCGACTCGGCCCTGGCCCTGCTTCAGGGCGGGCGAAGCTGACTTGACATGAAGCCGCGGCCGCTGCCTATACTCTGACGAACGCTCGTTAGGGAGCAAAGAGGGCAAGGGTGGAGCAGCCGACGCTTGACGTCGCGGATCTCACCGTGCGCTTCGGGGGAGTGCTGGCGCTCGATCATGTCTCCTTGCAGGTTGCGGCCAACGAGGTTCACGGCGTCATCGGGCCCAACGGCGCCGGCAAGACGACGCTCTTCAATGCCATCTGCGGCTTCGTCCGCCCGGTCGGTGGGTCCATCCGTTATCACGGTCGCGCCCTGCTCGGCACGGCGCCCCACCAGCTAGCACGCCTGGGAATCGCGCGCACCCTCCAGGGGCTGGGACTCTGGCCCGGGCTGACCGTGCTCGAAAACGTGATGCTCGGGACGCGCACCCGGCCGAATTTCTTCACCTCGCTGCTGGCGATGCCGCGCGCCGATCGCGCCGAACTCCGCTTGCGGGAAGCCGCCATCAAAGTACTCGAGGAGCTGGGCATTGCCTCGATGGCCGATGCGGTTCCCGGTGCGCTTCCCTACGGCGTGCAGAAACGGGTGATCATCGCGCGCGCCCTGATGGCACAGCCGGAGCTGATCTTGCTCGATGAGCCGGCGAGCGGTCTTTCGGCGCGGGAGATCGAGCGCCTCGCCGCCCTGGTCAGACGTCTCCGAGAGCGGATGAGCGTCGTGGTCGTCGAGCATCACGTGGACCTGGTCATGTCGATCTCGCAACGGATCACGGTGCTGAACTTCGGCCGGGTGATCGCATCCGGCACGCCGGAGCAGATTCGCGGCAATCCCGAGGTCAGCGCTGCCTATCTCGGCGAAGTCGTGCGCAGCGCGGAGGGCGGCGCCAGTGCTTGAGATCGCCGACCTTACCGTTGCCTACGGACCGGTGGTCGCGCTCGAGGCGGTCTCGTTCAAGGTCGCGGAGGGGTCGATCATGGCGGTGCTCGGCGCCAACGGCGCGGGGAAGACGACGCTGGTCCGCACCATCTCGGGACTGGTCCGGCCCCGCAGCGGCTCGATCCGCTTCGATGGCAAGGAGATCTCGCGGCTTGCCCCGGAGACGATCTCACGCTCCGGCATCGGTCACGTGCCCGAAGGGCGCGGCGTTCTGGCGGAGCTGACCGTGGAAGAGAATCTGCGGCTGGGCGGGCTCTGGCGTCGCGATCGAGATGATCGCCGCGCGGCGCTGACTGAAGCCTATGCACTCTTCAAACCGCTGGCGGAACGCCGTCACCTGCCGGCGGTGACGCTCTCCGGCGGCGAACGCCAGATGCTGTCGATCGCGCGTGCCCTGGCCGCGCGCCCGCGGCTGCTGCTGCTCGACGAACCGTCCCTCGGTCTCGCCAGCCGCGTCCTGACCCAGATCATGGCCCGCATCAAGGAACTGGTGAAAGACCGGCGGCTCACCGTCCTGCTGATCGAGCAGAACGCCCGCAGCGCGCTTTCGGTCGCCGACGAGGCGGTCGTGCTCTCACTTGGTCGGGTGGTCGCCCGCGACTCCGCCAAGCGGTTGGCGTCCGAAGAGGGCTTGCGCCATGCCTACCTGGGGTTCTGACGGCGAGGAGGCTGGATGCAGCGATTTGTCGTCCTGACGCTCAACGGGCTGACCGAAGGATCGATCTACGCCGCCATGGCGCTTGCCCTGGTGATGATCTGGCGCGCCACCCAGGTGGTCAACTTTGCCCAGGGCGCGATGGCGATGTTCACGACCTATCTCGCGCTCTTCAGCCTGGAACAGGGCGCACCGTACTGGGTTGCTTTCATGATTGCCCTGGTTTGTGGCTTGCTCCTCGGCGCCGTCGTGGAGCGGGTCCTCGTCAGGCCGGTCGAGACCAAGCCGCCGCTCAACGTCGTCATCCTGACGCTCGGTGTTTTGCTCTTTCTCGAGGCGCTCGCGCCGATGCTGTTCGGCGGCCAGATCCGGTCATTTCCCGCCGCCTTCTCAATCGTCGGCATCCAGGTTGGTTCGCTGCACATTCCCTTCTCGCTCTTCGATCTGTTTGCGCTTATTTGCGTGCTGCTGTTGATGGTGATCCTCCTGCTGCTGTTCCAACGGACGGACCTGGGACTGCGGATGCGCGCCGCCGCCTTCAATGCCGAAGTCGCTCGGCTGCTGGGCATTCGCGTCGGCCGCATGCTGACGCTTGGCTGGGGGCTTGCCTCGCTGGTCGGCGCGATGGCCGGCGTGCTGATCGCCCCCTCGCTGCTGCTGTACCCGACCTACATGGACCAGGTCCTCGTCTTCGGCTTCACCGGCGCGATTCTCGGCGGGCTCGACAGCCCTCCAGGCGCGGTGATCGGCGGCCTGGTCATGGGGTTCGCACTCAGCTATGTGGGAGGCTACCTGGGCGCCAGTCTCGAAACCGTCGGCGCGCTGGTGATCCTGATCGCGGTGCTCATGGTGCGGCCGCGCGGCCTGTTCGCCTGGCAGGCGCACCGGGTTGTCTAGCCGATGAGCCTGGCGCTTGCTCGCTGGCGACCGCTCGTCACGCCGACCCTGAGCCGCCACCTCGGCCTGGCACTCCTCGCGGCCGTTGTCCTGCTCCTGCTCACCTCGCAGATCGACGCCTATACCGATTACAACCTGGCTTCGGTGGCGATTTTCGTGATTGCCACGGCCGGACTGAACCTGTTGACCGGTGTCAACGGCCAGCTGTCGTTGGGTCACGGCGCGCTGATGGCGATCGGCGCGTATACCACCTCCCTGATGCTTCGCGGTCACGACCTGCCGGTGATCCTGGTGCTTGCAGCAGCGATCGCGACCGCCTCGCTGCTGGGCGCGGTCTTCGGGATCGCGGCCGCCCGCCTGCGCGGTCCCTACCTGGCGGGCGCAACCCTGGCGCTCGCAGTGGGATTGCCCCAGATCGCAACTCGCTATGCCGGATTCTTCGGCGGCGAGGAGGGGATCACGGTGGCGCCATCGTCCGTGCCGTCCTGGCTCGGGCCTGACTTTCCCCCCGAGCGCTGGATCGCCTGGATCGCGATCATCGCCGCGCTGGTCACGATGGTGCTGCTCGCCAACTTACTGCAGAGCTCGGTGGGACGAAGCTTCAAGGCGGTGCGCGACCACGAGGCGGCCGCTTCGCTCGCCGGCATCAACGTCGCCCGGACGCAGGTGGTGGCGTTCATCGTCAGTTCCGCCTGCGCCGGGCTGGCCGGCTCGCTGTTCGCCTACTGGTCCGGACTGACCGCACCGGCTGGGTTCGGCGTTGCGCTCTCGCTGCAACTGGTGAGCGCGATCGTGATCGGCGGGCTGGGCCGGCTCAGCGGCGCTATCTGGGGATCGCTCATCCTGGTCTTCATTCCCTCGCTGACGAGCGGCATGGCCAGCGGCCTCAACCTGCCAAGCTCGGTCGGCAATAACCTGCCGCTCGCGATTTACGGCGCCGTGCTGGTGGTCGCGATGCTGGTCATGCCGTACGGCATCGACGGCGGACTCCGCCGCCTACTCGCCCTCGCCCGCGCACGGTTTGCCGGAGGGCCAACCAGTCAGAAGGGGGTGGTGGATTGGGACGATCCCGCGGGGGGCTGAGGCGGACCCCACCCTGCCTTCCCTCGGAGGGGAAGGGTGATCATAAGTCGAAAAGGAGGAAGGATTGACTGTTCAACACAAGCGACTGACATCGGCGATGAGCCGGGTTGCGATGGTCTGCGCGGCCGCGTTGCTGGCGGCGTGCGGCCAGAGCAACAGCGGCAGTTCGAACACGGCCTCGGCTCCCGGGATCACGGCCAGCGAGATCAAGATCGGGAGCACGCAGCCCTTGACCGGCCCGGCGGCCCCCGGATACTCGGAGATCGCCCCGGCCGCGAATGCCTATTTCCAGTGGGTCAATACGCACGGCGGCATCTTCGGGCGGAAGATCACCTACGAGTACCTGGACGACGGCTACAACCCGACGAACACCTCGAGCCAGACGCGCAAGCTCGTCCTCCAAGACAAGGTCTTCGCGGTCTTCAACGCGCTCGGAACGCCGACCCACCTGGCCGTCATCGATTACCTCAATTCGGAGAAGGTCCCGGACCTTTTCGTCGCCAGCGGCTGTAACTGCTGGAACAACCCTTCGAAGTATCCCTTCACCTTCGGCTGGCAGCCGGACTACACCATCGAAGGCAAGATCCTCGGCCAGTACATCAATCAGAGCCAGTCCGGCAAGAAGGTCGGGTACTTCTATCAGAACGATGAGTTCGGACAGGACGGCGTCAAGGGACTGGACCAGCAGCTCTCGTCGTCGACGGTGGCGAGCAAGCAGACCTACGACGTGACGAACATCAACGTCGGGCCGGCGATCGCCGCCTTGCAGGCATCCGGCGCCCAGGTGGTAGCAGCCTTCAGCATCCCGGCGTTTACGGCGCTAGCGTTGCTGACGGCGGCGAAGTTGAACTATCACCCGCTGTGGGTAGTGAGCAACGTTGGCTCAGACCCGCCGACGTTGACCGGCTTGCTGACGCATTTCTCCAACGGCGCCGTTGGCGGCCAGCTGCTCGCCGGCATGGTGACCGATTCCTACCTGCCGCTGGTCAGTGACTCGTCGAATCCCTGGATCACGCTCTTCAAGCAGATCCACGACCAGTACATCTCCAGCCTGCCCTGGGACGGTAACGTCCTGTACGGCATGGGTGTCGCCTACACCTTCGTGCAGTTGATGAAGAAGGCCGGACAGAACCCGACGCGGGACAGCGTCGTGCACACGCTGCAAAACACGAAGCTGACCGGCGGTCCAGGTCTGGCGCCGTTCGGCTTCTCCTCGGACAACCATCTCGGCTACCTTGGCGTCCAGATCGCAACCATCGCGGCGGACGGCTCCGCGACGACAAACGGCCCGGTGTACACCTCGAGCGATTCGGGCTCGATCAAGCAGTACTCCGGGACGCCGGCGACGCCGCCGACCAACGGGATTCCGTCCTAATGACGCCGGCCGGGCCGCCATCGGCGGTCCGGCCGCCTCCCGTTACGATCGGCAGAGCCGCTGAGGAGGGCGGCACAGCATGGACTTCGCGCTTTCGCCGAAGGTCGCGCAGTTGCAAGCACAGCTGCGCGCCTTCATGGACGAGTTCGTCTATCCCAACCAGGGCCGCCACCGCGAGGCAGGCGCCAACGGTGATCGCTGGCGGCCCAACCCGGTGGTCGAGGAGCTGAAGGCCAAGGCGCGCGCGGCGGGGTTGTGGAACCTCTTCCTGCCGGAATCGGCGGAAGGCGCGGGACTGACGAACATCGAGTACGCGCCGCTCTGCGAGATCATGGGCCGCGTCGACTGGGCGCCCGAGGTCTTCAACTGCTCGGCGCCGGACACCGGCAACATGGAAGTCCTCGAGCGCTTCGGCACCGAAGCGCAGAAGGCCCAATGGCTGAGGCCGCTGCTGGATGGCCGGATTCGGTCGGGCTTCGCCATGACCGAGCCGGCGGTCGCTTCATCAGATGCGACGAACATCGAGAGCCAGATCCGCCGCGAAGGCGATGAATACGTCATCAACGGCCGCAAATGGTGGACCTCGGGCGCGATGGATCCGCGCTGCGAAATCTTCATCTTCATGGGGAAAACGGATGCAGCCAACCCCGACCGATACCGGCAGCAATCGATGGTGCTGGTCCCGCGCGACACGCCAGGCCTCCGTGTCCTCCGCCCGCTGACCGTCTTTGGCTACGACGACGCGCCGCACGGGCACGGCGAGGTCGACTTCGACAACGTGCGCGTGCCGGTCGCGAACATCCTGGTCGGTGAAGGACGGGGCTTCGAAATCGCGCAGGCGAGGCTTGGCCCGGGTCGCATTCACCACTGCATGCGCCTGATCGGCGTTGCCGAGGTGGCGCTCGAGCTGATGTGCCGGCGGCTGAGCGGCCGCGTCGCCTTCGGCCGGCCGCTTGCCGAGCAGTCCGTCTGGCTGGAGCGCATCGCCGAAGCCCGCATCCTGATCGACCAGGCCCGGCTGCTGACGTTGAACGCCGCCTACAAGATGGACAGCGCCGGCAACAAGGCGGCCCGTGCCGAGATCGCGATGATCAAGGTGGCGGCGCCCAACATGCTCTGCCGCGTGCTCGACTGGGCAATCCAGGCACATGGGGCGGCCGGCGTGTCCGAGGACTTTCCGCTGGCGGAAGCCTATGCCTACGCCCGGACGGTCCGCATCGTCGACGGTCCGGACGAGGTCCATCGCAACCAGATCGGGCGGCTGGAGCTGCGCAAGTACGACAAGCGTGAGCCGATCGCGCCCTGATTCGGCGGACGACGTCATCCGTGCCATGCGCTCGCTCGAGCAGTCATATCTGCTCGGCGTCGAGGATGTCACCGAAATCTGGCTGGTGCGGCACGCCGATGTCTATGACGGCCTCGAGGTGGTCGACGATCCACCGCTGAGCCCGCTTGGGCGGGAACAGGCGCGGCGGCTGGCTGAGCGAGTCGGGCGTCTGCCGGTGGCGGCGGTTTACGCCAGCCCGGCGCGCCGCGCCCAGGAGACGGCTCGGGCGCTGAGCGAAGAGATTCGGCTCGAGCCAGGGCTTGGCGAAGCGCTGGCGAGCTTCAGCGGCGGAAAGATTTCGCTTGACGAATCGAGGAACGGGATCATCGAACGGATGCGGGCTGCCGTCGACGCCGCAGCCAAGGCGCACCCTGGGCAACGCGTGATCATGGTCGGTCACGGGATCGCGATCCTCAACTGCCTGGCCGACGTCTTGCGGCTGGAGCCTGGGAGCCTGCGACTCTATCCGCCGTTCACGGGGGTCAGCATCCTGCGCGTCAAGGACGGCCGACGGGTCGCCGGCACGTTATTCGATGTCGCCCACCTGGAAGGGCCCGCTCCCCCTGCCCCCTCGCCCACACGCGGGGGAGGGGGAAACGGAAGTCGGTAATGACCGTCGAGGAACAGATCCGCCGCGACCTCGCGCGGGCCATTGCTGAGCGCGTGATCGATCTACGGCCGATTCCTGAGGGCCACTCCGGTTTCACCTACTGGGTCGATCTCGACGGGCGGCGCGCGGTGCTCCGCCTGCCGCCACCGGGCGCCCGGATCGCCGGGCCGGCTGACATCCCGCGGCAGGGCCGCCTCATGCAGGCGCTTCATGCGCGCGGCATTCCGGCGCCCGGCATCATCGCCATGTCGGCGGAACCCGTGGTGGATGGCCGGCCCTTTGTTTTGATGGAGGCGATGCCCGGCGAGCGAATCGAAGCCGCCGCGGCGGCCGGGGCCGATCCGATGGCGCTGGCGCAATCGGCGATCAAGGTCTTGCAGGCCCTGCAGTCCGTTGCGCCGGAGTCCAGCGGACTCAGCGGTGAACCAGCGGTTGCACTGCAGGGCGAGCTCAGCCGCTGGACCTGGTTGATGGAACGCGCTCCGGCCGAGCTGACCGGTGAGGCGCCGGCGCTCGCCCGGCGACTTGCTGCCGGCTTGCCTGCCGATCGCGCGCCGGTGCTGGTTCACGGCGACTATCACTTCGGCAACATGCTGTTCGTGCAGGAGCAGGTGACGGCAGTGCTCGATTGGGAGATCGCCGAGCTCGGCCAGCCGCTGCTCGACCTCTGCTGCCTGTGCGTCGTCTTTCAGGGCGGCGACGACGGAGGTCGCGGATGGGGTGCTTCCAAGGGGCTGGCGCCGCATGCGGTTTGCGCCTTGTTCGGCGCCGATCCGGCCGAGTTCCGCTGGACGCTGGCACTGACCTATTACAAATATGCGGCGATCCTCGGCTACAACCTGATGTTGCACCGGCGCGGCAAGCGACCGGACCCGAGCTACGAGGGAAGGACGGGAACCATCATGGGATTCATTCAAGCCGGTCTTCGGCTGGTGGAATAGCGTGGAGCTCTGGGACTCGGTGGTCGTGGTGACCGGCGGCGGCGGGGGAATCGGTCGCGCGCTCTGCCGCCGGTTCAAGGATGAGGGCGCGGCGGCGATCGTGGTCGCCGATGTCGATCTCCAGTCCGCCCAGGCGGTCGCCCAGGAAGTCGGTGGGCTTGCGGTGTCGACCGATGTCACGGTTGAGTCCGCTGTCCAGGAGCTTGTCCAGCGCGCGATCGACGCCTACGGCCGGATCGATGTCTACTGCTCGAACGCCGGCATCGCCTTCGGCGGCGGGCCTGAAGCACCCGACGATGCCTGGCAGCGCAGCTGGGAAGTGCATGTCATGGGGCATGTCTACGCCGCCCGGGCTGTGATTCCGGGCATGCTCGAGCGCGGATCCGGATGCTTCGTCGGCACCATCTCGGCTGCGGCGCTGGTCAATCACATCCTCGCCGCGCCCTACGCCACCACCAAGGCTGCCGCGCTCTCCTTTTTCGAATGGCTCTCGATCGCCTACGGCGACCGCGGCATTCGGGTCTCCGCGTTGTGCCCGATGGGCGTCCGCACCCCGATGCTATTGCGCGAGGGCGAACGCAATTTTCTGCTGGAAGGCGCGCTCGAGCCGGACGACGTGGCGCGCATGACGACCGAGGCCATGCGCGAGGAACGCTTTCTCATCCTGCCCCATCCCGAGGTGGCCGACTATGTTCGCCGCAAGGCCGCCGACTACGACCGCTGGCTTTCGGGGATGCGGCGACTCCGAAATCGCGTGATCGAAGGTTAGGCCTGCGCGGTGGCCTCGTTGATCCCGCCGGCGTCGTAGGTGGCGATTCCCCCGTGCGCGCGCTTGGCGATGTAGAGGGCGACGTCCGCATGCTGGAGCAGGGCTTCGCCCTCGATGCCGTGCTCGGGGCAGGTTGCGATCCCGATACTGCTTTCCGGCCTCAGCCGGAAGCCCTGCGCGATCAGCGGCGTCGCGAGCGCCTGCTGCAAACGCGCCGCCACGCGGAGCGCCTGACGCAGGTCGGCGGTTGGAAGGATGATGCCGAACTCGTCGCCACCCCATCGTGCCAGGGTGTCGACTTCGCGGAGCAGGGGCCGCAGCTGGCTGCTGAGGTGACGGAGGACGAGGTCGCCCGTCTGATGTCCGAGCGTGTCGTTGATTTCCTTGAACCGGTTCAGGTCGAGCAGCATCACCGAAAACCCGACTTGCTCGCGCCGGTAGCCGGCGAGCGCCTGATCGAGCCGGTCATAGAAGAGGGAGCGATTGGGAAGGCCGGTCAGCGCGTCGTGCAGCGCCTGATGCCGCAGGCTCGACTGTTCGGCATGGAGCAGTTCCCGCAGCCGGTGCATCTCGTGGTCATAGTCGCGAACCAGACGAAGAATGCTGGCGTCGGCGCTCGACCTGACGCCCTGCAGGGCGGCCTCGATGACCGGCTCCGGTGTCTCGAGCTCGGTCGCCAGCTCCTGCAGAAACGCGTTCGTGTTATCGCGCCACATGAAGTAGTGTTTAGCGACGGCCGCGATTGGCAGGCCGGCGCCCGCGGCGACGCGTCCCTGCTCGCTGATCCAGCCCGCCTCCTCCTCGGAGGCCGACGCACCGCTGACCAGCCAGCGGCCGATGAGGAGCGTCGCATATTGGCGCGTCAATCGCTCGCGCAGCCGAAACTCCTCTGGCAGGACCGGGTTACGCTCGTCCATCTCCTGGATGCGCGCCTCCATCTGCGCAAGGAAGCTCGGCATTCGCTCGGCCAGAGTCAGACCGAGCGCAACCGCCGGTGGGGAGCCCGCGGTGTCCTGGCGCCGGAGCGGATTGTTCACGCTTTGCCCGCCGTCGGCAGCCTGGTTCCTCTGGCGCCAGACGGCATGGGTACAACGGGCGATGGCCGCCAAACCTATTCGCCCGATCTACCATTGGCGTGCCATGGAAGAACGCCCGCAGAGCAGTCGCGAAGCTGAGCTCCGGGCTATCACGGTTGGCGAGCTCAAGCCGCTCGCCGGACGCGTCAAGATCCAGGAATACGATCCCGCCTGACACCGCGCCAAGCTCGAGCTGGCGAGCCGCGACTGGACCTACATGCAGGACTACGCCGACGCCAAGACGGCCATCGTGGCCGAGATCATGAAGCGGGCTTCCGCTGCGCCGCCCGGTCCCGAAGCACCCGCTTGAGAATCTTTCCGGTCGGGTTTTTGGGCAGCTCGGTCACGAAGTCGACGCGGCTCGGCGCCTTGTAGACGGCGGCGCGGGACCGGCAGTACTCGCTGATCTCCTCGGCGCTTGCGGTCGCGCCATCGCGCAGGACGATCGCGGCGGCCACCGACTCACCGGCTTCCGCATCGGGCACGGCATAGACGGCGGCTTCTTTGACCGCCGGATGGCGATAGAGCAACTGCTCGACCTCCGCTGGCCAGACTTTGAATCCCGAGCAGTTGATCATGTCCTTGACCCGGTCGACGATGAAGACGTAGCCCTCGTCGTCCATCGAGCCGATGTCGCCCGAGTGAAACCAGCCATCGCGAATCGCCAGGCTGGTGTCCTGAGGCCGGCCCCAGTAGCCGAGCATGACGCCGGGGCCTTTGATGGCGATCTCGCCCAGCGAGCCCAGCGGCACTTCGTGGTCCGCCTCGTCGACGATGCGGATCTCGAAGTTCTCGACCGCGGTGCCGACGCTGCCGAATTTATGCCGAAAGTCGTGGTTGTAGGCGGCAAATGGTGAGGTCTCGGTGAGGCCGTAACCCTCGTGGATCGGGCGACCAAACCGCTCGCTCCACCGGCGGCTGATCTCCTGTGGCATGGTGGCGGCGGCCGAGAACCAGTAGCGGATCGAGGCCAGCTGCTCCGGCTTGACCTCCTGGTTGAGGAGCGCGACGTAGATGGTGGGGACGGCGAAGAACATCGTCACGCGTTCGCGCGCGATCGAGTCGAGCACCGCATCGGGAACGAAGCGGCGGTGGAGGACGAGCGTGCTGCCGGCGAGGAAGCAGGCATTCATGATGAAGTTCTGTCCGAAGACATGGAACAGAGGAAGGAAGAGCACAAGGCGATCGCCCGGCTGGTAGCCGGCGTGGTGGACGACCGACCAGGTGTTGGAGACCACGTTGCCATGGCTCAAGGTCGCGCCTTTCGGGAAGCCGGTCGTGCCGGAGGTGTAGAGCAGCAGCGCGGGATCGCCGGCCTCCAGATCAACCGTGTGCGGATCGGCCGATGCACGTCTGGTCAGCTCGTCGAGCGATTGATCGACGGCGAGGATGCGTTCGACCGTCGAGGCTTCCATGCCTTCCAGCTGTGCCGCCAGCTCGGCGGTGGTGAAGAGGAGGCGGCTACCCGAGTCGTTGAGGATGAAGGCGACTTCGTGCTGTTTGAAGATCGAGTTGATCGAGACCGCGATCGCGCCGACCTTGAGGATGCCGTAATAGACGACCGCGAACTCGGGAATGTTCGGCAGGTAAACGGCGACCCGGTCGCCGCGCTTGATGCCGAGTCCGGTCAGTGCATTCGCGACGCGGTTGCTGGACTCGTCAAGCTCGCGGTAGGAAACGCGCCGGCCCTCGAAGACGATTGCCGCCCGGTCCGGAAAGAACGTCCGGCCGCGCCGAAGATTGTTGGCGAGGTTCATCTAGGGTGCGTCGCAACGAAGATCGTCGCCCGGCAAAATTCGATCCGCAAATCGCTCCTGGTCGAACTCTACTTTGAGGTGTCCCTGGAGAAGCACAATCAGATCGATGCCGTCGGAGAAAAACCAACCCGGGTCGACGGCTTCTCGGCGCTCGGACACCCAGACCATCTCAATCTCTCCCCGGTTGTAGGTAGAGGGCCGGGGTGAGTGGCCGCAGATTTGGGCAGAATCTCCCTGCCCCGCTCGCGCGAGAGGGCCGGGGAGGGGTCCGAGCACCCATTACCCCATCCTGGCTTCGCCACAGCGGCGCGAACAGTAGCCGGTGGGCAGCCCCAGCTGCCCGAAAGTGCCCTTTAGTTCTTGGCAGCGGTCTTCTCAAAAGCCTTGACAAGCATGTCGGAGCGCAGCATTATGTGGTAACCGTTCGCTAACTCGGCGTTGGTGGCATAAGGGGAGTCCACGATGGCCGTACCGGTCGGTCCGGGTCCCACTGATTCTGGCGATGTCCAGCGTCGATTTCGCGAACTGTCCGTCGCCCTCGCCGATGGCATATCTCGGCGGGCGACCTTAAAAGCAGGGCTCGCCCTCGGCGGCGCACTCGTGGCATCCGTCTTTCCGAGCCGCTTGCTCGCTGCAGTGGCCGACCCGGGAGGGGGAAACAGCGACGCCGCGCAGCTCTGCAACATGCTCTTCCCCCCAGGTCCCGAGCGCGGCACCTGCAAGAGCAGCTTCGCAAACAATCCCGGTTTATCGCAGTGCAGCAGCCCGCAGACCTTGTGCATCAGCACGGCTGGTGTCCCCTCATGCTGTCCGGCCGGCCAGGGATGCTGTTCGGGGCCGGTGCCAGCCATTGGTACATGTACGCCCCTCAGTACCACGCAAAACTGTGGTGCCTGCGGCGTTGCCTGTCTGCCGGGCGAAGGCTGCTGTGGCGGCTTCTGCGCGCCCTTGAATACGGTCCTCAACTGCGGCGCCTGCGGCAACGCCTGCGCCGTAGGCCAGGGCTGCTGCAACGGCGTATGTACCGACCTCAACACGACGACGAACTGTGGTACCTGCGGTACCGCTTGCGCCGCCGGCCAGGGCTGCTGCGGCGGGATTTGCACGCCCTTGAATACGGTGACCGACTGCGGCGCTTGCGCCAACGCCTGCGCAGTGGGCCAGGGATGCTGCAACGGTGCCTGCACTGATCTGAACACCACAACGAACTGTGGGACATGCGGCACCGCATGTGCCGCCGGTCAAGGGTGTTGCAACGGCGTCTGCACCGATCTCACCAGCACCCTCAACTGCGGCACCTGCGGCAACGCCTGCCCGCCCGGCCAGGGCTGTTGCGGCGGCGCCTGCACTGACCTCACAACCACGAGCAACTGCGGGACCTGCGGCAACGCCTGCACGCCCGGCCAGGGGTGTTGCGGCGGCGCCTGCACGAACCTCACAACCACGAGCAACTGCGGGACCTGCGGCAATGCCTGCACGCCCGGCCAGGGGTGTTGCGGCGGCGCCTGCACGAACCTCACAACCACGAGCAACTGCGGGACCTGCGGCAACACTTGTGCCGCCGGTCAAGGCTGTTGCGGTGGCAGCTGCACCGATTTGACGACGAATAGCAACTGCGGCGCGTGCGGGAACGCGTGCTCATCGCAGCAGACCTGCCAGAACGGGTCGTGCGTGGCCGTTTGCCCGTCGGGCTTCACGAGCTGCAACGGCACGTGCGTCAACCTGAAGACGGACGTCAACAACTGCGGAACGTGCGGCAATGCCTGCCAGGCGGGCGGCACCTGCGTAAACGGCGCCTGCCAGTATTGCTGCTGCTCCTGCACGGGCAGCCCGCCATTGCTCATTGGAACGACGGCTGCGTGCACGGTGATTTTCAACGGCTCGGAACAGGACTGCATCAACTTCTGCAATACGGAACTCGCCGGCGACAACAACATTCAGCACAACTTCGTCTGCGGTTCGACGGTTCCGATTTGTGACACCGGGTTCCTTGGCCTGGGTACTCCCACCTGTAAATTTCCCTAACGAACGGTGCTGATCGCACTGCTCGCTGCCGCCTTCCTTCTGACATGGATTGGTCTGGTACTCGTCGGCGCGCTTGTCTATCTGTTGATGCGCCAGCATGGGCAGACGTTGCTGCTCCACGAGCAGTTAAAGCAGCGGATCACTGGCGTCGAGGCCGCGCTTCAAGCTCGTCCTTCGCAGCCAGCGGCAGCGTCCGCTGAGTCGAAGCCGTCCGTCGGGCTATCGGTTGGCAGCCTGGCACCTGCGTTCGACTTGCCCGACCTCGCCGCCAATCGAAGGACCCTCGAGGGCTATCGCGGCAAGGAACTCGTGATTGCATTCTTCAGCACGAGCTGTGGCTTCTGTCTGCAAATGGCGTCGCGACTGGGCAGCATTCCGGCGGACGGTCCGCAAATGGTCCTGATCGCGAACGGCGAGCGAAGCCAACTTGAGCGGATGGCCCAGGAAAACCGCTGGGCATGCGATGTCCTGCTCGCCCCTGATATGTCGCTCATGGATGCCTATCAGACGACCGGAACGCCGACCGGATATCTGCTCGATGCGAGCGGCCGGATCGCAAGCGCACTTGCGGTCGGCGCTGACGCCTTGTTCACCCTCGCTCGCGCCGAACCGCTGCCGGGAGGTGCCGCGAACGGCACGGGTGCGTTGACGCCGGGGACACCGGCGCCCGACTTTCGGCTGCCGGACCTCGACGGCCGCCTGCGGACGCCGGCCGACTACCGTGGGAAACCGGCCATGATGGTCTTTTTCAACCCCGAATGCGGGTTCTGCGCGCAGCTCGCTCCCAAGCTGCGCGATCTACCGGCTGGGGCGCCCCAACTGATCGTCATGAGCCGGGGGGACAAGAAGGTCAATCGCCAGCTCGCCGCTAGGAACGGTTGGAAGGCAACGGTTTTACTTGAGCCGGGATGGGAGGTGGCAAGCGCCTATCGGACGAATGCGACGCCGACCGGCTACTTGATCGACGCCGAGGGTCGGATCGCGAGCGCCCTCGCCGTCGGCGAGGAAGGAGTGCTTCGGTTGACGACGA
>DAIPYJ010000064.1:0-16234 GCA_036782775.1 Candidatus Dormiibacterota bacterium | reverse complement strand
GTCGCCGCGGACGAAGCGAAGACGCGGATCACCGCTCACCTCGGCCAGGTTCTCCTCGCTTCCGGCATAGGTGAGCTTGTCGAGGACTGTGATCATGATTTCCGGGTCGGCGCGCAGCCGCTGGCGGACGAAGGCGGAGCCGAGAAAGCCCGCGCCGCCGGCGACGAGGACGCGACGCAGTCGCAGTGGCACGGGTGCCATTGTGCCGCAAGACCGCGCTGTCTGCGGTCGCTAGTGCAGGCTGACGTCGAAGACGTCACAGCGAGCGGGCAGGGTCGAGATCGCGACCTCGATCGCCTCGTCGTGCCCTTGGACGCCCGGTGGGACGGTGACCGTGCGGCTTCCACCGCCGCGAATGGCGCCGGCGCCGTCCCAGCAGACCGCCGTGAGCAGGACACGGTCAGCCGATGGGCCCTGGGTCACCACGTGGGCCACCACCGTCGGCGTCCGAGCGTCTTGCTGAAAGCTTGCCGCGGTCACCTGCGCGGCGTCCGGCTGTCCATCCGCGATCCATTGGACCGACTTGATGGTGGCATCGAAACGGCTCGGGAGGGTGCGGCCGACCGGGAATGGCAACGCGATGGCGTCGCGACTCTCCGGGGCAATCCGCTGAATCGTGCCGCTGCGGCGCGTCATCGCGCCGCCCGAGGCGTCGAGTGCTGAGATTTCCACGGTGACGTTGAGCGCCGTCATCCCGGATGGATTGCTGATCACCGCCAGCGCGAGAAAGCCGCTGGGAGACGCCGTCGCGCCGACGTGATCCAGGGCCAACGCCGGGGTTGAGGTGGGCGACGCCGAGGGTGTAGGGGACGATCTCGCCGGTGCACTGGAGTGCGCCGGTCTGCTCGACGCTGCGGTCGAGGTCGGCGCCTGCTGGCAGGCGGCCAGGAGCAGCGTCCCGGCCACCGCCGCCATGAGGCCCACTCGTAAGCGCATCAGAAGACCACCACCGCCATGTTGTTGAACTTCGCGAACGCGGCCTCGAACGAGCTCATCGATACCGTGCGCACCACGCCGCGGTTCGGATCGTTCAGGGTTACGGTCCCGGCCGCGGCGTTCACGCCGATCAGCGTCATCGCATGCTCCACCAGCGTGTAGCGAATCTGGCGACCGTCCCAGGCTGTCCAGGTGCGCATGCTCGCGCTGTCCCAGTATCCGAACACCGGGACCCACACCACGGCCGGGTTCCCGCTGGCAACCTCGAGGTAGAGGTCGTGGGGATTCCAGCCTTCGCCGGCCCAGGTCGACCTGCCCGCGTGACCCGGGCCGGCGCTCGCGTTGATCGGTGGAAAGTAGACGCCGTATCCGGTGGCGTTGTACTCCAGCCCGTTGACGTTGCCCACGAACGTCTGATAGGGATCGCCCCATCGCAGAATGTCGCCGAACTGATCGACCACCGCCCGCCGCAGGTCGGCGCCCATCTGGGCCAGGATCCAGTCCTCCGACGCATTGACGCCCGTGACCATCAGGGCCATTCGCAGCGCGGCCGATTCGCAATCGAGGTTTCGCGACTGGGCGATGATCGGGTCGGAAATCGTGTACTGCAGGTTGACCGCCCCGGAAATCCGCGCGCTCGCCGCGCTGCTGACCGGCTGCGCCGTCGGGTTCGGATTGGTGGGATCGATGAGCACGATGTCGCGCAGAATGTCCCAGGATCCCCAATCCGTATATGAATCCCAGTAGGGAGAGATCGTGCCGTAGGTCGTGGCCTGGCCCCACTTCGAGACCGCAAAGCCGCCGGACGCCGAGCCGTGCAGCTTCTGCATGATCGGCGAAACTGGCAAGCCCGACAGCGTGATCGCTGGCGCCGCGCCGAACGCCGTCACGTGGCCCCAGCGGTCCATCTCCCAACCCCCGTCGGGTATTCCGGCGCTGCTGTAATGAATCTCGAGGCCGCGCTCGTTGTCCGCGTAGGGCGTGTAGGGAGCGCCCGATAGCGTCGGGGCACCACCCCAGGGGTGAATTCCGCCCCAGCCGTCCATCACGTACCCCTGCCTTCCGTCCAGCTGGCCGTCTGCGTCCCGCGAGGTCACGACCATGTCGCGGGCGATGTACCAGTTCGGCCAGTAGCCGGGCTGCGCAATTGGGTTGACGCTTCCGAAGGGATGAATTCCTCCCCAGGCGTCGAGAATCCACCCTCCGGTCGCGTCGGCTCGGACGACGGCGGCTCGCGCTATGTCGACACCTCCCCAGTAGGGCGCGGGCGACAGGTTCAACACCATGCCACCGAATGGATGTAATCCACCGTAACCGTCGAGGATCACGCCCCCGTGGGGATGCAGCCAAGCCTGATAGGTCGCAGTGGCCGCGGCGGTCGATGGCTGGGCGATCGGCGTCGGGTTCGTGGGATTGACCAGCACGACGTCTCGAATGATGTCCCAGGAACTCCAATCGCTATATCCCGACCAATAGGGCGAGATTCCGCTGCCGTAGCTGGTGGTGATGCCCCACCTTGCAACGACGTATCCGCCTGTTGCGTCACCGTGAAGCTGTTGGAAGACGGGCGCGCGCGGCAGACTCAGCGGCAGCGAGGGAGCGGCGCCAAACGCCGTGACCCGTCCGCGCGAGTCCATGATCCAGCCACCATCCGGCGCTCCGCCGCTGTTGTAATGAATTTCCAGGCCGCGGGCTGTGTCACTGCCTGAATGCGTCGCCGGCGCCGCCAGATTGGGCGCGCCACCCCACGGATGCAAGCCGCCGTAGCCGTCGAGGACGTAACCCTGCCGCCCATCGAGGACGGCGTTGGCATCGCGCGACGTCACGACGAGAGCACGGGCGATGTCCGACCCCACGTAGAAAGGCGTATGCACCGCCGCCGCGTTGCCAAACGCATGCACGCCGCCGTAGCCGTCGAGGGTCCATCCGCCCGAGCCATCCTCTCGGACGGCAAGGCCGCGAGCGATATCCCATCCGCCCCAGTAGGCCGCTGCATTCTGGTTCAGGACGAATCCGCCGAAGGGGTGAAGGCCTCCCCACCCGTCGAGGACCACGCCCCCGTGCGGGGCCGCCGCAGCGGCCGGCACGGCCAGACCCAGCTGCGCAAATCCGGATCCCGCAAGCACGGCTGCCGCGGCGATGGACCATCTCCGGACCCGACCCATGGCAGAGCGATGATTGTAGAGACACCGGCAAGAAGTGATGGTCTTCTCCATTCCAGAATTGAGATGAACGGTCGTCGCCGCTTCGGTAGACTCGGCTGGTGAGCTCGATCGCCGTCGTCGGCACCGGCTATGTCGGTCTGACCACCGCCGTTTGCCTCGCGGACCTGGGCCACCAGGTCATCGGAGTCGACATTGATGAGGATAAGGTCACCCGGCTCAAGGCCGGCGAGCCCACCATCTACGAGCCCGGCGTCGACGGCCTGCTGAGAAAGGGTCTGGCATCCGGCCGTCTCTGCTTCACGCCCAGCTATGAGGAGGCGATTCCGCAGGCCGAATTCGTCTTCATCGCCGTCGGCACGCCGCCTGGACGGCGTGGCGAGGCCGACCTGGTGTTCGTCAAGCAGGCGGCCAAAGGAATCGCCGGCGCGATGAAAAAAACGCTGACCGTGGTCAACAAGAGCACGGTGCCGATCGGGACGGGCAACATCGTGGCCCGGATCGTCGGTGAGAATCTCCGCGACGAAATCCCCTTCTTCGTGGTATCGAACCCGGAGTTCCTTCGGGAAGGCAGCGCGATCCACGACTTCATGCATCCTGATCGCCTGGTTTTCGGTTCGCATGACCAGGCGGCGGCACGGGCGGTCTCGGCGCTCTACGGCAAGCTCGACACCCAGATCTTGATCACCGATCTACACACCGCCGAAATGATCAAGTACGCCTCCAATGCCTTTCTGGCCACGCGGATCTCATTTATCAATGAGATTGCGCGCATCTGCGAACGCGTCGACGCCGACGTCAAAGTCGTCTCGGAAGGCATGGGGATGGATCGCCGCATCGGTCCGATGTTCCTCGACGCTGGGATCGGGTACGGCGGGTCGTGCTTTCCCAAAGACGTCAAGGCCCTGGCCCGCATGGCAGAGACTATGGGATACCATCCGGAGCTGCTCGATGCGGTGATGGAGATCAATCTCGATCAGCGGACCCTCGTCGTCGAGAAGCTCCGAGAAGTCCTGGGCGCCTTACGCGATCAGATCATCGGGGTGCTCGGACTCGCATACAAGCCCAACACCGATGACGTCCGCGAGTCCCCTGCCATCGACGTCATCGAGAACCTCTTGCAAAAAGGCGCGACGGTGCGGGCCTACGACCCGAAAGCCATGCCGGTCCTGAAGGCACGGATGAACTCGATCGAGTACTGTCCGGATGCCTATGCGGTCGCGGATGGCGCCGACGCGCTCCTGGTTGTCACCGACTGGCAGGAATTCATCGATCTCGACCTGCAACGGCTCAAGTCGACGATGCGGAGGCCGGTGTTGATTGACGGACGGAACATCTATGACCCCAGGGCGATGCGCGAGCTCGGGTTTGTCTATCGCGGCGTCGGCCGATCATAACCTCACGCCACAATTTCCCTCCCCCCGCTCCACGGGGGGAGGGTTGGGTGGGGGGCATTGAGCCGTAAGGCTGTCATCACCGGCGGCGCCGGCTTCCTCGGATCGCATCTCTGCGACCGGCTGCTCAAGGAAGGGTGGCAGGTCATCTGCGTCGACAACCTGGTCACGGGCTCGGCCCGCAACGTCAAGCATCTGGACGGCGTCAAAGGCTTCCATTCGATCCAGCACAACGTCAGTGAGCCGCTGTACCTCGAGGGATCCGTCGACGCGGTCCTTCACTTCGCCTCCCCCGCCTCACCGATCGATTATTCCGACCACCCGATCGCCACCCTCAAAGTCGGAACGCTCGGCACCCACAACATGCTCGGCCTGGCTCGCGCCAAGAATGCCCTGTTTTTGCTCGCCTCGACCTCGGAGGTGTATGGCGATCCGCTCGTGCATCCCCAGCCCGAGACCTATTGGGGCAACGTGAACCCGATCGGTCCCCGCGCGGTCTACGATGAAGCGAAGCGCGCCGCTGAGGCGTTCACGATGGCCTATCACCGGGCCCATGGGATGCGCACGCGCATCATCCGCATCTTCAATACCTATGGACCCCGGATGCGCTTGAACGACGGGCGGGCCGTTCCCAACTTCCTGCTCCAGGCGCTCAACAACCAGCCGATCACGATTTACGGTGATGGATCGCAGACCCGCAGCCTCTGCTACGTCGATGACCTGATCGAGGGCGTCGTCCGGCTCCTCGCCATCAACTACAGCGAGCCCATCAATCTCGGAACCGACCAGGAGATCACGATGCGCCGGCTGGCCGAAACGATTCGAACCCTCTGCGGCAGCTCGAGCGAGATCGTGACCCGCCCCCTGCCCGAGGATGATCCCAAGCAGCGCCGGCCCGACCTGACGCGGGCGAAGAAGGTCCTCGACTGGACGGCGCGCACCTCGCTCGAGGACGGCCTAAAACGAACGATCGCCTACTTCAGCGAGCATCTGCCCAAGGCCTGAGCGGCTTTACACTCGAGGCAATGGCCAACGCCGGTTGGCGCCTGCTCGTGGTTTCAGCCGCCGCAACCCTCGTGGCACTGCAGCTGCTCCTATCGCAGTCCGATGGTGGCGCGGCGTCCCCCGCCCACGCGGCCGCGACGGCCGGGATGTCTGCGAGCGCCGACGATGCCTGGTCACCGCCGGGGTGCGTGGAGATTGTGGGGGCGCCGGCTTTCTCCAAGTGCGAGCCGTGCCCGCCATTGTGGCTTGGCGGTCCCACGATTCGCTGCGTGCTAAAGCCTTCCCCATCGACGCGGCTCGTTCCCGCCGGCGTTGAGTTGGGCGTCTTGCTCGGTCGTCGGTGCCCCGGACTCCCGCGTTGGGCGATCGGGGCCGGCGAGGCGCTGCTGGTGACGCGCCTCTGCGGGTATTCCGCCGGCGAATAATCACTCTCCCTCTCCTCGCTTAATCACTCTCCCTCTCCTCACTTAATCACTCTCCCTCTCCCCACTTGTGGGGAGAGGGCCGGGGTGAGGGGCTAGCGGCTTACAGCCGTTTCCTGCTTTTGCCGCAGCAGTGCCGGCAGCAAGTCTTCGGGAATCCCGAAGGCGTCGACCAGCATCCGCGCTTGCGGCCGCAGTTCCTGACATAACCGGTTCACGTTGGTGATCACCGCCTTGGCCCGCGCCGCTGAGAGCTGACCATGTTCGAGGAACCAGCCGCGCTCGCGTTCCAGCAGTGCCATCACGTGCAGATCGCAGACCTTGTCCAGGAGCGCCTTTGTCTCCCCATCTTCGCAGCGGTCGATCGCGGCGATGAACTGCTCGAGCACGACGCGATCGACGTGCGCCCGCGCGGCGAGCAGCAGATGGTCCTGCACCGCGTTAAAGGCGGCGAAGGCGTCCCCGTTTCCCGCCATCATCTTTCGCAGACGGCGCGCGGCGGCCTCGAGCACGTGCTTCTCGCGCCAGACCAGCAGGAATCGGTGATAGCGCCGGTCCATGATGCTCGTCTCCGCCTCCGAGAGCGGCCAGATATCCGCAATCCATTGGGCCACGCCCTTGACCGGCGTGTTTTCCAGCACCGCACCGACGACCTGATCGGCGAGGAAGCGCATGGTCGCGACCGTGTCCATGCTTTCGAACTCGTCGCGGAAGTTGGTGAGTAAGCCTTTTGCCACGAGTTGCAGCAGGACCGTGTTATCGCCCTCGAAGGTGGCGAAGATGTCGGTGTCGGCCTTGAGCTGGGTCAGCCGGTTGACCGATAGATAGCCGGCGCCGCCGCAAGCCTCCCGGCAGGTCTGAATCGTGTTGGTCGCATGCCAGGTCCCGACCGCCTTAATCCCCGCCGCCAGCGTTTCGATCTGCCGCTGCTCGACCTCATTCGAGCTGTCGCCGTCGCCGGCGTCATGCAGCTTGCGGACCAGCGACTCGTGTGCAAAATGCAGCGCGTAGCTGGTCGCCAGCAACGGCAGCAAGCGTCGCTGATGCTGCAAGTAGTCGAGCAGGATGATCTCGCGGTCGCTGTCCGGTGCTTTGAATTGGCGCCGCTCCAGGCCATAGCGAACCGCTATGGTCAGCGCCAGCTTTGCCGCGCCCAATGCGGCACCGGCGACGCTCACGCGTCCGGAGACCAGCGTGCCCAGCATCGTGAAGAACCGTCGGGTCTCGCTCTTGATCGGGCTGTGGTACGTGCCATCGGGCTCGACCGAGCCGAAACGGTCGAGCAATGCTTCGCGCGGCACGCGGACGTTGTCGAACCAGATGCGGCCGTTGTCGACGCCATTGAGACCGCCCTTGTGGCCATCGTCTTCGATGCGAATGCCGGGACAGACCTCGCCGCGCTGGTTTCGGATCGGCACCAGTAGTGCGTGCACGCCCTGGCGTTTGCCCTTCGTAATCAGCTGCGCGAAGACGGCGGCGATCCGGCCGTCGCGTCCGGCGTTGCCGATGTAGTCCTTGCGCGCCTCATCGTCGGGGGTATTGATGACGAACTGCTGGCGCTCAGGGTCGTAGGTCGCGGTGGTCCGAATCGATTGCACGTCCGATCCATGGCCGGTTTCCGTCATCGCGAAACAGCCCGGGAGCTCCAGCGTCATCGCCGGCCGCAGGTAGGCCTCGTGATGTTTTTCCGTGCCCAGGCGGCGAACCACGCCGGCGAACAACCCGAACTGCACGCCTAGCTTGACCAGCAGCGACAGGTCGACCAGCCCGATCATCTCGAACCCGACCAACGCGCCACCGATGTCGCCTTCGCCGCCTACCTCCTTGGGAAAGAACATCTTGGCGCCACGTGAGGTGCTGACCAGCTTGGTCTGTTCCCAGATCAGGTCGCGGTACTCCTCAACCTCCAGGCCGACGACCGGCCTCAGCAATTCATGGTCCCGAATCTGGTCGCGGATCTCCTGGCGAACGCTGGACCAGGGCCCGTCCATGAACTCCCGGAGTCGCATCGCTGGGTCAGCCATCTGTACCATTTATTACAGCATTGACGTCACATAAGCCGCAATCACCGAATGCCTGACCTTCGCCGCGCCGCCATCGTCGGTGGCAACCGCATCCCCTTCGCGCGGGCCGGTGGACCCTACGCGCGAGCCTCCAACCAGGACATGCTGACCGCCGCTCTCGACGGCCTGATCGCGCGCTTCGGGCTGCAGGGTCAGCGCCTCGGCGAAGTCGCCGCGGGAGCGGTGCTCAAGCACAGCCGCGACTTCAACCTCACGCGCGAGGTGGTGCTCGGATCGCGGCTCTCTCCCTGGACCCCGGCCTATGACGTGCAGCAGGCCTGCGGCACCGGCCTGGAGACGACCATT
Organism: Candidatus Dormiibacterota bacterium; assembly: GCA_036782775.1. Lineage (GTDB taxonomy): Bacteria > Chloroflexota > Dormibacteria > CF-121 > CF-121 > CF-13. The sequence goes on along the minus strand of DAIPYJ010000064.1, from coordinate 7,946 downwards.
CATGTTGCCAACAAGATCGCGCTGGGCCAGATCGAGAGCGGGGTCTCGGGGGGCGTCGATACGGCCAGCGACGCGCCGATCGCGGTCAACGAGGACTTGCGACGGGTCCTGCTGCAGATCAACAACGCGAAGACGCCGATGCAGCGCCTGGCGCTGTTGCGCAAGCTTCGTCCGAGCCAGATCGTCCCCGAGATTCCACGCAATGCCGAGCCCCGCACCGGCCTGTCGATGGGGGAGCATGCCGCGATCACCGCCCGAGAATGGGAGATTCCCCGCGAAGCGCAGGATGAGCTCGCTGTCGCCAGCCACCAGCACCTCGCCGCGGCGTGGAAGCGTGGCTTCTTTGACGACCTGGTCACCCCATATCTCGGTTTGCAGCGCGATCAGAACCTGCGACCGGAGGCAAGCATGGAATCGCTGGCGAAGCTGCGGCCGGTCTTCGGCAAGAACGGCAATGCGACCATGACTGCGGGAAATTCAACGCCCCTCTCCGACGGTGCCGCGACCGTGCTGCTCAGCACCGAGGAGTGGGCCAGGGCGCACCGCCTGCCGGTGCTGGCGCGGATGGTCGATGCCGAGACCGCCGCCGTCGATTATGTATTTCCCTCACCCCGCTCGAGCGGGAATTTCCCTCCCCCCGCTGAGCGGGGGGAGGGTCAGGGAGGGGGGTATCGCGAAGGCCTCCTCATGGCGCCGGCCTATGCCGTCCCGCGCTTGCTCGCCCGCAACAAATTGACGCTGCAAGACTTTGACTTCTACGAGGTCCATGAGGCCTTTGCCTCCACCGTGCTGGCCACGCTGAAAGCGTGGGAGGATCCGACTTATTGCAAGCAGCGGCTCTGTCTCGACAAGCCGTTGGGCCCAATCGATCGGTCGAAGCTCAATGTGAATGGCTCATCGATCGCGGTGGGACACCCCTTTGCCGCGACCGGCGGGCGCATCGTCGCGACCCTCGCCAAGCTGCTCGCCGAGAAGGGATCCGGTCGCGGGCTGATCTCGATCTGCGCCGCCGGCGGTCAGGGCGTGGTCGCCATTCTCGAAGCGGCGTGAAACTCAGAGTCAAAGTCCCAGGCCTGCCGGAGGCGCCGCGGCTGCGCCGATACCAGCCCGGCAAGCCGCTGGTCGACGGCCCGGTGCTGATCGCATCGGCAGGAGGCCGCGTGCGCAATGCCGTCTCGGCGATCGTCCAAAACATCGCCTCCGCAGAGACTTCTTCCATCCCCAGCGAAACATCTCCCTCCGCCCACGCAGTGGAGGGAGGGCCGGAATCTCGCTCCCCCCGCTTGCGGGGGGAGGGTCAGGGTGGGGGGAATGGGTCCGAACCCTCCCGCGGGAAGTGGGGCGCCATCGTCTTCGACGGCTCCGAGCTGCGGACCGTCGCCGACCTGACTGAGTTGCATTCCTTCATGACACAGACGTTTCGATATCTGCGGCCTTCGGGCCGTCTGCTGCTGTTCGGAACTCCGCCCGAGGACTGCGCCGAGCCTGAAACTGCCGCGACGCAGCGCGCGCTCGACGGTTTTATCCGCTCTGCCGGCAAGGAGGCGCGGCTTGGCTCGACCGCCAACCTGGTCTACGTCGGCGACGGCGCCGATTCCGTTCTCGAATCGACGATCCGATTCTTCCTTTCTGGCCGCTCAGCCTATGTCGACGGCCAGGTGCTTCGCGTCCGGCCGGCGAAGGCCGTTGCCACCAGCGATTGGGAGCATCCGCTGGACGACCGGGTTGCGGTCGTAACGGGTGCCGCGCGAGGAATCGGCGCCGCAATTGCCGAGACGCTGGCGCGCGATCGCGCACGGGTGGTGGTCGCCGATGTGCCGGCACAGGGCGCAAGCCTCACCCAGGTCGCCAACAAAATTGGCGGGACCGCATTCCAGATCGATATCACCGCCGCTGACGCACCCGACCGCCTGGCGAAATTCCTGCTCGACCGATTTGGCGGCGCCGGCCTTTTCGTCCACAACGCCGGCATCACGCGCGACCGCTCGCTGGTCAACATGACGCCGGACCAGTGGACCAGCGTGCTCAATGTCAACCTCCAGGCGCAGCTGCGGATCAATACGACGCTGCTCGAGCAGAACGTGCTCCGCGACGACGCGCGTGTCGTCTGCATCTCCTCGACCAGCGGCATCGCCGGCAATCGCGGCCAGACCAATTACGCGGCGAGCAAGGCGGGCATCATCGGCATGGTGCAGGCGATGGCGCCGGCCATGGCGAAGCGCGGCATGACCATCAACGCCGTCGCCCCCGGATTTATCGAGACGGCAATGACCAAAGCGATGCCCTTCGCCAGTCGCGAGATCGGACGGAGGATCAACAGCCTCAGTCAGGGTGGCCTGCCCATCGATGTCGCCGAGACCGTTGCCTGGCTGGGTCAGCCCGGCAGCGGCGGCGTAAACGGCCAGGTGGTACGCGTCTGCGGCCAGAGCATGCTCGGCGCGTGAGCGTGCGGCAGCTCGAGGAGACGCCCGCACTCGGCCGGCTCTACGCGCGAGCCGCGATCACCGCGCGAGGCCGGCACGGGGACCGCCTTCCCGATCTGGTCTGCGAGTTGACCGAGCTGACCGTTGATCGCAACAACCTTGGCGCGTACGCGCAGGTCTGTGGCTTTCCGCAATCAGATGTTCTTCCGCCGACCTACCCACACATTCTTGGCTTTCCGGCGGCGGTCACCATCATGGTTGACCCAGCGTTTCCGTTCGCGCTCCCCGGGCTGGTTCACGTCAACAACCGCATCGAGCAGCTACGCAGCCTCCGCGCAGACGAACGCCTGAGCGTGCGAGTCCACGCGCAAGGCCTGCGCGACCACCGTCGCGGACGGCAGTTCGACATGATTACCGAGGTCAGCGCCGGAGGCGATCGCGTCTGGACCGAGGCCAGCACGTACCTACGCCGGGAAAAAACCGCAACTTCCAAATCCCTCTCCCCACCTGTGGGGAGAGGGCAGGGTGAGGGGCAAAATTCCCTCCCCCCGCATGCGGGGGGAGGGTCGGGGAGAGGGGCCCCCACCGCCATCTGGCGAATCCCGCGCGATATCGGCCGGCGCTACGCCGCCGTCTCCGGCGACGTCAACCCGATCCACCTCAATCCCCTGGTCGCCCGTCTTTTCGGCTTCCCACGCTCGATCGCGCACGGCATGTGGCTCAAGGCACACTGCCTCGCCGCGCTCGAGGGTCGGCTCGAGGGTCACCTGATCGCGGAGGTTGAGTTCAAGTCGCCGGTCCTGCTTCCATCGACCGTCGCCTTTCGAGCTGGCATCGATGGCGCCGGATGGCGCCTTTCCGTGAGCCAGCCTCGCGGCGATCGCCAGCACCTGGCTGGCGATATCACGAACCGCTAGCCGACGCTGACGGTCGCGGTCGCCTTGCTCGTGTGCTGTCCGCTGTCGATCACCGTGGCAGTGACGGTGTACGTCCCAGGCGTGTCATAGACGTGCGTCGCCCGCCGCTGCGCGTTGGCCAGCAGCGTGGTCCCATCGCCGAAATCGATGAAGACCTGGGCGATCGGTGTCTGATCCGTATCCGTTGAGCCGGATGCGTCGGCGGTCACCGTCAGCGGTGACGCGCCGGCTTGCGGCGATACAGCGAGCGCTGCCACCGGTGCTGCGTCGGTTGCTGGCGTGATCGGACCGCCTCCGGTCGAGCTCGGTGGGGAACCGGCGCCATCGCCCCCAGGCCGCGGGGTGGTCGCCGGCAGGGCGCTGATGCCGCCTGCGGTCAGCGGGAGTCTCTGCGCCTGCAGCCGGTGCGCGTGCTGCGCATGAGTGAACACGAAGAATGGCAGCGCAATCGCGACCAGCAGAACCGCCGCACCAATCGAGTAGTCGGGCAGGCGCGTCCGGAGGCTCACCAGACGAACGGAATGAGCCGCTTTCGGCCGGCCGCATAGCTTGTGTAGCGGATCCCAAGCGTTGTCGCGAGCGCGCCCTCCTCGACGCGAATCCGATTGACGAAGCCAATCGACGGCAGGATGAGCAAGCTGGCCACGCTGATCCAGTTTCCATATGTCAGCCCAATGCCCAGCAGGGCGAGCAGGATCCCCAGGTAGCTCGGGTGCCGGAGGAAACGGTACGGGCCGCTCGTGATGACCGGTTGGTCGGCACTCGTCATGACGCGAAAGGTGAAATAGCGGCCGAGCGCGTGAAAGGCCCACCACCGCAGCCCGATCCCCGCCCAGAGCGCGCCGAAAGCGACGGCGAATCCAGCGAGGCCAACCCGATACGCTCCCACATCCTGGTCCGCGGCCAGGGCGGCGAGGATCGCGCCAGCGATGGTCAAGAGGCGCACGACCGTAAAGCTTCCTCGATCCATATTGGTCGCGTCCGCACGCCGGTTGAGCGCCCGCGGTAACTCGCTCGCGATCCAGACAACGCCGGTAATCACCAGCAGCAGCTCTGGGATCGGATGGCCGACGAAGTAGGGTCTACCCGCGGCGAGTCCTGATGCAACCTCTCACGTCGACGGGCATCATCGGCTCGTCGGCGGTTCGGACCGGCGTCATGGCATCGAGGGCAGTGGCCGGCTTGCTCTTGCGCTTTGCCGTGAGGGCCTGCCAGGCGAGCACGACCGGCAGGAACCAGAGGTGAGTCAGGAGATCCAGAACGAAACCCAATAGGAGGACAGCCGCGACCGTCAGCAGCAGCCCTAGAAAGGCGTATCGCACCGCCTTTCGTAATCCGCCCAGAGCCCTCCCAAACCATCCGGGAGGTGCTTCAAGCGCTGGCGCGATGATGCCGATCTGCGAATCGAGGTCGCCTGTGAAGCGAAGGCCAATATCTGACTGGCTGCGCCGATTGGGGATCGCGATGCTGCTCACGCGATCTGGATGCTACTCGAGATAGTCTTTGAGCTTCTTGCTCCGGCTCGGATGCCGGAGTTTGCGCAGCGCCTTGGCTTCGATCTGGCGGACGCGCTCGCGCGTGACACCGAAGCGCTTGCCGACTTCCTCGAGCGTGCGCTGCTGCCCGTCGATTAGGCCAAAGCGAAGTTGCAGCGCGCGCCGTTCCCGAGGGGTCAGTGTGTCGAGGATCTCATCGACCTCATTGCGCAGCATCGTCAGCGACGCGGCCTCGGAAGGCGAAGGGGCTTCCTTGTCCTCGACGAAATCGCCGAGATGGGAATCCTCCTCTTCGCCGATCGGCGTCTCCAGTGAGACAGGGTCCTGAGCGACCTTCACGATCTCGCGCACCCGTTCGGCCGTGATTCCCAGCGCCTCACCAATCTCTTCGTCGGTGGGCTCCCGGCCAAGCGCCTGCTGCAGGTCGCGTCGGGTACGCGCCAGCTTGTTGATGATTTCGACCATGTGCACCGGAACGCGGATGGTCCGCGCCTGGTCGGCGATCGCCCGCGTGATCGCCTGGCGGATCCACCAGGTGGCGTAGGTGGAGAATTTGAAACCTTTTCGCCAGTCAAACTTCTCCACCGCCCGCATCAATCCCAGGTTTCCCTCCTGGATCAGGTCCAGGAACGACATCCCGCGCCCGATGTACTTGCGCGCGATCGACACGACCAACCGCAGGTTGGCCTCGGTCAACTGGGCCTTCGCCATACTGTCCGAGGCCTCGATCGCCCGCGCCAGGTTGACCTCCTGGTCTGCCTTCAACAGTGCGACCCGCCCGATCTCCTTCAGATACATCCGGACCGGATCGTCCAGCGACAGCGAATCCAACGCCTCCGCCTCGGCGATCAGCTCGTCCTCCGACTCGGCCGCCTCCTCGCTGTCGGAGACCTTGATCCCCATATCGCGGAAGGCGTTCGAAATCCGGATCAGATCGTCCGGCTCCAGCTCGACGTTCGGAAAGCCCGCGATGATGTCATCCGGGCTCAGGACTCCCTGCTCCTTGCCCTTGACGATCAACGCCTCGGCGGCCCTGGCCAGAACCCCAGCGGCATCTCCCTCTGCTCGGAGCGGTTTCTCCCTCCCACGCTCGCGGGGGAGGGTCGGAGAGTCGGCGGCAACTCCCTCCCCCCTCTGGGGGGAGGGTCGGGGAGAGGGGCTCATGGCATTACTCGAGGTAGTCTTTGAGCTTCTTACTGCGGCTGGGATGCCGGAGCTTTCGGAGGGCTTTCGCCTCGATCTGCCGGATCCGTTCGCGGGTAACGCCAAACCTCTTCCCTACCTCTTCTAGAGTTCGCTGGTGACCGTCGATCAAGCCGAACCGTAACTGAAGCACCCGTCGCTCGCGCGGCGTCAGCGTATCGAGAATGTCCTCCACCTCCGTCCGGAGCATGGTGAGCGACGCGGCCTCCGACGGTGAGGTGGCCTCCTTATCCTCGACGAAGTCGCCAAGATGCGAGTCTTCCTCCTCACCAATAGGAGTCTCGAGGGATACCGGATCTTGCGATACCTTGAGGATCTCCCGCACCTTCTCGGCCGAAATCCCCATCTCGTCGCCGATCTCGTCGTCGGTCGGCTCCCGCCCCAGCTCCTGCAACAGCCGCCGGGACACCCGGACCAGCTTGTTGATCGTCTCCACCATATGGACGGGGATCCGGATCGTCCGCGCCTGGTCGGCGATCGCCCGGGTGATCGCCTGCCGGATCCACCAGGTGGCGTAGGTCGAGAATTTGAATCCCTTCGTGTGGTCGAACTTCTCGACCGCCCGGATCAGGCCCATATTCCCCTCCTGGATCAAATCCAGGAAGGACATGCCCCGCCCGATGTACTTCTTGGCGATCGAGACCACCAGCCGGAGGTTGGCCTCGGTCAGCTTGTGCTTGGAAACGCCGTCACCGGCCTCAATCGCCTTGGCCAGCGTCACCTCCTGCTCCGCCTTCAGCAGGGCGACCCGCCCGATCTCCTTCAAATACATCCGGACCGGATCGTCCAATGAGACCGAGTCCATCGCTTCGATCGTGGCAATCAGGTCATCATCGATCTCGACGACTTCCTCGAAGTCCTTCTCCCCGTCCGAGACCTCGATCCCCATGTCGCGGAACACGTTGAATATCCGGAACAGCTGATCGGGATCGAGCTCGACCTCGGTGAAGCCCGCGAGGATGTCGTCCGGGCTGAGGAATCCCTGTTCCTTGCCTTTGACAATCAGGGCCTCGGCGGCCAGCACCATCGGCTCTTCCGCCGCGCGTCCTTTCCCTCTTTCAAGGACGGCAGTTCTCCCTCCCCCCGCTTGCGGGGGGAGGGCAGGGTGGGGGGCCCTTTCCTTGAGGTCAGCCTGAGGCATGACTCCTCTCCCCTCCCCAAAAACTAACTGGGGCCATATCTCACGGCTTTCAGCGAATCCAGCTCTCGTGCCAAGCGATCGTTCTCCTGCATCAAAGCTACGAGCCGGGATTCATCCCCCGACGCGTGCGCCGCACGCATCTCTGCCACCAGCGTCTTCAGCCGCCGTTGAGCGGCGTTTATTTTAAGAGTTTGTAAGCACTGGTCCAGCGACTGCCGCAGGGCCGCCTCGGATCCAGTCTCGAGCTCGGGGTATCGAGTCATGGCGACCGCCGAAATCAGCGATTGCTCGTCGAGCGCAAACTCCGATAACCGCTCGATTGGAACAACCGCGGGATCGGAGTTGACCATTTCTAGCAATCTGCTGAAAACGCGTTCGTAGGCCGGCGTGAAAAGGGCCACATCCCCTCCCCCGCTTGCGGGGGGGGGGGAGGGAGGGGCGGTTTCTCGAATGAGATTCGGCCGCTCGATCAACAGCCCGAGCAAATATCCTTCATCTTTCGAAAGTCTCCCTTCCCCTTGCGGGGATCTCAAACTTCCTCCCCCGCTGCGGGAAATAATTGCCTCCCCCCTCTGGGGGGAGGGGAGGGAGGGGGGCGGTTCAACTCCACTTACAACTCCCCTTCTCCTCCGAGTAAACGCCTGGCTGGTGTCCGATTTGACATCCCGCAACAGGGCCGCCGCATCGATCCGCAACCAACCGGCCGCCATTTGCGCATAGATCTCCAGCACGGACGCCTCCGGGATCTTGGCCAGTACCGGGATCA
>DAIPYJ010000063.1:0-16261 GCA_036782775.1 Candidatus Dormiibacterota bacterium | reverse complement strand
GACATCTTGCGCCTCGCGATCGCCGACGTGATCGATGGCCCCTATCGAATCGCCGGGAACATTCCCTACAACCTGACCGGGGCCTTACTGGTCCACCTGCTCGAGTCGCCCCGCCCGCCGGCACGCATCGATCTGTTGGTGCAGGAGGAGGTGGCGGAGCGCCTCGCCTCGCCTCCAGGCGGCTGGAGCCTGGCAACCATCGGCGTGCGCGTCTATGGGACGCCGGCGCTGGTGCTCCGGGTGCCTCGCGCCGCATTTCTCCCACCACCGAGAGTGGACTCGGCGCTCGTCCGGATCGTGCCCGCGACCGAACCGGCGATCCCCCGCCGTGATCTCAAGGCCTTCTTCGAATTCGTCACACCTTTCTTCCAGGCTCGTCGCAAACAGCTTCCCTATGCGCTCGTTCACTCTTTCGGAGTCGATCCCGCGGAGGCTCGGCGCCGACTTCGCGTTATAGGCATCGATCCGGCGCGGCGGCCGGAGACGCTGAGCCTGGAGGAGTGGAGGCGGCTCTTTGAAAGTGAGCAGACGGGCTTTTGAGTAGCTACCATTTAGGCGCCTTGGAGGAGCCCGAGAGGCCGGACGATTTGCGCGATCCGCGCGACCTGATCCTTCCTCAACCCGGTTTTGGGACCGTGCTGGCCAATCGGGACTTCCGCTTGATCTGGTCCGCGCAGGTTGCCTCGCAGCTCGCCGACAAATTCCTGATGTTCGCCCTGCTGATCCTCACCTACAGCATCAGCCGGGCGAGCACGCACAGTGCCGCACTGTTCCTCGCCTACACCTTCCCCTCGGTGTTCCTGAGCCCGCTCGCCGGCGTCTATGCCGACCGGCACGACAAGAAACACCTGATGTTCTTCACCAATGTCATCCGAGGCGCGCTGATCCTCCTCATCCCGCTGAGCCAGCACGTGCCGTATTTCGAGCACGTCACCTGGCACCTGTTCTTGATCGTCTTTCTGTTTGCTTCCGTCGGGCAGATCTTTGCGCCGGCGGAAGCGGCAGCGATTCCCCACATCGTGAGCAAGGCTGAGCTGATGACCGCGACCTCGATGTTCACGAGTACGGTGATCGTGACCTTGCTGGTGGCGGTCCCGGTCTCGACCCTGGCCGTTCGTTTCCTGGGCGAGAACTCTCCGTATTGGATCGCCGCCGGCCTGTTCTTGCTCGCCGCCTGGCTGATCTACATCGTGCGCAGCGACCTGCATGCCCGCGGCAACGGCACGCCGCGTCCAGTCGACCAGGACCTGCTCTTCGAGTTGCGTGAAGGAATCGCCTATATCGCCGGACGGCCCATGGTGCGGTTCGCCGTCAGCCAGCTGAGCCTCACGATCGCCGTCATCTTCTCGGTTTTCGTGCTCGCTCCCGGATACATGAGCACGGTTCTGCGGCTGCAGGTCACCGACGTCTATCTCTTCCTCGCGCCCGCCGTGATCGGCATGCTCGCGGCCGCCTTTTATCTGGGCCAGTACGGCCGCCATTACCGACGAAGCCGGTTGCTGATCGGTGGGCTGCTCTCCGCCGGCGTGACCTTGGTCTTGATTGCGGTCATGCCGTATGTGCTGGAACAGCTCTCGGCGACCTGGCTGCTGGTGTGGTTTCCGGTGACCTTCGGATTCATCGGCGGGCTCGAGTTCGGGATGTTGTTCATTCCCGCCTTCACCGTTCTCCAGGAGTCCACCGAGTCTGAGCTCCGCGGAAGGATCTTCGGGGCCATGTTCACGGTCGTCAATGCCGCGGTCGCGCTCCCCATCCTTATTGCCGGCGGTCTCGCCGACCTGTTTGGGGTGACCCGCGTCATTTTCGGCATGGGCTGCCTGCTGATCGCCAGCGGCCTGATTTCGGTGGTGGCCGGCCGGCGGAGTCCGCTCGCGCCGCCGGCCATCTCGAAGGGAAAAGCGCCGCTATAATCGCGCCGACACGGGCGCATAGCTCAGTTGGTACGAGCGCTTCCATGACAAGGAAGAGGTCATAGGTTCAAATCCTATTGCGCCCACTCCGCGACTAAGCCTAAATAATCACCTTCCTTATTTAAGGTTATATAATAACCCTAAATAACAGGTATTCATGGCTAGGGTTATTCGCCAGCACTGGACAAGTAACGCGAGCGCTCCTTCGCGCCTTCAACAAAAGCCCTGCGACTACGAGGCTTACATTCCAGACACGCTTGTTGGTCGCGCCATTCGCTTGGAGGGTGCGGTGGCGGCGGACGTGGCAGACGCCGAGTCGGCACTTGCTCGATTCGATATGAAGGCCTCCGCCCTCGTTGAGACCGAAGCTCTTGCGCGGATTTTGCTTCGCGCCGAAGCCATAGCATCATCGAAGATCGAAGGCTTGGAAATCGGGCCGCGCAGGCTCCTACGAGCGGAAGCGGCTCGTGACTTTGGGGAGCGGCCATCGGATATCACGGCAGCCGAGGTGCTGGGCAATATCGATGCGATGGCTCATGTCATTGACAGCGTGCACACCGGGGACGAGATAACCCACGAGCTCCTGCTTGAGATCCATAGGCGAATGATGGTCAACTCCAGGCTTGGAGCAGCGGCCGGTCATTTCAGGACGACTCAAAACTGGATTGGTGGAAGCGATTACAACCCATGCAGCGCCGTGTTCGTGCCACCGCCCGCTGAGTATGTACACGACCTGATTACGGATCTACTGAAGTTCGCAAACCAAGACTCATTACCGGCCGTTGTCCAAGCGGGTCTTGTGCATTCCCAATTTGAATCGATCCACCCTTTTGCAGACGGAAATGGCCGAGCGGGTCGTGCGCTCATCCATTTGGTCTTAAGGCGGCGCGGTCTGTCAACCCGAATCGTGCCACCTGTTTCGCTAATTCTCGCGACCTGGACAAAGGATTACGTCGAAGGGCTGACCGCCACCCGTTATAGAGGTCCTGCAGACTCCCGTCAGGCATACGAAGGCATGAATCTCTGGATAGGGCGCTTTGCCGCAGCCTGTAAGCGGGCTGTTGCGGACGCTTGGTCTTTTGAGGAGCGGTCCGAGCGCCTTCAAGAGGCCTGGCGTGCCAAGCTAGGGAAAGTTCGCCGAAACTCTGCGCTCGACCTGTTGTTGAAGGCGCTCGTTGGAGCTCCGATCGTTACCGTCTCGAGCGCCGCTCAGCGAATAGGTCGCAGCTTCGTACAGACAAATGCGGCCGTTATTCGGCTTAGCGAGACAGGAATCCTAAGGCAAATCTCCGTCGGGCGACGTAACCGAGCTTTTGAAGCGAGCGATGTTCTTGCTGCCTTTACAGACCTCGAGCGCCAATTAGCCAGCCCTAAAGGAAATACTCGGGCATCCAAACCGGCCCGCCCCGTTCCATACCGGCCTCAGCGCGCAGCACGTCAGGCATGAACTGAGCCTGTGACGGCATGCTCTCGTGGTTCTCGGCGTTGTATGGACGTGGCAACGCGCTTCCGTCGCTGGCTCGCCCAGATGCTCGACTACGTTCTGCTGCACGGGTTCTGGAACTAGCGAACCGCTACCGTCTAGGGGTGGCTTTGGAAACGGCTTCGGTTTCCGTCGCCGACATCCAAACGGCGGCTGAGCGGATCCGCCCCTACGTCGAGCCGACGCCGTTGCTTGCCGCTGATGCGGTGGTGGGGGAGGGAGGCTGGTTCAAAGCCGAAAGCCTGCAGCGCACCGGCTCGTTCAAGGTGCGCGGCGCCGCGAACGCCCTGCTGCAGTTATCGGCGGAGCAACGACGGCAGGGCGTGATTACGCTGTCAGCCGGAAACCACGGACGCGCTCTCGCGCATATGGCGCGGCGGCTGCATATTCGCTGCGTCGTAGTCATTCGCGATGATGCTCCATTGGCGAAGCTGGACGCCATTCGCCGAGAAGGGGCCGAGCTGGTCTTGGTGCCGATGGCCGACTGGCAGGCACGACTCGAAGCCGAGCAGGAGCGGCGAGGCTTGCACCTCGTCCATCCGTTTGACGACCCGGCGGTGATCGCCGGTCAGGGGACCGTCGGTCTCGAAATCCTGCAGGCGTTACCTGAGCTGGCGACGGTCCTGGTTCCGGTCGGCGGTGGCGGCCTGATTTCAGGGGTGGCGACTGCTCTCAAGAGCGGCGGACCCTCGGCGGTTCGGGTGATCGGCGTGGAGCCCGAGCGAGCGGCGGTCGTCAGCGAGAGCCTGGCGGCCGGTCAGCCGGTGCCGCCCTCGCACACCGACAGCATCGCCGAAGGACTGGCGCCACCGTACACACGAGCGCTCAATCTCGAAATCATCCGGCGGCACGTCGACGAGATGCGCCTGGTCAGTGACGACGCCATCCTCGACGCGCTTCGAGCCGTGGCGCTCGACGCCAAGCTGGTGCTCGAGCCGGCCGGCGCCGCGGGTGTCGCCGCCGCGCTTGCCGACGCGTCGCTACGCCGGCCATCGGTGATCATCCTTACTGGTGGCAACGTTGACGCCCAGCACCTCGCATCGTGGCTGGGATGAAAAGTCCCCGGGTAGGCAATGCCCGGGGACTGAGCGAAGGGCTGTTCCACTTTCCCTAACGCGCGTGCGAACGATCACTTACGGCTTTGGTGCATGCCATAATTCGCTCGTCGATGGTTGATCATCAGGCCCGTGACGACGAAGCCGTGCCGGTGCTTGTCGTTGAAAACGACCCTCACCAGTCGGTCGCGTATGCCGAATTGTTCGCCGACTCCGGCTATTTCGCCGAGCGAGCGCTACCCAACCAGGACATCCAACGCCTCTGCCAGCGCCTGCAGCCTGCGGTGGCGCTGATCGACATGGCGATCTGGGAGGCGGACTCAGCCTATGTCTTCGGCGTGCTCAACGGTGCCGTTGGCTTTGCCCGTCCGATCATCGTGGCGCTGGCATCATTGCCGCACCAGGTGCGTCGTGCCAAGCGATTCGGCGCGGATGGGGTCTGGATTCGTGGCGTCGATGACGCGGCCGCCTTGCCGCGCCTGGTCGGCGACCTGATCGAGCAGCGCGACGAGGGCAAGCTCAAGCCTAAAACGCCGTCCACGCCGCTCTGACCTGCGGTCACACGCAAAGCCACTCGTTATCCCCAGCTATTCCTCCCGTCGCCACGACGAATGTGGATAAGCGAACGCAATGCTTGACAGCATTAAACGGGCGCGCATAATCAATTACGCGTCAGGGGAGAGCGGCCTCGGCAGGGGCCGCGAAAAGAGGGAGGAGACAGTGGAGATCGCTCAGGGTTTTTCGAAACCAGCCACTCCCTTCAAGGTGTGCGCTCGTCCGGGATGCGACGCCCTCGTCAAGAAGGCGACCGCCAAGTACTGCAGCATCCGCTGCTGTGCGATGGACCCGAGCCGCCAGGAACGCCTCCGCCGCCAGGCCCGCCGCGCGCCCATCGTTCCCCTGGCGCATCAGCTTTCCATGATGTTCCAGGTGCATTCCGACATCGAGGCTTCGCTCGACGGGCGAACGTTCGGCCGGGAGGACATCCCGGCCGGTCTTCAGCGTCTTCGCGCCGGTTAGGCGCTTTCAAAAACCCTCCGTATAATCGGCTGACCCCACGCGGGGGTGACCCCCGCGTGCCCCCTGACGAAACCGATGAGTCTTGATCTCGAAACGCTCCGCCATTCGACGGCGCATGTCATGGCCGCTGCGGTGCTCGATCTTTTTCCGGGCACCGTGATTGGCATCGGACCCGCAACCGACGAAGGCTTTTACTACGACTTTGCCTTCCAGAACCGTCTCACTCCCGAGGATCTGCCCCGGATCGAGGGCCGGATGCAGGAGATCGTGAAAGCGGCACCGGCCTTCGTCAAGGAGGAGATTCCCAGGGAGAAGGCGATCGCGCTGTTCGACGACCTTCATCAGCCGCTCAAGGTCGAGTTGATCGGCGACAAGGTCACCGACTCGACCGCTCGCGTCTACCGCACCGGCAATTTCGTCGACCTCTGCCTCGGCCCGCACGTCGCTGATGCGGGCAAGTTGGGCGCCTTCAAATTGCTGTCGATCGCCGGTGCCTACTGGAAGGGGAGCGAGAAGAACCAGCAGCTGACGCGGATTTACGGAACGGCCTTCGCCACAGCGGCCGAGCTCGACGAGCATTTGAAGCGGCTCGAGGAGGCAGCCAAGCGGGACCACCGCAAGCTGGGCAAGGAGCTCGACCTCTTCCTCATCGATGAGATGGTGGGCCGCGGCCTGCCGCTCTTGACGCCGAAAGGCGCAGCGATCCGCCGCCAGATGGAGGAATTCATCCTCAGGCTCGAGCGGCGCCAGGGCTACGAGCACGTCAAGACCCCGGACATCGCTCGGCTGGAGCTGTTCAAAGTCAGTGGGCACTGGGAGCGGTATCGCGAAGCCATGTACGCCCCCTCCGAGATGGAAGGCGAGGAATGGCAACTGCGGCCGATGAATTGTCCCGACCATATCCGGCTCTACCAGCGCCAGGCCCACAGCTTTCGCGATCTTCCGATCCGGATCGCCGAGCTGGGCACCGTCTATCGCTACGAGAAATCGGGGGAGGTCTCGGGCTTGATTCGGGTGCGGGCCTTCACCATCAACGATGCGCACATCTTCTGTCGCCCCGATCAGCTGAACGAAGAGTTCGAGAAGGTGATCCAGCTCATCCTGCGCGTTTATGAGGCCTTTGGTATCAAGGACTTTTTCTTTCGGCTCTCCCTGCGCGACGACACGCGGAGCAAATGGATGGGCGATCCAGAAATTTGGGAGCGAGCACAGAACGCGGCCCGCGACGCGCTGCGCGCCTCAGGGCATCCCTTCGTCGAGGCCGCTGGGGAGGCCGCTTTCTACGGACCGAAGCTAGACGTGCAGATCAAAGACGCGATCGGCCGCGAATTCAGCCTCTCGACCAACCAGATCGACTTCCTCATGCCCGAGCGGTTTGGGCTGGAGTACGTGACCTCCGAGCAGACGATGGAACGGCCGGTGATGCTCCACCGGGCGCCGATCGGATCGATGGAACGCTTCATGGCCTACCTGATCGAAACCTATGGCGGGGCGTTTCCCGTCTGGCTGGCACCGGTGCAGCTGAGCTTCATCCCGATCGCCGATCGCCACCTGGAAGCCGTGAACAAGGTGGCCGACCGTTTTCGGCAACGGGACCTTCGGGTCGAGGTGGACAGCCGCAGCGAGCGAATGCAGGCCAAGATCCGCGATGCGCAGCTGCAGAAGGTGCCCTATATGGCGGTGGTCGGCGACAAGGAGCTGGAGGGCAACACCCTCAACATTCGGCGCCGGGAAGGCGGGGATCAGGCGGTCGTCGGCGTCGACGACTTTCTGCGGCAGCTGGAAGCCGAAGCGCGGCTACCGCTCTGACCCCGGTTTGCAGCGACAAAAGCCGTGGTATACTCCCGCCTGCCAAGCAGAGGCTGTCCCGATCTCTCACCTCCAGGCCGGCGCTGAAGAGGTCACGGGGACGAAGATAGCCTCGAGGCTATCTTTTTTTATGTCGAAGGAGGCTTGATCCACGGCTTTTAGGGAACTGCGAATAAACGACCAGATTCGAGCGAGTGAAGTCCGCGTCATCGACGATCGCAACGAACAGTTAGGCGTGATGGCCATCGACCGCGCCAAGGCTCTCGCGGTCGAGCGGGAGATGGACCTGGTCGAGGTGGCGCCCCAGGCCCAGCCGCCGGTGGCTCGGATTATGGACTACGGCAAGTTCAAGTTCGAGAGCCTCAAGAAAGATAAGGATGGACGCCGCAAGCACAACGTCATCAAGGTCAAAGAAATGAAACTCCGGCCAAAGATCGGCGAGCATGACTTCCAGACGAAGTTCCATGCCGTCAAGTCCTTCCTCGAGGAAGGCGACAAGGTCAAGCTGACCATCATGTTCCGCGGCCGCGAGATGGTCCACCAGGACATCGGCAAGAATCTGCTCGATCGGATCGCTCGCGAACTCAAGACGATCAGCACCGTCGAGCGCTTCCCATTGCTCGAGGGCAAAAATATGATCATGATTCTGGCTCCGGCGCAGGCTTCGGCCACGCCCCCGGCTCCACCGTCGCCGCGTCGCGAGCGCGAGCAGGTCAAGGGAGCGACCCATGCCTAAACTCCGTACCCACCGGGCATCGGCCAAGCGCTTTCGGATGACCAAAACCGGCAAGATCGTGCGCCCGCACGCGCAGAAGAGCCATTTGCTCGGGCACAAGAGCCCGCGCCGCAAGCGGCAGTACAGCAAATTGCTGGTCCTGACCGGGAAAGACGCCAAGCGGTTACGGCGGGCGGCCCCCTATATGAAGGAGAAAGAGTGACATGCCTCGCGTAAAACGAAGCGTCCCCTCACGGCGACGCCACAAGAAGATCCTCAAGCTGGCCAAGGGTTTCCGAATGACGCACCGTACCCTGTTCCGACCGGCGAACGAAGCGGTGCTGCATGCGCTCGAGTACGCCTACCGCGACCGGCGGGCGCGCAAGCGCGACATGCGCAAGCTGTGGATCGCTCGGATCAACGCCGCCTCCCGCAGCCAGGGGATGCCCTACAACCAGTTCATGCATGGGCTGAAGGTGGCGGGGGTCAACATCAACCGAAAGATGCTGGCCGAGATCGCGGTTCGCGACGCCCAGTCCTTCACCGAGCTGATCGACGTCGCGCGCGGGCGACCGAAGGCGTAACATGGCGACCAGGATGCGGCGCTGTACATCGTTCATCTTTCTCGGGCCGGCCGGGGCCGGCTCCCCGCTGTTTTAGCGCCTTTCAGCGGACGCCTCCCGACCGGCTGGACGAGATCCACGATTAGTCTGGCGCGCCTGGAGGTGTAGATGAGTCAGGGAATTCTCGCAGACCTTACCCAACTGCGAAACGACGCGGACCAAGAGATCAATTCGACCACTGATCCAAAGCAGCTTGAACAGCTGCGCATAGATTTTCTTGGCAAAAAAGGACGGCTGACAACGCTGCTGCGGCAGTTAGGTACGTTACCGCCGGAGCAGCGGGCGCAGGCCGGCGCCGAGGCCAATCAGCTCAAGATCGACATTTTCGGCTGGATCGCGTCGCGATTAGGTGGCTTGGAGCTAAAGCGGCAAACAGCTCTAGGCGACACCGAATGGCTCGATGTTTCATTTGTTCCCAATCCTGTCCGGCGTGGCCATTTGCATCCGCTGACTCTGATTCTTCGTGAGGTGAAAGCGATCTTCGCGAACCTTGGATACGAGGTCGCTCTCGGTCCCCAGGTCGAGGACGAGTTCCACAACTTCGAGGCGCTCAATATCCCGGCGGAGCATCCGGCTCGCGACACGATGGACAGCTTCTACGTGGAGCGCGGCGGCTGGTTGCTCCGCACGCATACCTCACCGGTGCAGATTCGCTACATGCAGAGCCACACGCCACCGATTCGGATCATTGCCCCGGGCAGCGTTTACCGGCGCGATGCCACCGACCCTTCCCACGGCTCGCAGTTCCATCAGCTCGAGGGCCTGGTGGTGGATCATGACATCCGTCTGTCAGATCTCAAGGGGACGATCGAGTACTTCGCCCGCTCGCTCTTTGGCGCCGACCGGCGGATTCGGATTGCCGGTGACCACTTTCCCTTCACCGAGCCGAGCGTTGGCGCGGCCGTTTCCTGTGGGCTCTGCGGCGGAAAGGGCTGCCGAAGCTGCAAGGGTGGCTGGCTCGAGATCCTGGGGGCCGGCATGGTCCACCCGCAGGTGTTGCGCAACGGCGGCATCGACCCCGAGCAGTACTCGGGCTTTGCCTTCGGCGCCGGGCTCGACCGCCTCGCGATGCTGAAGTACAACGTCTCCGATCTACGGCTGTTCCTCGATGACGATGTCCGGTTCTTGAGGCAGTTCTGATGCTCATCTCGCTGAATTGGTTGAAGGACTTCGTCGAGATTCCGGTCGACGTCGCCACGCTCGCCGAGCGCCTGACGCTGGCGGGCAACGAAGTCGAGCGGGTGCGCGAGCAGACGGTCGACTTCGACCGCGTCGTGGTCGCCGTGGTCAAGGGCCTGCGTCCCTTGCCGGGATCGACCAAGAATCAAATCGCGTCGGTGACCACCGGCGCTCAGGAGGTCGAGGTCGTCACCGGCGCCTGGAATCTGGCAGTGGGCGATCGGGTGCCCTACGCGCTTCCCGGGTCGCGGCTCGGCACGCGGCGCATCGATACCAGGACGTTTTTGGGCGTGCCCTCCGCGGGGATGCTCTGCTCGGCGATCGAGCTGGGACTCGGCGAAGACGCCACCGGGATCATGATCCTCGACGCCGGCTCACGGCTCGGCGAGGACGTCCGGGCGCTTTACCCGCCGGACACGATTCTCGAGCTCGAGATCAAGTCGAACCGACCCGATCTGCTCTGCCACGCCGGCATCGCGCGTGAGGTGAGCGCGATCTTCTCGGTCGACCTCCGCGCCCGCGAGCCGGTTTCGACGACGGCTGCTGAAGCTTCCGAGCTGGTTCGCATCGAGGCGCCAGACGGATGCCGCCGTTTCGTCGGCCGCCTGATCGAAAACGTCTCCGTCGCATCGTCTCCAGCCTGGATGCAGGCGCGCTTGCGTGCGGTCGGCGTCCGGCCGATCAGCAACGTCGTCGATATCACCAACTACGTGATGTTCGAGATCGGGCAGCCGATGCATGCCTTCGATTTCCGACGCTTGTCCGGCGGACGCCTGGTGATTCGCCGGGCGCGCGACGGTGAGTCATTGGCCTGCCTCGATGGCAAGTCCCGAACGCTGTCATCACGCGACATGGTGGTGGCCGATGCCGAACGAGCCCGGGCGCTGGCCGGCATCATCGGCGGAACCGAAACCGCGGTGGAGGAAAGCACGAGCGCCGTGCTGCTCGAGGCCGCCACCTGGGAGCCACGCTCCGTTCGAGCCAGCGCGCGGCGCGCCGGGCTGCGAACCGAAGCCTCGCAGCGGTTCGAGAAGGGCCTCAGCCCGGCGCTCAGCCTGCCGGCCGTCGATCGGGCCACCGCCTTGCTGGCTGAGCTCGCCGGCGGGGAACCGGTGAAATCCGTCGACGTCTATCCTGGCAAGCTGCAGCGACCGACCATCGAGCTCAGCAGCGACCGGATCGAGCGGGTGCTCGGCCTGCCCATCGATCGAGCCGCTGCCGTCGCCATTTTGCAGCGGCTGGCGTTTTCGGTTCAGGGCGCCGATGGCTTGCTGCAAGTGCAGCCGCCAGATGCTCGGCTCGACTGCGTCATTCCCGAAGACGTCGTCGAGGAAGTCGGACGAATCTATGGCTACGACCGCATTCCAAGCACGCTTCCAGGTGAGCGCACGGCGGTGCGTGACCTTTACCAGCGCCAGGACCTGGACGAAATCGCACGGGAAGTGCTCGTCGGTCAACAGTTGGACGAGGCCGTCACCGAAAGCATCGTCAGCAGCGAGGACCCTGAGCTGGGTCTACCCGACGCCCCGGCCCAGCTGGTTCGAATCGACAACCCGATGGCCGAAAACCGAGACGCCCTGCGTCGCAGCCTCCTGCCCGGCCTCTTGCAGGCGCTGGCCCGCAATGCGAGGCAGGACCAGGCGGGGGTTCGGTTGTTCGAGATCGGCTCTGTGTTCTGGAAGAACGCTTCGGCGGTCGACGAACCGCGCCTGCTCGCGCTGGCCGCGCACGTACCCTCGGGCGATGGTGACGCCTCGGTAACGGAGCTGCGAGCCCTGCAGGCCGCGCTGTCAACCGTTCGCGATCGCCTCGCGCTCGCGCCGACCGGGTTCGAGCAAGGGCAGGCAGCCGGCTTCCATCCCGGCCGTACGGCGAGGCTGATCGACGATCGGCTCGTCATCGGCGTGGTGGGCGAGGTCCATCCCTCGATGCTCGCCCGCCTGAACCTCCCGGGCCGCGCCGTTGCCGCCGAGGTGTGGCTGGACCGCCTCACCGCGGGCGGCAAGACGCCGCAAGCTCGGCCCCTTCCGCGCTTTCCAGGAATCAGGCGCGATCTCACCCTCGTCCTTCGCGGCCGGGTCGCGGGTAACGATGTCGTGCAAGTAATCCGGCAGCTGGGCGGTTACACGTTGCGGGAGGTTTCCATGCTGGGTGAATACCGTGGGCCGCAACTGGGCCCTGATGCCCGCAGCCTGTCCTTCCGCCTGGCCTACCAGGCCGACGACCGGACGCTGACCAACGAGGAGGTTTCCGCCCTGCAGCAACGCATCGTCGACGGGCTCAAGCAGCGCTTCGGAGCGGAGGTTCGATCCTGATGGATTTCCTGGACCTGGTCATCATCACGATCATCTTCGTCAACCTCCTGCTGGGCTGGGCTTTCGGCCTGGTGCGGCGGGTGGTCGCCTTCGCCGGGCTCTTTGCCGGCGTCGGCGCAGCCACGCTGACCAGCGCCAACACCTCGCAGTACATCGCCAACACCTTTGGCATCACCTCCGCGCTCTGGGCCCATGTCGTCACCTACGCGGTGATCGTGACCGCTGCCATCGTGCTATTCGAGGTTCTCGGGGCGGTTTACCAGCGCTACCTCGACATGTTGGTCGCGCCGGTCTTCGACCGCGTGACCGGGACGCTGGCCGGCGCGGTCGTGGGTGCGTTCGAGGTGACGGTGATGCTGATCATCGGCGTCGGCATCGTACAGACGACGTTGCCCTCCGGCTACAGCACGCCGCCGGCGTTCCAGACGGCTCAGGATTGGTTCAACGGCTCGTTGCTCGCCTCGCATTTCTACGCGATGGAGCCGCTGACCCGCGTGATCTTCTCCCTCGTCCTGCCCAGCAGCATTAGCAGCTACTTCACCCAGCTCCTGGCCCACTAGGCCGTCGCTTCGGCTCGACCTGCTAAGCATTGGGGGATGTCCCCGCGCTTGATCTCACCTCGCTTGCCGCGCTCCTTCTTTGCCCGTGAGCCGGTCGGCCTCGCCCGCGACCTGCTCGGTCGGATCCTCTTTTATCAGGCGGCCGACGGCCTGATCGCCGGCCGCATCGTCGAGACCGAGGCCTACACGGGCATGGCGGATCCGGCGTCGCACGCCTTCAGGGGTAAGACTGCACGTAACCAGGTCATGTTCGGCAAGGCTGGGTTCGCCTACGTCTACTTCAGCTATGGCATGCACTACTGCCTCAACGTGACCGCCGAGAAACGTGGGGTCGCTGGAGCCGTCCTGCTGCGCGCCATGGAGCCGCTGGGGGGCATTCCGATCATGCGAGCCCGCGGTGACCATGGTCCGGAGACCCGGCTGCTCAGCGGACCTGGCAAGATCGGTCGAGCCTTTGGCTTGACGCTGGCCGACAACGGGCGCGACCTGACCCGTGGACCGTTAGGCATTGCCGCGGGCGCGCCGGTGGGCGCCGAGTCGGTTGTCACCGCAACGCGGATCGGGATCTCGCGCGCCCGTGAGCTGCCCTACCGGTTCTTCGTCAAGGGCAGCCGCGCGGTCTCGAGAGCTACGGCAGGGTGATCGTGATCGTCTGGACCGCCGGGGCGTTCGCCGGGTTGTAGTCGTACGCCTGGACGATCAGCGTATGGGTGCTACCTGATTTCCCGCTGACCGTAAAGGTGTACGGGGCCTGCGGCGCGACCACCCCCTTCCCGGCTCCGTCGAGGAAGAAGTCGACCTCCTTGATCGCCTGGTCATCGCTCGCATTTGCGGTGACGAGCACGCTGCCATCCGCCTGGACCTTTTGCGTCAGGGTCAGCGTGGGCGGTGTCGTCTCGGTAAATAGCTGGCAGGTCTGGGTCGGCGGTTGCGGGGCATTCTTGTCTTTCAGGTCGTCGGGGTAGCCTGGCGGGTAGACGACGAAGGTCTTGAGCGTCGTCAGCGCCGCCGGGATATCGGGCGTGGCGAGCTGGCCGTCGGTACTGCAGACCCGAACCTGCTGGTACCAGGTGTCCGGCGCGGTGGGCGCCTGGCCGGCGATGAACCAGTCGGTAATCGTCTGTCCGGCGCAGCTTGGCGTCGCCAGCAGCTGGCTCGCCCGACACACTGTGACCTTCTTCAATCCCGCCGGGACGCTGAAATCGTGGACGGGCTTGCCGTTTTCGTAGGCATTGAAGATGTCTCGGAAGATGAGGCCGGCGCCCTGCACCCCCCAGACGACATTGAGGTTGGAGTTGACGTTGCTCGGACAGCCGCCGGCGCAGGTATGGCCCATCCAGGTGCCGATCACGATGTCGGGGTTGTAGCCGATCAGCCAGGAGTCGTGCCAGTTCTCCGTGGTTCCGGTTTTGGAAGCGAACGGCCGCTTGATGTTGAGCGCCGCGCCGACGGGGCGCAGAATGTCGCTGATCTCGTAGGCGACCTGGGCGGGCAACACCCGCGTGCCTGCGTCGGGCGCCCATTGCTGCAGGACCTTGCCCTCGCTGTCCTGCACCTTAAGGATGACGGTCGGCGCGTGATAGATCCCGCCGGAGGCGAGCACCCCGTAAGCGTTGAAGTGCTGATAGGGAAGGACTTCGCTCGCGCCGATCGCCTGCGCCAGGCCACGCTCGGGAGTCAGGTTGGCGCTGGTCACGCCCATCATCCGGGCCGTCTGGAAGACGCGATCGTAGCCAAGCTGCTTCAAGAGCTGGATCGCGGGAATGTTGCGTGATTCCTCCAGCGCGCGCCGTAGGGTGATGACGCCTTCGCTGCGGTGATCCCAGTCGACGAAGGCGTGACCGTCGATCTTTCCCTGGGTATCGTCGATCAGGTTGGAGGGCGCGTAGCCATTGGCGAACGCCGTCGCATATTCATAGATCTTGAACGACGACCCGGGCTGCCTTCCCTGACCATCGGTGATGACGTTGTACTGGCCGCCGATGGCCTGGTCGTAGTAGTTCGCGCTGCCGACCATGGCCAGCACCTGCCCGCTGGCCGGGTCGATGACCTCGGCGGCGCCGTTGTTGACGTTGCGCGCCCGCAGATCGGGCCGGTTGACGTTGCTGCTAACCGCGCGTTCGGCGATCTGCTGCAGGTTGTAGTCGAGCGTGGTGGTGACCTTGAGGCCGCCACCGGAGACGACCGCGTCGCCGTATTGCTTGCTGAGTTCCTGCAGGACGTAGTCGACGAACCATGGCGCTTTAAGATCCTTCTGAATGGCGCCGTCCTGGTACTTGAGCGGCTCCTTGAGGGCGGCGGCGTATTCCTGGTCGCTGATGTAGTGGTCGCGGAGCATGTCGCTGAGGACCAGCTTCTGCCGCGCCTGGGCGTTGGCAGCCGTCGCCGGGTTCAGCGGATCGAACTCGGAGGGCGCGTTGGGAATGCCGGCAAGCATCGCGGCCTCGGCGATGTCCAGGTTCTTGGCCGGCTTGGAAAAGTAGGTCTGCGAGGCGGCCTCGATGCCGTAGGCCTCGTGGCCGTAAAAGATCTGATTCAGGTAGAGCGTGAGGATGTCGTTCTTGGAGAAGCGACGCTGGAGCTCGAGGGCGAGCACCGCCTCGCGAACCTTTCGCTCGATCGATGGGTCGTCGCCGACGAACATCCGCTTGACGAGCTGTTGCGTGATCGTACTGCCACCCTGCTGGATCTGCTGGTGGGTCACGTCGGCGATCGCCGCCGCGACGATGCGTCTCACGTCGATGCCGTTGTTGGTGTAGAAGGTCCGGTCTTCGAGCGCAATCGTGGCCTCCACCAGGTTGGGAGAGATTGCCGAGAGCGGCACGACGGTGCGGATCACGCCGTCGGTGTGCTTGACGTAGAGCAGCACACCGTTGCGGTCGTAGATCTTGGTGGACTGCGCCAGCTCCTTGGCGCTCAGCGAGCCGGGGTCGGGCAGGTCCCGCGTGTAGTTCTGATAGGTGTCGACGGCTTCCGCGCCTCCGCCGATGCCAAGCAGGCCAGACACCGTGAGGCCGACGATGAGGAGCTTGACCAGCTTGCCGCCACGGCGCCGCCGCTTGAGCCGGCTGATGGTAAGCACGCGGATGGCGGCGAGACGGGCGAACCGGTGCGTATCGGGCGACACCGCGTCTATAACGGCTGAGTCCGCGAAATAGCACAGCACTTCGTAAGGTGCGCCGATATACTCCGCGGCGAGGCGTAACGAGGCGATGACGAACGATTCACGGACCGGTAACGCCGCATGGGTCAGGGTGACCACCGGCGCCGTCCAGATCATCAATCGAGACCATCTGCGATCGCGCATCGAGCGCGGCGAGCGTTTGCGGGTAAAGCTCGGACTCGACCCCACTCGGCCCGACATCCATCTGGGACACACCGTGGTGCTGCGAGCGCTCCACCGCTACCAGGAGCAGGGACACCGGGCGGTGCTCATCATTGGCGACTGGACCGCGAGGATCGGCGATCCGTCCGGCCAGAACATCACCCGGCCGCAGCTGACGAAAGAGGAAGTCGATGCGGCCGCGAAGACCTATCTCGACCAAGCCTGGAAGATCCTGGACGAAGGCGAGACCGAAGTGCGCTTTCAGTC
>DAIPYJ010000062.1:0-16335 GCA_036782775.1 Candidatus Dormiibacterota bacterium | reverse complement strand
CATCCGGTCGTCACCCTCAAGGTCAGCGATCCGCTCGCGCTCGGCGCCGAAATGTTCCGCTGGGAGTACGCGATCGCGGTCGCCGGGACCATCCTCGGCATCAACGTCTTCGACCAGCCCAACGTGCAGGAAGCGAAGGACCTGACCGCCAAGGTCCTCAAGGAATCGAGTCCGCCGACGGTAGGCGACGGGATTCGCTGGGCGGGGCAGAATGGCTCGAGCCTCGAGGCCGCCGTGCAATCGCTCCTGGGCCAGGTGCGCGCCGGCGATTACGTTGCGATCCTCGCGTACATCGCGCCCGATGCCGAGCACGACAGTGCGCTCGATGCCATCCGGCTGGCGATCCGCGACAAGTACAAAGTCGCCACGACGGTTGGCTATGGACCACGCTATCTGCACTCGACCGGCCAGCTGCACAAAGGCGGGCCCAACACGGGAGTCTTCCTCGAGATCGTCGGCGACGACGTCAACGACATCAAGATCCCAGGCCAGCCATTTTCCTTCGGTGTGCTCAAGCAGGCGCAGGCGTTGGGGGACTTCCAGGCGCTGCGCAATCACGGCCGCCGCGTGCTGCGCATCCAGGTCCGCGACGTGGCCCAGGGCCTGGTCAAGATCGGACAATCCGTGGGCGCAACCGTCGAGGTCGCGTAAGCGTGCAGTTAGGGATGATCGGGCTCGGCCGGATGGGGGCCGGCATGAGCCAGCGTCTCTTGCAAGGCGGCCACCAGGTCACGGTCTACGACCGTTCCAAGGACGCGATGCAGGCGCTCGCCGGCAAAGGTGCGACCCCAAACAGCAGCCTGCAGGACCTCGGCCAGCGGTTGAAGCCACCGCGCATCGTCTGGCTGATGATTCCTTCGGGCCCGCCGATCGACGACACCATCCAGCAGCTGCAGGGAAACCTGTCGCCGGGCGACATCGTCATCGATGGCGGCAATTCGAATTTTCACGACTCGGTGCGGCGGTCGCAGGCGCTGCAGACGCAGCAGATCGAGTTCCTCGATGTCGGCGTCAGCGGTGGCGTCTGGGGACTGAAAGAAGGCTTCTGCCTGATGATCGGCGGCAAAGAGGCCGTGTACAAGACGGTTGAGCCCATTTTCAAGTCGCTGGCGCCGCCGGAGGGCTATGCCTACGTCGGGCCGGCAGGCGCGGGCCACTACTCGAAGATGGTGCACAACGGCATCGAGTACTCACTGCTTCAGGGCTATGCCGAGGGCTTTGAGATCCTCAAGGCTTCGCCGTACGACTACGACCTGCGACAGCTGTCGTCGCTGTGGAACCACGGTAGCGTAATACGCTCGTGGCTGCTGGAGCTTGCCGAGGCTGCGTTTCAGCGTGACCCGAATCTCGATCACATCCGCGGCTATGTCGAGGACACAGGCGAAGGCCGCTGGACCCTCGACGAAGCGATCGAGCACGCGGTGCCTGCACCGGCGTTGGCGATGAGCCTCTTCATGCGCTTTCGCTCGCGGCAGGACGATTCCTTCGCGGCAAAAGTGCTCGCCGCCCTGCGCAACGAGTTCGGCGGCCACGCCGTCAAGACCGAATAGCCATGGCCCAGGCCACGCTTACGAGAAACGTTCTGCGAGAGGGCCTGATCCTGCCGCGCACGCCGGACCCCGCGGTCATGGTGATCTTCGGCGCCTCGGGCGATCTCACCGCGCGCAAGCTGATGCCCGCGCTCTACAACCTGACCTTGAACCGCTATCTGCCGACCGGGTTCAGCGTGGTCGGTGTGGCGAACACGCCGTGGAGCGATCAGGAGTTCCGCCAGCATATGGAAGAGGCGGTCAAGAAAAACTCGCGCACGCAGCCCGTCGATCAATCGGTCTGGCACACCTTCGCCCAGAGCCTCTCCTATGTGCCGATGGGGTTCGAGGACAAGGACGGTTATCGGAAGCTCGACGCGGCGCTGCAACAGATCGACCAGGAACGCGGCACCAACGGCAATCGGATTTTCTATTTCGCGACGCTCCCGAACTTCTTCCCCGTCATCATCGAGGGCTTAGGGACCTCGGGTCTTGTCAAGGGCGACGAGGGGTGGAAGCGCGTCGTCGTCGAAAAGCCGTTCGGGCACGACCTCGAGAGCGCGCGCGAGCTGAACCGCGTCATCCATACCGTCTTCAAGGAACCACAGGTTTATCGGATCGACCACTATCTGGGCAAGGAGACCGTCCAGAACGTCCTCGTCTTCAGGTTCGCCAACGGCATCTTCGAGCCGATCTGGAACCGCCGCTACGTCGACCACATCCAGATCACGGTGGCGGAGGACATCGGCATCGAGCGACGAGGAAAGTATTACGAGAACGCCGGCGCCCTGCGCGACATCTTTCAGAACCACTTGCTCCAGCTGCTGAGCATCGCCGCGATGGAGGCGCCGCCGAACTTCGATGCCGACACCGTGCGCGACGAGAAGGTCAAGGTGCTGAAGGCGATCCATCCGATCGATGTCGACAAGGACGTCGTCCGCGGTCAGTATGGCCCCGGCTGGGTCGGTGGTGAGCAGGTGCCGGGCTACCGGCAGGAGGCGGATGTTTCGTCAAATTCGTCGACTGAGACCTACGTTGCCGTCCGGCTCAAGATCGACAACTGGCGCTGGGCCGACACACCCTTCTATCTGCGCACCGGCAAGCGCCTGCCGAGCCGCGCCTCGGAGATCGCGATCCAGTTCAAGACCGCGCCGCACCTGCCGTTCGCCAAAACCGCGGTGCAGGGACTGACGCCCAACGTGCTCGTGATGCGGATCCAGCCGCACGAAGGCGCCTCGCTCAAGATCGCCGCGAAAATCCCGGGGCCGGTGATGCGGCTGCGCACGGTGAACATGGACTTTTTCTACGGCTCGGCCTTTCTTGTCGAATCACCTGATGCCTACGAGCGGCTGGTTCTCGACTGCATGCTCGGCGATCCGACCCTGTTCGCCCGCGAGGACGAGGTCGAGCGTGCCTGGACCCTTGTCGATCACATCGAGGGCGGGTGGGCGAAACAGCAGGCCCCGAAACTCCCCAACTACGCCGCGGGCGAGTGGGGACCGGAAGCCGCCGATGCGTTGATCGAGCAGGACGGCCGCCGCTGGAGGCGTCCATGACGGAAGGCCTCACCACCTCCGTCACCGCCAACGTGCATCAGATCCAGGAGGAGCTCGAGCGTGTCCGATGGGGTCTGCACGACGATGATGGCCAATATTCGGAGGCTGCCGAGCACGCCGCCGCCGAGGCGCGGGCCAGCGTCCTCAACCTGATCACCGTCGTGATGGATGAGTCGCAGCTCGCCAGCGTCAAGCGGGTCCTCGAGGAACTGTCGATCACGAATCCCTCGCGAACTTTTTTGCTACTCGCGCAGCCGCATCACGGGGGCGAAAAGCTCGAGGCGGAAGTCTCGGCACAAACGCGAACCGAAACCGGGCACCGGGTGACGACCGAGCAGGTCACCCTGCACGCGCATGGCGACGTTGCGACGCATCTGGCGAGCGTCGTGACCCCGCTGCTCATCTCCGAATTGCCGGTGGTGATCTGGTGGCCGGGGCTGCCGACGTTCGACAGTCGCCTGTTCGACGATCTTTGCGAAATCGCCGACCGCCTGATCGTCGATACCGACGAGGGCTTCGAACGGGAACACCTGGCGCGGCTGCTCGAGGTGGCGCGGCGCGCTCACGCCCAGGCGCAGATCGGCGATTTCAACTGGGCGCGCTTGGTGGCCTGGCGTCATGTGACCGCGCAGTATTTCGATATGCCTGGAATGCTGCCGCGGCTGGCCCAGATCGAGGGCGTGCGCATTGCGTATGGCGCAGAACGTCCGGTCGCCGCTGCCTGGCTGCTGGCCGGATGGCTGAAGAGCCGCCTGGCGACGGCAGGCATCAGCTTCCCGGTCGAATTCCTGGAAGACGGGGCGCACGACCATCGCGTCGCCCGCCTCGACATCTATACACGCGGGACGGAGGGAGCCGCGCGCTTCACCGTCCGCCGAATCCCGGGTGGACGGCTATGCGCCGACCTCCGCGTCGGCGATCAGGATTACGCCAGCCGCACAGTGGCCTACACGCAACGCTCGCCCCAGGATCTGCTCGCCTTCGAGCTGACCCTGCCGGGGCACGACCTGCTCTTCGAAGAGGCGCTGGCAGCCGCCATCAGCTAATGGGGACGCGCTCCACTCGCACGGGCAACCGCTGACCGATGGTCGAGATCCATCCGATCGTCGTTGCCGATCCATCCGAGCTGGCATCAAGGGCGGCGGACTGGACAGCCGATCATATTCGCCGCGCGGTTAAGGACCGCGGGGCCTGCTACATCGCGCTGGCCGGTGGGGAAACGCCGCGCGGCTGTTACCAGCGGCTTGCCCAACCGCCGTATCGCGATGATCTCCCGTGGACCCGAGTGTTCGTCTACTGGTCGGACGAGCGCCAGGTTCCGCTCGACGACCCGGAAAGCAACTACGCCATGGCGAACTCGGCCTTGCTCGAGCATGTCCCAATTCCCAGGCAGCAGATCTTTCCGCTGGTCGGCGACCCGCAACCGGCGATCGACCAGGTCCCAAAGGACGCGGCCGGCCGCCCGCGCTTCGACGTCATTCATCTGGGGATGGGGGAGGACGGGCACACGGCATCGCTCTTCCCTGGGCATCCGGCGCTGCAGTACCAGTCGGCTGTCGTTGCGGTCCTGAACGCCCCCAAGCCGCCGCCCGAGCGTCTTACGCTAACCCTCCCCGCGCTGAATGCGGGGCGCGCCATCCTCTTTATGGTGCAGGGTGCCGGCAAACACCAGGCGCTTGAACGAGTCCTTAGACGGGATCCGGCGTTGCCTGCGAGCCTAGTCCAACCTCTCGATGGCGAACTGACGTTCATGGTGGATAAGGCAGCTATCCGGGGGTAGGAACAGCGACGTCGGGCGGAGTGGCGGTCCCGCAGCCGACGACGTTGCCGTTAGCCGGAGGAGGCGAGGGACCGTCCCGCAGCCCGATGTCGCAGTTAGTACCGTAGTGTCGCACTATCAAGAAACTTGTTTCTTGACATGCTCAACCCTCCGTGACATTCTGGTAACGCAGCGACGAACGTAGTTCACATCAAGGCAGGACAACCACCAGCATGTCGATCTCGGGGGCATATCGTGCGGCCGTCGGACGCGGCCATCGAGTGGAGCGGCGGAGCCGCCGCCGTCAAGCCAGGGAGACCGCCCTGTGGGTCGCCGGCATCGCCGCCTGGTGCAGCGTCTTCCTCGCCCTTGGCTGGCTGATCGCGGCAGGCTTTTACGGCTTGCTGGTGACGGCGTGAGGCGCTGTTACGGGCGCCGGCACAACTACCGGCACACCAACTTCCACCTTCGGGAGTGGCACCGGCGCCGCCGCCTGAATCTGCAGCGAAACCTGATCGTCGCCATCCTGGCTACGGTCACGTTGCCGCTGATGACCATTCCCGCGCTGGCGGCGCAGACGGTTGGCGATCTGCCTTCGGTACGCGGCCTCGCCTCGACGGCGCTGCCGCAGGACATGCTGATCTACGACCGCCACGGCAGCCTCCTCGCCGACGTCGGCGACCAGGGTGACCACCGCATCGTGGTGCCCCTGGGGTATATCTCGCCGAACCTGATCGAGGCCACGATCGCGATCGAGGACCATAGCTTTTACTCCAACGCCGGGGTCGATCCGACCAGTATCCTGCGCGCCGCCCTGACGGACTACGCAAGCCACGGCTTCAAACAGGGCGGCAGCACCATCAGCCAGCAGCTGGTCAAGCAGCTCTTCATCGGTCCTCATCCCGACAACTCGCTGCAGCGCAAGGCGAAGGAGGCCGTGCTGGCGCTGGAGATCAACCGCCGCTACACCAAGGACCAGATCCTCGAGATGTACCTGAACACGATCTTTTACGGCAGCCAGACGTATGGCATCGAGGCGGCTGCCCGCAGCTACTTCCAGACCAACGCCCACGACCTGACCCTGGCGCAGGCCAGTATGCTCGCCGGTCTGCCGCAGGCGCCGACCGAGTACAACCCGCTGGTCAATCTCACCGCGGCGAAGAAGCGTCAGCTCGAGGTCCTGGACGCGATGGTCGAGTACCACTTCGTCACCAGGGCCCAGGCGGACGCAGCCTATGCCACCAAGCTCTCGATCTATGCGCCGGCGACCATCTACCAGGCGCCCTATTTCGTCGACTATGTGCTCAAGACGCTGCGCCAGCAGTTCAACATCTCGCCCAGCGACCGGCGCGGCTATCGGATCTACACCACGCTCGACCTCAACCTGCAGCACATGGCGGAACAGGTGGTGCGCGACCAGATCGCGCAGAAAGGCAATTACTACAACTTCCATGATGCGGCGCTGGTCAGTGAAGATCCCCGCACCGGCGAGCTTCTCGCCATGGTCGGCGGCAACAACTACAACAGCCCGGGCGGCTGGATCAACATGGCGGACACGCCCCGCCAGCCGGGGTCGACCTTCAAGATCTACACCTATACCGCCGCGATCGAGAGCCGAAAGTTCAACATGATCACGCCCATCCTCGACGCGCCGCTTGTCTTCCCGACCTGGGGCGGCGCGAGCGGCTTTGAACCCTACATTCCGCTCAACTACGACCTTCGCTACCACGGCGTCGTTCCGCTGAAGATGGCGATGGGCAACTCGCTCAACATCCCGGCGATCAAGACCGAGCTGCGGGTTGGGATCCCGGCGGTGCTCGACATGGCGCGCCGCATGGGCGTGACCCACCTAAACCAACCCGATGACAACTATTCCCTGAGCCTGACGCTCGGCGGCTATGAAGTGACGCCGCTCGACATGCTCACCGGCGCCTCGACCCTGGCAGACATGGGGCTACGGCACATGCCGGCGCCGTTCCTCTCAATCAAGGACGCAGCTGGGCACGATGTCTTCAGCTACGACCCGAGCAAGAACGCCTTCCAGGCGATCACGCCCCAGGTGGCGTACATCATGGGGGCGATCATGTCGGACGACCGCAACCGGTGCATGGAGTTCGGATGCCACGGCGACCTGACCCTGCCCGGCCGTCACGTCGCGGCAAAAACCGGCACGACGCAGGACTTCCACGACAACTGGACGCTTGGCTTCACGCCGACGCTCGCGACCGCCGTCTGGGTCGGGAATCCGAACAACCAACCGCTCAGCCACAACTCGACCGGCATCGTGGGCGCGGCCCCGATCTGGCACAAGTTCATGCAGCAGGCGCTGGCGGGAACGCCGGATCAATGGTACGCACAGCCCGCCGGCCTCGATAAGGTTGGCGACAACTACTTCCTGCCCGGCACCGAGAACGTGAGGTCGACGACGCTTGGCTGGCCCGTCTGCCGCTTCGGCAGCTACAACCCCTACGACCTGACCTACGCCGAGACGCTGGTCGACGGGGTCCCCTGCGTCCTCGGCAGCGTCCCGCGCCAGACGCGGCCGAACCCTGCCGCGCATTAAGCCTGAAACCAAAGGCGGCGTATAAAGAAGGAGCGCGGGCTCAAAGGGGACATAAAGCACCGCGCTCCGGAAGGTCGCCGGCTTGGTTGGAGGGTGCGCGCCCTTTGATCGCGCGTCCCTTCGTGGTATTCGGAGCAGGGTTACAGGAGGAGCGCAGAAGCGGGTCTAGTCGGGCGGCTGGGTGGCGATCTCGGCGCCCATCGCGTGGTACCCGCCATCGACGTGGACGATCTCGCCGGTGGTCATCGAGCTCCAGTCCGAGAGCAGGACACAGGCCATCTTCGCGACCGGCTCCCGGTCCTGGCCATCCCAGCCGAGCGGCGCCCGGTCGCCCCAGGTGTTTTCGAAATTCTCAAAGCCGGGAATGCCCTTGGCGGCCATCGTCCGTAGCGGACCGGCGGCCAGCGCGTTAACACGGATGTGCTGGCGGCCCAGGTCGCGAGCGAGATACCGGGTCACGGATTCGAGCGCCGCCTTGCAGACGCCCATCCAGTCGTAGAACGGCCAGGCCTGCGTCGAGTTGTCGAAGTCGAGGGTCACGATGCTGCCCCCGCCGTTTTCCGCCATCAGCGGACTCAGCGATTGGGCCATCGCTTTCAGCGAATAGGCGCTGGTCTGGAAGGCGCTCTGGACACTCTCCCAGGGCGTCTTGAGGAAGTTGCCGCCGAGCGCATCCTGCGGGGCGAAGGCGATCGCATGCACGAATCCGTCGAGACGGCCCCAGCGTTGGCGCAAGGCCTCCGCGAGGGCATCGACCTGCTCCTGCTTGTTGACGTCCATCTCGAGGATGTCCGGCATCGGCTTCATCCGCCGAGCACTCTTCTCGGTCAGGCTCATCACCCGACCGAAGCTCGTGAGCACGATGTCGGCACCTTGCTTTTGGGCCATGTCGGCGATCGCAAAGGCGATACTCGCCGGCGTCAAGACGCCGGTGACCAGGATCTTCTTCCCCTCCAGGATGCCCGGCATCGCGGTCAGATTCTAGTCCGGCACTCTCCCTCTCCCCGCTTGTGGGAGAGGGTCGGGGTGAGGGGCCATTGGGGTGGCTTGAGGGATTTGAACCCTCGACATTCAGATCCACAATCTGACGCTCTAACCAGCTGAGCTAAAGCCACCGCAGGCCCAAGGATTATAAGCCGTTATGAGAGGGTGACCGTTCAAATTCGCGAGAACTCGCGTTATATGCTGTAGGCGCTTTGAGGCCCGCCGAGGACGCCCTCATCCGCCGCGCCCAGGCTCTCGATCCGGGAGCCCTGGCCGAGCTCTATGACCGGCATTTCGATGGAATCTACCGATATCTCTACACCCGTGTGCGGCACCAGGCGGATGCCGAAGATCTCACCGAGCAGGTGTTCCTGAAAATGGTCGATTCCATCGCCCGCTACCGGCCGCAGGGTGTTGCGTTCTCCTCCTGGCTTTACCGCATCGCCCATAACCTGCTGGTCGATCGTTACCGCCGGGCCGGCCGGGAGACGGTCGAGCTCAGCTCCGACCTCCACGACCTGCGGCCCCAAATTGACCCGGCGACCATGGCGCAGCAGTCCGATGATCGCCGCCGCCTGATGGCGGCGATTCAACGGCTGACCCCCGAACAGCAGCAGATCGTCAGCATGCGGTTCGTCGACGGCCTCGAGGTGGAGGAGATCGCGCGGCTGACCCATCGGTCGCCTGGAGCCATCCATTCCATGCAGCACCGGGCGCTGGCCAGCCTCTATCGCTTCCTCATGGAAGAAGAAGAAGTCGAGGCCCGCCATGCGTGACATGAGCAAGCCGCTCGAGGAGTGCCTGCAAGCGCTCAGCGAAAAGCGCAAGCTGCAGGACGTCCTGCGCCGGTATCCGGCCGAACGTGAGGAGCTGATCGGGATGCTCCGGCTGTCGATCGACCTCAACGCGCTCGGCGCTCCCGCCCCCGACCCGGCGTTCCGCTTGCGCGCTCGTAACCAGATGCTCGCACTGGCCGCCCGGCGCCGCCAGCCGGAGCAGCGCGCGCCATTTCATTGGCTGCCTCGTCCGGCCGCGCGCCTTGCGCTGGCCGGCGCCATGGCGGTCGCACTGGTCGCGATGGGACTCACTGCTGCGGCGGCCGCGAACGACAGCCTCCCCGGCGATCCCCTGTATGGCGTCAAACTTGGGGTAGAGCAGGTCCAGCTCGCCACCACCTTCGACTCCGCCGCGCACGCCCGACTCCAGCTGCAGTTCGCCGATGTCCGCCTGGCGGAAGCGCAGCGTCTCTTCGCGCTCGGCCGAAATCAGGAAGCGGTAAGCGTCGTAACGCAATACGACAACGACCTGGCTGAGTTCAACCAGGCGGTCGCTACCTCCAACTTCGACGACCGCTCAGTCACCGAACTCAGCCGTCTGCTGATCGAACGGCAAGCGAATGCCGACGCCAGTCTGCACGCGATCGCCGGATCGCTCGACGCCCGTGGCGATTCTCGGACGGCGGCCCTTGTGGCAGCGACCCAGTCACACGTCGACGAAGCGCTCCGCGGCAGCAGCGACAACCTGCACGCGCATCAGGGCGCCGGCAACGCCGGCAAGAATACGGGCAAGCCGGCGGGCGCGCAGCACTAGCTCGCGGTCGACCTGCCTCGTCGGGCGCTGAAGAACTCACGCAATAGTCGGCCGGCCGGCTCCGCCAGCAATCCAGACGTCACTTCGATGCGATGGTTGTTTGCCGGATGGCGCAATACGTCATAGACCGAGTCGACTGCACCTTTCTTGGGGTCCGGCGCGCCATAAACCAGGCGGTCGATCCGGGCGAGCACCATCGCGCCGGCGCACATGGGGCAGGGCTCGAGCGTGACGTAGAGGGTGACGCCTTCCAGGCGCCAGGAACGGGTCTGGCGGGCCGCCTCCTGCAGGAGCAGCATCTCGGCGTGGGCGGTGGCATCGGGCGTGCTTTCGATCAGGTTGTGCCTTTCCGCCAGCACCGATCCGTTGCGTACCAGCACCGCGCCCACGGGCACCTCGCCGACGGAAGCCGCTTTGCGGGCCTGCGCCAGCGCGCGTTCCATGTAATGGCTGTCGTCGCGCGGACCGCTGACTAGACTGGCGTCGATGGCGCAACGAAGCATACGGGAGGAACCTGGGCTCTTCGGCCCCGATTCGATGATCTGGCACGTCAATCGCGAGTCAGTCGTCACGCTCGCCGGGACCTGCGCCATCCTCATGCAGTTCGCGCACCCGGGAGTCGCTGCGGGGGTCAGGGACCATAGCCGGTTTGAGCAAGATCCTGCGGGCCGGCTTCGACGCACGTTCGACCTTACCCTTGCCTGGGTTTTCGGCAGCCGCGACCAGGCGCTGGATGCGGCGCGCGTCGTCAACCGACGCCACGACGCGGTCCAGGGCCCTGGCTACTCGGCGAAAGATCCGGAGCTCCTGATGTGGGTCCAGGCCACGCTCGTCTATTCCGCGATTCGCGCCTACCGCTGTTTCGTCGGGCCGCTGGGCCCGGCCGAGGCCGACGCTTACTACCAGGACACCAAGACGATCGGCGTCCTGCTCGGCATTCCCGGCTCCATCTATCCCAGGACGCTCGACGAGCTCAGCCATTACATCGACGGTCTGATCGCCGATGGCACCGTGCACGTCGGCGACGACGCGCGCCGGATGGGTCCCGTCATCCTCCAGCCGCGCTTTCCCGGTGTTCCGACGATGGCCTTCACGCCGCTCAAGACGATTACGGTGGGGCTGCTGCCGGCCAGTCTGCGACAGCAATATGGTTTGCCCTGGCGGCGATCAGACCGGCTGCTCTTTGCATGTTGCGAGCGTCTCCTGCCGTCCGTACTGCGTATTACGCCCAAGGCTATTCGATATTTGCCACCGGCCCGTCATGCCTATCGGCGGCTTCGG
The DNA here is from genome assembly GCA_036782775.1 of Candidatus Dormiibacterota bacterium. Lineage (GTDB taxonomy): Bacteria > Chloroflexota > Dormibacteria > CF-121 > CF-121 > CF-13. Next base: position 5,073 of record DAIPYJ010000062.1, on the reverse strand, counting down.
TTGGAGCCAGCCTAAAGGCGTCGGCGCGCTCCTCGTGACACGTTGCATCTGCTGCCGTCGCAGACGCGACTGGTCTTCAGTCTGTTCGCGAACGCGGGGTGACGGTCATCGCTGGCGGAGTCGCTATCCAGCGCCCATTTGTGCGCTCCAGCCGCCATCGTTCTTCGTGAACCTTCCGGTGGTGCGCTCGGCAAAGTAGTGCCAGATTGTCGAGCTTGGTCGGTCCGTTATCTGCCCAGAACTTCAAGTGATGAGACTGGCACCACTTCGACGGTCGATCGCAGCCGGGAAACACACAGCCCTTGTCCCGGGCAATCAGAACGCGTCTTGTCGCCGGCGGAGTTGTCCGGCTTGCATGAGTAGTCTCGTATTCCGCCTGCCCAAGTCCAGTAATCCTGCTGATGGCCGCATCACACGCGAGTCGCCGGACGGTCTCGCTCGGAATGGTGCCTCCCAACTCGAGTTTGCCTGCCGGAGCGCCGTCGATGCCTGCGAGGGTATCGATGCTCGTGGTGACGATCAGAAGAGGCGTGGACCCCGCGGAGTCGGCGCCTCCGGCGGCTGCCCGATGGCAGACCTCGACCAGCGCATCGTGCGCCCGCTGCCCTGCGCTGCGGTCGTCGTTTTTCGCGGGCTTTAAAAACGGTTCGATGGCGGCGCGAATCGTGGCGGCGGCTTCCGGAACGAGCTGACCCTCGATACGTGCCAATCCGCCGAACGGGCCGCTGATCATGAGATAGCGATGATCATGCGCCCAATTCGCCTCTCCGAGCGCGGCCTCGGCATTGACCTGATGTTCGAAGTTCTTGACCACGGCCACAAAGCGGCCGGCGTCCATCGTCTCGGCTGATTTCAGCAACGTCGCCTCGGCAGTGCGCACTGCGGCCGTACCGACATGTTCGGCGGTAACCGCCATCGCGAGGGCATGGCCGTACCCAATCTCACCTCTGGCCAATGCTTCGCCAGTGCGTGGAAGCTCCTCGAGCTGGCGAGCGACCTTGACATGTTGGGCGGCGTCGTTTCCAGCGAGCTTCGCCTTGTTCTGAAGCCACGGCACCATGCCCAGGGCGCCGTCCGCTTTGTACGCGCCGCACTTTTCGAAGCGGCGCGTAGCTTCGGCAAAGGCTGCCTCGAGGCGGTCGATCGCCTTTCGACATTCAATGATGAGCTCGCCTTGCTGATCGGCCGGCTGGGCTGCGGCCCACAGTGGCAGGGCCCGCAGTCCCTGATCGATCAGTTCGAGTGGGTTCTGGCCGGATCGGCACATGCTCTCAGGCTGCCACCCGGCTGCGACAGCTGTCTGTCGCAAATCCACAAAACTGTAGAAGTTGTTGGATTCCGGTCAATGCCGTTACCGGTCTGCGTATGACAACCTTCGTGGTTAGGGGAGGGGAATCAGGCGCTTGTGGTTAGGGACGTATTAGACGCCCGTCTGCGTGATCGGCAGGGCGCCTGGCGGAGGGGGCGAGATTCGAACTCGCGGTGGCGTTGCCGCCACACGGCTTTTCGAGAGCCGCACCTTAAACCGCTCGGACACCCCTCCGGGGGCAGAATTGTACGCCCAGCTCGACTTACAAAGTCGGGAAAGCCGTGAGCTTTCGACGGGCACGGTGACGGGCGACCTTGGCGCGGTTGCCGCAGCTGCGCATGCTGCACCACTTGCGCTTGCCGGTGCGCGAGGTGTCCTTGAAGACCCAGCGGCACTGGTCGTTCTCGCAGATGCGCAGCCGCGAGGTGTCGCCCTGGATCAGCTCGCGGGCGATGGACTCGGCCAAGCGGCCGAGGGCGCCGTCCACCGGGTCGCCCTGATGCCGATGGTCCAGCGAAACCCCATCTCGGGCCGGCACCAGCTCGTAGATGTAGTGCGTCCGCAGCGTCCGGTTCATCTCGTCGAGGTCAGCGGCCTCCGGCGCCCGGCCATTTGCTGTCGCCTCCAGCACACCGCGCATCGCCTGGCGGACTCGCCGAAGCTTGGCCAGGATCTCGTTCCCCGCGGCCGGGCTGGCTGCGAATTGCGCTAAGAGATGGGTCCGAGCCTCCCGATGAAGCAGGTCGTGCTCGACCAGCCAGTTCAGGGCGGCCTCTGGGTTCTCGAGGTGGTCGTGGGGAACAGGCCAGAGGTCGAGCGTGTTGATGAAGTCGAGGCCGGTCTGAAGCGGCGCGATGTGGCCAACCGCGACCGGCATCAGTGGTGCGGAAGTCGTTACCGACTCGTTCACATGTAACCCCTTTATACCACTTGACGGGTTAAATCTAACACGGTACAATTAGCCCGTAACCAGTCCAGAGCTAAAAGGTGGTTACAGCGAGGTGACAAATATGCAGGACTATTACGCGCTTTATACCTGGGCGATGGACCGGCAGAGCGAGCTGCATCAGCAGGCAGCCGACCGCCGGATGCTTCGTCGCTCGCGGCATTCCCAGTGGGTCGTGCAGTGGCCGATCGCGCGCCGGCAGGCGCCGGTCGACCACGACCATCACCGCCGCCACTCTGGCCTGGCCGCCTGAACTGATCGGTCGTGGCAAGCGCCCGCAAGCTCGCAGCCGTTGATTTGGCGCAGGCTCTGAGGCGGACCGCCGGGTCTCGGGCGGCAACACCGGCGGTCCGGGTCTGGCTCGGGCTGCTGACGGTCTACCTGCTCTGGGGATCGACCTACCTCGGCATCAAGGACTCGATCGCGACCATCCCGCCCTTTCTCATGGCGGCGCTGCGGTTCCTCATCGCCGGCGGTGTCCTTTACGCGGTCGCGGTCCGTCGAGGCGATACCGTGGGCGACCGTCCCGGGGCTCCACAGTGGCGCGCGACGCTCTTGATGGGAGCGGCGCTGCTGGTCGGCGGCAACGGCGGCGTGATCCTTGCCGAGCAATACATTCCCACCGGCGTCACCGCGCTGCTGGTCGCCACCTCGCCGCTCTGGATGGCGCTCCTCGATCGTGTCATCTTCGGCCGGCGGCTGCCACCGCTCGTCATCGTCGGGCTCATCGTCGGCTTCAGCGGCGTGGCCTTTCTTATCGGCGCGCCCGGCCCGGGGAGGCTGAAGTTGGTCGGTGCTCTGCTGGCGATCGCCGCTCCAATCAGCTGGGCAACCGGCTCGGTCTTCACGCGCCATGTGCGACTGCCGGCGCGGCCGCTGGTCGCGGCCAGCATGGAGATGCTCTGGGCCGGGCTGATCTTTGCGCTGGCCGGCCTCGCGACCGGCGAGCTCGGACAGCTGCACCTGCACACGATTTCGACCGGGTCGGTCGTCGCGCTCTTGTATCTCATCACCTTCGGCAGCCTCATCGGTTTCAGCGCCTATGTCTGGTTGCTGCGCGCCGCGCCCCTCTCGCTGGTGTCGACCTACGCCTATGTCAACCCGGTGGTCGCGGTCATCCTGGGCGCCATGTTCATCGGCGAGGCCCTGACGCTTCGCACCCTCATCGCCGGCGGCATCATCTTGAGCGCCGTTGCCTTGATCGTGGTCGCCCGCAACCGCGCGGCTACGCCTGCGCCGGTTCGACCAATTGCACCTTCTCAGCCGTGAAGGCGTGATGCATCCTGGCGACGTTGGCCAGGGTGTCGATGTCGCGCAGGGTCTTGTCGCGACGGATCTGCTTGATCCGTGGAAAGCGCAGCGCGTAGCCGGAGTTGTGCCGGCCTGACTCGGTGATCGCGTCGAAGGCGACCTCCAGCACGATCTCGGGCTGCACCAGTCGAAAACGGCCGTAGTCCTTGAGGGTGATCGATTTGAAGTACTCGGTCATCTGCGCGATCTCCGCATCGGTCAATCCTGAGTAGGCCTTGCCAATGTTGACCAGCCGGTCGCTCGCCTCGTCGTAGACGGCGAAGGTGTAGTCGGACAGGACGCCCTTGCGCTTGCCATGGCCCCACTCGACCCCGGTGACCACGACATCGAGCGTCGCCAGGGCCTTCTTCAGCTTGAGCCAGCCGAGGCCGCGGCGTCCGGGACTGTAGAGGCTCTGCGGATCTTTGACCATCAGCCCTTCGTTGTTGCGTCCGCGCGCTGCGTCGAAGATCCGGTCCAGCTCCTGGGCGCTGTCGGCCTGGATCAGGTAGGCGAGCATGAAGGGGGAGGGGAGGTTCAGCGCCTCGAGCAACCGGCGGCGCTCACGCAGCGGCTCGCTCAAGAGGTTGCGCCCATCCAGGTAGAGCAGGTCGAAGGCGACAAACGTCACCGGCACCTCGTTCAGCAGTTGCGCGCTGACGACCTTGCGGCCCAGGCGGTGCTGTAGCTCGAAAAAGGGCCGGACCATGCCATCCCGGTAGGCCAGGATCTCGCCGTCGAGCAACATGTCATGCGGAGCTCGGCACGCGGCATCGACGATCTCGGGGAAGGCGGCGGTCACGTCGTTGAGGTCGCGGGAGTAGAGCACGACGTTGTTTCCTTCCTTGTGCAGCTGGCCGCGGATGCCGTCGTACTTGTCCTCGACCCAGGCGACGCCGCCAACGCGCCGCATGATCGCCTCGGCATCCTCTTCGGGAGAGGCGAGCATGAACTGCAGCGGATGCATCAGATGCAGCTGCGCAGTACGCAGGGCGCCGCGCCGGGCCAGCAGGGCGACCTCGCCGATGTCCCCGGTCAGCATCGACGCCCATGACACATCGGCAAAGGGGACGCCGAATCCCCGGGCGATCCCTTCTTCGACCAGTCCAGCGCGCAGGCCGATGCGTAGGTCGCCGGTGAGGATCTTGCCGACGTATTTCGCCGCCATCGGGGTCAGCCGGTCGAGCAGTTCGCGGAGCGCATCCGCCTTCTTGCGCGCGGTCCGCTGTTCGTAAATTCGGATCAGGATCGCCTGAACCTCGCTCAACGACGTGGGGCGCGGATGCGTGTGCCCCTCCAGAACCTCTTCGATGACATCGCCGACGTCGCTATGGCGCATGTACGACTCGCCCAGCTGGTCGTCGTCGACGCCGGCCAGCTCGCAGACCGCGGTGCGGATCACGGCGTAACCGAGATTGAGTCGGCGCTGATCCCGGTCGGCGAAGGGCCGCGCGGTGAAATAAATGGCGGCGAGCGGCAGGCTGGCGTCGTCGAGTGAGGCGAAGTACTCACCCAGCAGCCGGGTCTT
>DAIPYJ010000061.1:9914-16520 GCA_036782775.1 Candidatus Dormiibacterota bacterium | reverse complement strand
CTTCGGTCGCCATCTCTTGGTGGGCCTTGTCTCCACGTCTGAAGACCTGAAGCGGTGGAGTTCGACCCTCCCCCATAGAGCGTGGAAGGGGTCGGCAAGGTCACAGGGTACCTGGAGATCGCCGACCCCTTTCGGCGCGTCAATGCTTTGGTGCCGTTCATGGTTGCTTGGGGATCTGTACCCGCTTAGGCCCAGCAAGATGAGGAGCCGCTCGAAGTCGGCGGGCCGGTCGAGTTGTGCCGCTGCCGAGCGGTCGCACAGTGGGGCCGGCGCTCGCCAATGTCGTGGGCATGGCAATCCTGGCTGCGCCTGCCTGGATGATCCCAGATGATTCTTGGGTGCCTCTACAGTCTGGGGTGCACGACGGATGAAACGAACCTGCCAAGAGGAATCGGGGCGCCGGCCACCCGGGCGCTGACAGCTGCCGGGTACTCGACTCTGGAACAGCTGAATGGGGTATCTGCAACTGAGCTGAAGAGGCTCCACGGGTTCGGTCCTAGAGCACTCCGCATCCTGGAAGAAGCCCTTCGGGAGCACGGCTACTCCCTCAGTTAGACCGCACCGCAAGTGTCCAAGCCGGGGCGATCTGGCCCGGCGACCATCCCTAGAGCGCACGGGGGAGCGTACCCAGGACGGTTTGACCCGAAGTCTGCAGACCTGATGCAGGATGTTCCGGTGCCCACCACTTGCATCGACGGGATCGAGCTTTACTACGAGATCCAGGGCACCGGCTCGCCCGTGTTGGTCATTCCGGGACTTGGGAGCGACATGCGGATGTTCTCTTGGCTCGTCACCGCTATCGCCGATCGGCGTCGCGTCCTGGTTATGGACCCCCGTGGTAGTGGGCGGAGCGCAAAACCGAGGCCGCCGTACTCGATCGACCAGATGGCGGACGATGCCGTCGCGGTCCTCCAAGCAGCGGGCATGAACTCGGCTACGGTGCTCGGCTACTCGATGGGGGGGCGCATCGCCTTGAGCCTTGCTTTGCGCCACACCGACAGAGTGAAGAGCCTCGTCTTGGCGGCCACCTCAGCCCGCACACTCCCCGTCAGACCCTTCACGTGGCGATGGTTCGTCATGGACGTCCTTAGTCAGATTCCGCTCCCACGGTCAATCGATCCTCAACCCCGCTACGCCCAGATCGGCCAGCGCCAGGCCACTCGGGAGTTCGACTGCACCGCAGAACTTGGCCACATCACGGTGCCCACGGTGGTAATCCATGCCCGAAACGACCACATGACGCCGTTCGACCTCGCGGAAGAACTCCAGCAGGCCATCCCTGGTGCCAGGCTGGTGGCGGTCGCTGGTGGCCACTTATCGCTTCTCAGGAGGGAACGAGAGAGCCTGCTCGACGCCGTGCTGGCGGCTTCCGACTAACAGAAACACCAGGGCGGCCCGCCCGGTATCGCGCTTCTGTGTACCCAAGTGGACCGGGCTGAGAGTCGGGCGGTCTGGATCGACATGACAGCTTCGGGGTACCGCGCATATGCGCTGCCTAAGAGCCACGCCGCCGTGACAGACGCGATTCGGGTTTTGCTTGGTCTGTTCCCCTCAGGCGGTCATCTGGGACCTCTGGACCGCCGCGTACACTGCGCTCCACAACTGACCAGGGAGTTCGTCATGTCATCGCCTGCTCCGACGCCCGATCTGCACGCCGGCTACAGCGCGCCCGGCGCCAAGCCGACGCCGTGGGAGGACGTCGTCGGCGTGCTCATATCGGCCGAGCTGTTCTGGATCTCGACGGTGCGCACGAACGGGCGTCCGCACGTCACACCGCTACCGGCAGTGTGGCGTGACGGCGCGCTCTACTTCTGCACCGGTCCCGGCGAGCAGAAGGCTCTCAACCTGCGCGCCAACAACCAGTGCGCGCTCACAACCGGCGAAAACCGCTGGAAGGCAGGCCTCGACATCGTCGTCGAGGGACGGGCCGAGCAGGTCACCGACGAAGCGTTGCTGCGCGCGCTTGCCGCAATGTGGGAGGCGAAGTACGAGGGCGACTGGCAGTACGACGTGCGCGACGGCGCGTTCCACCACGAACCTGGCGTCGCCCACGTCTTTGAAGTACGTCCCAGCAAGGTGCTGTCTTTCGCCAAGGGCGAATTTGCCCAGACCCGGTTCCGCTTCGGTTGCTGACCGGCGGACTGCTCAAGTCACCGCTTGGCCAACATGCGCGCCCCCAGAGCGCTCGGTCCGACGAGGCCCTGGACCAAGCCAGCCGACCACCGGCATTGATGGGCTGCTCGGCCTGCCTTGGTCGTGGCGTTCGACAGACTCAGAGCTCTGAACGTTCCGACCACCATGGACCTGGTCGATCGTCCTGACAGCCGGGTGACCTGCGGAGGGAATGGGATTCGAACCCACGGGCCTTGTGGGCCAAGGCTCTTCAAGGGCGTTGACGGGGCGAGGAAGCCGAATGCCCAGCGCCCGGACGCCGGCCAACGGACGACCAGCCAGCGGCCTACCTCACTGGCCTCCGTCGGACTGTTCCGCGATTACCGCGGGATCAGCGGTTGTCAGGCGGCAGGGAACGAAGAAGACGGAGCCTCGGGCGGCCTCTCCGAGGAGCACTGAACTCGGAACACCCGCTCGTCGAAAGGGCGAGAGCACCATCGAGGGTCGCCCACCCATCGTCGCCTTCGCTGAGTTCCTCGTACCAGCGCCGAGCCGTGAAATGGATACAAGCGAGCACCGTCAATAGGGGCAAAAGCCAATTGAACACCGTTGTCGAGACAGGATTAGGAAGGGAAGCGCCTGCAGCGAACGAGAGTGCCAGCAATATCGCACCAAGGCTCCACGCTGCGCTGGCCGATCGGTTTGCACTTCTAAACGCTCTTGTCTCGAGCTGGGCACTCGACACCAGATCCCGCGTGTACCCCTCGGTGAATGGTCGAACGAGTAACGAGCCAAGGGCTATAAGCGCTAGACACGCAAGAGCGATGGCCCGGCCATACGGAGCTACCTCACTGGTCCAGGATGCGGGCTGGAGAAAGCCAAGCAACGCCATACTGCTGAACAACAAAAGCGTCACTAGTTCGAAGGCTCGGAGGTGGCCCTGTCTAAGTGAGCGTCCTATCAATCCGCCCGACCAAGCAAGCGCGATGAGAGCCGCCGTTGCAAAGTGAAGACCCCCTGAACGAGAGGCGAAGGCAAACACCAGCCACGGCGTAAATGCGAGAAGCAGGGCGCCGCTCATCGGTTGGTTGTCACATGCATGAGTGACGGGCCGATCTCGCGAGTCGTTAGCGTGCGCACGATGCACCCTCTTTGGGCCGAGGCGGACTTTAGACCACGCTAAATCGAAGTCCGGTGACCACCTTTGTCTATGCCAATTCTCGGAACCGCCTTGCAGGGTCTTTAGGCAGCGCGGAAAAACCCTCATGACTTATCAACGAGCGGTCACCGTTCTCAGGGCACTCAGAGCAACATGAACTAAATTGTCAACGAGGCGGAGCCAAATGCACGCAGATCGCGGCGATCTGGACGCGGGTACGCATTCAGACCGGTGCGACATGATGTTCAGGTGCGAAGTCGGGTTCCGGAGTGCTGCTCCTTTCGCTCCCGCGCTGCGTGGACCTGATCTCGGGCAACAACTCGGGCAACAACTTCCGGCAAGTCCTCGCGAGGGGCAGCGAACGCCGGGATCGCCGGTGCAGGTGGAGGCGTGTTTCGGCGAATCGTGGTGAGCCGTGAAAGGGCTCGGGCTCATTCCTTCGATAGTGGGCGGTAGTTATGCCACCGGTACCACCGCATGCGATGGAGCCATCGAGGGATCGGGCGAGCGAAATGCGCCTCGGTCGTGGGCTTGGAGCCATCGAGAAGTGGTGAGATACCCGGCGTCAATTAGCGCATCAGTGGCGTCGAAATCGAAGAGGGATGGATGCTGGGTGGCGAGGGGCGGCACAGGGAGAAGGTGCAGACCGACGCGCTGTGAGACCTCCTTTATTGCTTCACGTCGTGCCCAGCGCGAGGCGAGGATCATTGCCCGGTGCATCATCTCGGGTGCGCTTGACGGAGGATGGTAGGCGTCTTCGCTACCGGTCGGAAGGACGTAGATGTTCGACGCCTCGACGGCTTCGGCCTGGAGCACCGGCACGTTGGCGACAACCCCTCCGTCGAAGAGGACCCGACCTCCGATGGTGACCGGAGGAAACACACCGGGGACGGCGGCGCTGGCCAAAAGCGCGTCGAGGACACTGCCGACAGACAGGATTACAGCCTCTCCGCTGGCTACGTCGGTGGCCACGGCGTGGAATGGAACGGCTGCATCTTCGATTCTCTCGTAGCCGAAGTCGGCTCTCCTGATGAGAGTTCGAAGGCCACCTGTCTCGAAAAGATGGTCACGATGCCCCATTGCTCCTCCGACGAGGCATCTGACGTGGAGCGGAAACACCTCTTGCCGACTCACGGAACGCCACAGACGTGCAAGGCCTTCGAGATCGGTGAGGTTCGGATGTCCGGCCAGGTACGCACCGTTCAGCGCCCCGATCGAGGTTCCCACGATCACCTCGGGGACCACACCGGCCTCGAGCAGCGCTCGGAGCATCCCGACCTGGACGGCTCCCAGATTGCCTCCGCCCGACAAGACGAACGCCGTCAGGTTCCGCATGCCCTTCCCTCCGATCTGCTCCCTCCGAGAGTCTATCGTACTACGAGCTTATGTCAGTCGCAGGGCCCTGGTCCCCATTGACACAGATATCGTATAACGATAAGCTCTTAGTACGAGTAGCCGGAAGGTGCTGAGGCAGACCTGACGGAAGAAGTGAGCGGCATGGTGGTCGTCGAGGTGATTCTCGGGATTCTGTTGGTGGCACTGGCCGCCGCCACGCTCTACATGGCGATCAACGGCGGCCTCGGCGTGGTGGGGGTGGTTCGTTACGTCAGATGTCGAGCATGCGGTCATCTGGTCTTGGCGTCTGGGACTGAGGCGCCCGAGCACTGCCGTCACTGCCAGCATCTCGCCTTGTACCACCCGTGGCACACCCTGCACAATCTGGCCATCGGGCATCGGAGACCGCTCCACTCTCCGGCCGGGGGGCCAGGTCTGCCTCAGCCGGGGGAAACCCAGCCCCCTTCGTCGCTCGTCGGTTAACGCTCGGCGGCAAAGCCGTGGGCGCTGTAGACCGGGGCGAGGCCCTCGGCCAGCTCGGCGAACTGTGGTCCCATACGCTTCAGCTGCTCGAGGTGGACCGAAGAGAGGCGCTCTAGGCGCCGCGCTCCGAGCTTGGTGAGCCGCAGACGCACGACGCGGTGATCGTCGGGGTCGCGATGGCGGGTGATGAGCCCGGCCGAGTCGGCACGGTCGGCAAGTCCCACGGCGCTGTGATGGCGGAGGAGGAGGTAGTCGGCAACCTCGCCGATGGTCGGGCCTCGCGAATCCCCGTGTCCCCGTACGGCCAGCAGGAGCTGGTGCTGGGCCGGCGTGAGCCCCGCAGCCTTGGCCTGCTGCTCACTCCACCGTTCGAAGCGTCGCAGGGAGGTGCGCAGCGACAGCAGCCGGGCGTAGGCGGCATCGGACAAAGGCATCGGTACTACGATATCATCGTCTTACGATGATTACTACCATTCCCCACCTCTTGTCGCCCGTAGCGCCGAGACGATGACCGACTCTGACTCGAGCTCCGGCTCCCGAAACGGCAGTTCCGGGGTCCCCATCGGGAACGACGAGGTGAGCGGTCCTCTCGCAGGGGTCGAAACCTCGAGTGGTCCTCTCGGCTCCAACGGCCATCGGCCATCTGCCCGTCCCGAGAGGCACGAGGTCCCGGGAGTCCCCGGCGAGCCCGATCGTCCGCCCGAGGAGAGCTACCTGGGAGTCGACCAACGACCCAGGGTCACGACCGAACGCGAGCTCGGCGACTTCACCACCACCCCCGCCGTGCTGCGCCTGGTGCCACTCGGCATCCTCATCGGCGTCTTGGGTGCCGGAGTGTCGCTCGCACTTCTCGACATGATCGGATTCATCACCAATCTCGTCTACTACCAGCGGGCGAGCGTGCACCTCGTCTCGCCCAATGCCAACACACTCGGGGCCATTGCGCTCGCGATCCCCGTGGCCGGAGGTCTCGTCGTCGGGCTAATAGCCCGCTTCGGCTCGGAGCAGATCCGCGGCCACGGCATCCCCGAGGCTATGGAGCGCATCCTCATCAACGGTAGCCGGGTCCAGCCCCGCTTGGCGGTCTTGAAGCCGATCTCGAGTGCGGTGAGCATCGGCACGGGTGGTCCGTTCGGCGCCGAGGGCCCGATCATCCTGACCGGCGGCGCCGTGGGGTCCATCGTCGGCCAGCTCTTCCGCCTGACCGGCTCGCAGCGCCGGGCCCTGCTCGTGGCCGGCGCTGCGGCGGGCATGAGCGCCGTCTTCGGCACGCCTGTCGCCGCCACGCTCTTCGGCGTCGAACTCCTCGTCTTCGAGTTCAAGCCCCGGTCGATGGTCCTGATCGGTCTGGCTGCCGCCACCGCCGACGGATTGCGCATGGTGATGGCAAGCGCACACCTCGTGGCCCCCCAGCCGCTGTTTCCCGTTCCTGGCCATGCCCCTCTCGGCGGCGTCGTGCTGGTCGGAGCGGCTGTGATCGGTGTGGCGACGGGAGTCGGGGCCTGGGTCATGACCCA
>DAIPYJ010000061.1:0-9904 GCA_036782775.1 Candidatus Dormiibacterota bacterium | reverse complement strand
CCACGCACCCCCCGCTCGCCACCGCTGCCCTCCTCGGTGCCGCTGCCATCGGGCTCGCCACCGGTGCCGGTGCGTGGGTCATGACCCAGGCCGTCTACCGCTTCGAGGACCTGTTCAAGAAGTTGACCGGCCATCTGCACTGGATGTGGTGGCCGACCATCGGTGGGCTCATCATCGGGATCGGGGGCCTGGTCGATCCCCGTGCGCTCGGGGTTGGCTACAACACGATCCATGCCGAGTTGCTCGGCCAACTCGGTATCCGGACGATGCTTCTCCTGCTCTTCGTGAAGATGGTGATCTGGTCTGGTGGGCTCGGGGGAGGCACGAGCGGGGGGATCCTTGCTCCCATCCTGATGATGGGAGCGGCCATCGGCGGCGTCCTCGGGCACGTCCTCCCAGGCGCGTCGCCAGGGGTGTACGCCCTCGTGGGCATGGCGGGGTCGCTCGCGGGCGTCACTCGCTCGCCTTTCACGGCCATCGTCTTTGCCTTCGAGCTCACGCACGACGGCAATATCATTCTGGCGCTTCTCGTGACGGCCACCGTCGCGCACCTCGTAAGCGTGCTCACCTTGAAACGCTCGATCCTTACCGAGAAGGTGGCCCGGCGTGGGTTCCATGTCATGCGCGAGTACGCCGTCGACCCGCTCGAGGCCACCTTCGTCCGGGAGGTCATGGACACCGATGTCCTGACAGTCGAACCTGGTCGGCTTGTTCGCGATCTCTACGACCAGCTGCCGGAGGGGTCACAGGCCCGACGTCAGCGCCTCTATCCCGTGTTGGACTCTGAGTACGGCCTCGTAGGTGCCCTTCCGTGGTCGTCTGTTCTTGCCCACCGCGACAGCGCCAAGAAGGTCGAACAGGTGATGGTCCGTTCCTTCGCCGTCGCCCATCCCGATGAGATCCTGCGCACGGTGGCTGACCGCATGGCCAGCTTGGGCTTCGGAGTCCTCCCCGTCGTCGAGCGGGCCGAGCCCGACCGTCTCGATGGGCTCATAACGCAATTCGATCTCCTTGAGGCTCGCCAAAGGCTTCTCGAAGAAGAACGTCACGCCGAGCGAGTGCTCACCTTGCGGCGAGTTGCCCCATCGCGCCCGAACACCGCTGAACGCGGTGTCGGACACGGGCAGGGATTTGGCCTGTCACAAGAAGGGGATTGGTGATCGCCTCAACCGAAGGCTGCGCCGGCGCACCGCCATAGTGGGCATCTTCCCCAACCGTGACGCCGTAATCCGGATGGTGGTTGCCGTGCCTGCCGAGCAGCGTGACGAGTGGGCCGTGTGCGGCGATGAGCTTCGGTCGAGGTCCTGGTTAGAGCGCGTATATCGGTACCTCGGCTCCCGCCAGCAGCCCTAGATGACTGGTGCAGACCCACCGGAATCTGCTGGTCCCAATCCGGCGCGCTCCCGAATGACCCGCTCCACGGCATCGGGGTCGTCGGGGGTGATGAACGGCTTCACGCTCTTCCCGAGGTCGACGATGAACCCAACGCTCTTGGACGAGCGTCTAGGGTCGAAGTTCGCCCAGTAGCCCGGGTTGGCGGTCCCCCAGATGCGGCCCTTGCCCCTGAAGGTCCCCATGTCCACCCTGGTGAGGGCCTTGATGTTCGAGTACGGGACATGCTTCGACCCCCAGGGGAAGTAGTAGCCACGAATCTCCAGCTCGCTGGAGCCGCAGCGGATGCGGCGATCGGCGTAGATGTCGGAGGTCGACGACGTATCGGACATGGTGGGGAGCCTACGAGGATTCCCAATCGGGCTCCTGCGGACGGGCGATGGTTTTGAGGGGAGCCCTCCTCCCAGCCGTTTAGTGCACTGACCACGAAGGTCGCCCCTGCCTGACCTTGGGTGACCCGTACCAGCGTTCCTGTCAACGCCGGTGGATAAGAGGTGCGTAAGTCGGCGGACGAAACTGCTCGCCTCAGCCACCATCGGTGGTGCTGAGCACCCCCTCGTGCGGCCTTCAGGCGTTAGCTGTCGCCCTGGAGGAAACCATCACCTCGACGTGGTGGACGAGAGGGTCGACCATGGCGGCGATCGGCCACGGCGGCGCCCAAGATCTCGGGCAACAACTCGGGCAACAACTACCGACGAATCCCCGCGAGGGGCCGCGAACGCCGGGATCATCGATGCAGGTAGCGGCACGTCTTGGCGAAGGGCGGTGAGCCGTGGAAAGGGCTCGCGCTCATTCGCAGACCGACTGTCGCGGTGATGCATGCACCGAGAGAAGCCGGCCCTGGAGGGACCCTGCGGCCACCCCCGCCAAGGCTGATAAACGATGGGAACGTCGCCGCAGGTAGGGCCCTATCTTGGGAATCGTGACGAGCCGCGGGAGGTGTCATAGCCCGCCCCGAGTGCGTTGGCGGCGGCGTTTGACACACGCACCACACCAACTCTCCATCGCCTGGCCAGTCGGTTCGTCAACTCCGCCCGCTATCCTTCGACGACATGCCTGACGATGCGGACGACCAGCAGGTAGACACGTATGTCGACGGCTTATCTCGGGTCTGTGAGAAGTTGGCATCGTTATTTGTCGATGGCGGTCTTCCCCCATTTGCAGTCGACCCGGCTGAAGGAGCGATGTGGTCTCGCGATCGCCAGCAAACGAAGAGCGCGCTTGGTACTGAGATTCCGACGGCCTGGCTCCTTCGCACGGTGCCGACCTATCTTGGGGAGGCTGCTTATGAGCTCAGGGCCACGGCAGCTGTGTTGCGAGGGCGCATCTTGACTGGTTCCATCGGTCCGCTCGTGCGTTCGATAACCGAACGTGTCGGTACAACGAACTGGCTGCTTGACCCGGAAGTCGATGCTGTTGAGCGGGCTTGGCGGGTAATTTTGAATACCCTTGTTTGCTGGTCGGAGTACAGGAAGGCCGCTGATCGCCTTGGCATCGATCCGGAAGATTCAGCAGCGCTGGAAGCAGAGCATTTGTCTCTCCGGAAGGATGCCTTTTCATGGTTTTCGCCTACGGTCAATTCAAAGAATCCTGATTGGGAGCGATCCTGGAAACGAACAGGGTCCGGGTATCCCACATATACCGACCTAGCTGTCCGCGCCCTTCCATCAATAGGCCCTGATGATCCCATTGACGAAGCGGTGCGCAGAGGGCTCTACTCGGCTCAATGTGGGATGACTCATCCCAACGTCGTCGTCTCGGGCGAAACGCTCGAAGTAGGGGATAACGGATCGATGCGGTTCGTTCATCGCTGGGAGCACATCGACAAAGAAGTTCGGGTTGGATTTCATTCGCTGAGTTGGGGGTACAAAGCTTGGGCCTGGTACTTTTGCAAGGAGAGCGCAACGGAAGAGGTCATGAGGTTGCTGGAGCGTCTCAGCCAAGAGCTTGACTCGCTAGCGTTTTGGACTGACTGATTACTCGACCGCCAGGACTCGATAGCTCTGGGTGAGCCGAGACGCCTCGGCCACGAGGGTACTCCGGGTAACTTCTTCCAAACAGAACTAACTGTGTTGGCTCATCTGATGTTAGGCAGCAATGCGGAACGCGGGCTGATAGCCGGTGATGATGTCCTCGTATACTATCGTCGGTGCCACTCGGTTCCATCGGTGTCCGAGGATCGTCGCGAGCGCTGCTGGGCAGGCCAGAAAGAGGTGAACATTGACCTCGGTCCGGTCACCTAGTGCCATCCTGGTCAGTCTGCGCACCTCCTGAGTGATAGCCACAGCGTCGTGGTCGTCTCGGACGAATGTGTCATCTGGTCCCCGGGATGGGGTGATCGTTAGGACGGCCTTGATAGATAGCCCTGCAGACTCGATGAATTTGAGTACGGCACGAGTGTGATCAGTGGCGATGCCGAGGACCACGCCGAGGTCGTTGCCTTTGCCGACGTCGGTCACGGTGGAAGTCAGTTCGGGTCGTGGTTCGCGGGGCTCGGCATCGGTTGTCCAGTGAGCGGCGCCTTGGTGTCGTGACAGCTCCAGGTTGCGCACACGGGGCAACATCGCTCCGACAGCGAAGCTGGAAGCGAGCCGCGTCGCGCCACGAATGACAACGCGGTGGTGTCCTGCAGCGATAAGCCTTTCAGCCGCGGCTTCGAGGCCTGGCTGCATCACTCGCACGTAGGCGTCAGGGTCGATAGTTGCTCGCCGCTCTGCTGGCTGCGAGCCCGCGAAGAGGTCAACCCAGTCCAGCGCCTCGGTGGCATCGGTCGCTGTGGGGTCGCGGAGTAGCGCTTGCACATGCAGAATAGCTGCAGGATCGCCGACTTCGATACCGAGTTCAGCAATCCCGTCTGTGATGGTTGCAGCCGATAGCTTTCGGAAGCCGTCGAGCACCCAGCGCCGTACTCGATCGATGCCAAGTCGGACAGCCGGCAGGTCATAACGAAGGCCGTGCGCGGCCATGTAGTCGCTGGCGTACTGCTCTTCGGCGCCATACGGACGACCCAACCAAAATTGCAAGCTTCCCATGAGATCAACCAGTGCATCCTCGTGACACTCCAGATGTGCTGCCCACGCCGCGCGAGTTGTTCCAAGGGGAGTCTGTACTCCAGCCGTAGCCATTGCTGGAACAAGGAGCCCTGTTCGGCTATCGAGCGCAGTAAGAACAGGGTCTGTTGGGTCGACGAGCCGGTTCGTAATGAGTATGAGCTCAGGGCTGCTCATCGATCGCAGGTTGTCGAAGCTCTTGTGGAACTTTTGCAGCATGCTCAATCGCCGCTCGGTTCGATCGAGCAGATATCCCGAGTTGAGGGGCGTGGTGCCGTACACCGCATAGCGGACCTGGGCGTATTGGCTTGGCGTGCTCTGGTAATGGACAACGACGTCATCGACATTGCCGGCCCCGACCGCCTCCAGCTCCACCTCCAAAAGCTGACGATGAGGCAGCAATGCTCGGAGGATGCGGTTCCAGGCCACGAGGTGTTGGTAGTCGTCCCCACCTTGACGAGCGCCGCTCGCGCTCCGGCGGATCTTGTCGTAGGTCATGGGTCGGATCCTGGTGCTATGAGTCGTGAAGGGAGGATGTTGGCGGCCGCGGCGACCAGACGGCCGCTCCGTCCGGTCGACGGCCGGATCACCCAGCCGGAGAGCTCCGTGCACGTCCAACCATCGGCGGGCGTCACGATTACCGAGACAAGCTCGGAGAAACCGAGTTCCGGGTCCTCGAGGAGTAGACGGTAGGTGCGCATGTCCTGACTGCTTGGATGTTGCTGTCCAACCGGATGTGTGTGCCACTCGCCCACCCAGACACTGCCATCGCGCATGTAGGCATCGTCGGCCAGTTCCAGGGCGTGCCGTAGGTCGCGGAGGAAGCCGAGCGGGTTCCGCTGCGCAGCCGGCCCGGGTCCGCCGGCCACGGTCACCTGGACCGAGCGAGGGCCGGTGGCGTCATGGCCGAGCAAGATGCCGCCTGTTTCGCTACCGTCAACCGAAGCTCGGGCTTCGGACTCGACCACGCTACGGGCAGCCGGTTCGAACCAGATCATGGGGCGGCGCATGTTAGACAGCCGGACTTGCTCGGGCCTAAATCGACCCAGCGGACCTCCGACGAGCGCTCGACATCGAAGGGTTGAGGCAACCCGGGCACCGGCTGGAGGCCTACGACCGCCACGTCGCCTGGGAGTCGCTGGGCCCAGCGCCCACGGGATTCGAGAACCGTGGAAACAGCCGCCTTGGCAGCGAGCGTACCGACCGCAGCGAGATCGCCGGCGACTGCCGTCATCGGCAGGTGCGGCGACCCGAGGCCATATTCCTGGTCGAGTTCCGGTTCTGGGTCGAGCGCTCCCTCGGCATCGAGCCGGGACCGGTAGCACAGAAGGCATCCCGAACCGGGTCGCACCCTGATGATCTCGCCGAGCGCTCCGTTCTCCAATACGCACGCCAGGATGGCAGGCACGCCCGCCCGGCGGGCCAAATGATTGACTACACGCCGTGAAGCGACGCCATCGGTGGCGCCAACGATGACGTCCACGCCGGACAAGAGAGGCCTGACCTGGTCCGCCTCGAAGATGACGTCGAGGGGATGCGCTTCGACCTCGAGATCGGGGTGCCGTTCTTTCAGCAGGTCGCGCATGGCACGAACCTTCAGACGACCCAGGTCGCGTGGACCCAGTCGGTGCCGAACAAGGTTGTGCTGGAGAAGCCGGTCAGGGTCCACAAGCACGAGGCGCCCAACCGCGTAGTCGGCCAGCGTCTCCGAAACGACGGATCCGATGCTGCCAACGCCGATGACGACAGCGGAAACGGACCCGAGCTCATCCACCGGCCAAGCCCCACCCAGGTATGAGAGGGGCGACGAGTCGGAAACTACCTCCATCAGTCCGGGCACGGCCGAATCGTGCGACACCCACCACACCGACCAGACAGGGTTGCCGTTGACGTCCGAGGCCCAGGTCATTACTGGCATCGATCGGTCGGTGGGCGGGATCCGCCACCCGCCGAGCACGGCGTCACGTAGGGCGGAGGGGGCGACGGCGAGGCTCCGGGCCAGTGCGGCCTGATGGAGTCCGTACAGTGCCGCGTCGGTGTGGTACCAGGTGCCGACTCGCGACCGCTCGCCGGCGTAGCGGAGGTAGTGGCCGGTCAGCCATTTGGCCCGGGCAGGCCAACGAAGGTCTTCTCGCCTCCAGATTCCGCAAACAACTGCGAGATCCTCCGTCGGATCGAGGCGGACGTCGAAAAGGCCCCAATTCGCGCCCCAGGCCTCGATCCGCTCGGCTGCGTCGACGGGCAGAAGGAGCATCGGGGGCATGGAATCAGCCATCATTCCGCGCAACCGGTGAAGTAGACGTCGAGCGAGTCGTCGTCAACGATGCCGTGCTCTGTCATGGATGCCGTCAGCCCGCGCACCATCAGCTGGTACTCGAGGAACCATGCGGACGCCTTCACGACGAGATCGGCCGCGGTGGATCGGGGATCCCAGTCGCTAGCCCCTTGGAGAAGGCATAGCGATCCGTCCCCGTTCAGGTGCCAGTCGTGCCGAGTTCGGTGGTTGAAGTCGGGCTCAGGATCGATCGGGTAGATGGCCGGGGACACCATCGGGTGTGCCTGCCGGTAGACCACCATGACTCGAAAACGCGCACCGGCGAGGAATTCCTCCAGTCTTGGCGGGGCAGACCGCTCGAACGGCCAGATCGGCACGTCCCCCTCCCAGCCAACGGCGGGATCATCCTCGCGCCACACCAGATCGGGGGCCACGTCTGCCATGGCGGCCCGCTCTCGGACCGTCACTGACGGTTCAGCGAGCATCCAACTCACTCGCTCGCAGGCGCCCTCTGTCACCCTTGAGGAGCGTCGCGTATGGGCCGCTTCGGCCGTCGCACAGCTGCGGTAACCGCCGCGGCTGCTGCCGCGCCAACGACTGCTGATCCGGTACCCGAACATCCGCCATCGGGCTCGGGATAAGCGTCGCCGAATACCTGGCGCCATAGGCACATCGCGGTGGCGGCGTCGTCGCGACCGGCAGCGTCGACGGCGCGCCATGAGAGGTCAGCCGCTTCTGCCAGAACGGCGCTCGCCGTCTGGCGGTCCATTCGGGGGTCGATCTCGCCGCAGAGCCCGGTGGGATCACACACCGGAGCGAGTACAGCGGTTCGGGCTGCCGCGAAGAAGCGCGCCAAGGCTTCGGGGCGTTCGACGATCGGTAGGTGTTGGAGGGCCAGGACCTCGATGACTAGCGACTTCATCGGCTGGCCGTGATCGGTTGTCCAGCACTTGAGTATCCGGACGAGCCGCGTGAACTGGTTCCAGTCGGATTGGCGCTTGCCAACCTGGTCGATGAGGCCCTCGGGGTCCGAAGCTATCCAGTGTTCGTTGTTTCGCTCGGGTATCAGCAGGCCCCCCTGAGAGCGCCGGAGGGCTGGACTGGCGTCGACGGTGAAGGGGTCCGGCACCTCCTCGGGGTCAGCGAGAAAGCACTTCACTGAGTGGTTGTTCAGCCGCGTCCAGCGCACATCTTGGGCAATCGACCCTGATGTGCCCAGCAGGTCCTTCACCAGGCCCCGGGTGTGCTCTAGCGCAGCCTCGGCCGAGGCCCCCGGCTGGCCCCAGTCGGGGTGCTCCGAGGCGGAATAGATCACCAGGAGGTCGATGTCATGGATCGGGTCCTTGTGAGTACGCCTCGCGAACGAGCCGCTGGGGACAACCTCCAGCACGTCACCGGTCGTGAGGAGTGCGGTCCGGAATTGGTCTCTGCGTAACCGGCCCTCGGCGACCGACTCGCGTGAGGCGTTCGCGGCTTTCTGAAGGGCGTCGAAACCAGTCGAGACACTCATCGGGACCCCCGCCTGAACAGCGACTCTCTTGAGACCTGGTCGATGGTATCGGTCGGGTGTGTCGCGGTAGATCGGCGCATCCTCGCGAGGGGACCAGCCGACACGACCCGACGCCCGCCCGCCCCCGGGGCGCTTTCGTCGAGACACGGCGACGCGCATCAGCGACAGTGTCTGCGACTGGCGGAATCCTGGGAGGGTGGTAACTCCACTCCTCCCATCCTCCTCCCAATAATTCCGAGGACGGACGGTGAGAAGCCGCATACAGTGGCGAGCGGTGAGAACCGAGGGGAGGGCGTCGGTGCTGGTAGAGGGAGAATTCGCTGGTGCCCCCGGCAGGACTCGAACCTGCGCACCCGGCTCCGAGGACCGTTAGTGCATCCAGGTCCGGCTGGCTAAATCCCTCTGGGACACCCAGGGCTTTGGCGATGGCCAAAGGACGGTTTGGAATCGCTGCTGAGCCTCCGTGAACCCGACCTGTACGTTCGACCCACCGTGGGTCAACGTTCGAAGATGCGGCTTACCTCGTCGCGCTTTGGCCAGGGGATTGGTCGTTCGTCGATGTCGACTACCCCACTGCCGGGCTCGGCCTCGGCAACGGTGGCCACCATCCAGCCCTGGGCGTGCAGCGCCTCTGCGGCGGCCCGAGCGGCGGCCGGGTCGAAGGCGGCGAGCAGCGCCCCAGAGGCCAGCGTCGCCCACGGATCCGCGCCCAAGGCCTGGCAGAGTGCCACGCCTGGGTCGAACCACAGGACCTGGGTGCGGTCTACCCGCAGGCGCACGCCAGCCGCAGCCGCCATCTCGTGCAGTGCAGCAGCCAGGCCGCCCTCGGTCGGGTCGTGGAGCGCTCGTGCCCCGAGCGCCGCAGCGGACAGCGCGGCGTCGACGATCGAAATGCCGGGGTGCTCCGTCGCCGCCTTGGCGGCGCCGATCACGGCAGGGTCCACGCCGGCCAGGAGGTTCTCGGCCTCGGTAGCGAGCACCGCTGCCCCCTCTACCGGGACCGGACCGACCTGCAGGACCACGTCGCCAGGGCGCGTCCCAGCGGTCGAGAGAACTCTCCCGCCCTCGGAGAAGCCCAGCATCTGGCCGACCACGACTGGCCGGGTGACCGCGGAGGTGACCTCACTGTGGCCGCCAACCAGGGAGGCCCCAACTTCGCCGAGAGCGGCGCGGATATCGGAGAAGAGCAGCTCCACCTCCTGTTCTGCTATCCCGGGGGGCAAGAGGACAGCGGCCAGGAACCACCTCGGCCGCACCCCGGCGACGGCGACGTCATTGGCGTTGACGACGACCGCGTGGTGGCCGGCGGCGCGGCCGGTCAGGGTGATGGGATCGGTGGTAGCGACGAGCACGCCGCCGGGGAGTGCCAGGGCGCAGGCGTCCTCTCCCACCGCCGGACCGATGAGCACCTCGACGGGCAAAGCGTTGGAGTTCCCGAGCAGACGAGCCAGGAGTTCCACGGGCAGCTTCCCTGCGGGGAGCGCGGTTGTATCCATACCGTCATGATGGCCCCTGCGCTGGGAGACTTGCCTGTCCACGGACGGCCCGGAACCCGGCCGAACTCGCAGCGGGCTCGATCATCACTCCCGCCACGCCGCGCTTTGGGTACTCCCGGCGGGTCTGCCGTCATTCTGCTCGCGCGTTCTGTCGCGAACCCAGGTCACGCGAGATCGCCGA
>DAIPYJ010000060.1:0-17154 GCA_036782775.1 Candidatus Dormiibacterota bacterium | reverse complement strand
AAAGAAGCGCCGGCCCGCGCGCTGCTCGGTGGGATGGCCGCGCACTCGATCCAGCCGCTCACCAGTCTCTCGACCGCCGGCTACGGCATGATGCTCGGCGTCAGCGGCCATGCCTACGGCTGGCCGGTCGCGAAGGGCGGCTCGCAAAAGATCGCCGATGCCCTTACCGCCTATTTGCATTCGCTCGGCGGCACGGTCGTCACCAGTCGGCGCGTCCAGTCCATGGACGACCTCCCGAAGGCACGAGCCTACCTCTTCGACGTCACGCCCAGACAGCTGCGGTCGATCGCCGCCCCGGTGCTGCCCGAGGGCTATCAACGCCAGCTCGGCAAGTATCGCTACGGTGCCGGGGTGTTCAAGCTCGACTTCGCGCTCGATGGACCGGTTCCCTGGCGCGACGCCCGCTGTCTCCAGGCAGGAACGGTGCACATCGCGGGGGCGCTCGACGAGACGGTCGCTTCGGAGGCGGCGCCGAGCAAGGGCCAGGTGGCCGAGCACCCCTTCGTGATCGCCGCGCAGCCGAGCCTCTTCGACCCCACCCGAGCGCCCGCCGGCAAGCACACGCTTTGGGCGTACTGTCATGTTCCGAATGGCTCAACGGTGGACATGACCGGCCGCATCGAAGCCCAGATCGAGCGCTTTGCCCCCGGCTTCCTCAACCGGGTCCTGCAGCGTTCCGTCATGACGCCGGCCGACATCGAGCGGCACAACGCGAACTGCGTTGGCGGCGACATCAACGGTGGCAGCGCTGACCTGCGCCAGTGGTTCCTGCGCCCCACCTGGCGCCAGTACCGAACCCCGAATCGGCAGGTCTACATCTGCTCGTCGTCCACGCCGCCGACCGGCGGGGTGCATGGTCTTTGCGGCTACTTCGCCGCCAGGGCGGCGCTCAAGAGCGCGTTCAAATGAGGCGCGTCCTGATCCTCGGCGGCGGCCACGCGGGAGTGCGCTGCGCGCAGGAGCTGGTGCGACGCCGCCGTCCCGCCGATCAAGTCGAGGTCACGCTCGTCAGCCGCGAGAACACCGAAGTCTGGCACGGGCTCATGCCCCAGATCCTTTCCGGCGTCCTGCAGCCACAACACGTCCTCGTCCCGCTTCGCGAATTCCTGCCGGGCGTACGCGTGTACACCTACGACGTCGAGGAGATCGACCTCGAGCAGCGGCGGGTCACGCTCGCGCGGGGTGACGAGAGCAGGCAGATCGTGCTCGAGTACGACGACCTCGTCCTGGCGCTGGGATCGGTGACCGATCTCTCGCGGTTTCGCGGCCTGCAGGAGCACGGACTGCAGACCAAGACGATCGGGGACTTCGTCTACCTGCGCAACCACCTGATCGACATGCTCGAGCGGGCCGCGGTGGAGACCGACCCCGAGGAACGCCGCCGGCTGCTCACTTTCTTCGTCGCCGGCGCCGGCTTCGCCGGCATCGAGATCGCCTCCGAGGCAAACGAGTTCATCCGCTCGTCGCTTCGCCTCTATCCGTCGATCGATCGTTCCGAGGTCCGCGTCATCGAAGTCGACATCATCACCCGGATCCTGCCGGCCTTCGAGCAGCCGATGGCGGAACGGGCGATGAAACGGATGCGCGAACGCGGCATCGACCTGCGGCTCGGCGTGGGCCTGTCCGACGCCACGGCCGGATCGGTCACGCTGTCCAATGGCGAGCGGATACCGACCCGGAGCATCATCGTCACCGTCGGCGTCGGCACCAATCCGCTGCTGAGCAAGCTTCCCATCAAGCTCGTACGGGGCCGGGTGCAGTGCGACCAGTACTGCCGGGTGGAGGGGTGGCCCAACGTCTATGCCGTGGGCGACAACGCCGCCGTGCCGGGACCGTCGGGCGACCCCTACCCCGCGATGTTGCTCGTGGCCTTCCAAGAAGGTCGCCAGGTAGCCCGCAACATTCTGGCCGGCGTGCGCGGCCAACCCCTCCAGCCAGTCGCGTTCCAGGGGTCGGGGCAGGTCGCCCTACTCAGCCGCAGCTATGGGCTGGTCCAGCGGCGACGAGTCAAGTTGCACGGTTGGCCCGCCGCCGTCTATTCGAGAAGCCTGTTCCTTTCTTATATGCCGACCTGGCGCCGCCGCCTCGGCCTGGTGCTGCATTGGTGGTCGAGCGCGATCTTCCGCCGGGACATCAGCCAGCTGCAGATGGGTCGCAGCGATGCCGTCATGCCGATGCGGTTCAGCGCCGGCGAGACGATCGTGCGCCAGGGGGAGATCGCCAGCCGCTTTTACATCATCACCTCGGGCGAGGTCGAGGTCCTCGAGCATGTCAACGGCGTCGAACGGCAGATTCGGCGCATGGGTCCCGGCCGGCACTTCGGGGAGCTTGCTCTCCTCCAGAACACGAAACGCACCGCCAGTGTGCGAGCGGTAACGGATACCACCGTCCTGGCTCTCGCGCGGCAGGATTTCACCAGCCTCGTCGGCAACATGCCGGAGTTGCAGGAGGCGGTGCAGAAACCGCCTGGGGGCGAGGCTTGAACCGATCGGTGCTGACCTGGGCCGCGGCGATCAGCGCCGGCATCTTTGCCGCGATCGGCATCAGGCACGTCGACCGCGAGGCCATCGCCTTCGCGGTCCTGTTTCTGGTTGGTCTCGCTCTGCTCCATTTCCGCCGCGGGTTGCTCGGCATGGTTGCCCTGGGCCTGCTCTCCATCGACACGCTGTTCTGGATGGTGACCGCGACCGTGAGCAACCTTCAGAACGGCGAGGCGGCGTTTTCAGTCGTCCAACCGCTCGCGCTCACGATCACCTCGGCGATCACGCTGGTCGCGATCGCCATCGCCTTGCTCCGGCGGCTCCATGCCGCGGGCCCGCGATGGGCCCAGGTTGCGCCCGTTGCCGTTATTACCTTTGTCATCGCCTTTGCGGCCGAGGCGATTTTCGGCCTTTCGGCTACGGCGTCATCGGGTGGCCTGAGCCTGACGATTCACAATGCCGCCTACTCGACGAGAAGCCTCCATGCCAGTCCGGCACGAGTGACGTTGGCTGTCACCAACCAGGACCTCTTCTGGCACACCGTGACGATCGACCAGCTCCACGTCAACGTGGCGATCCCGATCGGGGGACACCGAGAGATTCGTTTCACCGCCCCGCCGGGCACTTACACGTTTTACTGCGCCATCCCCGGACATCGCCAGGCCGGAATGGTCGGGACAATTACCGTTGGTTAGGTCTTCCCGGCGGCTTTTCGATTTCGCCGAGACGGCGCGCTGATCCGAGCGAACGAACGTGGTCGGCTTACGGCCGCAGTGGCAGACCCGGGAACGGAACGCCCATCACCGAGAGCTTCGAGTTCACGCCAGCGCTGTCGAGTGAAAGGTTCGTGATGTACAGCGCTCGCTCGTGGAAGACCAGGCTCGCGGGGAAATCGAGGTCGTTGCCGCCGACACCGTCATAGCGTGCAATTAGCTGCGCATTCGGCGACAGAACCTGGATCTCGCCTGGCAGGCTAGGAGCCGGCGCCTGCGACGAATTGGCGCAGACATAAAGATTGCCGCGCACATCGAACATGATGCCGTCGGCGCCATGGAGGGCCTCAGTCGTGTGTTGCGTCGCATCGATAGCAGCGCCGGAGGCAAAGAGTTCGAGTGGCCCAGCGCTCCCATCCCTTTCGACTGGAATCCGGTAAACCATGTCGTTGTGCGTCTGGGCGACGTAGAGAAAGTCCTGATTGCGATCGAATGCCAGACCGTTGGCGCCAAATGGCGGACCGTCGCCGGGCGCCGCGGGAGTGAGACGGGCGTCCTGGAGCCAGACGGTGTTGCTGGATCCGTCGGGAGCCACCTTAAAGATCGCTCCCATGAATGAGTCGGAGATGTACAGATTGCGATGCCGGTCCTGGGCGATCGCGTTGGGCGCCTGGAAGCCGGTGGCGAGCACCGTGATCGCATGGGTGCGGACATCGATGCGAAGCAGCCGGCCGTTGGTCGGGGCTCCGTCGGCGAAATCGACGACGTACAACCCCTGGCTTGGCTCGAATAACTCGCCGAGAAGTGAGGCAATGCCGGCTTTGCCGGCAGGAACCGGAATCACATCGGTGACCTGCCCCTGCCGGTTCTCGACACAGATGTTGGCGACGGGCTTGAACGCGAACGAGGCGGCATAGAGATTGCCGGTTGGATCAATCGCGAGTCCCTCCGGCATGGGACAGACGGCGGCCAGGTTCGGGCCGAAGTTCGTCACGACGCCGACCTCCGGCTGTGCCGCGAACACGGTCTGCGGAAGCAGCAGGGCGACGAACGTGAGCAAGGAGACCATGATCCGGCGCATCAAACTCCCTCCCTCGAATTCAGGCTGCGCTGAAACTGGCCGTATTCTAGTCGCGAGCCGAAACGAGCTTCGACTCGTCGCGAAGGTAGCAGCAACTGGTCAGCGTCACGCAGTCGCAATCCCGGGTCTCGCGCAAAACGCGCTGGACGCCCTTGGCTGAACGGATTAGCGCATTGATCTCGCGTAGCTTGGTGTCTACGAGCTCGCGCCACAACGCCTTCTGTCGCTGACCTGACGGATCTTTGAGCAGCCGCCGGATCTCCGTCAGAGTAAAGCCAAGCCGTTGACTGAAGCGGATCAGCAGGAGCACGTCGGTGATCTGCGGGTCATATCGGCGCTTACCACCCACTCGAACGGCGGGCGGGAATAATCCAGCGGCCTCGTAGTAACGGATGGCCGACGCACGCATCCCGGCTCGGGCAGCGGCCTGTCCGATGCTCAGGGAGGCTGAATCCGCTGTGACGGCCATGCTGTTTTCCGATTGTACTTGACTTAAAGTCGACTTTAAGTGCAAGGATCGTCACATGGAAGAAACACCTGTCATGGCCTGCACCTTGAGCGACGTCGACCTTCGCGATCGCCGCGCCGCCTGGATGAAAGTTGGCCGCTATGCAACCGAGACCACGCTGATCGACGGCGGCGTGAGCTTTCTCTTCTCGCCTGCGCCCGGCGTCGGGGAATCCCTCGCCAGGCTGGCGGACCTCGAACGGGACTGCTGTTCCTGGATGACGATCGAGCTACGCCAGTCGGCAGCGGGTCTGCTGATGTCCGTTACCGGCATGGGTGACGACGGCGAAGCGGCGGCCCGAGAAACGTTCGGGCCGCTCGCCGAGCTGGTTAGCGGCCGGCCATCAGAACCTCGGCGGTAAGGGCCACTCCGGCGCCGTAGGCGAGGTGTCCGAGGAACCCGCGAAGGTGGGTTGAGAGCGGGTACTCCAGGTTTGGCGCGCTCAGCCCGAGCGTCGGGGTCAGCCCCTCATCGACCAGGAAGAAGAGCGCCATCCCGGATGAGACCGCGGCCAGCGCCGGAGGCATGCGCGCCACGCGCCGCAGCAGCACGTAGAGCAATCCACCCGCAATACCGACCGTGTATGGCATGGCTGAGGCCGCTGTCTCGATTTGCTTATCGTCCAAGCGCACACCGACCAAGTCGGCAGCCTTGCGGGCGCCAATCTTGTACGGCGAGCCGGGGCTGACCTGCTTCTCCCGTTCTTTGTCAGCCTCGGGCGCCAGGTCCTGCAGCTTGCTTGTCACTGGGCCCATCACCTTGGTGCCGACGTAGCCGCCAATAACGCCCGCCGCTGCACCAGAAACCACGTTTTTCGTTCGCAACTCGCACCTCCTGTGTCAATGCTAGGCCGACTGATGGGCCACGCGGATAACCGGATAACCGGATTCCGTAACCTTTGATGAAGACTCATGCCGGTTGTTTCGGGCCCCCCCACGATCACGATCAACCATGACCACCAGCTGCTCGTCACCGAGCCCGATGGCACCATGCTCTCGACCAACCCGGTTGGATTCTTCGCGCGCGATACGCGTTTCGTCTCCGGCTACCTGCTCACCATCAACGGACGGCCGCCCCTCCTGCTCGACGCCAACCCGATCGATCATTTCTCGGCGCGCTGGGAATTCACGACGCCGCAACTTCCGCTCGCCGGATCACGAAACGGCGCCGAGCACGACATCGTCCTCGAGGAACGGGCGCTCGGCTTCCGTCTCGATCGCACCATCTTCGAGGGTATCCACGAGGACTACGACCTGATCAACTTCGCGCGCCATCCTGTCCGGCTCATCCTCGAGGTCGCCATCGAATCCGACTTCGCCGATATCTTCGATGTCCGGCGGAGGCGGCTCGTCCGCCGCGGCGACCTGCAGAGCTCGTGGCACGAACGGAGCGGCGAACTGCACACCACCTATGAGCATGAGACGTTCAAGCGCGAGCTGATCGTCGTGATTGAGCGCCCCGACTCGCATCCCGAATTTGCCAACGGGCGAATGCAGTTCGTGATCAACCTTGCGCCCAAAGAACGCTGGCACACCTGCATCGAGTGGCTTCCCGTGATTGATGGGCATCGGGCCCGTGTGCTCGAGTGTCACGCGGTATGGGATCGGCATCCGCAGATGGCGACGGGCGTGCTGCCCCCGGTCGATATCGCGACCAGTCATCCAACCCTGCCCATCATCTGGCGGCGGGCGGTGGCCGACATGGAAGCGCTGCGGATGGCGGATTTCGCCGTGCGCCGCAGCATCTTCGTCCCGGCGGCCGGCATTCCCTGGTACGTCACGCTCTTCGGCCGCGACAGCTTGATCGTCGCCATGGAAAGCATCAGCGGCTTTCCCGAATTTGCCATGGGCGCCCTGGATCGGCTCGCCCGCGTGCAGGCCACGGATGACAATGCGGAGCAGGACAAGGAGCCGGGCAAGATCCCGCACGAGATTCGCTACGGCGAGCTGGCCAGCCTCGGACTGCTTCCCTTCACGCCGTACTTCGGGACGGCGGACGCCACCCTCCTCTTCCTGATCGTCTACTCCTACGCCTTTCAGTGGACCAGCGACGAATCGATTCTCAAGCGCTACCGGCCAAACGCGGAGGCCGCGCTCAGCTGGCTGCTCCACTACGGCGATCGCGACGGCGACGGCTTCCAGGAATACAAGACGCGTTCATCCGTCGGCTTTTACTGCCAGGGCTGGAAGGACTCGAAGGAGGCGATTCAGCACGCCGACGGCACGCTCGCCCCGCTGCCCCATGCGCTCTGCGAGCTCCAAGGCTACGCCTTCGACGCCATGCTCCGGATGTCGGAGGTCTACGAAATCCTCGGCGAGAAGGATCGGTCGAGCGAGATGCGCGAGCGCGCCGTCCGGCTCTACGAGAGCTTCAACGAGCGCTTCTGGTGGGAGGAGGAAGGCACCTACTATCTCGGCCTTGACGGCGAGAAGCGTCCGATCAAGACGGTGGCGTCCAATGCCGGCCATTGCCTTGCGAGTGGTATCGTGCCCGCGGAACGCGCCCATCGCGTGGTCGATCGCTTGATGCGGCCGGACATGTGGAGCGGTTGGGGCGTCCGCACTTTGTCCACCGAGCACCCTTCGTACAACCCGTACTCCTATCACCTCGGGTCGGTTTGGCCGCACGACAACGCCAACATCGCCGGCGGCTTTCGCCGCGCGGGTCGCCACAAAGAAGCACACGAGATTGCGCACGGGGTCTTCGACGCCGCCGAGCGCTTCGAGCAGTACCGGCTGCCGGAGCTCTGGGCCGGCGTCGAGCGGGATGCCGGCGGGTTTCCGGTCCCCTACCTCGGCACCAACGTGCCACAGGCCTGGTCGGCGGCGGCCGTCTTCCGGCTGATCGCCGTGCTCTGCGGCATCCACACGGTGGGCAACACGCGAACCGTCTATGTCAATCCGGATCTTCCGGACTGGCTGCCGGACCTGACCCTCAAGAATCTGCGCGCCGGCAACGGCGCGATCGAGCTGCGCCTCCACCGTGACCAGGTCGAGGTCGGCTCGAACACAAGCGGGTTTCAGGTCGTCCATGGATCGCTGCCCCGTCCGCCGTTGATCCAGATGCCGCTCGCCCGGACCTAGGACACTTGCGCGTGGGCATCCCTCCCACGCTGGCGGGGGAGGGCAGGGTGGGGGCCTTGATTGCGGCGATCGTCGCCGTCAAGCTTGGCTTGACGATGGCGGTGGCCGATCGATACGGCTGGCACCGCGATGAGTTCTATTACCTCGGGTCGAGCCGGCATCTCGGTTTCGGGTACGTCGACTATCCGCCAGTCACGCCGGTTCTCGCCGCACTGGATCAACTGATCTTTCCGCGTTCGCTTCCCGGATTGCGACTGCTGACCGTTTTGGTCGGCGCCGCCGTCATCGTGATCGCCGCTCTGATTGCCCGTGAGCTCGGCGGCGATCGTACGGCCCAGGCACTGGCGGCTCTCGCGGTGTTGATCTCGCCCATGTTCGTCGGCGCCAACCTCCTGTTTCAAACCGTCAGCTTCGACCAGTTGGTCTGGGCGGTCGCCATCCTTCTTTTTGTCCGGCTCCTGAATGGCGCGAACCCTCGCGAGTGGCTGCTGCTCGGCCTGGTCTTTGGCATCGGACTCGAGACCAAGTACACGGTGATTGGCCTGGGCGTCGCGATCATCATCGGTTTGCTGCTGACGCCGCAGCGCCTGCTGCTGACGCCGCAGCGCCGGCTGCTCGGAACGCGCTGGCCGTGGCTAGGCCTGGCCATTGCCATCCTGCTGTTCCTGCCCAACCTCGGCTGGCAGCTCACCCATCACTGGGACAGCGTCCGCTATACCCTCATCCACCGGGGCGCGACCGACGGTCCCATCTTCTACTGGGTGCAGCAGTTGCTGCTCGCCGGTCCGCAACTGCTCCCCATCGTGGTCATGGGCGTCATCTGGCTCTGGCGCCGGGAGCGGTTCCGGCCGGCTGCCGTCGCCGTCATGGCCGTCGAGCTCGTCTTCTTCCTCGCCGGTGGCAAGGCGTACTACCCTGCGCCCATCTATCCGCTGGCGTATGCCGCCGGTGCCGTCTGGTTCGTCGGCGCCGTTCGACGGCGGTGGCTTCGCGAGCCGCTCGTCGCGCTGGCCTGCGCCGTGACCCTCATTCTCTTGCCGATTGGCCTGCCGGTGATTCAGGCGCGCAACCTTCCCAAGAACATTTGGAACGCGCGCAAGGATTATTCCGACATGGTGGGCTGGCCCGACCTGGCTCAACAGGTCAGCGCCGTCTACCAGTCGCTGCCTCCCGGGCAGCGCGCGTCCGCAATCATCCTGACCGACAACTACGGCGAGGCCGGTGCCCTCGCCTTTTATGGGCATGGCCTTCCCCTGGTCGTCTGTCCGGAGCTCTCCTGGTACTACTGGGCACCGGCTCGGATGAATCCGTCGACCTTGATCGTGGTCGGCTTTCCGGGCGATTATCTGGCCCGCACCGTCGGCGAGCCGCAACGGGTCGGCACTATCACGAACGCACTCGGGATTCAAAACGAGGAATGGGGCAAGGCGATCTGGATCGTCCATCCAAACGGGACGCTCAGTGACATCTGGCCGCAACTGAAATCGCTCGACTGACCTGACCTCGATTTTTTAAAGTTGGCGAATCGCCAGCGAGATCACGATCGGCTATCAGGGGGAGCCGGGCGCCTATTCCGAGGAGGCGTTGCACGCGCATTTTCCGGGCGCCACCTCCAAGCCGTTTCGAACCCTGCGGCACGTCTTCCATCGGGTCGCGGACCAGACGATCGACTTCGCCCTGGTGCCGGTCGAGAACTCCCAGGCCGGAAGCGTGCTCGAGACCTACGACCTCTTGCTCGAGTACCGCGCCCTCGTCGTCGGGGAAGTCGCCCTCCAGGTCGACCACTGCCTGCTCGCGCTTCCCGACAGCGAACGGTCGCGTCTGACGCAGGTGGTCTCCCACCCCCAAGCTTTGGCGCAGTGTGAGGCCTTCATCGTCCGCGAACAGCTCGAACCGATTCCCGTTTATGACACGGCGGGGGGCGCTCGTCAGCTGCAACACGATGGACACCGGGACCATGCCGCCATCGCCGGTCGTCGGGCGGCCGAGCTCTACAACCTGCAGATCCTCGCTGAACGCATCCAGACGGTTCAGGAGAACATCACGCGTTTCTTTCTGATCAGCCGCCGCGGGCCCCGCCGTCCGCGCCCGCCGAGAATCAAACGCCCGCGCTATGGAAAAAAGACATCGGTCGTCTGCTCCGTCGCGAATGAACCCGGGGCGTTATTTCGGCTGCTGGCCTGCTTCAACCAGCACGGCGTCAACTTGACCAAGCTCGAATCGCGACCGCGCCGCGATCCGCCCTGGGAATATCTCTTTTATCTCGATCTGGACGGCGGCCGCTCAGACAAACCGGTGGCCGCGTCTCTGCGCGATGCCCGGAGAGCAACCACGTTTCTGCAGGTCCTCGGCACCTACGCCCGCGCGCTTCCTGCGGCCGCGCCGCCCAAGCGCCGACGGCGGCGCCGCAGTCTTTCTCCGGCAGAGACCTAGACTCAAGCTCGCAGGATGGCTGAGTCCGACGGCGCGTCGTCACTGAAACGCCAGAGCGCGCGGCTCACCGAGGGGAACGACCGGGCGCCGGCTCGTTCCATGCTGTACGCGATTGGCTTCTCGCGGGACGATCTGGCGAAGCCCCTTATCGGCGTGGGCCACAGCTGGATCGAGACCATGCCGTGCAACTGGAACCATCGCCGCCTGACGGCACGGGTGAAAGCGGGGATTCGGGCCGCTGGTGGCACGCCGATGGAGTTCAACACGATCGCGGTCTCCGACGGGGTGTCGATGGGCACCGAGGGCATGAAGGCATCGCTGGTCAGCCGCGAGGTGATCGCCGACTCCATCGAGCTCGTCGCGCGGGGTCATCTGCTCGACGGCCTGGTGCTGATCGTAGGTTGCGACAAGACGATTCCGGCGGCGGTGATGGCGCTTGCGCGGCTCAACCTCCCCGGCCTCGCGCTCTACAGTGGGACCATCGGTCCTGGTCGCTTTCGCGGCAAGGACATCACGCTGCAGGACGTCTTCGAGGCGGTCGGGGCGGTGGCCGCCGGCAAGATGACCACGGCCGACCTTCGCGAGGTGGAGGAAAATGCCTGCCCCGGCGCCGGCGCCTGCGGTGGCCAGTTCACGGCCAACACGATGGCGACCGCGATCGAATTTCTGGGAATCAGTCCCGCCGGGTTCAACGACGTGCCCGCGCTCGACCCGCGCAAGGACGAGCTCGCTGAAGAAGCCGGACGGCTGATGATGCGGCTGCTCGAGAACGATGTCCGGCCCCGGCAAATCATCACGCGCGCCGCGCTCGAGAATGCGATCGCCTCGGTGGCGGCCACCGGCGGATCAACCAATGGCGTGCTCCATCTGCTGGCCATCGCTCGTGAGGCCGGTGTGCCGCTGTCGATCGATGACTTCGACCGCGTGGCCTCCCGAACGCCCGTTGTGGCCAGCCTCAAACCGGGCGGGGATTACGTCGCGAAAGACCTGCACGACGCCGGAGGCATCCCATTGGTCGCCCAGCGTCTGGCGCAAGGCGGGCTCATCAATGGGGAAGCGCCGACAGTCGACGGACGGACTATGGCGCAGGTCGCGGAGGCCGCCCGGGAGACGCCAGGGCAGTGCGTCGTAACCACGCTCGAGAGACCCCTAAAGCCGACCGGCGGCCTCGCGATTCTTCGCGGCAACCTTGCACCGGAGGGTTGCGTCGTCAAGCTCGCCGGCCATGAGCGGCTGATGCACCGCGGCCCAGCGCGCGTCTTCGACAACGAGGAAGCTGCCTTTGCGGCGGTCGAGACGGGCTCGATCAAGAACGGCGACGTCGTCGTCATCCGGTATGAAGGTCCGGTCGGCGGCCCCGGCATGCGGGAGATGCTGCAGGTCACCGGCGCCCTCGTCGGCGAGGATCTCGGCGACTCAGTGGCGCTCATCACCGACGGCCGCTTCTCCGGTGCGACCCACGGCTTGATGGTTGGCCATATCGCGCCCGAGGCGGCGCGAGGCGGCCCGATCGCGGCTCTACGCGATGGTGACATGATCCTGCTCGACGTCAACGCGCGCCAGCTCAACGTCGAGCTCTCGCCGGAGCAAATCGTCGAGCGAATGCGCGGCTGGGCGCCTCCCAAGCCGCGTTATCGGAGCGGTGTCTTTGCAAAATATGCGGCGCTCGTTTCGTCGGCCAGCGAAGGCGCGGTGACCAGAGCCCAATAGGCAGGGTCTTGACAAGCAATGCCAGAAAAAGGCGGCCTGATCACGCGTTTCCTGATTGCGAATTTCGGTGGGGTCTACAACGACCTCATCGGACGCCGTTCCCATCTCGGGGTTGCCGCCGTGATCTTCGACGCCGAGGGACGGGTGCTGCTCGTCCATCAGAGCTACGGCAGGCGTGGCTGGG
Source organism: Candidatus Dormiibacterota bacterium (assembly GCA_036782775.1). Taxonomy (GTDB): domain Bacteria; phylum Chloroflexota; class Dormibacteria; order CF-121; family CF-121; genus CF-13. The sequence continues at coordinate 4,962 of DAIPYJ010000060.1, read as the reverse complement.
ATCTCCCGGGCGGTGGCCGAGAGGCACGCGAATCGCTCGAGCAGGCTCTCCGCCGCGAGCTGCGGGAGGAGATTGGCGTCGAGCTGGTCAGCGCCGATTTGTGCGGTGTCTACTACGAGCCAGGCGTCGACCAACATCACTTCGCCTTTCGCTGCCTGCCGATGTCAGGCGTTAGCCCGGTCCCCCATTCGCCGGAGATCATCGAGTGCCACTATTTTCCGATCGACGACTTGCCCTGCCCGATCAACGACTTCACGATCCGGCAGATCACGGACGCGAAATCCGGCTCGACTCAGGTGCCCTTTGCGACGCTGGGTCCCCGATCCTGGATCGAGGAGCGATGACCTAGCGGTCCGAGCGAGGCGGCATCGGGTCGGGCTCCCGGCCGGCGCTCAGGCTTTCAGAAAGCGACACGGTGCGCCGGTAAGCGGCCCACACCGCGTCCGCAAGCACCGTGCGCAAGCGACCGCGTTCCAGCTCGTAAAACGCCGCCGCCGATGTACCGCCAGGCGATGTCACCATGTCCCGCAACTGAGCCGGATGCTTTTGCGTGCGCTCGGCGAACGCGACCGAGCCTTTCAAGGTTTCGAGCACCAGGTCATGTGCGAGGTGCCGCGGAAATCCGAGGTGCACCGCGCTGTCGATCAGCGCCTCCATGACCAAGAAGACGTACGTCGGGCCGGTGCCGCTCACCGCCGTCGCCATGGCCACGAAACGCTCATCCCCAACCTGCAGCTCATGACCAAGGGCGCCCAGCAGCGCTTTCGCCTGCGCTCGGTGCGTTTCGGTCGTTTCCGGCGTCGCGTACCAGATGTTGACCCCCTCGCTGATCTGCGCGGGGGTGTTCGGCATCACTCGGACGAGTGCCGGATGATCCAGGCCTTTACGCAGCGTGTCGGTCGTGGCGCCGGCGATGATGGAGATGACGAGCTTCTGCTGACTCAGCTTGCCGCGAAGCTCAGTGAGGACGGCGTGCATCACCTGAGGCTTGATGCCGAGCACGATCACGTCGCCGCGTTCGGCCGCCTCGACGTTGTCTGCCGTGACCTGGATTCGGTGTTTATCGACGAGCGCCTCGCGCCGGTCAGGCCGCGGATGGCTGGCGATGATCGACGACGCTGGAACGAGATTTCGTTCCAGCAAGCCCGAGATGATCGCCTCGGCCATGACCCCCGCCCCGATGACGCCAACCGTCGATCGGCTCAGCGGCATGGGCGGGATTGTACGAATGTCGATCCGAATTTGACCCGGTCGGCCCAGTTCAGTAGAGTGGGCGGAACCGATTCTTGATTAATTCGATCTAATTAGTCAACTTTAGGGAGGAAGCACATGGCCACCTTATTGCGAGCCGATCCAACCTTCTATCCCTCGCCGCGACTGGCGGCGCAGGCCCCGCCGGAGACCCTGGCTTATGCGATCGTCGTCAACCCTGAAAACGGGCCGGACGGCCTGGCGGTCGTTGATACCGATGTACGCTCCGCCGGCTGCGGGAAGGTCCTCAACACCCTGACCACCCCCAACGCGGGCGACGAGCTGCATCACTTCGGCTGGAACGCCTGCAGCTCTTCTCTATGCCCCTATGCCGCGCATCCGCATGTTGAGCGCCGCTACCTTCTGGTGCCCGGACTTCGCTCATCCAGGATTTACGTCGTCGACACCAAGCCCGATCCCCGCGCGCCACGGATCGTCAAGACGATTGATCCGCGGGAGATCGCCAACCGGGCGGGCTACAGCCGGCCGCATACCAGCCATTGCGGCCCCGACGGCATCTACGTGAGCGCGCTTGGCTCGCCTAGCGGGGATGGGCCCGGCGGGATCTTCATCATCGATCACGACACCTTCGAGGTACGCGGGCGCTGGGAGCTCGATCGCGGGCCGCAATACTTCGCCTACGACTTTTGGTGGCATCTCGGCTACGACACGATGGTGACCAGCGAGTGGGGTACGCCGAACATGATCGAAACCGGGGTCAACCCGGAGATCCTCTTGAAGGGCGGCTACGGGCACCATCTCCATATCTGGGATCTGCCCAAGCGGCGCCACCGCCAGGCGATCGACCTCGGCGCCGAGCAGCAGATGGTGCTCGAGCTGCGCCCGGCGCACGATCCCAGCAAGGCCTACGGCTTTGTCGGCGTCGTGACCAGCCTGAAAGACCTCAGCTCCTCGATCTGGACCTGGTACCAGGAAGGCAATACCTGGAAGGCCAAGAAAGTCATCGAAGTTCCGGCTGAGCCCGCTGATCCGGAGGTCCTGCCACCTCTGCTCAAGGGCTTCAAGGCCGTGCCGCCGCTGGTCACCGATATCAACCTGTCTCTCGACGATCGCTTCCTCTATGTGTCGGCATGGGGCACCGGCGAGTTTCTGCAATACGACGTTTCCGATCCGTTCAATCCCAAGAAGACCGGGTCAGTGCACCTGGGCGGTATCGTCCGGCGCGCTGCACATCCAACCTCCGGTCCATTGAACGGCGGTCCCCAGATGGTCGAGATTAGCCGGGACGGGAAACGCGTCTACCTCTCGAACGGGCTCTATAACGCCTGGGACGATCAGTTCTATCCCGACGGTCTCAAGGGTTGGATCGCGCGCTTTGATGCGGATGAATCCGGTGGCATCAAACTGGATGAGCGGTTCTTTGTGCAATCGCAGGATCGGCGCTTCCACCAGATCCATCTCGAAGGCGGCGACGCGTCATCCGACTCGTATTGCTTCGCCTGACGTGATTCGATGAGCGCCTGGTGGCCGTGGGACGTCCTGATCATTCTCGGGGCGTACCACGGCATCAACCCTGGGATGGGCTGGCTCTTTGCGGTGGCGCGTGGTCTGCAAGAGCAGAAGCGTGCGGCCGTCTGGCAATCGTTCCTGCCGATCGCCATCGGACACGAGGCGGCGATCGGGGTCGTGGTGGTGCTCGTCGCCGTGGCGCAATTCCTCGTCGCGCCGGAGGCCCTTCGCATTGCCGGGGCCGCGGTCCTGTTTGCCTTCGCCGGGTACCGCTTGTGGCGCCGGACTGCTCATCCGCGCGGTTTCGGGATGCGGATCGGCCTGCGCGGCCTCTTTGGCTGGTCGTTCCTGATGTCCTCGGCGCACGGCGCCGGGCTGATGCTGGTGCCGATCTTGCTGCACTTCTCCCCGGCTGGCGGCGGTCAGGACATGGCGTTGATCGCGTATACGACCGCCTTCTCTCCGCTCGAGGGAATCGCCGCCGCGACATTGCACACCGTGGCCCTGATTGTCGTAATGGCGCTGATCGCCATCGTCGTGTATGAGCGCCTGGGCATCGCGTTTCTGCGCCGAGCCTGGATCAACGTCGACCTGATCTGGACGATCACATTACTGCTGGCCGGCGTCATTACGCTCTTCAGCTAAGGAGACTTGGATGATCGAGAAGGTTCGCCTCGCCGACAAGTTCAGTCGCTTTACCGAATACTGGCAACCCAAGATCATCGGCGAACTGAATGATTCGTACATCAAGGCCGTGAAATTCAAGGACAGCTTCGTCTGGCATGACCACGCCAATGAGGACGAGCTGTTTTTCGTCGTCAAGGGCACCATGCTGCTCAAGCTGCGTGACGGGAATTTGCAGCTTGGACCTGGTGAGTTCGCGATCGTTCGCCGCGACGTCGAGCATTGCCCGGTCGCCAACGAAGAAGTCGAGGTCCTGCTGCTCGAGCCGAAGACGACGGTTAACACTGGCGACGTCAAGAATGAACGAAGGCTGGCGCAGCTCGAACGCCTTTAGTCAGCGAAGCGCGGCGCGCATTCGCTCGACGATCTGGCGAAGGATTCCCTCGCTGGTCGCCATCGTGACCCGGACGAAGCCGCGGCCCAGCGTCCCGAACTTCGGGCCCGGGCCAAGTGCAACCCGTCCGCGTTCCAGAAAGTAATCGACCGGTTCCTTGGGCAGGTTCAGCGCGCGGCAGTCGATCCAGGCCAGATACGTTCCCTGCGGCGGGTGATACCGGGCTGCGGGGACGGCCTCAGCAAGTAGCTCGCCGAGAAGCCGCCGGTTTCGGTCGAGCACGACCAGCAGATCGTCGAGCCAGCCGATGCTGTCGCGATAGGCCGCGGTTGTGGCCATGACGCCGAGATTGCCGACGCGTGCGATCAGCTCCTCCGGCATGCGTGCGACGACTTCGCGCATGGCGCCGGAAGCGACCACCGCCTGCGCGCATTTGAGCCCCGGGATGTTCCACCCTTTCGTCGCGGAGACAAAGGCGATGCCGTGCCTGGCTGCTGCTTCGCCGACCGAGAGAAACGGCACGTGGGGCGCATCCGGATATACCAGCGGCGCGTGAATCTCGTCGGCGATCACGGTGATCGCGTAGCGATCGGCAAGCTCGGCGACGCGCTGCAACTCGTTCTGCGTCGCGACGATTCCGGTCGGATTGTGCGGATTGCAAAGCAGGTAGAACCGGGCGCCGTTTTGGAAGGCACGCTCGGTGGAGTCGAGATCGAGTTCGTACCCGTTTGGCCCCTGGGCCAGCGGCGCCTCGACGACCCGGCAGCCGGCTTCGACGATGTGGCTGAAGAACGGCGGATAGACCGGCGTGTTGATCACGACACCGTCGCCCGGCTGCGCCGCGGCCCGCAGAAACTCAGTGATCCCGACCATGACGTCCGGGATGAGGCAAACGTCCGAAGGATCGACCGTCCAGTTGAAGCGCGAGAGGGCAAACGCCGCAAACGCTCGAGTCAGCTCATCGCTTCGCGCGGCATACCCGGTATCGCCGGCGGATATCGCTTGCGTCAGGGCGGCGCTGATTGGCGGGGCAAGCCGGAAGTCCATTTCGGCAACGAAGGAAGGCAGAACATCAGGCGGATAGTGTCGCCACTTTTCGCTCTGCCGCTGCCGAAGCTCGCCCAGCCAAATCGCATCGAATGCGTCCAGGGATGCCGCCCGCATCTGCGACCGGGCCGCGACAGGGTCAGGCAAGCTGCACCCATGCTAATGCCGGAGACGGA
>DAIPYJ010000059.1:0-17189 GCA_036782775.1 Candidatus Dormiibacterota bacterium | reverse complement strand
CGTTGCGTCCCGGGGGCTTTTCGCAAAGCACGTGCTTTCCCGAACGAAGCGCTGCGACAGTGATCGGGGCGAGCTCGCGATTGAACGTCGAGACGACGACGGCATCGATATCAGGATGGTTGACGGCGGCGCGCCAGTCGGTCATGTAGTCGGTGCCGGCCTCATTCGCCAGACGCGCGGCCGCCTCCTTCGCCGAGTCGACGACGAGGGCGAGCCGAGAACGGGACGACGCTGCAGCAGTGGCGGCTCTGCGCGATCCCATCAAGCCTGCCCCGATAACAGCCACCCGGATCACGGCATCCGGTCGAGAAGCGGTTTGACGGTGAAGGGGTCGAGGCGCCTGAGCGTGTACCAAGGCGTTTCCGCCAGTTCCTGGATCTTCTCGGGGGTCCAGCTTCGCCATGGGTCGTGTGGGGCGCTAACGAGACGCCCGGTCAGGCCAGTCGAGGCATCTGACGCCAAAAAAACAGCGAGCTCAGCGGGGATGGCAATGGGCGTGCCGCCGGCACCGCTTTTGCGCAGTTCCTGTATTCGCGCATACAGGTCGCCAGCTGCGGTCCCCGCCTCGAGGACTTCATTTTGCAAGGTGGTGTCGATTGCGCCGGGAGCGATGGCATTGACTCGGATGCCATCGGGGCGCAACTCTTCCGCGAGGGTTTCGCTCAGCCGCACGATTGCGGCTTTGGACACGCCGTAGGCTGAGAAGCGCGGGAGGGGAGAGGTTGCACCGCCTCCAGAAAAATTGATGATGCTTCCGCCACCGTGCCGCCGCATTTCTGCGATGACGTCATGGCAGAAGTAGACCGTCCCCATCAGGTTGATGTTGATGGCACGTGCCCATTCGGAAACGTCGATGTCCGTCAGCGGACCGATCGGTCCGTAGATCCCGGCTGCGTTGACAAGGACATCGATCCCGCCGAGCGCGTTCAGCGCGGAATTTACGAGACGGGTCGCCACACCGGGCGTCGAGACATCGCCGACGCCGACGGCACAGACGCGACCGAGGGCGCGGCATTGCTGCGCAACCTGGTTCAATTGCGCTTCCGTCCGAGACACAAGAAAAAGGTCGGCGCCCTCGCGGGCGAACGCCAGGGCAATGGCCTCGCCGATGCCACGGCCGCCACCGGTAACCAGCGCCTTTTTGCCGGCCAGTCGATTCATCGGCGCCCCACCCCGTGATATTCAAACCCCGGCAGCTCGGAGGGGGAGATGAAGTTTCCGCTATCGAGGATGACCGCCCGCCGCATTGTCGGCCCGCAACCGGCGATGTCGGTGGCGCTCATGCCCGGCCACGGCGCAACCAAGACGAGCAGATCGCTCTCGGAAATCGCCGCGCGGAGATCGGTGCAGAATTCAAAACCGGGATTGACCAGCTCGGCGCCGCGGGCCAGCGGATCGTAGGCGCTGGCCGTTGCCCCCGCCGCTAGCAATTGGTCAATCAACTGCAGCGCCGCGGAGCGTCGCAGCGTCGAGGTCCCGGACTTATACGTGAGGCCGAGTACCGCTACTCGCTTTCGGGAGAGCCCTCCGCAGATCTGATCGATCCGTTCGAGGAGCCGGGGGATACGCCTGTCGTTGACTTCGTGAACCGCGTCAAGCAGGCCGGTCGCCATCTGGTGACGCTCGCCGACGTGATGAAGGGCGCGGATCTCGCGACCAAGCGTGCCGCCGGCATAACCCAGCCCGGCAGCGAGGAACGCGTGCGGCCCGATCCGCCGGTCGAGCTTCATGACCTCGGCGACGGTTGTGACATCGGCACCGGTCACCTCGCAGAGGTCGGCGATTTCGTTGATGAAGCTGATTGAGGTCGCAAGGAATGCGTTGGAGGCGTGTTTGCTCATTTCGGCAGTCTCCAGCCGGGTCATGACGATGGGACGATTCAGCGGTCGATACAGCTTGGCAACTCGTTCCGCGACGGTCGGATCGTCAGCTCCGATGACGAAACGGTCGGCCTGGCGGAAGGTGTCCAGCGCGGAGCCCAATCTGAGGAATTCCGGAACGTAGGTGATTTCGATTTTTCGCGTCGGGTTGGCGGCGTTCGCCGTTTCCCCGAGACGGTGACAAGTGCCGACCGGTACTTGAGCGGTGACGCAGAGAATTAACGACTCGCGAGCGGCACGAAAAATGCGATTGGCGCTCTCGAAAATCGGCTCGAGGTCGGATTCGTCACCAGGCCCGACGGGGGTGTCGATCGAAAGGAAGCAAAATTCAGTGGCCTCGAGAGCATGCTCATATGAGGTGGAGTACCGAAGACGACCGGCACGGAAATTTTGGCGCACCAGCATCTCGAGCCCCGGCTCGTATACAGGAGGCACGCCGTCATTCAATGCTTGGGCCGTCGCTTCGTCGTCAACCACGCCGGTAACCTCGTGCCCGAGATCGGCAAAGCATGCCGAGAGCACGCTCGCTTGATGCCACGAGCCCACGACGGCGAGCCTATGCGATTCGATCGTTCAGACCTTCAGCGCGGCTGGTCGAACAACATTTTGCTGCCGCATCATCCGTTCGGCTTCTTCCAGGTACGCCCTCGTCTCGCGCTGATCGGACATCCACTCGAGATACTCGTGGATATTCTGCTCGACCGGAATCGTAGGCTGCCATCCGAGCGCCTGCATCCGTGAGATATCGGATACCGTGTGGCGAGTGTCACCCAAACGGAAAAGCCCAGGAACTGAAGGCTGCAGTGACGAGGCGCAAGCCTGCAGCATGAGGCGCGCGAACTGCAATACCGTGATCGCCTTCCCTCCGCCAACGTTGTACACGTGGTGACCGCCACGTAAGGCCTCGAACGCCATTACGTTAGCCCGTGCGACGTCACGGACATTGACATAGTCGCGCCGCTGGCCTCCATCCTCGTAGCAGATCGGGGGCAAGCCGTTGCGGATCCTGAGGGCGAATGTGCGGCAGATCCCCGAGTAGGCGTTGTAGAACGAGTTGCGTGCACCCTGGACGTAGGTGTAGCGCATGCATGCCGTCGCGATACCGTAGCGGCTACCCAAGGCTGCTGCCAGGAGCTCGATGGCGTACTTCGAGATCCCGTAGGCGGTGTGCGGACGACAGACGGTCTCTTCGATCAGTAACGGGCTGAGCTCGCTCCCGCACTGCGGACAGCGAATCTCCCATTCGGCGCGCTCGAGCTGCTCGACGCTCCGTGGATCAGGCGTTAGCGGGCCATGCACAGGGCACGCATAGCGTCCTTCGCCCGCGACCGCCTGCGACGAGGCGAAGAGGATGCGGTGGATTGGCAGGCGCTGCTCCACGATGAGCTCGAAGAGCAGCGCGGAGCTCTCGCTGTTGGTGTGAATGAAAGACGAGAAATCGGGCAAGTAGTCCTGGTAGGCGGCGAGGTGCATCACACCATCGACCCCGGCGAGCGCCTTTGAAAGGGTGGCTCGATCGCTGACGTCACCGACGATCAGTTCGATGTCGGACGGCAGGTAGGAGGGACGACCCTTTGGATGCACGCGCGACTGGAGGCTGTCAAGGACGCGGACGTCATGACCACTCTGGAGCAGCGCATCCACGGTGTGTGAGCCGATAAAGCCAGCGCCGCCGGTAACGAGGATGGTACTCACTCAGATCTCGGCAGCGGCGATCAGGTTGGGCGTGAGAATCCGTCCACGATTGGGTTGGTCGACTAACAGGGCGGCGCGAATGAGTAGGTATAGAAGTCCTCGAACAAGGCCGCGCAGTCGATAGCTACCGGTAGGTGGGTAGCGAGCGGGGCGGATCTCTACCTTCGCGTAACCGGCCGATCGAAGAAGTTGCGTTAACGAGGCTTCGGTGTATCCCCACTCGTGGGTCAGGTCGTGATAAAGATTTAGCGCCGCAAAAGGACTCTGCATGTTCGGCGTTTGGACGATAACTTTACCTGTCGTGCTGAGTCTGCGACGGGCCAGCTGCAAGATCTCAAAAGCCTCACTCTTCGTAAAGTGCTCGATTACATCGATCAGTGTGATGGCGTCCCAGTTCTTCTCCGACTCGCGAAAGAAGCGATTTAGATCATCGACCTGGGTAACGTCGAGCCCACGCTCGCGACAGCTGGCCACCACTTCCGGCGCTCCATCGATTCCTTCCGCCTGGACGCCCTGCTCTCGACACAGCCTGAGCAACTCGCCCTGTCCACAGCCGACGTCGAGCAGCCGCCCATGGTTTCGCAGCGGGGCGAGCCAGGGGCTGAGATTGCTTTTCAGCGATTCGTATTTCGAGGCGAGCGGTTCGGACAGGCCGGAGACAGATCCATAGCGCTCGTACACTGCGCGGCGATAGCTGTGCTCATCATGCATGGTCATGGTCCGGGGGCCGCGAGCAGCTCGTTGTAGGCTTGCAGCGTCGCCGTGGCGATCGCTTCACCGCTGAAATGCTCGACCACACGGCGACGACCGGCCTGCTGAAGCTGCGCTCGCCGGGCGCCATCGTTGCATAGCCCTTCAAGGATTCGGCGCAATTGCACGTGATTCCCTTCAGGGAAGACTATGCCAGCATCGCCAATCACCTCAGGAATTGCTCCGGAGTCCGATCCAATCACCGGGACGCCGCAGGCCATCGCCTCCGTCAACACGCGACCAAACTGTTCTTTCCAGTGGCTGGTCGTCCGTGACGGAAGCACGAAAACGTCAAATGCGTGATAGAAGGGAAGTAGGTCAGTGCTCGACGGCGCCGATGCGACCGTAACTGAGGGGCACTGCCGCAGCAACTGATCCTTGAAGGGCCCTTGGCCGACGACCACAAGCTTTGGATGCGATTCCGCCGTGTTCGCAGCCAGCGCCGCGACGGCGTCAACCAGGTCGGGCAGCCCTTTGGATTCGACGAGTCGTCCCGCATACCCAATCACGAACTCGTTCGCCTGGACTCCAAGCTCTGCACGTGCCGCCGCGCGCTTGGAAGCATCAGCGGGCTTAAAGAGCTCGACGTCGATGCCGACCTGGGGGATCACGACGAGCCGTTCGGATGGGATTCCGCTATTGGTAAGCAAGGCCTGGGCCGCGCTGCTGCCGGCAATAAACAGGTCGATCGATGGGAGCAATCGGCGCGCGAGAGAGTTAAGAACAAGGCCCTTGACGCCTTGGAGGCGCTGATTGGCCCATACGAAGGCCAAGAGCCGGGCGTGTGGCGCGTATCGCCGGCGGTAGAGCACGCTCTGTAGGAGGATGAAGCTGTGAAGCTCGTTCTCGACGTGGATGATATGTGGTCGGTCCCGGACAAAGCCGAGATCGCGGCTCTTGAGTATCCAGCGAGTCGAGCTCCTGATCCCAGCGGGAAAGCGACAGGGATAGGCACGAACTGCAAACCTGCTCTCGCGGCTGAAATCCGCAGTGCCCTGGCGGTACGCGAAAGGAAAGCGGGCAGGTGTGACCAGCGTCAAGTCCGTTCGTTCACCGAGATACCGCAGCTTGGAGCGATAGCTCTCTTCCAGGTAAGCGTGGCTGATCAGAGAGACACGCGGTCTCATGCGATTCGCCGACGATCACGAGCGCACGCGTAGGCGCGAAGAATGACGCTGATGATCGTGTCCCACGAGAGCTGGTTCTCGGCAAGGGCTCGAGCGTTGTGGCCGAGCCGCTCTGCCATGCCCCGGTCCGTAATTAGTTGCACGCATGCTCGCTGAAATGTGCCATCTCCAGGCGATCCAACTCGGCCAGCGTCGTGGCGCGCCACCTCCGTCGCGAGGTCACCGACTGGACTAGTGACCACCGGACGGCCGGCGGCGAAATAGCTGTTGGCCTTCGACGGCCAGCGGGCGCGGTTGGCGATTGAATCGGTGAGCGGCAGAAGGAACAGGTTGCAGGCGGCGAGATAGGTTGGCAGGAGGGCCGCCGGTACGATGCCGGTACGAATCAGGCCGGGATCCGGTGGCAGTTTGACAGCGGGATCGCCGATTAAAAGGAGGCGGGCCTCGGGGATCGCTATACGAACGTCGCGGAAAACGGCCATCAAGAGCGCAGCGTCGGCAGGTAAGAGAACCCCGAGATGCCCCAGGACTGGCACCGCAGGCGGTAAGCCGCACGCCTGACGGCTGACCTCGAGGTCGAGCGGCGTGATCTCGTGGGGATTGCATCCTTGACGAACGAGGGCGATCGATTCTGGGAGGACGCCGAGGCGGAGGGCGCGCTCGCGGAGCGGGCTGCTGATGACAGTCGTTGCATCCGCCTTTGTCCTGAAGGCCTCTTCGAAGTAGGTCTCCACCGGTCTGACCATCGCCCGGAGCAGGGCCGGCGACGCTCGCTCCTCGGTCGTGCCACCGCGGCCCCACCAGTCCGCCCAGTCCATCACCAGGGCCGCGCCGGTCCTTCGACGCGCTAGCAGTGCGGGAAGAATAACGGTAGGCCGCGAATCGAAGGCATGAATGATGTCGATGTCATGGCGCACGCGGCCCGCTGCCCATCCGAGGCGCCGCACAAGGTCGATGGGGTCCGAGCCGGACCTCAGCGGGCCCTTTACGAGGGCAGGAGTTTCGAGAATTCGGACCCCCGAGTCGAGACCACCGGCGGAGCGCCATCGGCGGCGAGCCGAGGTGGTGATAAGGGTGGCATGGTGCCCGGCTCGGGTTAGTGCCTTTCCAATTTCAAGGGCGCGCCAGAACGTCCCACGCGACCGCGCAAGATTGTGATTCAGCAGAACGACGTGCATCGCCTGCTGCCGTGCGCCGCCGGTCAAGCGGGCGGCCCGGGCTTGATCGCCTCAACATGAATGCTGTTCTCTGGCCGATGGTCGAGCTGATCCAGATCGGGTGTCTGTCCTTCGCGGAAGCGGCATTCACGGATCGAATCGAAGCCCACCCGGCGAAGCGCACTGTGGAGCGACCACTTGTCGTACATCCAACGGTGCCCGAACGACCGCTGCCGCTGAGGATCGGGATCGTAATACTCCGCCGCGAAGGCGGTTGGCACGTCTGCGGCAGGCATCCGCTTCTCAAGGAAAACCACGTCGTCCACCAGGCCAATTTCGGACCGAGTTACCTGGTCCATCACGGAGACGTACTCCTTGTTAATCCGATACATGTCCGGCACGACCACCCGAAGCACGCCGCCCGGTTGAAGCACGCGATAGCACTCGGCCAAGAGGTTGCTGGCAGTTGCGGGGTCGAGATGCTCGAGCAGGTGTGATGAATAGACAGCCGTGGCCACATCGTTCTTCAGGGGGATCGGATAGTGCGCGTCCCAATAGTGAACCCGGCGCCATAATCCCTCGCGGAAATGGTCGTACTGCTCCTGGCGGAGAATGCCGAGCCTACGCAGAGCCTGCGGTAAGGCGGGCACGCGATCGATCAGGATATTGACGGTCCTATCGAGATTCAGCCAGGCGGTGGGCGCGACGTGGGCACTTCCCAAGTTCACATACAGCGGGTTTTTATCAGCCGTGTGCTTCAGGCGATGACGGAATGTGCCCGATATCACCGCGGCTATCCACTCAATGGATGTCCGTGCCAGCCTCTTCATCGCTTGCTATGGGCCTCGTGCAGCGCGGCTCGAAAACCGTTCGCCACCGAGCGCCACGAGAAGCTCGCCGCTCGCGCCGAGCCGGCCTCCTTCAACGAGTGGGCGAGGCCCGGGTCATTGAAAAGCTGACGCAAGCGTGCTGCCAACGCGTCCGCATCCGAGGGATCGAAGAGGAGAGCAGCACCACCCGCAATCTCAGGGATGGAGCCCGCCGTAGAAGCGACGACTGGAGTCCGGCATCTCATGGCTTCGAGCACCGGCTTGCCGAAGGTTTCCGACGCGGACGGGTAGATGAACGCCTCCGCACCGCTGTAAAGGTCGCGCAGATCCGCTTGTGACACATCGCCGACAAATCGCAACCGATCGCCAATTGCGAGCGCAGTCGCCAGGGCCTGTGAAGCCGGTATCGTGCGGTATGGATCTGCGCCAGCAATCACAAGACATCCGTCGAAGTCGCCGGATTGGACCACCATCGACAAGGCGCGAATGGCAACGTCGAGGTTCTTGTACGGATAAAGAACTGACACGAACAAGAGATAAGGGCCCTCGATGCCATAACGCTGGCGAAGGCGCGAGCGCACGGCGGCGAGATCGTCCAGGGGCTCGAAAGTGTCATCAACCGCCTCATAGACAAGGCGCAGGCGTTCGGCCGGAACCTTGAGGAATCGCCGGATCTCGCCGGCGGTAGCCGTTGAGTTCGCGATTACCAAGGCTGCTCGCCGCGCGGAAGCGCCAATCATCAGCCGGCGGTAGGCGGAACGCGCCCGCCCGAGGGCGCTCGGCGTGACGTAGTGATGGAGGCTGTTCACCTTGAGAACGACGGGTCTTGTTGTTGCCAGCGGAGCTACGTCTGCCAGGCAGCACATAACGTCGATGCCCGATCGCCTGATCAGCCGCGGCAGCCGAAGTTGCTGGAAGGCGATCCGCCGGAAAACATGCTCATTTGAGACCGGGCACTCTACCCACTCGACTGGTCCCTCAATGCTTCCGAACAAGGCTCGTGTCGATGGGCTAACAAACACGGCAAACGACTCGTGCTCCGCCGTTCGGATGAGACAGGACGTCAGGCTCACGACGAAGTTTGCAAGACTGCTACGGCTCTGACCATCGAGAAACAGCGTGTCGATTCCGATGTGCAAGTTTCTGGTCGAGTATCCAGTCAATCAGCCAGTGCTCCCGATAAAGCAAGTGACGCGCCACGAGAGAAGAACCTGATGGTGATAAATGTGATCAGGCAATACCCTGAAAGTGCGAGCAGGGCGTGAAGCAGATGCGCAGCGCGCGTGCCGCCGAGAACCTCAAAGATTCCAATTCCCGCCAGGGCTGAGGGAACGACGACAAACGAGGCCCGCAGCACGATGCGGAAAACCGACCTGGACGCAGTGAGCATGAGCCCAGCCGGCACAATCAGCGCATAGGAAACAACTGTGCCGATGGCCGCCCCGGTTGCCCCCCAAATCAGAATCAAGGCAACGTAGAGTGGGATGCTGAGCAACGACGTGGCGATGCTGATCGCGGCAATCGTCCCTTGCGCCCTGCGGACCTGGAGGATGGCGTAGCTAATCACGCCGGCGGCAGCATAGATCTGACCCCAGGCAAGAATCTGGAGATAAGAGATGCTGGCGGCGATGCGAAAGGTGACCTCTAGGATGACGTTAGCGAAGCAAAACACGCCCAGGCACAAGAAGCCGATTGCAATCATCACGGCGACCACCGCTAGGTTTCGGCGCCGCCATAGATCGTCGGTGTCCGACGTGGAGGAGCGCGCGAACGCGGGAAGCAGCACGGTATAAATGGCGGTTGACAGGCCACCCAACAGCTCTGCCAGGCGCACTGCCGCGGTATAGGCGCCAACTGTCGGCAGATTTGTTAGCAAGCCGAGAAGGATCGTGTCGATCTTTACGTAGATCCACGTCGCGATCGACGAGATGCCCAGCGGAAAGCTTTGCCGGACGGCCTTCAATGTGGAAGCTCGGTTCACGGGCGCCAGGCGCAGGCGGCGGAAGTAAGGCTGTAGGGCGACGACCCATATGGCGGCACCGGCCACCACGTCAGCGGCGGACACAAGAACGGCCGCGAGCGCTGCGGGATGCGAGAGGTAGCCGAGCCAGGCAAAAACTAATAGGGCGATGACTCCTGCTCCACGGCCAGCCGCCCGGAGGACACTGTACAAGCGAACCCGCTGGATCGTGGACGCAAGGCCCTGAATGGTCAACCACGCCGTAACGCTTAGCGCGTAGAAAACGGCGAGAAGGGGCAACAGGTTGCCGGAGAAAAAGAAGTAAACGAGAGAAGCCAGCCCAGCCGCGGTGACGCCGCCCCCTTTCAACCAAAGGACGGCGCGCCATGCGGATCGCCAATCCACCGACGTCTCGGCCACGCGTTGGACCAGGACGCGGTCGCTGCCGAGGTCGACGATTCCGCCCAACAACGCGCCGATTGCAATGATCAACCCGTACTCCCCAAGCTGACTCGGACCACCAAGCTTTGACACGACGATGCTCGTAAGGAACAGCGCGATCGAGGCAATCCCATTGGCGACGGCGATTTGACTCGCCGCCCAGCCCAGCTTCAACGCGACGGAAATCATTCGGTGATGGGCGTCGATTACATTCGCGCTGCGGGCGCCGCCGCTGCTGCCGAGGGCATCCGATGTTCAAAGACTGTGGCCTGAGTGAGGCGCCCTACGACTAATCCGAGAAACAGCCAGTAAACAGGTGACCATCCCGAAGTGTTTGAGAATGTTCCACTGACAGCGACGACAAACGCGGAAAATGCGGCCATCAGCCAGGGATCGTCTCGCGCCCGGCCCATGTCGAGCTGAGCAGCGAGCCGAGCGATCCTGCCGTGCGCGACAACGAGAGGCACCAGAGCCAACAGCCCGCCAGAAAAGGCAATTTCGATCCAGAGGTTCTCGGCTGGGAATCCGTTAGTGAGTGGTCGGTATGCCTCCGCCCCGAGGCCAAAGATCGGCGAACCGCCGAATGCTGACAGCATTCGGATCCAATCCCCTAGCCTTGCGCCCCCGGTACCTCCTGCGAGTGATGTCACGCGCTGGAGCGTATGTGGCGCTAAGCCGCTCAGTAGAGCCAGGACGACGAAGCCAGCCAATGCGAGAACGGCGAAGGCAGCGATGGCAAGCGCAAACATCCGCGGCCGCCACGCGACTCCGACCAACAGCGTTGCAACCAGCCCGATGAGGAGGGCGATCCAGGCACCGCGCGAAAAGGTAAGCGTGGCAGCAAGAGCTTGGAGCACGGCGAGCCCTACCAGAATCGGCCGCCCCGAGCCACTTGATGCCGCCCGCACCGATGCCAGAGTCGCTCCCGTGGCAAAGGTCAGCCCTTCGAGCGGACCGAAAAAGGCCAGCGGCGGGCTGCTGCGAGAGTGCCCGACGTCAATCCCGCGAATGATGACCAACCAGCTTGTCGTGTGTCCTTGGTAAAGCACCATCGAAGCGAAGAGGAGAAGCAGAAAAAGGGCGGCGTAGCCGGCGAGGAACCAGAGCAACAACGTACATGCCCGCGCCATCAGCCGCTTGCCGATCGCCGGGTTTCGAACGAGGCCGGCCATGAGGATCGCGAGCACCACGTAGCCGCACAGGAGCAGCGATGTAATGACACCCTTGCTCTTGGTGGCCCCCTCCCACGCAGGGGCCCCCGTCCAGTCGGTCAACACGCGGAAATGCGGCTCCGCCTCGGTTAGATCGCGGACAGCTGAGCGGAGAAGAACCGCCAATGCAGTGATCGAGAGGCAAACGGCGGTAAGGTCGACGAAGCTCCAGTGCGCACGGGCATACGTCACGACGGTGACGATGAGTAGTGCGGCTAACGCCGGCTCCCAGGGGCGCACGTTAACCAGGCCATGCAAGGCGGTTAGGTGGACATTGGTAGGAAGGCTGAGGACAACCGAGACCACCATCACTGCGACCCAGAACTCCACAGGCTGACCTATGCGCTCACTGAGGCGCTGCACCACCTTTGAGCGCCCCGGGTTGGCCCTTACCACCACGCTTGAATTACTTCTGGAACGCGGGTTGAGAATCCTTGGGAGCCTCCTGACCGCTTCCGCGCCCCGAGAGCATGATTAGCGGGGTCATGGCCATGATCTTCAAATCCAACCGCAACGAGCGCCGACGGATGTAATCCAGGTCGATGGCGAGCACCTCGCTGAAAGGGGCGGCGCCTCGGGCGGACACCTGGTAGAGCCCGGTGATGCCCGGCCTGACGGCTAGTCGGCGCCGTTGAAAGGGGTTGTAGAGGTCGAACTCGTCGGGAATCGGCGGCCGGGGGCCGACCACGCTCATTTCACCCTTCAAAACGTTCAAGAACTGCGGAACCTCGTCCAGGCTTGTGCGCCGGAGGAAGGCGCCAAGCCGCGTCACGCGCGGATCGTCGAAGACCTTGTAGATCGGCCGACCGTGTAAGAGGCCAAATGGGCGATCGGCGAGGACGTACTCTCGCAGCCAGTCGAGATGCCGTTTGTCGGTGGCTTCATGCTCCATGGTGCGGAACTTGTAGATCTGATAGGGCTTGCCGCCGCGACCTACAGCCGTCCGGTGAAAAATGGCTGGGCCGGGACTAGTCATCCGGACCGCCAGTCCCAAAGCGATCCATACAGGCGCCCCGATCACGAGAATAGAAACGGCCAGAAAAATGTCGATGCCGCGTTTTACGGCGTCGTAGATTGGCCGCCGATCGACAGCAAAAGGATTATCTACTTGCCGTGCCCCGGCCCCTCCTCGCGATTCGAGGTTCGGTTCGATGATGTGTCTCCCCGGCTCATGGTAATTGTTTGCCGAGCGACCCTTGACGGCTGCGCCTGACTTCCCTTTCATTAAACTCTGTCACCACGCATGCGAACCACCATGCTGGAACGGCCGGCGGTTGCCGACGGTATCGCCAGCGCCGGACCAGCCTGGCGGGCGCGGCGCTACCGGGGCAGACTGATTGCGGCCGGCGTGATCGTGCTCCTCGTCATCTTCGCCGGCTTTGCTCTGCTTCGGGTTCGAGCGCTTGTGAGCGATCTGAATGGGGGCAAGACGGAGCTGCTCGCCGGGGCACAGATCCTGAAAGGCGGGACCGGCTTGAACAAGCAGCAGGTTGAGGCAGCCACTGGGCACTTTAAGCGTGCTGAGTTGGACTTCGATGCCGCCTCTGCTCAGCTCAATGGTCGCGCTTTCGGAATTTTTGGAGCCCTTCCGTTCGCTTCCACGCAGCTGGGGGCCGCGAGGCGCCTGACAGACATGGGCATCCACGCCTCTCGTGCCGGAGTCGTTGGCGGGGACGCGCTCGCCACCGCCCTGTCGGAACAACCTACCTCTGGATCCGGGGTCAGCGGACCGGGACAAAAGGTCATGGCGATCTTTCAGGCGCTCGATCCAAAGTTGGCAACGATCACCTCGGAGTTGGATGCGATGGTTGCCGACCGCACCGCCATCCCCTCGTCGGGTTTGGTACCACCTCTCGCGAAGGCGGTGTCGGAGTTTGACTCCAAAGTCAAAGTCAAAACGCTGCGTGACGCCGTCGCCGCCCTGAAAGCCGACGAGCGACCACTGAAGAGCTTGTTGGGGCTCGACGGCCCACGGACCTATCTCGTCCTGCAGCAGGATCCGGCGGAGCTTCGTGCTACTGGAGGCTTCATCGGCACGGTTGGCTTTCTCAGCTTCGACCACGGCAAGATGAGCCCTTACCAGTCCCTTGACGTTTATGACATCGATGGCGCCGACCACTATGGAAAGCTCCTCGGTCCCAGGGGATCGCCTAAGCACGTTGATCCGCCTGCTCCGATGGAGCAGACATTTCGCCTCATCAGCTGGCAGCTTCGCGACTCAAATTGGTCTCCCGACTTTCCATCCGCTGCCAGACAGGCCGAGTTTTTCCTAAATCTTGAAACCGGCAAGAAAGTCGATGGTGTCATCGCGATCGATCCCTATTTCATCTCGCGAATTCTTGCGGTGACCGGACCCGTGAAGGTACCGCAGACGGGCGACACCGTCACGGCGCAGAACTTCTTTGATATGTCGACGCTGCGAGTCAATGTCGAGTCCGGGACCGGCCCCGGAAAGCAGTTCCTGTCATATGCTTCGCAGGCGATTTTCGCCCGCCTGCTTTCCACCTCGCCGAAGGAATGGCTCGCGATGGCCCAGGCTCTGCAATCGGCGTGCGAATCTCGTTCGCTACAGGCCTATTTCCACGACGATCAGGTGACGCAGTTCGTACAAAACCACAGCTGCGACGGTCAGGTTCAGCATCCCAATGGCGACAGCCTATTCGTCGTCCTCACCAATCTCAATGGCACCAAGGACGACTACTGGATGAACCGACGATCCGAGCTCAGCGTCAAGGTCCTTCCGAACGGCATCGTTAGACACAGCCTGACGGTGCATTACGACGGCCTCACGCCGCATCCGCCGCTGACAGGAAGCTGGGGGTATACGGGCTGGCTGCGAATTTACGTTCCCCCGACCGCCACGCTTATATCCGGAACGGGCGTCCAATTTGATACGACCAAGGAGCTCGGGCGTCGCGTGTTCGAAGGCTGGCTCTACGTGCAGTTCGGGGCCTCGAAGGATGTGACGCTGGTCTACGACGTCCCCTCGAATGCTATCGGCGCCACGGGTGGCCACTTCGACTTGACCTGGCAGAAACAGGCGGGCCGTCTCGGGGACCCAGTCAAGGTGAGCCTTGATCTACCGGCGGGTGTGGAGCTGCGCAGGGTTGCGGTTTCAGGCAAGGCGATTCCAACCAATACGGCGGTGGTATCTGATCTCAGCTCCGATCGGGAGTTCAGTTTTGTTTACGGAGCTGGTTAGGCTGGCTCGCAGCATCAGTCATTCGTAACTAACGGGTCAGTTTCGTTTCAGACCGTTGCCGCGTGCGTCGCAGGCGGGCGTTAGGGCTCAGCCATGATCGGCCGTTGCTCTGCATGGGAGGAACTCGGCCATGGGAGTGCCGATCGCCAGCGTCTTTGCCGCGATCAGCGTTGCCGTCAGCTCGCTACTTGGCGGCGGCACCGTTCCGGTGCCAACCACAGCACCGGCACGACTTCCGGCCGCGGTTATCTATTCGAGAGCCGAATCAATCACGTATACGGCGAAGCTGCCAGGATTCGTGCGTCGGTCCGGTGCCGAGCTGCTTCTCGACGGGGAGCCATTTCAATTCGTTGGCCTCAATATCTATAACGCCAACAATCTGGGCTCGTGCTGGTACCCGCTCGCTATGGCGGCGAGCATGAATGATGCACTCAGCGCCATCGGCCCTGCCCAGACCGTTTTCCGTGCATGGTTCTTTCAGCCGATGGCGATCCGCGATGGCCAGCTCGATTGGGGCGCATTCGACGCAACCCTCGCCGCGGCCAGAGCGCATGATGTGCGCGTCATCGCAACCCTGGGCAACCAATACCCTGACTGCGAACGGTCCTCAGGCGCGAACCGAACGGAGGCGTGGTACGAGGCCGGATACGCCTCGGACCGCGACGCAGGAATGATCATGACCTACCGGAGCTGGGTCGCGGCAGTCGTTGCTCGGTATGGAAACGACCCAACGGTCCTGGCCTGGCAGCTTATGAACGAGGCAGCCGACCCGGCTGGCAACGGACGCTGCAGCCGAACCGCCGCGAGAACCTTGAAGGCCTTTACCGAGGACATGTCGACTTTGATCAAGAGCATCGACGGGAACCACCTGGTGAGCCTTGGAACCCTCGGCGTGCGCGAGTGCGGCACGGTCGGCAGCGATTATCAAGACGTGTACAGCGTCGCCAACATCGATCTCTGCGAGGTCCACGATTACGGCTCGCCTTCGGATCTCTCCGTTCTCAGGCAGCGGATGCAGCAGTGCCACAGGCTCAACAAGCCGATGTTCATCGGCGAGATGGGGCTCATGCGCGGGCCCACCCGTGCCGCGGCGCTTCGCGCGAAGCTTGCCGCCTCGTTCGAAGCGGGCGTTAGTGGCGTCCTCGTCTGGGACTGGGCAAATGCGGACCAGGTCGCATATTCTGGCTATGAGATCCAGCCGGGCGATCCGGCCCTCGCAGTGCTCGCCTCAGCGTTGTGAGCTAATCGTCGATGGCGCTTCGACCGCGCTGACCGCGTACAGGCGCCAGAGCACGTGCCTGCCGGACCCGGTGAATTCATGGATGAGCTCGCCAGACGCTGGCCCCAGATCGAAGAGATGTGGATAAGCCCGGTTGATGGCATCAACCGATCCCAGATAGTTCATGCTCGCCGGCGCCGGCACCAGCAGGTACTCGACGCGGAACGCCTTGGGCGCCGATAGGGCCAGCGCGAAGTCGCGGTCGCTCGGGATGACGAACTGCTGCGGCGACCTGGAGGCGAGGATTACAGGAAAACCCGTCAGGCTGTCGACCAGCACGGTTCCCTCGGCGTAGTGCTGCCGATCGATGTACTGGGCCACATTGATCGCAACCTGCGCGGCTGAACCGTTGCTCGGCGCCGGCTCATGCAGCAAGGGCCGGAGAATGGCTGATTCCTCGGGTGCTGCGGTCGGACTCAGCATTGCGGCCATGGTTGTCGGAATTGCGGCGAAGAGCATGAGGGTGGCGATCACGAACCCCCCTCCCCGAGCCTTCGCCCCCAAGCGAGGGGATGGGGACTTTGGCGTGGCTAAGCCGAGGGGGAGGACGAGTGTCACCACCGGCACGACGAGGACTGAAATGGACAGCCAGGGGAGGGCGTTTCCGAGCAGGCTGGCGGTCGCGATCGCGCCGAGGGCCAATCCGAGGACGGCCGTTACTGAGACCCATGCGCGCGATCGCCGGCTGAACGCCGCGAGCGCAAACACAAGAAGGGCAGCTGGCAAGGCGGGCTCGAGGCTAACCAGTTGCAGGATGATCCGCTGCGGCTTGAAAAGGTTCGCCAGTCCGAGCGTGGCAAGGTGTGCCTGAAGTGTCTGGAGTTGCGACGGAAATCCATAACCGGACGCCAGTTGCGGAAAGACCCTTCCGGTCACCAGCCACGCTGACAGGCCCCAGAGCACGATGGTCGCGACCAGCGGACCGCCAACGATGAAGGCATCGCAGAGGGCAGTGGACACGGCCCCCTCCCCGACCCTCCGCCGCAAGCGGGGGAGGGAGAGGCTGAGGAGGAACACGGTGGCAATCGCGGCGATGCCGACCAGGACCGCGTCGTATCGCGCGAGATAGGCACCGGCGAGCGCGAAACCGGCGATGACCCCGCCCATGAGGTCGCCGTTCCGAAACCAGGTGAGCAGGTGGCGCGCAGCGAGGAGCAGGAAGAACAGGTAAGCCGCTTCGCCTCGGCCAGTCGCGGCTGCGAACACGATCAAGGGGTGGATCGCAAAGAGCCCGGTGATGACGGCCGCCGCTGGCGCCGACAGCCATGATGCGCGCAAGAGTCGATAGAGCTGGTAGACCGCGCCGGCCATGAAGAACGCCGAGACGATCGGGGCCGCCAGCGCCTGCTCCGTCAGCGCCGGCCACAAACTTTTGAACGGCAGAAGAGGAAGTACCGCAGCTGAAGGCAAAGGGCTGGTGACGAAGCCGATGGCCGCCAGATGCGGGTCGCGGCTGAACAGGACGTACGACGCGTTGGCCACGACCGCCAGCGCCTGGTTGGTCACGATGCCCAACTTGAAGACAAGCACCCCGGCAGCCGCGAGGTATAGCGCCGCGCTGATCAGGAAGATAAATAACCCCTCACCCCGACCCTCTCCCCACGAGTGGGGAGAGGGAGATTTCCCTCGCGGCCCCTCACCCCGACCCTCTCCCCAC
>DAIPYJ010000058.1:0-17252 GCA_036782775.1 Candidatus Dormiibacterota bacterium | reverse complement strand
GCCGAATCGGGCGCGGCCTGAAGTTCGTGCATGGCTTCACACGCCCGCTCGAGATAACCTGTTCTGCCGCTTCCTAGACTCGTATTCCACACCGTCTGAGAGCGCGACTGACCGACGGGGAAGGATGGACGGTATGCGGAGAGCGGTGAGGACCGTAGGCTGAGCGGGTGAGTGGGTCGGGGGTCTCTTCGAGCCCGTTTGGGTACCGGCGAGGTGGTGACCGGGCCCGGAGAACGCCTTGAAGATTTCCTCGCCGGTGGGCCGAGCGGCGGGAAGGATCCCGGCGATGGTAGGTGTGCAGGTGCGATGGAGTGGCGCCACACGTCGGGACCACCCAACTCACCTTCCTGTTAGGAGCAGCCGGCCTGTTCGGTGGCGATGCCGATGCCATCTACTTCGGCCTGACCGGCAGGGGGGTCAGGGTCGATCGTGGACGCCCAGACCTGCGTATTGCCTTGGCTTACCGCGACGATGGATCCAAACTCCGGTCCGGTTGCGGTGGGGTCGGGGCCTCCGCCACCGCAAACGTTGATCGCCCCTGTTACGTGCAATGGCGGTAAGTGAAAGGGTCCCCCTCCAGAACTCTGGATCCCTGACGCGTCATTACCAGCGAAGCCTCCGCATTCGCCAGTCCCGACCCCGACGACGGGGGTGACTACCGTGTCCCAGTTGTTCGCATTTGAAGCTGGCAGGACATCCACACAGGCAACCGATGCCGCGCTGGCTGGCTGCGCTCCGAAGACCGCCGTTGCAAGAAAGGTCGAGGTGCCAGAAAGCGGCCCGAAGACCAAGAGGACTGGCGCTAATCTCCGACTCGCTATTCCGATCAACGGTCCCTTGACCATTCTGAACATTTCCCTTCTGCGCTCGGTTTGAGTCTGCGCTTTTCCTCGGCCACTCGCTTCATCGGTCAGCCCTTTCCGGGGGCTGCCCTTACGACTTGCAGATGACCCCGAGCACGGTTCCCGTCCCTGGCTGATTGAGCTTGCCTGTGTAGCCGGGGTTGGTGGCGATGACCACGATCTCCACGACGTTGCCCCGTGCCGTGGTCGAGTTGGGCAGCGTGATGTCACTGCTCACCGCCACCGCCATGTACGGCGGCACCGACCCCGGCGGGCTCGAGTTGCCCGTGGGCGAGGTCCACGTTCCGCCGCAGACAGGTGGGCTCGGGTTCGGCGTGGTCGCATAGCCCTTGAAGCCACTGCCAGCCGCGTTGCCACCGCTCACGGTGTTGGCCGATCCCCAGCCGTTGCTCCAGAAGGTCACCGAATTGCCTACCGCGGCGTTGCCGTTCCCGATGACGAAGGCCCCCGAGCTGCCGGTGTAGGCGTAGCAGGAGACGGCAGCACCGGCCGAGGAGGGGCTGTAGAAGCTGTCCCCGGCGAAGGTGGCTGACACCCTCCCAGATCCGAGGGGCTGGATGACCGGGTCGATCTGACAGGCGGCGGTGCCGGTGGAGTCGGTCATGCCCGTACAGCTCTGGGCCGAGGAGCCCGATCCCAACGTGAACACCACCGCCCGGCCTTCGATGGCATTGCCCGAGCTCGTCTCGGTGAGCACGGCCGAGAGGTTCCCCGACCCCCCGTCGGCCACCGAGGTATCCCCGCTGTACTTGAGCGTCGTCGGAGCGGCGTTGACCGTGAACTGGGTCGTGGTGGAGGTCGGTTGATAGGTCGAGTCCCCCGAGAACACCGTCGAGATGGTCGAGGTCCCCGCCGGCTGGTCCAAGGTGATCGAGCAGCTGGCGTTCCCGTTGGCGTCGGTGAAGGCCTCACAGCTCTGGGTGTAGGAAGCCGACGCGCCGTCTTGGCCGTTGGGGGTGATGGAGAAGGTGACCGAGCGGTTCGACACCGGGTTGGGCGAGGCGGAAACGGTGTTGTCCTCCAGGTTGGCCGAGAAGGTGACCGGCTGGTCCACGGTGCCCGAGGTGGCCCCGGTGTAGGTGACCGAGGTGGTGTCGCGCCCGCCGTCGATCTTGTTGACGGCGTTGGAGCACGAAGGGTTGGTGGCCACGCAGAAGCCGGAGAGGCCCTGGCCGTAGGGATAGATGGGCATCGGATTGGGGAAGGCGGGCTGGCCACCGAAAGCCGGGTCGGCGCTGGCCCCGGCCGCCGAGCGCACGGTGGCGCCGGTGCCCGACCCGATGAACAACTCCCCGGAGTAGATGGCCGGTCCCGAGGACACCGAGACGCCCAGGGGCCACTGGCCGAGCAGCTGGCCGCTCTGGGTGGAAAAGGCGTGCAGGAAGCCGTCGAGGCCTCCGGTGAAGTACACCCCGTTCACCGCCGCGTTCTGCCCCAGGTTGGGCGCCCCGGCGTAGGAACGCCACACCACGTTGCCGGTCCTGGCATCGAGGGCGAACTCCCGGCCCTTCTCCGTGTCCTCCACCGGGGTGGCGGCGAAGCCGGACGCCTCGCCGAGGGCGGAGTTCAGGTAGATGTCGTTGCCGTCGACCACGGCGTTATAGAAGCCGCCGAATGACCCCCCGAGGGCCACCTTGGTAGACCAGAGGACCTTCCCGGTCTCGTCGTCCAAGAGCGTATAGGTGCCGTCCTTGGAGGCATAACCCACCACGTGCTCAGATCCCAGCTGGAACACGTTGGGGGTGGCGCCGAAGTCCATGTCGATGGAGTCGACCTGGCGGGGCAGGTAGTCCCACACGGGCTCGCCTGACGTCATGTTCAAGGCGAAGGCGGCCTCCATGTAGGGCGGGATGGGATCGGTCGGGCAGTTGGCGCTGGAGGCGAAGAGCAGGCCATTAACCACATCGACCGCCGGGGAGGTCCACACCCCTCCGCAGGTGTAGCCCGGCGCCAGCTTTCCGTTCACCAAGTCGTAGTGGGGGTCCCAGCTCGTGGTGTTGGTGCTCGAGGTGACGGCGTTAAAGGTCGTGCTGTCACACGGGGTGCTGGTCGTGGTGACGCCGATGCAGGGGTAGAAGGCCTCGCCGGCGGCCGGGTCGAAGAACCACTCCATGGCTCCAGTGGTGGCGTTGAGGGCGTAGATCCCGCCTGCCTGGTCGCACTCGGCGTTCGAGTCCATGCCGAAGTAGACGGTGTTGCCGACCACCACCGGCGAGGACTCAATGTCGTAGGGCGATCCCGCCGTGGCGCCCGAGGTGCCCGGCGGCACGCAGGTTTGGACGACCGAGGCCCCGGTGGTCCCGGCGTCGGCCTGGACGTAGGAGCCGCCGGTGAAGGACCACAGCACCTGCCCGGTGGCGGGGTTGAGGGCGTTCATGGTGGCGTTGGCGGCGGCCAGGACCTCCTGGGAGCCGTTCGAGAGCGTGGCGACCTCGGGAGAGGCCACGACCACCCCGTAGTCGGTCTGGGCATTGGGGTTGCCTGGGTAGGACGGGTCACAAGATGCCTGCGAGGTGACGTACACCGAAGAAGTGACGAGGCACTCCTGCCACACGGGCAGCCCCGTGGCGTCGTTGATGGCGTAGAAGGTCCCGTCGAAGGACCCGTCGTAGATCACGGTTGTGGGCACCGGGGTGCCGCCGGTGACCGGGGGCAGGTTCACCTGGCCCACCGCCGGCGAGGCCGTGACCGGGTAGGTGGTGGGGAAGCGCCACTTCTGCACCAGTTGGTTCACGGTGGAGGAGTCGATCTGGGTCTCGTTGGCGTTGTAGAACGGGCGGTCCGGGGTGTTGCCGATCATGGGCCAAGGAGTGGTGTTGCCTGCCTGGGAGAAGAGGCTCGTGGTGGGCGTGGGCGAGGCGATGGTGACGGGGGTGGAGCTGGTGAGCGTCACCGGGTTGCCAGCCGAGTCGGTGGCGTGCACGGTCATCGTGGCGCTGTAGGTGCCGGTCGCCGAATAGATGTGGCTTAGTAGCGCTCCGGTGTTGGTGAACTGGGCGGGCGTGATGTTCTGCGACGTGCCGTCGCCGAAGCTGTAGGTCGCTCCGGTGGCGCCGGCGAGGGCGGTCGTGCCCGTGCAGCCGGTTGTGGTGCTGCACGAGGAAGGTGCGATCGACCCAGGGACCACGTGGACGATCCAGTCGGCGAAGTTGGTCGGGCTTCCGGCCACGCCGCGCACGGCCGAGCCGGCATCCACGACGGTCTGGGTGTCGGCGAATCGGACGTAGGACTCGTGTCCGTCTGCCCAGTGGTTGCCGTAGACGGTGTCGTTAGTGGCGTCGAAGGAGAAGGCAATCCCGAAGTCACTGTCGCCAATGGTGTTGCCCTCGATCAGATTGTTGGCTGCCGTGGGCTGATCGTGCTCCTGCGCGTTCTCTGCCACGATCCCCGCAGTCCCGTTGTGGAGGATCGTGTTGTTCGAGATGACCGAGTCGACAAATTGGGTCATGTCGATGCCGGCGTTCTTGTTGTTCTCGATGTCGTTGCCCTGGATGATCACGTCTTGTTCCTGGTGACCGAGTCCGGAGATGATGCCGACGCCGTACGAGTTACCGTCCACTTTGTTGCCGGTGACCGTGGCATCGACCAGGTCTCCAAGACCGGGCCCGGTGAACCCCTCGATGTCGTTGCCGGTGATGTCGATCTGTCCGGGATCGGGAGACAGGTACTGGTTTGCCCCGGATCCTCCTGTGGTCGTGGTGCTGGATTCCTCGGCTGCAATGCCGACACTAGAACCAGGGCGGCCCGTGCAGGTGTTGTCCTGAACGAGGGCGAGCGTCGTCACCGGCGCGGCAGACCCGGGTGCTTGGGAAGTTATATTCATGCACAGGCCGGCGACGTTCGTCACCGCGTTCTGCGCGATGGTGAGCTGTACGTCTGAGTTGTCGTTGATACCTGTGCTGGGGTCTTGAAGCAGATTGTTGAGGATGGCGGTGCCGCCCTGCAGCTCTTCAGTGAAGATCGCGCTGCTCTCGCTGATGCTGTCATCTTCGAGAGTGACATTGCCGGTGATGCCTGGGGACGGACCCTGAATGCTGATGCCGGTGCCCGTCGTCCCGCCGGAAACGGACACGTCGCGGATGGTAAATGAAACGTCGATGGTGGACGTCGGTGGTCCGATGGCGATCGCCGTTTGGGAGCCGCTCAGGGCAATCGACCAGCAACTGATTATGTAAGGGTTACTCGTTGTGCCACTGCCGCCCGTGACCCCGTTCGCAACGGTGAACCCCGCGTCGCTGGTGATCGAGATAGGCGGGTGAGGGAGGAGCTTGCTGCCGGGGCAGGAAGAGGCATTAACCCCCGTTGCCTGTGTGGCCCCGTAGGTGGTCGTGGCCGTGGTCGACGATGCCGACGCCCCAATGGCGCCGTGGACCACCGCCACCGCCCCGGCGAGCAGGCCCACGGCGGCCAGGCGCGGCAGAATCCGCCGGCCGATGCCGGGTGCCCGCCGTGCTCTTTCCGTCACTTGATCCATCGATTCCGTCCTTGACAACTAAGGCGAGGCGCCCTGACCCGACTTTCAGTGAAGACGGGTCGGGTCAGGGCTTCCTGCGCGCTTTTGATCACCCGCTCCGCTGCGCATGCGCATCTGGTCTGCGTCGGCGCATAGTCATCGAGAGACCGCGGACTTGGGCGGTGCTCCGGGCTACTAGACGCAGCCCGTCTGATCGGATGCGATACCGATTCCATCGACCTCGGCCTGACCGATAGGACCAGTCGTATTCGCCCAGACCTGGGTGTTGCCGCTGTTGGCCACGACGATGGACCCGGCCGGGGCGGATCCCGCTCCCCAAGCTCCGGAATCGGAGGCTCCACCGGTGCAAACGTTGATAGCCGCGGTCGAGGGGTCGTTTGCGGTCGTACTACCCGGTGAACTAGGGGCAGAACAAGGTCCAGCGTGGGCCCCTGTCGGGTTGATATCGATGCAGGCACCCGACGCCGCGTGTGCGGCGGGCGTGCCGATGACCGCCGAGGCGACCAGCGACGATCCAGCTCCGAGTGGCGCGGCCACCAATGTCACCGCTGCAATCTTTCGTACTAACGAACTGAACATGTGATACCTTCCTCCTTGCACTTGGCTTCGAGTGTGTGCTTCGGCTCTTCCTCAATTGCTGGAACCGAGTCGAAGCGCGGCTAGATATCGGTCAGCGCTTCCAACGGCTACCTCCTTTGTCAGCGGTTACCTCTACTGACCGATGCGCTGGCTTCTGTCTGCTGCAGCGGGCAACCGGGAACCCTCGCCCTATGCGACCTCGCCATGAGCTCCCGCCGATGATGGGACATCCGCCGATCCCCTATCTGGGGCCCCCGCCCCGCCTTGGCCGCCTGGCTGCGTTCCTGACGGTGACGTCAGGGAGCGCAGCCCCCATAGCGTGCACGATCCATCGGGAAAAAGCGTCACCCGTTCGGGTGACATAAGCGACTTTTCTGCCTACGGACGATCAACGTCCGCCGGCTTCGCCCGCGAGCTCCGGAGAGGTGGGCGGGTCCGCCACCAGCTGGTCGAGGAAGGTCCCTCCCTCCGCCACCACGCCCAGGCCCACGATGACCGCAGCAGGTCCGGCGGTCTGGGAGATCACTCCGTGGGCGGCGAGGTCCGGGAGCAGTCGCCGCTCGTTCTCACCTTCGGAGGTGAGTATGGCGAGGATGCGCAGCCCGGGGAAGAGCGTTCGCAGGGCGATGCCGATGCCCATGCCCGACAGGTCCGAGGAGCGGACACAGACGACGGCCACGTCGGGAACGGTCCGTTCGACCAGGGCGATGGCCTCGTCGCCCCCTTCTGCCCTGCCCACCACCTGCAGCCCGGGCTCCGTGCCCAGGACCGCATGTAAGTCCGGAGAGAGCCCTCGGTGGTCATCGACGACCACGACGTTTGTCATCCGCCCTCTTCCACACGTCACTCGTTCGGAGCTGTGACCAGTCGACGCCGCAGGCTGCATCAGAATCGAACGCCATCATCTCGAAACGGGCGTGGTCTGTCATCACCCATTCGGGTGACGTTCGAAAGCTTCTTCCCGGCCAGGCGCGAGCTTCCCAATGGTCGAGTCCAACCGACATCACGGCAAGCTGCGGGGGACCTGAGCCTCGATGACACACCCCTTCGACCGGGAGTTCGTCACCTCCAATGACCCTCCAGCGTCCCCCATGGCCCGGCGCATGCTCGCTAGCCCCATTTGAGGTCCTGGTCCCGAGGCGGGCGTGTCGATCCCGTTCCCGTCGTCTTCGACGCGCAGGATGACCTCGGAGGATGCGAAGGCCAAGGCCACGCGGACCTGCTTGCATCCTGAATGCCGCCAGGCGTTGGCAAGCGCCTCGTGGGCCACCCGGTAGAGCGCCCGCTCCACCTCAGGCGGCAGCCGCCTGTGCCGTCCGTGGATGGTGAGGACGACGGCGATGCCGCTGTCCTCCTCGACCGCCCGGGCGAGGGCGGCGAGGGCGCTGGGCAGAGGCCGCTTCGAGGCGGGGGCGAAGGCGAGGGCCCGGATGGCGTCGTCCAAGGAGCGCTTGCCCTCGGCGGCCAGCTCGCCGATCCGAGTGAGCCCGGCCTTCTGCTCGAATCCGAGAGCCTCCTCGACACCGAGTCGCCCGGCCAGAAGATGGATGGTGACGAACAGCTGGCCGACGGTGTCGTGCAGGTCGTGGGCCAGACGGGTGCGCTCAGCGTCGAGCCCCCGGGCTCGTCCGGCTTCGTCGAGGGCGTGGCGAAGAACCGTCCGGCTGACGACCTCGACGAGCCCGTTTCCCAGCGCCTCGACGAAGAGCCTCTCGGGGAGGTCGAGACCCGCCGCACGCACCCTAAGGACTCCGGCAGGACGCCCGTCGAGGCTCAAGGGAACCACCTGGGTCCCATCTCCTGAAGCCAACCACCGGCCGTCTTCCCACGCGGCGCGTTCCTCGCTCGTCGGAGGCGGCACGCGGAGATACTGGGCGAGCGAGCGGTCTTTGAGGGCGACGCCGGCCACCTCGATCCCGTGGTCCTTGAGCGCGTCGTTCAACCGGTTCAGGAGGGTTGTGGTGTCTGCCCCTTCGGCCAGATCGGCGTGCAACCTGTAAAGGGTCTCGAGCTGGCGCACCTGACGGGCGAGGCGCCCGAGCAGCCGCCCACGCTCGAGCGCCGCTGTCCCCATGGCCGCCAGGGTTTGGGCAGCCGCCCACTCCTCGGGATCGAGGCCCCCGGGGCGCCGAAGCCCAAGGACCACCGCCCCGCGGATGCGTTCCTCCACGACCAGGGGGAGAAGCAGGTGCCCACGCACTCCGGCACTTCCCGAGCCAAGGAGCCGATCGACCCAGGGCTCGTCGCCGATCTCGACAGGACTGGGGGCTCCGGTGGCCAGCCAGGCGGCGCGCACGTGGCGAACCAGTGAGAGTGGCACCTCGGCAAGGGGGACGGGAACGGGGCGCTCGATCGGACGGCTGGCCACGAGCGTGGTCATGCGGAACTGGTCGTCGTCGACCAGGGCGACGGCGCAGGTCCCGGGGTCGAAGAGCTCGCGGTAGGCGTCGACCAGGCGGGTGGCGACCTCCACGTCGTCGAGTGGCTCGACCAATCGCGCCGAGCCGCGGGCCAGGGCGGCTTGGAGCTGAGCCCGCCGGCGGACCGACTCGAACGGGCGGGCCTCGACGACAGCCCGTGCCGCATGGGTGGCGAGGGAAGAAAGCATCTCGCCGTCATGGGTGTCGAAGGGGCGGACCTCGTCGCGGCCCAGTGCCAGCACCCCGCAGGTCGTGCCGTCTGACTGCATGGCCACCATGGCCATGGAGCGGAGGATGAACTGCTCGGTGATCTCAGGCGGGACGAGCCCGTTGCCCCGGACGTCGTCGATGAGGACCGGGTCGCCCAGGGCGAAGGCCTCGGCCCGCTCCTGGGTGAGGCGGATGGGCCCCAGGGCCTTCATGGCCTGCCAGTCCTCGGGGGAGGGCTTCCGGCGCAGCGCCACCGCCGGGAGGAGCCTTCCCTCTTCGAGCAGGAAGATGCTCACGTGGTCCGCGTCGATGGTTTCGAGCACGATCCCCGAGAGCAGCCGCAATGCAGCTTTGAGCTCGAGCGGGGAGCGCAGCGCCCCGACGAGATGCTCGCGGTGGTCGCTCACGAGAGTCCTCCGCTCAAGACGAAGACGGCCGCCTCGGCCCGGTTGCGCACCTCGAGCTTGCGCATGGCGTGGGCGAGGTGGGTCTTCACCGTGTTGGCCGACAGCCCCAGCGCCGAGCTGATCTCGCTGTTGGTGAGCCCCTGCGGCACCATCTCGAGGACCTCGAGTTCGGCCGGGGTGAGCCCGTAGCGTTGTCGCGCCCGGCGGCGGTGCTCTCGGGTGGCGAGCAACCGATGCTCGACCAGGGGATCGATGAACTGCTGCCCCGATGCCACCGCGCGTACGGCCGCCACAATCGTGGTGGCGTCGGACTCTTTGAGCACGAGTCCGTGGATCCCGGCGTCCAGGGCGTCGAGGAGCACCCCCTGGTTGGTGAAACCGGTGAGGAGCACCGCTCGGAGTCTCGGGTGCTCGGGGAGCATCGTCCTCGCCGCGTCGACCCCGCTCAGTCCCGGCAGGCGCGCGTCGAGCAGAACCACATCTGGAAGCAGGCGTGCCACGACGTCCAGGGCCTCTTCTGCAGACTCCGCCTGGCCGACGACCTCGAGCGACGGATCGGCATTGAGCAAAGCGACCACTCCCTGGCGGACCACAGGGTGGTCGTCGACGACGAGGACTCTCCTGGGAGGACAATCGCGCACCCCGTCCGGCGAGATTTCTTCGACGCAGGCGCGCCAAGGCTCCGCTCGGCTCTCGGTCGGTTCCCCGCCACCGTGCAGTTCTCCCGCCGAGGGCTCCCCCCGAGCTGGCCGCCGCCCTCCCGCCATCTCGTTGCTCCCCGCCCGTATCCGACGGGCACGATGGGAAGCCAACTTGTTAACCCGTTCTTGCGGAGCGCGCCGGGAAATCTCGCTCAAGGAACCGATGGGAGGGCTCTTGACAGAGGCTGACACCCATGTCAGTGTCCCAGCGCGGTATGGCGGACACGACGCGTGTGCGCTTCGGGTTCACCGGGGCGCGTGCGGAGGCGGGAGGCGGCGACCCAGGTGCGGTTGTCTGGGCGGACGGGAGTGGTGCGTGCGTTGCAGAGTCCGAAGGCGCCCGTTCGGCCTCGGCGCGCCCTTGAAATAGCCTGCCTCGGCCTCTGCGTGGTCCTCGCCTCTTGCTCGGCCGGCGCGCACGCCGCGACCAAAGGCACCCCAACGACAGTGGCGCTCCAGCCGGGGCGGGCGGCCCCCGGTGGCCGCGGTGTCACACCCTCGACCCTTGCCGGAGGCGTGGCGCTGCCCAACGGCGGAACGCCGTCGACCGCGGCTCGTGGGGTCTCCGGCTCACCCGCTCGGGCCGCCTTCGACCAATGGCTGCAGGCGCTCGTCGGCGGGGACACGAACACTGTGCTCGCCACCTCGGGGGGCCCCGCCCAGGCGGTCGGCGCCGTCGCCCTGGTGGTGGATGAGGGCTTCACGGCCGACGGAGCCAACACGACCACGACGGTGGGTTCCGAGTCGTTGACCACGGCTTCGGTCACCGCCGATGAGGTCGACTTCTCGGGGAGCGTGGTGCTCGATCACACGCTGAGCGGGCCCAGTGGGAGCACGAAGAGCGAGGACTCTCTGGCAGGCCCGATCAAGGTGGTGCTCCACTCCGGCACCTGGCAGGTCGAGAACCTCATCTACGACGGCCAGCCGCTCGTCCTCTACAACCAAGGTGCCTCGACCACGCTCAACGGGGTGACGCTGGTGGTGGCGTTCGTCGAGTCACTGGGCAACGCCACGGTCGACCTGGTCAAGCTGACCGCGACCGGCTCGCTACCCGTCGACATAGAGAAGGCGACCATGACCCTCGGATCCGGCCAGGAAGTCACCGGCACGGCGCAGTTCGGCAAGGGCATGTCGGTGGGGGAGCTGGACTTCGCCCGGATCGCCGGGGTTCCGAGCCGACTCGACGTGACGGTCAAGCGGGGATCAGGAGCAACGCCCTTCGACCTCTCGATTGCTCTTCAGAGGGAGACGTCTCAGTAGCTGGAGGATGATTAGTCCGGGAGCTACGAGCCTATGCAAACGCGTCGAACATCTCATCTGCATCTGATCCATGCCGAGCATGATTACGGCCGGATCGACGCGTATCGACGGTACAGATCGCGGCGCCGGGCCAGCCCTCGCCCAGATCATCGGCTTGCTAGGCCGAATCACCCGGGGCAACCCTTCTTCACCCAGAAAGGGAGTGGCTGCAACGACGGCTGAAGGACAAATCCCCTACCATACGCTGGCGGCTTTTCTCGCGCATGAACCTCAGCTCACCGTCACCGTCAGGTTCACCGCGCTGAGCTTGGCCGCGCACCGAGCGTTGGCTGCGCAGCTCATTGCGAGGGGTGCCGTTAACACAGTTGTCCCTGAACGGACGGCAAATAGAAGCTCACTTCTGCTCAATAGCGAAGAGCTCGCCGCGACCTGGCAGGAAATCGCGAGCACCCGCTGGTCGGAGGTCCGTAGTTCTCCCCAAGGCCAAGCGGACACGGCGGGCGTGGTTCCCGGCGACGACGTCACGAGCGATTCAGGGACCGTCAATTGGAGATTGAGAACCTCTCCGATCTTGAGTCTCGCGGCATGCTGCTGATTCGTGGCCGCTGCTTCTAGATGCGAGCCTTGATTGCATTGCTGAGAGATGGGGAGAGTGGCGAGGGGTTCGCCGGAACCCCCGACGGCACTGACCCCGCGGGCGCATCCTGCGAGCACCATGAATGCGGCCAGCCAACGAAACTCTCTTGACGTCATAGCGGTTGCATGCTACTTTGCCTGCGGCGGAGCTTGAGTTCGCGCTCAGCGGACTTATTCGGCGGAGGAAGAATGGTTCGGCGGGTCTTTTGGGCGGCGATTGCTGCCCTTGCGCTTGTGTTACTGCTCATTGGTTCTGGCGTACCAATTTCGAGTCGAGCATCGGCAGCTTCGAGTTGCCCGACACCGCCTGCGAGTTTCGCCCCAGAGAACGCGTCCGCATCACAGCTAGCTGCTTACTGCTACAGCGCCAATAGCCCAACCTCGGTTGAACCGCTGCCTGGCGGGGGATCGGCAACCACATTTGACGTAAACGGTCGCGCCAATACGTTCCTGGTACCTCCCACTGGTTTCCAGCCAGCAGACGCGACGTCAGCCCAGCTCGCTGAGTACGGATTCCCGCCAGCCCCAGCTACCTCGTCATCTACACACGCCACGTGGCTAGGTTGGATGAAGGCCTACAAGTATACGACCAAGATCCGGCATCTCTACTCCAGGCCAGGTCTCCCCACAATCTCGAACGCTCCCCTCACGAGCGACTCGGCCAATTGGGGTGGCTATGTTGCCGATGCGGCCTCCCAGGTCTATACGAGTGCGTCGGGCAACTTTACTGAGCCCACGATCACTGCAGCTTGCGGGCCGGACGATGGATGGTCTGGTTGGTATGGGATTGGAGGTGTCAACTCCGGTGGGCTGCAACAGGCTGGAAGCGGCTGGGATGATCCAAATGTGAACCTGAGTAACCCAACTCGAGATCCCAACAACCCCGCCGGTGGACAAGTCTGGTACGAGGACCTCTCTCCGGGCAACTCGATCGGCACGATCAACACGGTTCCCGTCCCTGGCTTTTACGTCAATCCGGGTGACAATCTTGCCGTCCAGATCTGGGTCGGCGCGCCATATGTCTATTACTTCATCGAAGACACAAACTCCGGTCAACAGGTGACCGTGAAGGACACGCCGACGCAGATCGACGAGTCAAGTGCCGAAGCGGTCGTCGAGCGCTCATATCTCAGCACCCAGGGAGGCGCGTCTGGCTTCATGGGACTTCCTCGGTTCACAAACTTCCAGCAGTTCGCGTGGACAGAGGTGAATAGCCAGTACGGTGTCGGAATGGCGGACGCCCCCCTTGACTTCAACGAAGTCATGGTTAACAACACAACGAGCAACTATCAGCCTCCTCAAAACACCGGAAATCTGCTCTCGCAAACGACAAACGAGCAGGCCAACTTCTACATCAGCGGCTATCCGGCCGAGGATGAAGACCAGTGGACTCAGAACTGGTACAACTGCCAGTGAGCGTATTCTGAGGGACGGCGAGTCCTGCATCACATTCCCGGGCTCATGAGGACAAGCGTGTGTTC
The DNA here is from genome assembly GCA_036782775.1 of Candidatus Dormiibacterota bacterium. GTDB lineage: Bacteria > Chloroflexota > Dormibacteria > CF-121 > CF-121 > CF-13. The sequence goes on along the minus strand of DAIPYJ010000058.1, from coordinate 4,221 downwards.
ACACATCGCCCTCTACTCGGGCCCAGTATTCGGTCCATGCACTGACGGCGCCGTAGCCCGCTCCGTAATGACGCCCCGAGGCGGCGCATAACGACGCCCCCTTAGGAACGCCTGAGGATGGAGTGGGACGCGCCAGATCGACGGTAGGAATCGTCGCGCCAGGGCCGGCCGTCGCCCCAGATCATCGCCTTGCTATGCGGGCGTTTCCGGGGCTAGCACTCTGGCCGGCCGAGGCGTCAAGGGGCGGCCTGCCGGCATTTCCGCTCATGCCACCGTCGGCGCCGCTTGATCCGGCGAGGTTTCGGCCAGACTGCGACCGTGGTCGGCGTCCTCCTGTCCGTGACCTTCGCCTGTGGTCTCCTCATAGCTGTCGCCCATGTCGTGAACCAGCGATTCATTGCCCCCGTATACGACGTCGCGGCGAATCTGACGGCCTTCGGGAGCGCCGTCGGGGCCTCCATACTGCTTGGTCACCCAGTCCCAGCGACCCTGTCCGGCGTGGCCATCCTTTGCTGGCTCGTTCTCGCACGGCGAACTTTCCTCGATCGCCGCGATCGACGTGACGAGGAACCGGTTGACTAAGCGGGTAGAGGTGCCGATCGCCTCCACGGGGTCGCTCGGGACCAATCGGTATGTCGATGGCCGATCGGACAACAACAGCGAGCACTGGGCCGGCTGGACTTAGAGTCCGATCGCGCCGGTGTCGGAGCGCGGGCCACCAACAGTGGCACCATAAACGTTGGTGCCGAGCCGGATCCTCATCCCCAGCTGGGACGGCGGAGGGAATACCACACCCGGGTACCACCTCGCCCTTCGACTGCTACGGCGAGGTCACCAGGTACTCATGATGGGGTGGCCGTCCATGGCCAGCCGGGCGACGCACCATGGCATTCCCTTTGCCTCCTATCCAAGCCTCCCCCCGTGGCCAGAGGGCGTCCCCTTGGAGCACGACAACTTCTCCCTCCTTGACCGGATGGTCCATGGCCCAGAGGCAGCCGCCGACATAGGCGAGGTGGCGAAGGACTTCGGACCCGAGGTGATCGTCGTCGACTGCATGATGGGCGCCGGCTTCCGCGCCGCCGCCTCGGTGGGCGTCGCCACCTGCGTGCTGTGTCACGTCCTCTACAACCCCTTCCTTGACCTCTGGGGCGACAGAGCCCTCGAAGGAAACGCCGAGTCCCTGTTCTCCTCGGTCGACCTTGTGCTGGTACTGGTGCCACCGGGCTTGGAAGATCCCCGCGAGCTCCCGGCCACGACGCTCTACGTCGGGCCCATCTGCCATCCCGACAGTCCTGCTGTTGAGTCCCTGGCGACCTGGGACCTCAGTGATCTGGTGGAGGATGGTCCACCGTGGGTTCTCGTAAGCCTGAGCACCAACATGTTGGGACAGGAAGGCGCCCTCCAAGCCATCCTTGACGCCATCGGCTTACTGCCAGTCCGAGGGCTCGTCACGCTGGGGGACATGCTCGAAATCCAGTCGATCTCCGTTCCAGAGAACGTGGTCGTTCGAAGCTACGTCCCCCATGACTTTGTGCTCCCCTATGTGGATGCCGTCGTCTCTCACGGCGGGCTGAGCACCATCTCTGCGTCCCTGGCCACCGGCAAGCCACTCGTATGCATCCCGCAAGGGCGGGACCAAACGCTCAACGCTGCCCAGGTCGAAGCTCGGGGGGTTGGGCGGATGCTTGCCAAGGATGCGAGCCCTGCGGAGATCGCCGCAGTTGTCGACGAGGTGGTACATCGAACCAGCTTCCACGTGGCCGCCGAGGAACTCGCTGCCAAGTGCTCGTCCTTTGGTCGAGGGGCCGCTGCCGTCGAATACATCGAACGACTCGTTGCTCAATGAGGACGCGACGCAGATCGTTCAATCTGCGCTCGCTGTACCAAACGCCGTTGACCTACCGAAGCTGTGCCAGATCGACGTTCCTGAAGGAGCGCCGTTTGTCAAGTGGGTCTTCGGCGAAGCCGAAGGCGATCATCTCGGAGTTTGTAGCTGTCGGGCATGAGTCAGGGCGCGCGTGACCGATCCCGCTTCGCTTCGCCAGCGGCGGGTCGTGGAGGGGCAGTCAAGGCCGGGCCGAAGGCCAGCCGAAGGGGAGCCTTGACGGTCCCGGCGTTCAGTTGTCGCCAGCCACCATGGACGTCGACCGCCACTGGGCGGTCATGGACGGCGGTGGCCGGACACAGCGGACCTCACCATTCCCAGAAAATCTGGGGTCGGCATCCGGTTCGGATGCGCAGACATTCCTCCGTTCCGCTTTCAGGCGCATGGTGTGTCTTGCGGCCACAGTCAGGTGGGCTCACTCAGATGAGTCGGCCTCGCCCGAGGATCGGGGGGCACACGTCGATCTACGAGCGCGCACCTGCCTGTGTCCGAACCTACTCAACCCGCCTCGTCGGCCAGGCACCGGATGTGCCCGTCGCGTAGGCCGTAGTAGACGAGGCTGAGAAGCTTCCTGGCCGCGGCCACCCGACCGATCATCTTGCCCCGGCGCTTGGCCACCTTGGCGTAGAAGGGTCGGATGGCATCGCCGCCGTGGGAGTGGGCCACGGCTTCGATGGCCGCCCAGCGCACCAGGTGGTTGCCCTGTTTGGTGATGTGCCCCCGGCGCACCTTGGTGTCGGACTCCTTGTGGGAGGGGGTGAGCCCGGCCCACGAACACAGATGGCGGGCCGAGGGGAAGCGGCTCACGTCGCCGATCTCGGCCACGAAGATCGCCGCGATGATCTTCCCCACTCCACAGATGGCCTGGATGGCCTCATAGCCCTGGTGGTCCTTGAACCGCAGCGCCAGCTCCCGCTCCACGAGCTTGAGCTCGCGCCCGTAGACCTCGAGGAGGTCTCGAAGCGACTCCACCCGCAGCAGGTAGGCGCCGTCGATGGCGCCGGAGGTGCCCATTTTGTCGAGCAGGAGCTGGCCGCCCGGGCCGAACATGTCGTCGAGGGCGGGCAGGATGCCGTTCTTGGCCATGACCGCGTGGATCTGGGCCTTGGCCGAGCTGCGCAGGGCGGCCAGCTTGGCCCGGTAGCGCACGAGCTCCCGTAGCTCACGGAACTCCGCCGGGGCGATCCAGGCTTCGGGGAGGTCGTCTCGCCGCAGGCGATGGGCGAGCTCGGTGGCGTCGCGCACGTCGTTCTTGACGCGTCTCGAGTCCCAGTGGAGCCCGAGCGGATGGACCAGGTGAACCGTGGCGCCCTCGGCCTGGAGCAGATCGGCCGCCCAGTACCACCCGTAACAGGCCTCGAGGGCCACCTCGGGGTCCGGGCCGGCCTTGGCCAGCTCGAGCGAGAGCGCCACCGGGTCGTTGTCGATGCGCACGGTCTCGAGGACCTCGCCGGCTTCGGTCATGCGCACGATGACCGAGCGCCGGCGGTGCAGATCGATTCCGACGAACTGGCGTGGTAGTTCTTGCATTGGGGTCTTCCTCCTCCGTCGTGAGGGTTTGTTGGAAACCCCGAGTGTGCCAACACTCGGTTTCTCACGACGAGGGGAAGTCCCCCCTCTTCGTCCTGCCGCTGGTGCCATGGGGTTTGCTCCGCACCATCGGCGCCGGCCCGCAGTACCGGGCCCGTCACGCAGGAGCTGCGATGCGCTCCTTCATGACATCAGATCAGGTGCACCTTCGCCGCGCAATCAAAACCCATATTTGGGAGTTCTGCGTCATTCTGCTCAGGATCGAACCTAGCGGCCCCGGCCACGTCCGCCTCGATCTCTCGACTCCGACCGCCGCCGTCGATCCCACGCTCGGGCCTGTGCTTCGCGGGCGGCTCGTTGACGCTCATGCTGTGCCGCTCGGCTCTCGGGGTCCACGGTGCGGGTTCGCTCCTGGCGCATGATCTCGGTGGCAGAGAGCTCGGCCCCGTCGTGGCGGACCACCCGGGCGAGCACCTCCATGGGGCTCGGCGTACGGAACCGTCCATGGTCCGTGTCGGGGGCCTCGCAGACGAATACGGCGCTGTTGTGCTCGCGCCCGCGGCTCATGGCCACGTAGAGCTGCTCGGCTGACATCTTGCCGTCGACCACGACCACCGCTCGGTCGACGGTGGTCCCCTGGGCCTTGTGGACCGTGAGGGCGTATCCGAGCGCGACGTGCTGGGCCACATACGACGACGGCAGGCGGACCGATCCCCCTTGACCGAGGTGGGTCACCTCGAGGGAGCCGTCGCCTAGTGACCTGAGTCGGAATTTCTTGGTCAGGTAGGAATTCGCGCTCCTCGCCG
>DAIPYJ010000057.1:0-17594 GCA_036782775.1 Candidatus Dormiibacterota bacterium | reverse complement strand
ACCCGGTATCCGACCACCTCTTCTGCCTCGAGAACGGGCGAATCCGCCAGTATTCCAGAACCTGATTTAGAAGGGGCGGTAACCCGGATGCGGGTCCGGGTGGTCGCGCGGTCGAAGCAGGATTGCGAGGAGTAAGCCGGTGACGAATCCGCCGACGTGCGCGAAGAAGGCAACGCCGCCGCCTGAAACTCCGAAGCTGAAGTACGCGTCGAGCGCCTGCAGCGCGATCCAGTAGCCGATGAAGATAAAGGCCGAGAGGGTGACAAAAAAGAAGGGAATGATGAAGGTCAGCACCTTCGCACGGGGAAAGTACAGGACGTAGGCGGCGAGCAACCCGGAGATCGCGCCGCTGGCGCCGAGCATGGGAATGGTTGACGTCGGCGTGATTGCAACCTGGAGAAGGCTGCCGGCGACGCCGGACGCAAAGTAGACGACCAGGAATTTCAACTCTCCCAACTTGTCTTCGACGTTGTTGCCGAAGATCCAGAGGAACAGCATGTTGCCGCCCACGTGGAGCAGATTCGCGTGCAGGAAGAGCGAGGTGATCAGCGTTCCCAGATGACGTCCGGCGGAGATGTCGGCCGGCACCACCGCATAGCGGGCGATCGCGTAATTGTTCATCACCGGGTTCTGCGCGAGGTAGAAATAGACGCCGAAATTCATCAGGATCAGGCCCCAGGTCAGCAGCGATGGCCGCCGGGTGGGGTTGTAATCGCGAATCGGGATCACGAGGCGAGCGCGCGGGGCAGCAGTTCCGCGTCGGCGAGCAGTCGGCGCAGCACCGGCAGCTCCTCCGCGGGCAGCGGCGGCAGCGGCGGCCGGGGTTCGCCGTGGTCGAAGCCGAGCATACGGACGCCCGCCTTGACGCCCGGAACTCCGTAGCCGCGGGTCAGCGCCTGGCCGAGCGGCGCGATCAGTTGTTGTTCGCGTCGGGCCTGCTCGAGGCGACGCTCCCTCCAGGCATTGCGGATCGTGACGGAGGCGGCCGGCGCCAGGTCGGCAAGGGCGGCGATGCTGCCGTCGGCTCCGGCGAGCAGCGCGTCGAGCAGCCTCTCACCGGATCCCGTCAGGATCGCGAAGTCGTCGCCCAACGCCTGGCGCAGCGTGGGGATGCGCGCCAGATCGCCGGATGACTCCTTCATGCCGGCGAGGTTTGGATGGCCCCCGATGGCAATGATCCATTCCGGCGTCAGGTCGTAGCCCATGTGCGGCGGGATGTTGTAAATCAGCACCGGGATCGGACTGGCCTCCGCCAGGGCGTGGTAGTGGCGGCGCAGCGCGTCTGGCGTCAGGTGGCGCCGGAAGTAGAACGGCGGGATCACCAGCGCGGCTTCGGCGCCTTCATCCGCGGCCGCCCGCGTTCGCTCGATGGTCGCGGGCGTCGAGTCGGCGCCGGTTCCCGCGATCAGCCGCAGCGGTCGCGGCAAGCCCGCCCGGATCTCGCGGATCCAGCGGAGGCGTTCGGCCTCGGTCAAGGTGGGCGCCTCGCCGTTCGATCCCAGCGCCACCACCCCATCAAGGCCGGCACGCGCGAGAGAGTCGAGCCATCCAGGTGGCGGCTCGCCCAGCGAACCGTCGGCATGAAAAGCGGTTGGGATGGGCGGAAAGATGCCCTTCAGCCAATCGTGTTCGCCCATCCGCCGATTCTATTGATCGAACGCTGTTACCCGTCCGTGACGGCATTGTCGCGCCCGACCGATCGCTCCCGATGGAGCCGTTAACAAACCGCTGATAGCCTCACAGCGACGTGCTGACCACTCGTCGCGATTTCCTTGCAGACGGTCTTCGGCTTGGCGCCGGGATCGCCGGTGGGATGGCGCTTGGCTCAATCCTCGAGGCTTGCGCGACGACCTCGGGCTCGACCGCGCCAACGCCTCCACCTGGCGCGACCGTTATCCGGTCGCTGCTCTTCGACCAGGTCGGCTACGACCCCGCCGTGCTCCAGTCGCTCGCGAACAAGTTCCGCAGCCTGCACAACGACCAGGTGTTCGTCACCATCGAAACGGCGCACTACCGCGAGCTCTACGAGAGCATCCTGGCGGCCGGGCTCTCCAAGCCGGCACCCTACGACGTGGTCGCCCTCGACCAGGTCTGGATTGCCGAGCTGGCCAGCCGCGGCCAGCTGCTGAGCCTCAAAGACCAGATCCCCGACGACGCGCGTTCCGACATCATGCCCAGCCTGCTGGATGCGTTCTCCTACAGAGGCACGAACTGGGCGATGCCACACGTGCTGAACGTGCAGAGCCTCTACTACAACAAGTCGCAACTGAAGACGGCCGGCTTCAACGCTCCCCCACGAACGCTCGAGGACTGGTACGCGCAGATGACCGCGCTGCGGAACAAGGTAACCCCCTACACCGACTCCTGGGCCGAGGATGAAGGCCTGGTTTCGGACTTCGTTCGCACCACCGCCCAGTTCGGCGGCGATCTCTTCGACGCCTCGGGGACGCCCCTGTTGCTCAACGAGCCGGCGCAGCGGGCGGCCGCCTTCATGCGGCAACTGATCGACGAACGGCTGGTGCGAGGCGACATCGCCGCCAGCAACGAGCCCGACGCGATGCGAGCGTTCCTGGGCGGTGGCGTCAGCTTCACCACCAACTGGAACTTCGTCTGGGGCGCGATGAACGACCCGGTCTACTCGCAAATCATCGGCCAGGGGTCGGTGGCGCCGATCCCGGCAGCGAGCTCATCCGGAAAGCCGGCGGCATCCGTGAGCGGCTTCCTCGGGCTCGGGGTGATTTCGAACAGCGCGCACACCGACCTGGCCGTGAGCTGGCTGAACTACCTGACCAGCCCTGAAGTCCAGGCCCAGCAGACCGGCCAACTGCCGATCTGGACCTCCCTCCAGAATTCGGCTGATTTCCGCAAAGCCAATCCGCAGATCGACGTCTTCCTGACCAACCTGGCGAACGCCCGCCCGCGTCCCAAGCTGGTTCACTACGTCGAAGCTTCGGCCGTGCTGCAGCGGCACCTGCATGACCTGGTGCTTGGGACCGTCAGCCCGTCGACCGCCATGTCGGATGCGCAGAGCGAGCTGATCGCCTTGCAGAAACGCTTCGGCAGCTAAGCCGACGGCGACGGGCTTAGCATGAATTCGACGTGGTCTCAACCGATCAGCTTCCTGCCTATTACCGGACGGGCCTGATCGAAGCGGTGCTCTTGCTGCTGCTGTTCCTGGTCGCGTTCTGGGCCGTCACCCTGGTCGCGCGCGATCGCTGGCTGCGCCTCGGCTCGAGCGAGTCCTTGCTGGCCCGCCTGGCCGTCGCCGGCCTGCTCGGGTGCATTTCGGTAAGCGGGCTCAGCGGAGTGGTCTTGAACCTGCTGCAGGGCGCCGCGTTTACCGACCCCAGCCTGAGCGTCACGACCTCGAGAAACCAGGCGGTGCTCGGGATCGCGCTCGCCCTCGCCGTGACCGTGGTGGGGACGATCCGCATCGAGATGTACCACCGGGCGCTGGCGATCCCACCCGTCGAGGAGGACGAGGCCGATTGGAAGATCGAACCGCCGGAAGCCGCCGGCGGCCGCTAGCGGCTCAGACTCCCGTCTGCCAGCTGGGAGGGAAAAGCGCGTCGAAATCGCGCAGGAGCGCCGGCCCGGACCAGCGGCGGCCAGCTGACCAGCCCGGCCCGGAAACCAGGATCAGCTGGCAGCCACTCTTGTCGGCCGTCAGCGTGGTCGAGCGTCCGGTGGCATAGCGAAAGACGGCGAGGTAGCGGCCGTCCGTGCCCTGGCCGCATCCGGCTCCCTCCCTTTGCGTTGTGAGCTGACCCAGATCCAGGCTGAGCCGGTCGATCGTCGATCGTTCATGAATCATCTGCGTCAGCGCAGCGCCCTGGGCGTTGATGGTGGTGAGCTCGATGGCTTGCGGCACGCTGGGCGCCGGCGACGAGGCTTGCCGGAAGAGGAAGGCATTGGCGGCGACGAACAGACCGGCTGCGACGGCGAGCGCCAGCAGCCAGAGCTTCATCGACTCAGGACGTGGTCGGGCTCGGGTTCACCACGATGTCCGCGGCCGGAATTTCGCCATCCAGCAAGTTCCACTTGGTCAGGATTTGCTTGTAGCTTCCATCTTGATAGATGTCGAGCATCGCCTGCTGAACCGCCTTGAGCAGATCGCCGTTCTTGGGGTCGATCCCGATGCCTTCCGGGTTGATCTTGAAGGGCGCTCCGGCCAGATCCAGTTGGTCGGGTGTCTGCTTGACGAAATAGGCCGCGACCGGCGAATCGTCGAGCGCGGCGTCGACGCCGCCCTGCTTGAGGATGGCGACCGCCTGGAGGTCGACCGGGTAGATCTGCTTGTTGATGGGGTTGCTCTTGCAGGGCCCGGCGTTGGCCTCATCGATGCTGCTCTCTTCTGGACTCTGCACCTGGACGGAGACTTTCTTGCCGCAGAGATCGGCCAGCCCGCTGATGTTGCCGGGGTTGCCCTTGCGCACGAGAATCGACTGGCCGGCCTGGAAGTAGGCGACCAGGGCCACCTGCCGTTCGAGGTCGGCCGTGATCTGCAGCGCTGAGATGATCGCGTCGCCCTTTTTCGCCAGCAGTGCGCCGACAATCAAGGATGAGTCCGTTTGCTGAATGCGGGCCGTGAGCCCCATCTTGGCGGCGATCGCCTGGGCGATATCGATGTCGAATCCGACCGCCTTCTGGCTCGACGGATCGATCGATTCCTGCGGCGGGTAGGTCGTGTCGGAGAGGAAGGTAATCGTACCGGGGATGACGAGGTTGGTGGGCGGCGTGATTGGACTTGGTGTCGGACTGGCGGCGGCGACGCCCGAGGGTGAGGGCGTGGAATGGTTGGCAGCCGTCCCGGCGGGCGCGCAGCTACCGAGGACGACCGCCAGCAAAATGCCCAAAGCGGGGCGCCCGAGCCGGGCACCCAATCGTCCCCTGCCCCCTCGCCGGAGCCGGGTACTTGTCCGTGCCAAATCCGCCGCACCATTTTACGACCGGCTCTCAGTGACCAACCGTTGGTCTGCGCGTTCAAATTGCCGGCGCCGGAGCGGGCCGTAACATGGCGATGCGTTGTCCATCACGGTCACCGGCCGCTCGCTGACGCCCGCCGAGGTCGTGGCGGTCGCCCGTCAGGACGAGCGGGTGACCCTCAGCGACGAGGGCCGGGCCAGGGTGCGACGTGCCCGAGAGCTGGTCGATCGGCTGGTCCGGGAAGACCGGCTGGTATACGGGCTCACCACCGGCGTCGGCGCCTTGAAGAACGTGCGGATTCCCCCGGCCGATACGCTCCAGCTGCAACGAAACCTGTTGATGAGTCACGCCGTGGGCGTCGGCCCGGCGTTGCCGGAAGAAGTCGTCCGGGCGGCCATGCTGGTGCGGGTCAACCAGTTCTGTCAGGGCAGCTCCGGCGTCAGCCTCGACGTCGTGGAACGGCTCATCGACCTGCTCAACCACGACATCTGCCCCTGGGTCCCGGAGAAGGGTTCGCTCGGGGCGAGCGGCGACCTCGCGCCCTCGGCTCACGTCGGACTAGTGCTGATCGGCGAAGGGGAAGTCCTGGTCAAGGGGGAACGGCGAAGTGGTGCGGATGCGCTTCAAGCCGCCGGCATCGCCCCGCTTGTCCCACAGGCAAAAGACGGACTCAGCATTCTCAACGGCACCCACTTCATGAGCGGGGCCGCGAGCCTGGTGGAGCACGACGCCCGCGGCCTGCTGCTGACGGCCGACACGGTGGCGGCGCTCAGCGTCGAGGCACTGCGTGGGTCACGAACGGCGTTCGACCCGCGCATCCACGCAGTACGCCCGCACCCGGGCCAGGTGGCGTCGGCGGCACGCATCTTCGCGCTGACCGAGGGCAGCGGGATCGCGGAGTCGCATGTCCTCTGCGACCGGGTCCAGGACGCGTACTCCCTACGCTGCGCGGCCCAGGTCCATGGCGCGGCGGCGGCCGCGATCGACTACCTCGAGCGCGTCGTCGCGGTTGAGTTGAACGCCGGCACGGACAACCCGCTGGTCTTCGCGGACGACGAGGCGGTGCTCTCCGGCGGCAACTTCCATGGTGAGCCGCTGGCCCTGGCGCTGGATGCGGCGACGATGGGCATCAGCGAGCTCGGCAGTATCTCGGAACGACGCCTTTTCCGCATGCTCACCGGCTTCCTTTCTGACCTGCCACCCTTCCTCACCCGGCATTCGGGCCTCGACTCCGGCTACATGCTGCTCCAGTACACCGCGGCGGCTCTGGTTACCGACAACCAGTTGCTGGCGACGCCGGCGAGCGTCCATTCGCTGCCCACCTCGGCTGACCAGGAAGATCACAACAGCATGGGCTGGCACAGCGCGCTGCGCGCTCGGCAGGTGGCGAGGAATGTCGAGACCATCCTCGCGATGGAGGCGCTGGGTGCGGCGCAGGGCATCGATTTGCTGGCACCGCTGAAGCCGGGCAAACTCACCGCGACGGCGCACGCGGCGCTCCGGGAGAAGGTGCCAACGCTCGACCACGACCGCGTGCTGCAGCAGGACATCGAGGCCGCGACCAGCCTGGTGCGCTCCGGCAAACTGGCCAGGATTGCGGCCCATGCGACCAGCGTGGGGGTGACGTCGTGACGGTGACCGCGCCCATCCGGGCCGCGCGCGGCACGACGCTAACGGCGCGGGGTTGGCAGCAAGAGGCGGCCCTACGGATGCTATGCAACAACCTGGACCCCGAAGTTGCCGAGCGTCCGCAAGACCTGGTGGTCTATGGCGGCACCGGAAAAGCGGCGCGCGACTGGCCCGCCTTTCACGCCATCGTCGCCGCGCTCACCCGGCTGAAGGACGACGAGACCCTGCTCGTCCAGTCCGGCAAACCGGTTGGCATTTTCCGAACGCACGACTACGCACCGCGCGTCCTCCTCGCCAACAGCCTGCTGGTGCCGCGCTGGGCTACCTGGGAGAACTTCTGGGAGCTCGAACGGCTCGGTCTGATCATGTACGGCCAGATGACGGCCGGCAGCTGGATCTACATCGGTACCCAGGGCATCCTGCAGGGGACCTATGAGACCTTTGGCGCCGTCGGCGCGAAATGCTTCGGCGGCTCCCTGCGAGGCAAAGTCGTCCTCACCAGCGGCCTCGGCGGCATGGGCGGCGCCCAACCGCTGGCGGTGACGATGAATGAGGGCGTCGCGCTCTGCGTCGAGGTCGACCCGCATCGAATCGAGCGCCGGCTGCAGACGCGCTACCTCGATCGCGCCACCGCAAACCTCGATGAAGCGGTCGCCTGGGTCGAGCAGGCCCGGCGGGAACAAAAGGCGACCTCGATCGGCGTGCAGGGCAATGCCGCGGAGGTCTATCCCGAGCTGCTCCGGCGCGGCTTTCACCCCGATGTCGTGACCGATCAAACCTCGGCGCACGATCCGCTGAACGGCTACATTCCCGCGTCGCTCAGTGTTGATGAGGCCGCTGACATTCGGCGGCGCGATCCGCTGGAGTATCGCGAAATGGTCAAGGATTCTGTGAGGAATCACGTCGAGGCGATGCTGGGGTTCCAGCGCGAAGGCGCCGAGGTTTTCGATTACGGCAATAACCTTCGAGGCGAAGCCATCGAAGCCGGCGTCAAGGATGCGTTCACGATTCCGGGCTTCGTCCCGGCCTACATTCGCCCGCTCTTCACCGAGGGCAAAGGTCCCTTTCGCTGGGTTGCTTTGAGCGGCGAACCTGACGACATCTATCGGACCGATGCGGCGATCACCGAGCTGTTTCCCGAGAACGAGCACCTCCATCGCTGGCTTCGCATGGCTCGGGAACGCGTCCAGTTCCAGGGATTGCCGGCCAGGATCTGCTGGCTCGGCTATGGAGAACGCGATCGCGCCGGCCTTCGCTTCAACGAGATGGTCAAGACGGGCGAGCTGCAGGCGCCTATCGTGATCGGGCGCGATCATCTCGATGCGGGCTCGGTTGCGTCGCCCTACCGGGAAACCGAGGCGATGCGCGATGGCAGCGACGCGATCGCCGACTGGCCGATCCTCAATGCCCTGGTCAATACCGCCGCCGGCGCGAGCTGGGTCTCGGTGCATCATGGCGGCGGCGTCGGCATCGGCAACTCGATCCATGCGGGCCTGGTCGTCGTGGCCGATGGGACCGATGCCATGGCCGATCGCCTCGAACGCGTGCTCACGACCGACCCGGGAATGGGCGTGATCCGGCACGCCGATGCCGGCTACGAAACGGCCATCGACTTCGCGCGCCAGCACCACATCGACCGCGCAATGTGATCGACGCCGACTTCGTCGTGCGGCGTGCGGGTCAGCTCGCCACCATGGTGCCGGCCGACGGCGACCCGCTGGGCCGCGTCGTGGACGGCGCGCTCGCGGCGCGGGCCGGCCGGGTGGTCTGGATCGGGCCGGACTCCGAGGTGGAGCGAAACGTCCGGCTCGACGGCGATGCGCTCGATGCCGCCGGTGCTTGCGTGATTCCTGGCCTGGTCGACGCCCACACGCACCCGGTATTCGCCGGCTCCCGCGCCGACGAGTTCTTCGAGCGCCAGGTGGGTTCTGCCTACCAGGCTCAGCAGTCCGGCGAGCGGGGCATCATGCGCACGGTCAGGGCCACGCGGTCTGCGGACGCATCGACCTTGCTCGAGCTGGCGGAGTCGCGCGCTGGTCGGTTCCTGGTGAACGGGACGACGACGATTGAGGCGAAGTCCGGGTACGGCCTGGAGCTGGGGTCGGAAGCGAAATCGCTCGAAGTGCTTGCGGCGTTGCGTGGCCGGATGCCGCTGCGCATCGTCCCCACCTTTCTCGGCGCGCACGTCGTTCCCGCCGGCAGCGACCGCCTGAACTACCTGCGCAGCCTTACCGAGGAAATGCTGCCCGCCCTTGCCGCTCGAGCTCGGTTCTGCGACGCCTGGTGCGATGCGCACGCCTTCACAGCCGGCGAGACCCGAACGATCCTACGGCGCGCCCGCGAGCTCGGCTACGGCCTGCGCGTGCACGCCGCCCAGCTGGCCCCGGGCGAAGGGCCTGAGATCGCGGCTGAGCTCCACGCCGCCAGCGCCGATCATCTCGAATACGCGACCGCTCCGCAATTGCGAGCGATGGCCAACGCAGGGACGGTGGCGGTGCTCTGTCCGGCTGCCAATCTCACGACGCATGCGCCGCGTCCGCCGATCGAGGCCATGCGCGAGAGCGGTGTTCGCATCGCGGTCGCGTCGGACCTCAACCCGGGAACTAGCAACTCGGAGAGCCTGCCCATGGCCATGTCGCTGGCCTGCATCGGCTGGGGAATGACGCCGACCGAGGTGCTGCGCGGGGCGACGGTGGAGGCGGCCGCCTCGCTCGGACTCGACGCGATTGCCGGGTGCCTCCGGCTCGGCAGTTTTGCCGATCTGGCCGTCGTCGACGTCGAAACGCCGGAAGCCATTCCCTACTATGTCGGCGTCAACCGCGTGGTGCGGACCGTGGTTGGAGGTGTCGTCTGGCAGCCCTTGTAGAGTGCGTCCCCAATTTTTCCGAGGGACGGCGGGTCGAGGTCATCACCGCGATCGCGGACGCGATCCGCGATGCGGGGGCCCGGGTCATCGACGTGCAGGCGGACGCCGCCCATAACCGGATGGTCGTGACCTTCGTCAGCGAACCCGCGATCGCCGTCGACGCCGCGCTCGCCGGTGCCCGGGTTGCGACTGCCCGCATCGATCTCCGCGAACATCGCGGTGAACATCCGCGGATGGGCGCGACGGATGTCGTCCCCTTCGTTCCCTTTGCCGACCTGCCGATGTCCATCTGCATCGATCTGGCCCACACCTTTGGTGCACGGCTCTGGAAGGAGCTGCACATCCCCGTCTTCTATTACGGCGAGGCGGCGACGAGCGCGGAGCGCCGGGAGTTGGAGAAGGTGCGCCGCGGCGGTTTCGAGGAGCTGCACGAGCACATCCAGGAGGCGGATCGCCGTCCCGACGAGGGCGAGGCCGCGCTGCACCCGACAGCTGGCGCCACGGCGGTCGGGGCGAGGATCCCCTTGATCGCCTACAACGTCAACTTGCGGACGACCGATCTCCAGACGGCGAAGGACATCGCAAAGCGGATTCGAGCGTCGTCTGGTGGCATGCCGAATGTCAAAGCGCTCGGCTTCGCGCTCGAGGACCGCGGGCTGGTGCAGGTTTCGATGAACCTCACGGATTTCCGCGTGACCAACATCTGGACGGTCTTCAACGCCATCCGCGATGAGGCGCACCGGCGCGGTGTCGAGGTCGAGGCGTCCGAGATCGTCGGCACCATTCCGCTGGCGGCCGCGGTCGGGCTGATGAAGGATGCCATCGCCGAGCCGAACTTTCGCATGGACCAGATCCTCGAGAAGCGCGTCTGGGCCGCCGAATGACGGCTGTCTCCGATCAGCGAATCGGCGAGTACCTTGAGGCCCTTCGCTCGACTTCGGCCGTCCCCGGTGGCGGCAGCGCGGCCGCATTGGCCGGGGCGATGGGCGCCGCGCTGGTCAGCATGGTGGCCAAACTGAGCGCCAAAAAAGCGCGCACAGAGGAGGATCGCCAGGCGCTGACGGAACTGGTGCCGGCGATCGACGCGCTCTCCGAGCGCCTCGTGGCGTTGAGCCAGCAGGATATCGAGGCCTATCGCAGCGTCATCGAGAGCCGCAAAGGCAACCTGCCAGCAGACGCGCTCGAGCGCGCCTACGAGCGGGCGGCCGAGGTTCCGCTCGAAACCGCCGAGGCGGTCCAGGAATGCATCGGCCTGGCCGCCGATGTTTCCCGTCGTGCCTGGGAGATGACAGCGTCGGATCTCGCGGTCAGCAGCGAGCTGCTGCAAACGGCGATGGGCGGGGCGCTCGCCAACGTGGCGGTCAATCTCCCCGAGCTCAAGGGCGAGGCGGCGCAGCGGATCGAGGCGCGTTATCGGCGACTCCGAAGCACTCCCGACGACCGGTCGCGTCGATAGACTCAAATCATGCCGCCGGCGTTCCCCTCCTTCGATAGCCGCACGCTGACCGTCGACGGCCTCAACATCCACTACTTCTGCGGTGGCACCGGGTCAACGCTGGTATTGGTGCACGGCCTCGGCAGCTCGGCGGGCGTCGAGTTCTACTTCAACCTCGAGCCGCTCGCCGCCCATCATCACGTGCTCGCGATCGACCTACCCGGCTTCGGCCGCTCGGACAAGCCGGCGGTGGAATACACGATTGCCGTCTTCATCAAGGCGGTCCGCGACCTGATGCGCAGCGAGTCGGTGGAACGCGCGGCCGTGATGGGCGTGTCGATGGGCGGCCGTGTCGCGCTGGGGCTGGCGCTCGAATCGCCCGAAATGGTGGAACGCCTGATCCTCGTTGATGCGCTTGGCGTCGGAGCGCCGAAGGCCGTCCTGGCCTACCGCCTGCTGCTCACCCGCGGACTGGGCGAGCTAACGCTGAGCAGCACCGCCCACGCGCTGCGACGAATGCGCCCGCAGACGATCCGCCGTCTGTGGTCCTGGTACATGCAGCGCCCGGGGCGCCTCGACGACATCCTGACCGACCAGCGGATCGCGGACCATGGGGAGCTGCTGTCGAAACGCGAATATCGGGCGGCCTACCTGTCGGCGCTGCGATCACTGGCCAGCATGCACACCCTCCGGGGCGGCGTCCTGGTCAAGGAGCGGCTCAGAGAGCTGCCCATGCCGACCCTGCTGATCTGGGGCCGGCACGACCACATCTTTCCTGCCGCTCACGCTGAAGCAGCGCTTCGCGAATTGCGGGACGGCCGGATGGAGGTATTCGAAAGCAGCGGGCACACACCTCAGATGGAGGAGCCAGACCGTTTCAACCGGCTGGTGCTCGACTTCCTCAAGGAGCCGGCCAGCCGGCAAGGGCAGGGAGCGGCTTAGCTCAGCGGGTGGCCGAGCCTGGCAGCGTAGTAGGCCAGGATCCACTGGTAGAGGAAAATTGCCCCCCATATAAGTAGGATGAGTCCCGCCACGGCGGGGAGCACCGGCCACAGCCGCTTCACCCTGTAGCGCGCGAATTCGGGAAAGGTCTGCCAGAAGAGGGCGCTGAATATGGCTGCCCGTTGGCCGGCAACAAGCCCCAGCCGAAGCAGCAGAAACCCGGCGAGGCAGAGCAAGAGCCCCCTGATCAGCATGAGGGCCCAACCCATATAGGTTGTGGCCAAACTGGGGAGAAAGCCCAACCGGCTGTGGTAAACTGCTTGACAGCCCTCATCCTACGGCATATGCTGTGGGCCGCTCTCCAGCCCCACTCCACCATCCAACGGAGGTTCATCGATGGCCCGATCGACCCAGAAGACACCAACCGAGCGTCCCAACTCGACTGTTTCAGCCCCGGCCGGCGCCGCAAAGCGGAACCGCAATGGACTGCCATGGAAGCGGTACTTCACCCGGGCTGGGGTGAGGCCGTTCGATGAGGTCCAGTGGGAGACGCGCTCGGCCACGATCACCAACGAGAAGGGTGAGACCGTCTTCGAGCAGCACGACGTCGAGATCCCGACCACCTGGTCACAGGTCGCGACCAACGTCGTGGTCTCGAAGTATTTCCGGGGAGTGCTGGGGACGCCGGAGCGGGAGCGCAGCGTCAAGCAGCTGATTGGCCGGGTTGTCCGGACCATCCATGGCTGGGCGCAGAAGCAAGCGTATTTTGCCACTGCTGAGTCCGCTGAAATTTTCCGGGATGAACTCACGCATCTGCTTGTCCATCAGAAGGCGGCCTTCAACAGCCCGGTGTGGTTCAACCTCGGCATCGAGCAACGCCCTCAGGCTTCGGCTTGCTTCATCAATAAGGTCGAGGACACGATGGACTCGATCTTGACGCTCGCCAAGACCGAGGGCATGCTCTTCAAGTACGGCTCGGGGACTGGAACCAATCTTTCGCCGATCCGTTCCTCGCGGGAACTACTGGCCGGCGGTGGGACGGCTTCCGGCCCTGTCTCTTTTATGAAGGGCTACGACGCGTTCGCGGGGGTGATCAAGTCGGGCGGCAAGACACGACGAGCCGCGAAGATGGTCATCCTCGACGTCGACCATCCGGACATCGTCGACTTCATCAATTGCAAGGTCGAAGAGGAGCGCAAGGCTTGGACGTTGATCGAGGGCGGGTACGACCCATCCTTCAACGGGCCGGCATACAGCTCGATCTTCTTCCAGAACTCGAACAACAGCGTGCGGGTGACCGACGATTACATGAAGGCCGTCGAAGAGGATCGCGAGTGGCACACGATTGGCGTGACCAGCGGTCAGATCATGGACACCTACAAGGCCCGTGACCTGATGCGGATGATGGCCGACGCCGCCTGGGCGTGCGGTGATCCCGGCCTGCAATACGACACCACTGTCAACCACTGGCACACCTGCCCGAACACCGACCGGATCAACGCCTCGAATCCGTGCTCGGAATACATGTTCCTCGACAACACCTCCTGCAACCTCGCGTCGATCAACCTGATGAAGTTCCTGGACGAGCGCGGCGAGTTCGACGTCGAGGCGTACCGCGAGGCGTGCCGGGTTCTCATCACCGCCCAGGAGATCCTGGTCGACAACGCCAGCTATCCGACCGAGGCCATCACCGAGAACAGCCGGAACTTCCGGCCGCTCGGCCTGGGCTATGCGAACCTCGGCGCCCTGCTGATGGCGTCGGGCTTGCCGTACGACAGCGATGCCGGTCGGGACGTGGCGGCGGCGCTCACCGCAGTGATGACCGGCGAGGCCTATGCCCAGTCAGCGCGCATCGCGCAGAAGAAAGGTCCCTTCAACGGCTTTGCCGTCAACCGCGAGCCGATGCTGCGCGTGATGGACCAGCACCGCAGCTACGTCGACCACATCAACCCGGCGCACGTGCCGCTCCCGTTGCTGAGCGCCGCGCGTGACGCCTGGGACAAGGCCTGCCAGCTGGGCGACCTCTACGGCTACCGCAACGCGCAGGCGACCGTGATCGCTCCCACCGGGACCATCGGCTTCCTGATGGACTGCGACACGACCGGTATCGAGCCGGATATCGCGCTGGTCAAGTACAAGAAGCTGGTGGGCGGCGGCATGCTCAAGATCGTCAACCAGACGGTGCCGATCGCCTTGCGTCGTCTTGGTTACCCGGAGAGCCAGGTCTCGGAGATTCTCCAGTACATCGACGAGCAGGACACGATCGAGGGCGCGCCGCACCTGCGGGCCGACGACCTGTCGGTCTTCGACTGCGCCTTCCGTCCGGCCAAGGGATCACGCTCGATCCACTACATGGGGCACGTCAAGATGATGGCCGCGGCCCAGCCCTTTATCTCGGGCGCGATCTCCAAGACGGTGAACATGCCGGAGCAGGCGACATCCGACGACATCATGGAGGTCTACCTCGAGGGGTGGCGCATGGGTCTGAAGGCGATCGCCATCTACCGCGACAACTCCAAGCGCTCGCAGCCGCTGAACACCGCGCTCGACAGCAAGAAGAGCGCCGCCCAGACAGTCGCGGCCGTACCCGAGCCGGTCGTCGAGCCGGCGCGCGCCGTTCGCCGCAAGCTGCCCGACGAGCGCCGGGCGATCACCCACAAGTTCGACATCCAGGGGCACGAGGGCTACATCACGGTCGGCATCTACGAGAACGGCCAGCCGGGCGAGATCTTCCTTGTCATGTCCAAGGAAGGCAGCACGATCTCCGGGCTGATGGATGCCTTTGCCACCAGCATCTCGCTGGCGCTCCAGTACGGGGTGCCGCTCGAAGTGCTGGTCAAGAAGTTCGCGCATACCCGCTTCGAGCCCTCGGGCTTCACGAAAAACCCGGAAATTCCGATCGCCAAGTCGATCACCGACTACATCTTCCGCTGGCTCGCCTCGAAATTCTTGAGTGGCAGCGAGCAGGACGAGGTCGGCATCATCCGGCGCGAGCCGATCATCGAGCTGGAACCGTCGGGCTCAGCCGCGAGCGCACCAGCGATAACACCGGGCAAGCCTGCCACGACCGAAACCGGGGCGGTAAGGATCAGCTTTCAGGGGCAGGAAGACGCGCCTGCCTGCTCCGACTGCGGCTCGATCATGATTCGCAACGGGACCTGCTACAAGTGCCTCAACTGCGGCTCGACCAGCGGTTGCTCGTAACCAAAAACGAGGAAGCGGTCGCGGCGACCGCTTCCTCAACGCCATCGAAGCCGGTGGCAGCGCATCCAATGTGGTCGCATGAAGGTCCGGAGTGCCCGTGTGGTGGTCCGACGGATTGGGACGGCCGCAAATTTCGTTGTCGAGGCTGCGGTCTCTACTACGAGACCTGCTGCGATGGAGGTCGCTGCCCCTAACGCGAGAAAAAAATTCGTCGACGGGACGCACGCAACCCCTTCAGCGGCTCCGTCGAGAAATTTTTTCCTCCAAGACTGTGCAAAAGTCTCCGATTCATGCTATGGTCGCAGGTAATGAGCGCTGTGCCGCGCTCTGATCACCGTCTCGACGGTCAGAGCGGCGAGCTGAAGAAGGGCAACACTCACAAGATTTCTCGGACTTCCTCGATTCACGTCATTGCATGCCTCCATCGCTCCCGAGGGTTGATGTCGACGGCAGGTCGCGCCCCTCATTTCTCTTTTTCCTCCTTGCTTCCGGTACACGGCCTCGCCGGCGCCCGCGCGTCCACGGGATCCGTGGCGCTCACGCGTGATCGGCGGCGGCGTACAAGCGGCCGACCGGGAGAATCTGACTAAGAAGGAGGTGACCTCGGTGGCCGCTAAGAAGAAAGCCGGTGGAAAGAAGAAGGCTGCGAAGAAGTCTTCGAAGAAGAAGTAGTCGGTTTTTGTAACTGACCTTCAATGCAGCCGGCGCCTGGCGCCGGCTGTAGCATTTTTTGGTGATCGAGCTCGAGCGCGCCCGTGGCTTTCTCCGCCGGCACCGCCACGGAGTGCTCGCCACCATCCATCGCGATGGGAGGCCCCAGCTATCCAACATCCTGTATGTGCTGGATGACGACGATGGGCGGATCAAGATCTCGATAACGCAGACGCGCGTCAAGACCCGCAACCTTCGGCGTGACCCTCGGGCGGCGCTCCATGTCCAGGGCCGCGACGCCTACGAGTACCTTGTCGTCGACGGCAATGTAGCGCTGGTCGAAGGAGACGGGCTGGCCGAGAAGTTACGCGACTACTACAAGAAGGCCCGCGGCGAACACCCGAACTGGGCCGAGTACGACGCGGCAATGATCACCGAGCAGCGGTTGCTGGTCTCGATGTCGATCGAGCACGCGTACGGCCAGCTACCGGGGCGTCGCCCCTCGCGAGCGGCGCTTTAGTGCCATGCGAGCGATTGAGACGTATCTGCGGGTTTAGCGCACAGCCAGGCAGGTCACCGTCTTGAAAACGCCGTCGATTTTTTGAATCTTCTCGACGATGATCGACCCGATCCCGGCGACGTCTGGCGCCTCGACCGCGGCGATTACGTCGTACTCCCCGGTGATGGCATCGGCCAGCTCGATCCCCTTGACGCCCTGCAATGAACGGGACACCTCGATCGCCTTACCGGCCGACGCGTTGATCAAGACGTACGCTCGCATCTGCTCCCTCCTAGCCCGAATTTCGACCTCAGGATACGGGTTTACCCCCGGATAAGATGAGGATCATGACGTCGATGACGGCAGTGGTCAAGGCCGCTGCCGGTCCGGGCGCCGAAATCGACCAGGTGCCCATTCCGGAACCGTCCGGGAGCGACGTCCTCATCGAAGTCGCCGCCTCCTCGATTTGCGGCACCGACGTGCACATTTTCGATTGGAACGATTGGGCGCGACGCCATATCCATCCGCCGCGGGTTTTCGGCCACGAGATGTCCGGCCGCGTCGTCGCCGCCGGTCCCGAGGTCCAGGATCTGAAAGCCGGCAGCTTCGTCGCGGCGGAGACCCACATCGTCGACCACACCTGCCGGCAGTGCCGACGCGGGCTCTACCACCTCTGCGAGAACGTACGGGTGCTGGGCGTCGACCGTGATGGATCCTTCGCTCGCTTCGTGCTCTTGCCGGCGGAGAACTGCTGGCAGAACGCTGCGGGGCTGACTCCGGAAGTCGCCGCGCTGCAGGAGCCGTTTGGCAATGCCGTCCACGCCGCGCTCGCAGGTCCGCTGCGCGACAACGCCGTCGCGATCTTTGGTTTGGGCCCGATCGGGCTCTGCGCCGTGGGCATCGCGAAGGCCGAAGGGGCGGCCGCCGTGTACGGCGTGGAGCCCAATCCATTCCGGCGCGAGCTAGCCGAGCGGATGGGCGCGACGGCAGTCTTCGCGCCAGGCAATGAGCTGGTGTCGCAGCTCCGCCAGGCGAACGGCGGCGTCGGTGTCGACGTCGTTCTGGAAATGTCCGGTCATCCGATGGCGGTCCAGCAAGGCCTCGAGGCGTTGCATAGCGGCGGATGGATCAGCCTGCTTGGGATCGGCGATCGGCCGGTCACCCTGGACTTGAACGACCTGGTGGTGACGAAGGGGATCACCATCCACGGCATCTTCGGGCGCAGGATCTGGGAGACCTGGGAGAAGACCTCGGAGTATCTGCGGAGCGGTAAGGTCGATGTCTCGCCGCTCATCACCCACCGGTTTCCCCTCGACGACTTCGACGAGGCGATGGCACAGATGAAGAGCGGCCGCTCGGGCAAGGTCGTGCTGCTGCCCAATGGCGGCTAGTGTTCTGTAACAGAAATTCGTGAGATAATTCCGGGGTCGTTGTCGGGTCGC
>DAIPYJ010000056.1:0-17710 GCA_036782775.1 Candidatus Dormiibacterota bacterium | reverse complement strand
CCTGGCGGGATGATGTTGGCGGTGCGCGCAATGATGACGATCGAAAGCAGGACGAGGACCCCGCCGATAATCAGCGATGCGGACATGATTCCACCTCTTCAGTCAGGCACTACGGCTTTGCATTGACGACACGGCGCGGACGATCAGCATGGTGCTCCGCAAGGCAGTGACGATGACGGGCGTCGAGGCGGGCAGCGCGGTTCCGTCTTCGGTGAGAGCCGGCCACAGTTCGCCCGCGATTTTGACATGGCCCGGTTCGCCGTTACCGGCAATCGGATCGGTCAGCACAGCCTGCTGGCCGACCATGCTGTCGGCACCCGAGCGCAGCGACGGCCGTCCGAGATGAAGCCGCTCGACCAGATAAGGCCGAGCGATGAAAATTCCGGCGATGCCCAGAACCCCGAGGACGATCGCCTGAACCAGCAGATGGAAGCCGAGCAAGCTGGCCACCGCTGCGCCCAGGGCGCCGATACTGATGAATAAGGCGAAGAGCGCGACCGTCAGAATCTCCGCGATCGCGAAGGCAACGGCGACAAAGACCCAGAACCAGAACGCCGTCATTGCGGCTCGATTGTACGGCTAACGTTTAGACCGTGCGCACAATATCACCGACGGTAGCGCGGCGTCTCGCCATCACCGCCCAGCGGCTGGCCGGCGACCGCCCACGGGCAGACGCCGACGGCATCCTCGCGCTCGTCCGGCAGCTCGGCTGCCTGCAGCTCGATCCCACCAACGTGGTTGCACCCAGCCACCGGCTGGTGGTCTGGAGCCGGCTCGGCAACTACCCGAGAGCGACGCTCGACGCACTTCAGTGGGAGCGGAAGCAGCTGTTCGAATACTGGGCGCACGCAGCCTCGATCGTGCTGACCGAGGACTATCCGATTCACCGCCGCCTAATGTTGAGCGCGCAGCGCGGCACTAGCTCGTGGTTTCGCCAGGGCAGCGCCTGGATTGCCAGCAATGCCGCGCTCAAGCGGCATGTGCTGTATGAAATACGACGTCGAGGGCCGCTTCCGGCCAGCAGCTTTGAAGACCGAAGTGAGCACGCCTGGCAATCGAGCGGCTGGACCGGCGGACGGAACATCGATCGGATGCTCACCGGGCTCTGGATCCGGGGATTTCTCGCGGTGGCCGCTCGAGAATCCGGGCGCCGCTGGTGGGACCTGGCTGAGCGTTGGCTTCCCGCGTGGACGCCACGGCATTCGATGAGCGAGCGGCAAGTGGTGCAGGAGGCCGCTCAACGTTCGCTTCGCGCTTTGGGCGTCGCGCGCATGCGCGATATCGACCGGCACTTCATCGCCGGGCGCTACCCCGGACTGGTTGCCGTGCTCAAGTCCCTGGAAGCTGAAGGCTTGATCGAGCGTGTCGAGGTGCGTGACGGTTTCAGCGCGTGGCCGGGCACCTGGTATGTCCACGCGGATGACCTGCCCGTGCTCGAGAGTTTGCAAGGTGGCAAGTGGAAACCGCGGACGACCCTGCTCTCGCCTTTCGACAACCTGATTCGTGACCGTGACCGGACGCGCCTGCTCTGGGGATTCGACTACACGATCGAGATCTACACTCCAGCTGCAAAGCGGAAATACGGGTACTACGTGCTTCCCGTCCTCCACGGCGATCAGCTGATTGGTCGAATCGATCCCATCGTCGACCGCAAGCAGCAACAGCTGACTATGCGCGCCGTCCACGCCGAAGCAGGGCCGCAGTCCAAAGACGCGGGCGAGTCGGTCGTGTCAGCGATCACCCAGCTGGCTACTTTCGTTGGGGCGAGAAAGGTCGAGCCGACAGGGGTAATTCCCTCTGCCTGGCGGGCGTCCTTCCGAAAGGCCTTTTAGGCTTAGGCGACGCCGGACTGGACCCGGCCGCGGGCACGACGCTCCACGGCAACCGGCTTGATACCGGCGCCCTGGATCACCTCGAGCACCCTGGCCAGGCCGACCTGGTCACGGCCGCCGGGAAAGTCGATGCCGATGACCGACATCGGCCCATCACAATCGGGGCACATCGTCGCCGTGATCGCGCCGGTTGGATCCCACGTCACCTGGCCGCAGGCTCCACAGCCCCGGCAGATGACATCAAACACCATGCTCCGCCGGGTAGAAATGGGGGTATCGTCCCCTGCTCGCTCCACGAAGGCATAACGCCACCCGCGCTCGAACCTTGCGAAAAGCGTTACGACCGAATTCAGGTCGAGGCCGGCGCCGGCACGCGAACGAAGCTGGCGTTTCGACGGAAACCCGCCAAGGTTCGGGCGTTGAGATAGGACATGCTGCTGCGCAATCCAGCCTGGTAGCGCTGCAGCACCTCCTCCACCCTGCCCTTGTAGGGCACCAGAGTCTCGGCGCCTTCGACGTATTGCGGCCGGCCGCCAGCCGATTCCTGCTGGACAGAAAACGATGCGGCGCCCCGCATGATCTTGTAGCGCTTCCCGTCGACCACGATCACCCGGCCGAGCGCTTCTCGAGTGCCGGCCAGCGCCGAGCCGAGCATGACGAGATCGGCTCCGAGCGCCAGCAGCTTGCTCAGATCTGAGGGCATACGGACGCCGCCGTCACCGATAATCAGGGCCCGTTCCCGGACCGAGGCGGCCTCGGCCACCGCGTAGGGCGTCGGCACGTAGACGCCGGTTTCATTGCGCGTCTCGCAGACGGAGCCGCCCGCGATTCCGACGCGGATCGCATCCGCACCCTCGCCTTCGAGCCAGCTGAAGCCTTCTGCGGTTGCCACGTTGCCGGCGATGACGAAGACTTCCATGTCCTGTTGCTTGATCCAGGCGATCGCGTCCGCGACCTGGCGATGGGCCCCGTTCGCGGTGTCGAGGCAGATGACGCGGCACCCGGCTTCATGGAGCGCCCGAAAGCGCGCCTGATAGTCGCCACTGACGCCGACCGCGGCGCCAACGGTCGCGACCGAGCCGGGTAATCCCTGACCCGCCTCGCGAAATGCCGCGACCTGGCTCTCGATCGACTCAAAACGATGGAGGATGCCGAGCGCACCGTGCTGTGCCAGGGCGCGCGCCATATCAATGCCGCAGACATCGGGCATCGGCGAGCCGAGAATCGGCAGGCGTAAACGAAGCGGACCGACCTCGACATCGGGACAGACATCGCTCCGATGCGCGATTTCTGAGACCACCCGAGGCGCAATGCTGATGTGGTCGTAATCGAACGCCGTCGGCCAGTCTCTCATGGCCTTATTGTCCAGGAGCGATTAATTCGGCTTGTCGCCATGCCGATGCAGCGTCAGCACCGGCGCCGGCTGCACCTGATGGCGGCGACGCTTCCAGTCAAAGGCGGTGCTCATGATGCGGCGGCAGTCCTCGCAGTCCGCCTCGTCGAGCCGAGCCTGTCGCATCTTGGGGTCCTCATCGTCGAAGTCCTCGGCCAACATATCGGTTACCCATTCCAGGGATTCCTCGCGAAAGCGAGGATATGGAGCATTCAGGAAGTCGTCGACGGCCTCGGTGATGGCCTGAAGGAACTCGTACTCGTCGCGCCGCACGCTGACCATCTCGCCCTCATCGGCCTTGCTCAACCCCTCATCCTCCTTGGCTGACAGAGATCACGCGCCCAGCGTACCCCTCCTCGGGGCTTAGAGTACGGGCGGCGTGGACGCAACCGGTCGTGCGATTTTCGAAATCGGATTTGTCCTGCTGCTCGCCGTGTTAGGCGGCACGGTTGCCCGCCGGCTTGGGCTGCCGGCTGTGCTCGGTTACCTTGCAGCCGGCCTGGTGGTTTCCCCGTTTACTCCCGGGTATGTGGCAGATCGAGGCCAGCTGCACCTGTTAGCGGACATCGGCGTGGTTCTGTTGCTGTTCGAGGTCGGCATCGAAATCGATCCTATCCAGCTCGGGCGCGAACGGAAGCGACTGCTCGTTGCCGCGCCAATCCAAACCATCATGACGTTTGCAGTTACGGCCGTCGCCGTGGCATTTGCCGGACTGTCGATGAAGGGCGCGCTTCTCGTCGGTCTGGCCGTCGCGATGTCCTCGAGCGTGGTCGTGGTCAACATGACGCGCAGCCGGCGACGGAGTACCGACCAACCGACCGAACTCGCGCTCGTCGGATGGAGCGTGATCCAGGACATCACCGGGGTGGTGATCGCGCTCGGGTTGTTGGCAATGCTCGGGCTGACAAACCGATCCGGCGGTGTGGCCCTGGCACTCGTGCTTCTGTATATCGCCCTCGCCATCGGGATCGCGCTGCTGGTTCCGTTTGTGCTACGTCATCTAAGCGACGAGCAGGATCTGTTCCTGATTGTTTCCGTGGCGACCGCGTTGGCCGTAGCCGGCGCCGGTTCGCTGGTCTTCGGCGTTCCGCTCGCGCTGGCGGCATTTGTCGCGGGCCTCGCCATCAGTGAGAGCCCCGTGACCACCGAGGCGCGCCAGCGCCTCCTTCCATTTCGCGACGTCTTCGCGGTGCTCTTCTTCGTCAGCATTGGCGCACTCATCGACCCCGGCCAACTTGTGAACGGCCTTGGCTGGCTGCTGTTGCTCCTCGCCCTGTTGATTGTGGCCAAAGTAGCGGTCTCCTATGCCCTAGCCAGATTGGCTCGCCTCGCGAGTCGGCCCTGGCAACTCGCGATTGGATTGGGCCAGATCGGCGAGTTCAGCTTTGTGCTAGCCGGCGTCGGACTGACAGTCGGGGCAATCCCGGGGAACCTTTATGAGGCAATGCTCAGCGCCGTCGCCTTGACGATCGCGGGCTCGACCATCCTTGTGCGTTTGGGCCCACGGGTGGCGAAGCCCGCCGTCGCTTAAACCCTTCGGGGAGCCGCGTCAGTCGTTCGGGTTGAAAACGGCCCAGCTTTCCTTGATCCGGCCTTGGTCGTCAAGATGCAGCACGTGAACGATGCGACGGCGTTCACCGTTCTGCTCCGCTTCCAGCAATGCGACCGCATGGTCGTCACTGACCAGGACATCATGGACATGCCAAACCGTCTTCACTTCGTCGTTTTGCTTTTTAACCTCTGCGAGAATCGCCGCCTTGCCGCGGAAGTCCCGTCCCCGCATCTGGCTGTGGAAGACGGCGTCATCCGTAAAGCCTTCCTCAACTGAACGCTCAAACTCGCCCCGGGAACTCAACTCGTAACCCCGTCGGACTCGAGCCCGCTTCTGTTCGACGGTGGATGTCGTACTTGTCTCCGCCATCATGTGCTCCTCCCTCAGTCAAGAAGTCGGCTGTCGGAGCTGATCTTATCCCGCCCGCGGGAGTCGAATGCGCCACGCCGCCGGCTTTGGTCTTCGATGCGGCGGCATAGACACGCAGTTCGAACGGTCGTGTAAGAGGTGAGCCGCCTCGGGGATTCGAACCCCGGACCGATGGTTTACGAAACCATTGCTCTACCGCTGAGCTAAGGCGGCTCGACAGCGCTCGGCTATTGTACGGCGCTTACGAGGCTGGGACGGGCGCTCGCTCA
Source organism: Candidatus Dormiibacterota bacterium (assembly GCA_036782775.1). Lineage (GTDB taxonomy): Bacteria > Chloroflexota > Dormibacteria > CF-121 > CF-121 > CF-13. The sequence continues at coordinate 12,295 of DAIPYJ010000056.1, read as the reverse complement.
GGTCGCCCCGCTTTGCGGAGGATGAGGTTGCCGTCTTCGGTATCGACCACGACCGTGTCGCCTTCGTGGAATTTCCCATCGAGGATCGCCATTGCCAACGAGTCCTGGATGCGGCGCTGGATCACCCGCTTGAGCGGCCGCGCGCCGTAGGTCGGGTCGTAGCCCTCGTTTCCGATGACCTCCATCGCCTTGGGGGTCAGCTCCAGCTTGATCCGCCGTTCGGCGAGCCGTTTGCGCAGGCGTTCGAGCTGAATGTTCACGATCTCCGTGATCTGCTCCCGGCTGAGCGGTTTGAAGATGATGATCTCGTCGACACGGTTGAGGAACTCCGGCCGGAAGCTCTGCCGCACGGTCTCCATCACCATCCGGCGCTTGTCATCCTCGGTGAAGCTCGGATCCTGCAGGACCTGGCTGCCGAGGTTCGAGGTCATGATGATGACAGTGTTGCGGAAGTCGACCGTGCGCCCCTGGCCGTCGGTGAGCCGGCCATCTTCCAGGATCTGCAGCAGGATGTTGAAGACATCGGGGTGCGCCTTCTCGATCTCATCGAAGAGGATGACGCTGTAGGGCCGGCGGCGAACCGCCTCGGTCAGCTGCCCGCCTTCCTCATAGCCGACGTAGCCGGGCGGCGCGCCGACCAGGCGTGCGACGGTGTGCTTCTCCATGTACTCGGACATATCGATGCGGACCATCGCCTGCTCGTCATCGAACAGGAATTCAGCCAACGCTCGGGCCAGCTCCGTCTTCCCCACGCCTGTCGGCCCGAGAAAGATGAATGACCCGGTCGGCCGGTTTGGATCGCTGAGGCCGGCGCGCCCGCGTCGCACGGCGTTCGCCACTGCGGTGACCGCCTCGTCCTGGCCGACGACACGCGCGTGCAGACGCTCCTCCATCTTGAGGAGCTTCTGAACCTCACCTTCCATCATCTTTTGCACCGGGATGCCGGTCCAGCGGGAGACGATCCGCGCGATGTCCTCGTCATCGACCTCCTCCTTGAGGAGGCGATGCTCTTTCTGCAAGTTGACGAGCTCACTGTTCTTGGAATCGAGATCCTTCTGCAGCTTCGGTAGCTCGCCGTACTTCAGACGAGCCGCCGCTTCGAAGTCCGCCATCCGCTCGGCCCGCTCGGCGTCGAGCCGCAGCTGTTCGAGCTTCGCCTTGATGTCCCGAATCTGCTGGATCAGCGCCTTCTCCTGCTGCCACTGCGCCCGCATGCCCTTGCTCTGCTCCTGCAGGTTGGCGAGCTCGCGCTCGATGGCCGCCAGGCGATCGCGCGACCCCCGGTCGGTTTCTTTCTTCAGCGCCTGACGTTCGATCTCGAGTTGGCGGATCTGGCGCTCGATCTCGTCCAGCTCCTGCGGCAGGCTGTCGATCTCCATCCGCAGGCTGGAGGCCGCCTCGTCGATCAGGTCGATCGCCTTGTCGGGGAGGAAGCGGTCGGTGATGTAGCGCTGCGACAGCACGGCCGCAGCCACGATCGCCGAGTCAGTGATGCGTACGCCATGGTGCACTTCGTAGCGTTCCTTGAGGCCCCGCAGGATCGAGATCGTATCCTCGACCGACGGCTCGCCAACAAAGACGGGCTGGAAGCGGCGTTCGAGCGCCGCATCCTTCTCGATGTGCTTCCGATACTCGTCCAGCGTCGTTGCACCTACCGCCCGCAGCTGGCCCCGGGCCAACGCCGGCTTGAGCAGGTTGGAGGCATCCATCGCTCCCTCCGCAGCGCCGGCGCCAACCAGCGTATGGAGCTCGTCAATAAAGAGGATGATGCGGCCATCTGAGGACTCGATTTCCTTCAGCAGCGCCTTCAGCCGATCCTCGAACTCGCCGCGGTATTTGGTCCCTGCGATCAATGATCCGAGGTCGAGGGCAACGACACGACGGTCCTTGAGCGACTCCGGCACATCGCCGTGCGCGATCCGCTGGGCTAGCCCTTCGGCGATCGCGGTCTTGCCCACTCCGGCCTCACCGATCAAGACCGGATTGTTCTTCGTCCGGCGCGACAACACCTGGATGACCCGACGGATCTCCTGCTCGCGCCCAATTACCGGGTCCAGCTTGCCCTCGCGCGCCAGCGCGGTCAGATCTCGGCTGTACTTCTCCAACGCCTGAAATTTCGATTCGGGCGACGCATCGGTGACGCGACTCGAGCCACGCACCTGGGTGAGGGCCTGCAGGATCTTGTCCTTGGTGACGCCAGCCCGCTGCAGAATGCGCGCCGCCTCGCTGTTTGTCTCGTCGACCATCGCCAGCAACACGTGCTCGGTCGAGAGGTATTCATCCTTGAGGCGTTCCATTTCGTTCCAGGCCACGTCCAGTAGCCTGCGAAGCCGCTGGCCGATGTAGCTTTCGGCGCCATAGACCTTGGGCAGCCGATCGAGCTGCGCCTTGACCTCACTTTCGACTCGCGCTGGATCGACGCCAGCCTGGCGAAGGATCGGCGGCACGGTGCCATCGGCTTGCTGCAGCAGCGCGAGCAACAGGTGCTCCGGCGTGATCTCCTGCTGCTGAGCTTCTTGGGCAAGCGCCTGCGCTTGCTGGATGGCCTCCTGCGTTTTCTCGGTTAAACGGTCAGAACGAAACGGCATATTAGGGATCTACCCGGGTCAGGATATCGCCTAAACGGCTGCCGCCCACCCTAACCCTCCCCCCGCGAGGCGGGGGGAGGGAATAGTGCGGTTTAGACCTCCTTGAAGTCGGCGTCGACGACGTCGCCCTGATCCGATTGACCGGACGCCGGGCCTTCGGTACCGGTCGCCGACCCGGCCCCAGCTGGGGCGCCTTGCGCCTGGCGATAGACCGCCTCGCCGATTTTCTGCATCGAGCGGGCAAGCTCCTCGCTGGTCGTTCGCATGCGCTCGATGTCGTTGTCTTTGATCGCCTGCTTGACGGGCTCGATCTTGCCCTCGACCTCCGACTTGATCGAGGCATCGATCTTGTCGGCGTTGTCTCGCAGCACCTTTTCGGCCTGGTAGACGAGGCTGTCAGCCTGGTTGCGCGCCTCGACCTCTTCTTTACGCTTCCGGTCTTCTTCGGCGTGGCTCTCCGCGTCCTTGACCATGCGCGAGACCTCATCCTTATTAAGGGTGGTGGAGGCGGTGATCGTGACCCGCTGCTCCTTGCCCGTGCCGAGGTCCTTGGCCCGCACGTTGAGGATGCCGTTGGCATCGATGTCGAAGGTCACCTCGATCTGGGGCATGCCACGGGGGGCGGGCGCGATGCCGTCGAGGTGGAACTTGCCGAGCGTCTTGTTCGCCGAGGCCATCTCGCGCTCGCCCTGGAGCACGTGCACCTCGACCGACGGCTGGTTGTCCGATGCCGTCGAGAAGATCTGGCTCTTCGAAGTGGGGATTGTCGTATTGCGCTCGATCAGCTTGGTCATGACTCCGCCCAGGGTTTCGATGCCGAGCGAGAGCGGCGTGACGTCGAGCAGCAAGACATCCTTGACCTCGCCCTTCAGGACGCCGGCCTGGATCGCGGCGCCGACTGCCACCACCTCATCCGGGTTGACGCCCTTGTGGGGCTCCTTGCCACCGGCGAGTTTTTTGACCAGCTCCTGGATGGCGGGCATCCGGGTCGCACCACCGACGAGGATGATCTCGTTCAGCTCGGACGGAGATAGCGCGGCGTCTTTGAGCGCCGAATTGAACGGCGGCACCGTGCGCTCGGTCAGGTCCGCGGTCAACTGCTCGAACTTCGCCCGCGTCACCGTCATCGTCAGGTGCTTCGGCCCGGTCTGATCGGCGGTGATAAAGGGCAGGTTGACCTCGGTCTCGACCCGGGTCGAGAGTTCGATCTTTGCCTTCTCGGCAGCCTCGGTCAGACGCTGAAGGGCCTGGCGGTCGCCCCGCAGGTCGATGCCGTTCTCCTTCTTGAATTCGTCGGCGATGTAGTCCACCAGGCGGCGGTCGTAGTCGTCACCACCGAGGTGGGTATCACCGTTGGTCGCCTTGACCTCGAAAACGCCTTCGCCAACCTCCAGCACCGAGACGTCATAGGTCCCACCGCCGAGGTCGAAGACGTCGATTTTTTCGTTCTCTTTCTTTTCCAGGCCGTAGGCGAGCGAGGCCGCCGTCGGCTCATTGATGATGCGGATGACATTGAGGCCGGCGATCTGGCCGGCGTTCTTCGTCGCCTGCCGCTGCGAGTCGTTGAAGTAGGCAGGCACGGTGATGACGGCGTCGGTGACCTTCTCGCCCAGATAAGCCTCGGCGTCGGTCTTCAGCTTCTGCAGGATCATCGCCGAGATCTCTTCCGGGGTGTAGCGCTTGCCCTGGATCTCGACCTCTACCCGGCCGTCCTTGCCGGGCACGGTCTTGTAGGGGACCATCTTGCGCTCACGGTCGACCTCTTCGAACTTGCGGCCCATGAATCGCTTGATCGAGTAGACGGTGTTTTCGGGATTGACCGCGGCCTGCCGGCGGGCCAGCTGACCGACCAGGCGCTCCCCGGATTTGGTAAAGGCGACGACAGACGGCGTCGTCCGTCCACCTTCAGCATTCGGAATGACGACCGGCTCCCCGGCCTCCATGACGGCGACTACCGAGTTGGTAGTGCCGAGGTCGATTCCTACTGTCTTAGCCATTGTTGTAATTACTCCTTCTCTTTCCGCCTGCCCGGCGTGCGAATCCGCGCTCCGGCAGGCGACGGCGTATATACCCGGCCGTATTTGGGCCTAAACGAGAATGCGACCGTAGAATACCTTGGGCGAGATATGCGAACGATCATCGTCGGCTGCGGCCGGGTTGGGTCGAATCTGGCCCGCTTGCTGAGCGAGGAGGGGGACGAGGTGGCGGTCGTCGATTCGAGCGAAGCCGCCTTCAATCGCCTCGGAGAGGACTTTACGGGTGAGATGGTTTTTGGCTCCGCGGTCGATGAAGACATTCTCCGGCGAGCCGGCACCGACCGGGCCCAGGCCTTCGTCGCCGTCACCAACGCGGATACCACCAACATCATGGCCGCCCAGCTGGCTCAGCATGAGTTCGGTGTCAAGAAAGTCATCTGCCGCATCTACGACCCCGCCCGAGCCGTCCTCTATGAGGAGCTCGGACTGAAAACGATCTGCCCGACCACGGCGGGCGCTCAGAAGATCGAGCGGTTCTTCGAGGAGAAGTGACAACCCAGGACGGCGAGTCGCCGACCACGATGGCGGCGAGCGAGCTTCGCCGCGATGTCAGCGTCTGGGGTTCCTACATGTGGGGCTACGCCGACGTCGGCGCCGACATCTACGTCGCGCTGGGCATCGTCGCGCTGGCGGCGCTCGGCTTCACGCCCCTTGCCTTTCTCGCAGCCGGCCTCGTCTACGCCATGGTCGGGCTCTGTTATGCCGAGCTTGCCTCCGCGTATCCGGTGGCCGGAGGCGGTCAGTATTTCGCGCTGCGCGGCCTGGGTGACCTCTGGGGTTTCGTGGCCGGCGCCGCGCTGCTGCTCGACTACACGATCGACATCGCGCTCTTCACGGTGATTGCCTTCGGCTATTTCAATTTCTTCTTTCCGCTCGCCAGGGACGCCTACATCCAGGTCGGGCCGACCAAGCTCTACTGGATCTGGATGCTCCAAACGCTGGCCGGTATCGGCATCCTGATCTGGCTCAACGTTCGCGGCATCAAGGTCTCCTCGACGTTCAACAACTTTCTGGGCGTGATCGCGATCGTCGGACAGGCGGTGATCGTGATCGTCGGCTTCGCCTTCGTCTGGGACCCCGAGCTCGTGGTGAGCAACTTCACGCAATTTCCGGCGAGTCTCGGCGACTTTGCCCTCGGTTCGTCGCTGGCGATCATCTCGTTCGTCGGCCTCGAATCAATCTCGCAGGTGGCGCAGGAAACCCGCCGGCCTGCCACCATCATCCCGCGGACATCCATCGGCCTGATCCTCTCGGTGCTTCTCTTCGCGCTGGCGTTTTCGATCCTGGGTGCCGGCATGTTTCATCTCGGGCCCGGGGCACACAATGGCTTCGCGAATCATGCCGGCGACCCGGTGGCGCTGATCGCCGGCCGCCTACCGGTGATCGGCATCGTCGCCGCGCCGGTGACGGCATTGATTGGAGGCATCATCGTCTTCATCTCCGCCAACTCCGGCGTCGTCAGCGCCTCTCGACTGACCTATTCGATGAGCCAGTTCAAGCTCCTCCCGCTCTGGTTCAACAAGGTCAACAAGAAATACGCCACCCCGGCTCGAACCATCGTCGTCTTCAGCGGCGTGGCGATCATCGAAACCTTGCTCGCCTTCTTCACGCCCGGAGGATCAGCGACAGAAAACGCGGCCATCACGCTGCTGACGGACCTCTACGCCTTTGGCGCCACCACCGGATACCTCATCGTCTTTTTCTCCCTGATCTCCTTGCGGTTGCACGACCCGTACACCCCTCGGCCCTACAAGATGCCGATCAACCTCACCATCCGGTACCGCGGCGTGCCGGTTTCTTTCCCGATCCTCGGGGTGATCGGCCTGCTCGGCGTCTTCGTCACCTGGAGCTTCGTGATCCTGACCCATCCTTTGGGGCGTATCGCCGGACCGGTGTGGATCGCGCTAAGCGTGCTCTTCTATTTCTTCTACCGACGCCGCCAGGGCGCACCCCCGACCGGCAACATTCCGCGCGATTGGGAGGACGCGCAGAAGCGGGTGCTGCGCGAGGCAGAGGAATTCGAGTCGCTCGAGGAGTATGAAGCCGTGCTCGAGCAGCGGGACCTCGAGCAGGCCCCACGATGACGCCCTATCGGTTCACGCGGATCATCGGCTTTCTCGCCTTAGCGATCGGCCTCATCATTCTTCTGCGGGACGCGGTGCAGGTGCACTCGCTGCCTTACGCGATCGCCGGCGTCGGCCTCCTGGCATTCGGCGCCTGGCGCCTCCAGGCCGCCGCCAGGCTCCGTCCTTGAAGCTGGCGCTCAGCCCGCTCGGCATCACCCTGGCGGTCGGCTTCATCGTTGGGCTTGCGGGCACGCTCGGCTGGATGCTGCGGGTGCCGCCACCAGCACCGCGGGGCGCCACCAGCACCGTGCGCAGCGTCGAGGCGATTCGAAAAGTGCTGGTTCCGGTGCTTGACCTCGGCGCGTCGGTTCGGGCCGTCGAGCTCGCCGCCCGCCTCAACCAGGGACACAAGGCCGAGATGGTCATCGTCTACGTGCATGAGATCCCGCTCCAGGCGCCCCTGGTACGACCGGAGAAGGATCCTCGCATTCAGCGAGCGCTCGACGCCGCCGCCTTCATCGCGACCCAGCACGCGATCGCGCCGCGCACCCGCGTCGACGTCGCCCGACAGGCCGGCCATCGCATCGTGGAGATCGCTCGAGAAGAAGGCGCCGACGCGATCGTGATGGGCATCAGCGGCCAGAACCGGCCGAACGAAAGCCCCCTGGGGCGCATCGCCGAGCACGTCGTGCGCAACTCCCCCGTCGAGGTCATCGTCGATCGCGTTCCGCGGCACAAGATTCCGCCGATCCCAACCGACGTCGTCTAGCTCTAGCGAACCGCGACGTTGAAGGCGAGAATCGTGACGATCGCGTTATTCAGGCCGTGGAGCAGCATCGAGTTGTTCAGCCAGCCGGTCCGGACGTAGACCAGGGCCAGCACCACGCCCATGTAGACGAAGGTGGGCAGCAACGCCAGGCTGATCGCCGGACTCGCATGCGCCAGGCCAAACGCCACCGCGCTGACGGCGATCGCCAGCCAGAGATAGGTCCGTTCCTCGAGCAGGCGGAAGAGCATGCCGCGGAAGAACAGCTCCTCGCAAACCGGCGCGGCGACCGCAGTGACCAGCAGCGCCAGCAGCAGTAAGCCGATCCCGTGCGGGCGCTGGATGAACACCAGACGGCTGTTCCCGGGGATGGTGTTCCCGCCGTTGAAGATCCTGGCGGAGAGCGCCGAGACCAGGTAGATGCCGATGTACCAGGGCAGCAGCAGGAGGATGGTGATGCCAAGGTCGCTCAGCGTGGGCCGGCGCAGTTGCAGAAACCGGAGCGGCGCTCGAAGCCGCCGCAGCCCGACAGCGATGCCGGCACCCACCGCAAGGTAGACGGCCAACGTGGCCAGCAGGCTGATCGTCTCGGCATTCGCGCGATAGAAGCCTCGGTTGGTTCTCGCGATGCCCAACAGGATGGCAACCACCAGCACGCCACCCAGCACGGCGAAGATCAGGACCGGCAGGAGGTCCATCCATCGCAACGTGCGTCGCGCCGCCTCCACCGAGCCAGAGCCTAACTGGCGGCGCGGTTAATGCGCTCGCCGTAGGGCAAGCCGAGCGTGGCACGGATCTCGATGCTGAGCCTGGAGAGCGCGACCTTCGACTTCTGGAAGTAGCGCAGCACATTGGGCGCCGCGTGCCACCAGAGATTGTCTTCCGGCATCGAGTTGCTCACGATCCAGATCGGAACCCCGCTGCACACTGGATCAGTCGCCCAGCGTTCGACCCACGCCCTGCCGTCTCCATCGGGCAGCTTCAAATCGATCAGGACGAGGGCGGGCACACGGGTGCGCACGAAGGTGTCGGCGGCCACGCCGGTCGAAACGTGCTCCACCGGAATCCCATCCCGGCGCAGCTGGGTCAGATAGAGTTCCGCGACATCGGCGTCGTCTTCGACCAGAAGGATCCTCCGCTCCCGCGCCACATCGCGAGCGTAGGCAACCAAGGTTGCGAAAAGTATTTCAACGTCCGCCGGCCGTTAGCCGGCGCGCCGCATCCGGTTGCGAGCCGTCCGGTATGCGTCGAAGGCGCAAAATGCCCAGAGCCCGAACCCTCCGAGGTCGAGCGGGATCCCCAAGGGTGCGCCGATCAGGCTCAAATCCAGTTCCGTGCCGAGGACGACCGGCGCCATGATCGCGGCAAAGAAGGCCAGGCCTTTGAGCGGCGCCCCGGCGTATAGGTGGCCGAGGCCCGGGATGATGGAGAGGCGGGCGGCGCGGCCTGGGCTCAACGGTTGATTTGCCGCGAAGCGCTTGCTTCCGTCGATCACCTGACCCTCGACCCGCTGCGCCTGGAGTTGTGTTCCGCAGTGCGGACAAAACGCGGCGTCCACGGAAACCGCACGCCGACAGCGTGTGCAAGTCTGCATGGTCACAGCCTACCCACTTCCCGCCAAAGTTAGGCGGAAATCGATTTGTACGATACCGTCATGCTGGCCACGAGATCACCGGATAACCCGGTGCGGCTCGAGATCGGGAGCGGGATCGCGGAGATCATCCTCAATCGGCCGCCGCTCAACGTGCTCGACATCGATGCCCTGCGCCAGCTGAATGAGGCGCTGACCGCCTGCCGGTCGTCGGGCATCCGCGTGGTGTTGATTCGCAGCGCCCTGGAGCGCGCCTTTTCGGCCGGGGTGGACGTCCGAGACCACACCCGCAGCCGGCTGCCGGCGATGCTCGCCGAGGTCCGCAAGCAGGCGCATCTGCTGCTGACGCTGGAATCGGTCACGGTCGCGGCGGTCCATGGGTCAACGCTCGGTGGGGGCGCCGAACTCGCCTTGCTCTGCGATGAGGTGATCGCCGCCGACGATATGCGGCTGGGCTTTCCAGAAATCACCCTCGGCGCCTTTCCGCCGGTGGCGGCGGCGCTGCTGCCGCAGCAGAGTCCGGCGAGAACCGCGATGCGCTTGCTGCTGGGCGAAGTGGTCCCCGCGGCGCTCGCGGAACAACTCGGGCTGCTGACTCGCGTCGTGCCGCGGGCCGGCCTGGATGAGTCGGCTCATCTCCGTGTTCAGGACCTGGCCGCATTGAGCGGCGTCGCGGTTCACGCCCTGGTGCGCGCGGTGCGCGGCGCCCGAGCCGTCGAAACGCTGCACCGCCTCGATGCCGCGATCGCCGCCTACGAGGACCTGGTCGGACCGTCGGCCGATGCGCAGGAAGGGATCGACGCCTTCCTCGAAAAACGGTCGCCCGCTTGGAGTCATCGCTGACGGACAAGCGCCGCACACTCCGCGAGGCCATCGCCCAGCAGGTTCACGACGGTGATGCCATCGCATTGGGCCTAGCGCTGGAATCAGGTATTCCGTTCGCCGCCGTGCACGAGATCATCCGCCAGGGCCGGAGGGACCTGACCCTGATCGGGCCCATCTCTGACATGGCCTTCGACGAGTTGATTGGCGCGGGCGCAGTTGCCCGGGTGATCGCAGCCTGGGTCGGCAACGTCGCCGGCGGCTCCGGCTACGGCTTCCGGCGCGCCTACGAGCAGGGGGTGCCGCGGCCGATCGTCGTGGAAGACCACTCCAATTTCACCGTTGGCTTGGCCCTCAAAGCCGCCGCAATGGGGGTGCCGTTCCTGCCCACCTTCACCGGGCTGGGAGGCGACATCGTCCGCAACCACCCACGCATCAAGCCGATCGAGGACCCATTCGGCGGGCCGCCGCTGCTCGCCGTCGGCGCGCTTACGCCTGACGTCGCCATCGTCCACGTGCAGCGCGCCGACCGGGAAGGCAATGCGCACCTGTGGGGCAACCTGGGCCTGACCGTCGAAGCCGCCTATGCCGCGCGCCGGACCATCGTCATCTGCGAGGAGATCGTTGCTGCGGACGTCATCCGCAGCGATCCCAATCGCACCGTCATTCCCGGGTTCCTCACAACGGCGGTGGTGGAAGAGCCGGGTGGCGCGCTCCCCTCCTCGGTGCAGGGCTACTGGCGCCGCGACTTCGAGCCCTTCCTTTCCTACCATCGCCAATCCAAGACGCGCAAAGGCTTCGAGGCCTGGCTTAACGAGTGGGTGCTCGAGCTTCCGGACCGAAGCGCTTACCTGCGGCATCTCGGCGAGGCGGCCATCGATCGCCTGCGGGTTCGGGAGCAGCGCCTGGCGGCTCCGGCCAATTTCGCGCCATGACCGCCTCCTATACCCGGCGGGAGTTGATGGTGGTGGCGGCGGGACGCGAGATCCACGATCACGAGGTCGTCTTCGTCGGCATGCGGCTCCCGCTGCTCGGCTTCGGGCTGGCGAAGGCGACGCATGCGCCTGATGCCGTCGGCCTCTTCGAGAACGGCGTGATTCGCGACCGTCCGGCGGAGGCGTTCATTTACACGATGGGCGATCCGCCGAACATCGCCGGCGCGATTACCTGCCTCGGGCTGCTCGACGTCATGAGCCTGCTGCAGGCTGGGCGTGTCGACGTCGGTTTCATCGGTGGGGCGGAGATCGATCCGCTGGGAAACCTGAACACCACGCGGACGAGCAGCGGCGGCACGCCCGTCCGGCTTCCGGGGAGTGGTGGCGGCGGTGATATCGCCTCACTCGCAGGTCGGACGGTCCTGATCATGGAGCACGAACCGCGACGATTCCGCCAGCACGTCGACTACATCACCTCTCCAGGCCACTTCCCCGGACGGCGCCGAGGCGGCCCGGCGACGCTGATCACGACGCTCGGCGTCTTCGACCTCTCGCCCAGCGGCGTCCGGATCCGTTCGCTCCATCCGGGCGTCAGCGCCAGGCAGGTGCGCGACTCGACCGGCTTCGACCTCGACACGCCGGAGACCGTCCCGGCCACACCGGCGCCCAGCACGGATGAGCTCGCTTATATTCGAAAAGCGGACCCGGAAGGGTTCTGGACCGGCGATAGCATGAAAAGCGGATGAGCCAGATGCCGCCGCACTGGTCACCGGATCCGGAGCAGGCCCGCCGTAGCCGCCTGCAGGAATTCATCGACGCGCATGGCTGCGCCGATTACGCCGATCTCTGCCGGCGAGCGGGTCGCGATCCGCACTGGTTCTGGGATGCGCTGGTGAAGAGGCTTGGCATCGTCTGGTCGACCCCCTATTCGGCGGTGATGGATAGCTCGGCCGGGATTGCTTTGACCAAATGGTTCCCCGGGGGAACCCTCAACGCCTACGACTCGGCGGTCACGCAGCATCGCCGCTCGACGCCGAACGCGCTGGCATTGATTGGCGAAACCGAGGGCGGTGAAGTCCGACAGTTGACCTACGCGGAGCTCGACGCACAGGTTGGTCGAGCGGCGGCGGGGCTGCGGCGCATTGGGGTCGGTCGCGGTGTCGCCGTCGGCCTTTATCTGCCGCTCGTGATGGAGAATGCGATCGCGCTGCTCGCGTGCGCGAGGCTGGGCGCGGTTGCCGTGCCGCTGTTTTCGGGCTTTGGCGCCGAGGCGATCCGGCAGCGGCTCACGGATGCAACGGCCAAGGTGCTGATCACGGCAGACGGGGCCACGCGACGAGGCCGCGCCGTCCCCATGAAACCGATTGCCGAGCAGGCGATCAGCGATTTGCCGCATCTCGAGACCCTGGTGGTGGTGCACTGCGCAGGGGTGGCGCCATCGACGGCGCGACAACCTGAGGTCAAGTGGGAGGCGCTGCTCGACAGCGGTCC
>DAIPYJ010000055.1:0-17899 GCA_036782775.1 Candidatus Dormiibacterota bacterium | reverse complement strand
GGGGTCTTCATCGCGTTCGCGGTCCCGCCGTCACCCGACGAGGCGAAAACCGTGACGTGATGCGCCTGGGCATCGACAAACGCCTGGTGCAGTTGCTTCAGCGACGCGAGCCCGTTGTTGAAGGCGCCTTCGCCAGAGCCAAAGCTCTGGCTGATGACGTCGACGCGACCGCTGTCGATCAGCTCCTGCTCGGCGTTCATCATCTGCTGGAAGCCCTGAACACCGAGTACTTCGGCGGTCGGGGTCTCGACCAACATGATGTTGGCCAGCGGTGCCGTGGCATGCGCCCACTCGACATCGAGGGCAACCTCAACGTCCCAGAGGTTGTGGTTCTCGAGCGCGGTGCCATGGATGGTGTTGTTTGCCGGCGGCGGAACGGCCGGCGGCCCACCCTGGAGCTGGACGATGTCGAAACGCGGCGACGTTGTCGACGGGCAGTTTGCGGACGGATCGTTCGGTCCCGTCTCACCGCAGAGATGCGGCAGGTTGAACGCTGTGTCGAAGGTGCCGAGATCCTCGCGAATCGTCGAGGCGCCAAAGGAGTCGACGACCGCGATCGTCCTGCCCTGCCCCTCATTTACTCCTAGAGGCCCGTTGTGCAGGATCGCGTAGTTGTACGAGTTCGCCATCGCAGTCGGGTTGAAGCAGCGGCGATTGACCGCGTTGCACGCCGCCTCGCTGGGCGGGTTTGCGTCCGACGAGACGAAGACCGCATCCGCCACCAGCGGACGCGGCAGCGCCGTTGTCGCCGCCGAAGTCACCGTCGGATTGCCGGCGAGCGCCGTGCCGATCGCCGTCGCGCCCATCGCCACAGGCGCAATGCGACGCACAAGCCAAGGTACGACCGAATTGAGCATGCTCCCTCCTTGTTGGTTGCCGATTAGGCCGCTTTGCCGGCAATCAAACTAGCAACCAATTGACCGAACTGTCAAGGAACGGTTAACCGAGGTGAAGGGCGGCTTTAGGGCCCATTCATCTAGAGTTCAGCCGTGGGCGAGGCCATCGCGGTCCTGGTCATCCTCTGCGCCGGCATCGGCCTGCTGCTCTGGTGGGGCAGTCGCCTTCCGCCCACGCGGCCCCGGCCAAGGAGCCGGCACCGTGGCGAGACGCTGATGGACGTCCACAAAAGTCTCGGGCGGCGCCGCTAACCCCCCTCAATTTCACCGTCCCAGCCAGAGCCCTCGAGGGCTAGACGTTCCTCGACCGGAAGGGCATCACCGATTAGCCTGCGGTCGGCCAAACTTCACCTGCCACGAACGGCTGTTCGCTAGTCACGGTTTCGTCGCCGAGGCGCCAGCGGATCGCGAGCGGGGTCGTAGCGGTAGCCCCATATCGTGAACGCATTCGGCGGCCGAAGCGGGCCGGCGAAGAGAACTCATATTCGACAGGAGGCAATCGATGAGCAAGCGCGAGAAGCGTCACGGCGAGCAGGGCGGGCAACCGCAACCCCAGCAGTGGCCTGGCAAGCAGGGTCAGCCTGGCCAGCAGTGGCCTGGCAAGCAGGGCGGGCAGCCCGAGCAGCGGCCCAACACCTGGCCGACGCAGCCGGGACAGAGCCGCTAACCAGGGCTCAACCTATATATGTCGGCGCTCCGCCACATCGGCGGGGCGCCGAATTTTTTATCGGCTGTCGGCGGATTAGGGCGATCAATGCCTATAGCGGACAGCCAGTAAATAGCACAGTCATTCGCGGGCAGAATGATTGACGCGTGTAGGCGCATTGTGTTACAACGCCTCCGTAGGCTATTGCGAGCGCGGCGACGGGGAAGCTTCGGTTCACCACGTTGCTTGGATGAAGCACGCCCGTTTCGTTCGAGCTCGGACCGATGGAGGGAAAAGATGATCAGGTCTCGGATCCGACGCTTGGCCATTGGACGGGGTACGGTCGTCGCCGCCGGTTTGATGCTCCTGCTCGCCAGCGGCGCGAATGCCGCGACCTCGACGACCAACGCCGACGGCAGCACGACGATCTCCGATGGCGGCTACAGCTTCATCAACTACCAGCTCGGCGGCCTACCGGCCGAGTACTGCCCGGATGTCAACAGTCCCTGCCAGAACCACGCGGCGGAGCCGGCGATCCGAGCGGATAAGTTCGGCAACTTCTTCGGCAGCTCGGAAAACGGCCTCACCTCCGGCACGGAGGCGTGGAAATCGATCGACGGCGGACGGCATTACGTGCACCTGCCTTCCCCGAACCAGGTCTCGAGCCCTGCACCTGGCGCCGGTGAAAGCAACATCTCCCCCGCCGGCGGCGATACCGACCTCGCGACGGCCACCGCCAAGAATGCCTTCGGGATCTACAACGTCTACGTCGCCAGCCTGACCGGCGCCAGCACGGACGTCGGCACCTCACAGGACGGCGGGCACACCTGGAGCCAGAACCTGCTCTCGGGAATCTTTCCCGGCGAGGATCGCGAATGGATCGCCGCCGACGGCTCGCAGAAGGTCTGCATCAGCTACCTCTCTGCGGCTGGCGTCTTGATCGCCCCGGCCGGGCTCCACGTCCAGTGTTCGTACAACGCGGGCACGACGTTCACGCAGATCGGTGACGCGGTGGAGGCGACGAACCTGGATGCCCGATCGGGAATGAAAACCGGAAACCTCGCGATCGATCAGAACAGCAACACGACAGACCCGGCCCGCAATAACGACATCCTCTATCAGATCTTTGTCAGCGGGACGGTGCAGGACCAAGCGAACCCGAATCCGACCGACTTCCACATCGTCTGGATGGGCGTCTCCCTCGACGGCGGCAAGACCTTCAAGGATTACCAGGTTTACAACAATCCGAATCCCGCGGTCGGCTACGCGCACAACTTCCCGAACGTCAGCGTCGACCAGGCGGGCAATGTCTACGCCTTCTTCAGCGACAACCACTACGTCTACTACAAGTACTCGACCGACCACGGTCAGACCTGGCTGGGCGGCTCAAACGGGGCACCAATTGCGATCAGCAAGGCGCCGGCGAACACCGCGATCTTCCCCTGGAGCTCGGCGGGGACGGCCGGCAAAGTCGACCTCGTCTACTACGGCACCAGCTACTACGACGGCGTCAATCCACCCGACAGCTATCCCGCATCGGCCAACTGGTACGTCTACTTCGCCCAGAACCTCAACGTGCTCAACAATACGAGCGGCTGGACGCAGGTCCAGGCGTCACCGATCAACCATCGCGGCGCGGTTTGTGAGGGCGGTGTGGGTTGCACCGGCAACCGTGACCTCTACGACGACTTTGGCGTCGCCGCGAGTCCGACGACCGGGCTCGCGTCGATCATCTACAGCGACGACCAGTACGCCCAGTTCAACCACACTCTCACCTACTCCTCCAATTGCACGGCGGCGAGTGACAACACGGCGAGCTGCGACCACACCTCGATTGCCACGCAAGTCGCCGGGACAACCATCTTCGGTGGCACATCCAGCGGTGGCAGCGGAACCGGGGGCAGCGGCTGCCGCGAGGCGGACGGTGGCGGTGACATGGCCGGCGCCACGTCGGGTACGGCGCATGCCTCGTTCGACGGCGATAGCTGCAAGGACGGGGACACCGATAATGTCCAGGCGCACGACTCCGGATCCGGTGAGGATTTTCAGTCGACGCGGGTCGACTCGATCCAGTTTGATGACGTGGCCCATAGCGTCACGATGGTCGGCACCGGCCTCTCCAATGGGAAGACCGTCGCCTTCGAAATGGTCGCGGTGAACAACGGCACGCTGCCGGCGACGATCTTCCTGACGCTCGACGACGGCTACACGCTGTCCGGCCCGCTCTTGAACGGGACCGTCATCCTGAACTAGCGACGACGAGGTCGCCCTCCCTCCCCTGGACCATGGAGGGAGGGTGACCTTTGATGTGCGCCGACGCACGGCGGGCTGCAGCGCCTAAGCTGATATTGAGACTGTCACCAACTCTATCAGTGGTTCGCCCGCGGGGTGCCTCCTCGCGGTGACCGGGGAGGACTCATGACCACAACGGCAAGCGATCTGCTATTCGACCGGCTCATCGACTGGGGGGTCGACACCATCTTCGGCCTGCCGGGCGACGGCATCAACGGGCTGATGGACGCGCTGCGCAAGCGCGAGAAGCAGATTCGATTCATCCATGTGCGCCACGAAGAAGCTGCGGCCTTCATGGCCTGCGGCTACGCGAAGTACACGGGACGGCTGGGCGTCTGCCTGGCGACCTCGGGTCCTGGCGCGATCCACCTCTTGAACGGGCTCTATGACGCCGCGCTCGATCGCGTTCCGGTACTGGCGATCACCGGCATGACCTATCACGACCTGATCGGCACCCATTACCAGCAGGACGTCAACACCGATTACCTGTTCGAGAACGTCGCGCTCTTCAACCAGCGTGTCATGGGCCCGGCGCATGTCGAGAACCTGGTCGACCTTGCGGTCCGGACGGCGGTCGGCAACAAGTCGGTCTCGCACATCACCTTCCCGAACGACCTGCAGGATGCCGACGCCAAGAAGCCGGAGCGGTCCGAGATGAACGTCAAGGGCCACAGCTCGGACCAGCCGTTGCAGCTCTCGCGGATTCCGGTTGCGGCGGATTTGCATCGAGCGGCTGCGGCGTTCCAGGGAAAGACAAAGATCGCGATTCTCGCCGGCAACGGCGCGCGCGGCGCGAGGGCCGAATTGCTGGAGGCGGCTGAAAAGCTGGGTGCGCCAATCATCAAACCGCTGCTTGGCAAAGACGTCGTCCCCGATACCAGCCCCTATACGACCGGCGGCATCGGCTTCCTCGGGACGCGGCCATCGGAAGAAGCGCTCGAGGAGTGCGATGCGCTGCTGATGGTCGGGACCTCGTTCCCCTACATCAGTTTTCTCCCCAAGCCGGGACAGGCGACCGTCGTGCAGATCGACGACGATCCTTCGCGTCTCGGCCTGCGTGCGCCGGTCACGGTAGGGCTGGCGGGCGACGCGGCGCCAACGCTCCGGGAGCTGCTGCCTCTCCTTCCGCGCAACGCCGACCGCGCGTTCCTCGAGAAGGCGCAAGCCGGCATGCGCGACTGGTGGACGCTGATGGAAGAACGTGGGGCGCGCAGCGAGACGCCGATGAAGCCGGAGGTCGTCTCTGAGAATCTCGACCAGCTGCTGACCGACGACGCGATCATCTCAACCGACTCGGGAACGATCACGACCTGGGCGGCCCGCCATATTCGCATCCGCGACAACCAGCGCTTCTCCCTCAGCGGCAACCTCGCCACCATGGCCAACGGCCTCCCCTACACGATCGCGGCGCAGGTCGCGTTTCCCAAGCGGCAGTGCATCGCCTTCGTCGGTGACGGTGGCTTCAGCATGCTGATGGCCGAGATGTCGACGGCGGTCAAGTACAAGCTGCCGATCAAGGTGATCGTGATCAAGAACAACACGCTGGGCCAGATCAAGTGGGAGCAGCTTGTCTTCCTGGGCAACCCGGAGTACGGCGTAACGCTGCAGCCGATCGACCACGTCAAGTTGGCCGAGTCTGTCGGCGCGAAGGGCATCAAGATCGATGACCCGGCCCAGTGCCGCGAGCAGCTGGCGCAAGCGCTAGCCATGGAAGGACCGGTCGTCATCGAGTGCGTCGTCGATCCCTACGAGCCGCCGATGCCCGCAAAGATCAAGCCGAAGCAGGCGAAGAATCTGGCGGAGTCGCTGGCACGAGGCGAGGCGCATCGCGGCAAGATCGCGACCACGATTTTCCGCGATGAGACGAACGAGCTGACCTTCGAAGAGTCGCCCGCCGGCGTGGTGGCGCGGGTCGCCGACAAGCTTGGAAGCGTCGTGCCAGGAAATGGTTCGCAGCACGACTAACGTCGGAGAGGTCCCCTCGCCGATCGTCCCTCGCACCCCGGCAACATCCACGACTGAATCACCCGCCCCCAGCCTTCGAGGGGAGGGCAGGGTGGGGGGCCGGATTACCAATGTCCAGGTCTCGATCTACAAGGTCCCAACCGACCTGCCCGAGGCGGACGGCACCATCCGCTGGTCGTCGACGACGATGGTGCTGGTCGAGCTCACGGCCGAGTCCGGCCATCGCGGGATCGGCTACAGCTATGCGACGCGGGCGGCGGCAACGTTGATCGATGACCTGCTGCGCGAGATTGTCATCGGCACGGATCCCGACGATGTCCGCGGCCTCTGGCAGGTCATGGTCGCTGCCGTCCGCAACCTCGGACGACCGGGCATCGCGGCGACGGCGATCTCGGCCATCGACATCGCGCTCTGGGACCTGAAGGCACGCATGCACGACATGTCGCTGCTGACGCTGCTCGGCCGCCGCCGCGGCGAAGTCCCGATCTATGGCAGCGGCGGGGTCACCAGCTACACGATCCGCCAGCTGCAGGAACAGCTCAGCGGGTGGGCGCGCCAGGGCATCCCTCGGGTGAAGATGAAGGTCGGGCTCGATTGGGGCACCAGGCCTGAAGTCGATGTGATGCGGGTGCGCGCCGCACGCGAGGCGATCGGCGACGGCGTCGAGCTCTTCGTCGACGCCAACGGCGCCTACATCGTCAAGCAGGCGATCGACCAGGCGGTCTACTTCGCCGCCTCGGGCGTCACCTATTTCGAGGAACCGGTGTCCTCCGATCACCTCGAGCAGCTGCGTTTCATCCGCGAGCACGTGCCGATGAACGTCGCCGCCGGTGAGTACGCGTACGACCCGTGGTACGTGCGTGACATGCTGGCCGCGCACGCGGTCGACGTCCAGCAGGCGGATGTCACGCGATGCCTGGGGATAACCGGTTGGATGGAGGCGGCGAATACCGCGCACAGCTTTGCCATCCCCTTCTCCGCACACTGCGCACCGGCGATCCATGCGGTGATCGGCTGCGCCGCACCGAACATCGCCCATATCGAATACTTCCATGACCATGTCCGCATCGAGCGGATGTTTTTCGATGGCGTGCTCGAACCGAAGGACGGCGCGTTGCAACCGGATGCCGACCGTCCGGGCCTGGGGCTGCAATTCAAGCGCCAGGACGCCGAGCGCTTTCGCGTCGAGGCATGAAAGACCCCGAACGCTGGCTCGAGTTAGGCCTGCTGACCCTCGTCGGCGCCCTGCTGGCGGCGGGCGGAGTCGCCGTCGGCGGAGGAGTGGCGCAGGCGGTGGCCCGACGACGACGCAACGCGCTGCCCCCGCCCGATCCGGCGTCCACGCTCGGGCACGCCCATTGCAACATTAGCGGCGCATCGGCCCGATGAGCCTGAGGAAGAAGCTCGCATCCGATATCGAGGTCGCGCGTCGCGACATCAGGCAGGGCCGGTTCCAACGCAGCATGGCACTGATGACGGCGGCGTCGGCCGTGGTCTCAGGCTTTGAGGCGTATGCGCAACATCAACGCGGCGATTTCGATGATCCATGGATGTGGACGCCGGTGTGGCTCACGCCTCCCACCGCGGCGGCCGGTCTGGCGGCGGTCGTCAGCAAACGCGCCGCCCGGACGGTGTTGCCGGCCGCATCGATCGTCTCGCTCGTCGACGGCATGATCGGATTCGGCTATCACCTGCGCGGCATCCGACGTCTTCCAGGCGGGTTCAAGCTCGGCCGGTACAACCTGGTGATGGGTCCGCCGGTGTTTGCTCCGCTGCTGCTCGGCACGGTTGGCGTCACCGGCTTGATCGCATCCATGCTTCGCCGCGAAAAACGCTCAACCCAACGCACGTTTTTCCCTCCCCCTCGCAGGGGGAGGGTCAGGGAGGGGGTCTTCGACATCGAGACGGGCCGCTTTCAGCAGGGGATGGCGATCGTCTCGGCGGTCTTCGCCGTGATCGCGGGAGGCGAGGCGTATTTCGAGCACCTGCGCGGCAGCTACAACCAGCCGGTGATGTGGACCCCGGTCTGGGTGACGCCGCCGATGGCCGGCGCCGCCGTCGGATCGATCTTCAGCCGTCAGATTGCGAGCGAGGTTCTGCCGCTGGCGGCGATGGTCACGTTCTTCGATGGATTGCTCGGGTTCGCGCTACACCTTCGCGGTATCTGCCGGATGCCCGGTCGGTTCGCCAACCTGCGCTTCAACGTCACCATGGGCCCTCCCCTCTTCGCACCGCTCCTCTTCACGGCAGTCGGCTTGCTCGGGATGATTTCGTCCCTGCTCCGGCGCAGTAAGTAAGGATGCGCCGCTATCCCGACGCCGACGTCCTTGCCCAGCGCGGCCATTGGGACGAAGCCACGCGCAAGATCGTGCTCGACCGAGTGCACAATGTCCCGCCGTATCGCTTTTTCAAGGAGCAGGAACGCACGACACTCGAGGCCGTCTGCGCTCGGGTCATTCCGCAGGATCATCGCCCTGGCGACAAACGCGTCCCGATCGCGCCCTGGATCGATCAGCACTGCGCCCATCACGATATCGATGGTTATCGCTTCGACGATATGCCGGCGCAGGAGATTGCTTGGCGGAAGGCGCTCGCCGGAATGGACGAGGCGGCCACTGATCTCTTCGGTCGGACGTTTAACGAGCTCAACGCAGCGGAACAGGACGCCGTACTCGCGCGTGTGCGCCGCGGCGATCCGCCGGGCGAGTCGTGGCGCGGGTTGCCGGTTCGACGCTTCTGGATAAACATGGCCCTCCGGCAGATTCTTGGCGTCTATTACGCCCATCCATACGCCTGGGACGAGATTGGGTTCGGCGGGCCGGCGTACCCGCGCGGGTATTTTGCCCTGAATCATGGGGCCCGCGAGCCATGGGAGGCACGCGAGGTGCAATGAGGCTGCACGTTCACCTCTCCTCGGACTGGATCCTCGAGACCGAGATGCGGGAATACCGGCCCAGTGAGGAGGTCGACTTCTGCATCATCGGCAGCGGCGCCGGCGGCGGTGTGCTCGCGGAACGCCTGGCGCGCTTCGGCTTTTCCGTCGTCGTCCTGGAGGCGGGGCCCTGGCATGACAGCGAGGACACGATGGTCTCCGATGAGGCAGGATCGGCGCCGCTTTACTGGAACGACCTGCGCATCATCGGGGGCGAGGAACCGCTCGAGCTGGGCGCGAACAACTCGGGGCGCGGCGTCGGCGGCAGCACGATCCATTACGCCGGCTTCGCCCCGCGCCTGCATCCATCGGACTTCATGGTCCGCTCCATCGACGGAGTCGCCGTCGACTGGCCTTTCCGTTATGAGGCGCTCGAGCCCTACTACGAGGCGATGGAGCGGGAGTATCCGGTCTCTGGGCCGCGCCATTACCCCTGGGGAAAGCCGCATGGCTATCCCTATGCGCCGCTGCAGGCGGGCACCGCCGGCCAGCAATTGATCGCCGGCTGCGTGCGCCTGGGCATTCCGGTGGTGGCCGGCGGACCGGTGGCGATTCCGGCGGGCGCCGCCGGCAAGCGACCCCACTGCATCATGCGCGGCTTCTGTCTGCTGGGTTGCAAGGTGGGGGCAAAGAGCAGCACCATGGTGAGCCACATTCCGGGCTCGATCGAGCACGGCGCCGAGATCCGCACCGAGGCGATGGCCGCCGAGATCACGCTGCACCCCGACGGCCGGGCGCGGGGCGTGCGCTATTTCCAAACCAAGGACGGTCGGCGCATCGAGGCAGAACAGCGAGCAAAGGCCGTAATCGTCGCCGGCTATGCGATCGAGACACCGCGTTTACTGCTGAACTCGGTGTCGAGCCAGTTCCCCAATGGCCTCGCCAACAGCAGCGGGCTGGTCGGCAAGTTCCTGATGGCGCAGGCTGGACCAGTGGTCTACGGACTCTTCGACGAAATGATCCGGCAGTACAAGGCGCCGCCCGCCTGCGCGATCACCGAAGCCTTTTACGAAACTGATCCAGCCAACGACTTCGTGCGCGGCTATGCGCTACAGACCGTCTCGCCGCTGCCAATCGCGATGGCCCATGTCCTCAGCGATGACGGCGTCTTTGGCCGCGACCTGATCGAGGCGATGGCCGACTACAACCATTACGCCTGCCTCGGAGTCCTGGGCGAGATCCTGCCGAACGAGGCCAACACGGTGACCATCCATCCGGTCGAGAAGGACGCCGATGGCATTCCGGTCCCCTATGTGCGCTTCAGCCTGTTCGACAACGACAAGAAGATGATGGCGGCGGGCATCCAGCGCGCGACCGGCGTCCTGACGGCGGCCGGCGCGCGGCGCGTCTCATACGTCCGGCGCTATGCACACCTGGTCGGAACCTGCCGCATGGGCGCATCGCCAGGTGACTCGGTTGTCGACCAGTGGTGCCGCAGTTGGGATGTGCCCAACCTTCTGATTTGCGACGGCAGTGTGCTGCCGACGCAGGGTTCGGCCAATCCGGCGTTGACGATTTCCGCAATCGCGGCGCGGACCGCCGATTGGTTGCGCTGGGCCACGCCCGCAGGCGAGCTGTCGGCGATCAGGCGACCAGAGGCTGTTCGTTCCACCGCCTGATCTAATCGGCGCGTGAGACCATTCCGCTTCGCCGCCGGGATTCGCACTCCTGGCACCCGCGCCGACTTCATCCACGAGGTCCAGGAGATCGAACGCGCCGGATACGACGCCCTCGTGCTCTCAGATCACCTCATCGACCAGTTCGCGCCCATCTCGGCGCTTGGACTTGCCGCGGGGGTGACCTCTCGTCTGGGTTTGGGCACCTTCGTTTTCAACAACGACCTACGACACCCGGTCGTCCTGGCACAGGAGCTGGCAACCCTGGACCGGTTGAGCGACGGCCGTCTGCTGGTCGGCATCGGAGCAGGCTGGAACGTCCCGGAGTACGAGAGCATTGGCATTCCATACGACGCCGGCACCGTCCGCATCGATCGCCTCGCCGAGGCAGTCACCGTCCTCAAGGCTGTCTTTAGCGATGGTCCCGTTGACTTCCAGGGCCGCTACTACCGCGTCAACGGCCTCGCCGATCTTCCGCGGCCCGTACAGCGACCACATCCGCCGTTTCTCCTCGGCGGCGGCAGCCCCAAGCTCTTGCGGCTCGCCAGTCGCGAGGCGCAGATCGTGAGCATCGCACCGCGTGTGCTGCCCGACGGCACCGCTGACATCAAGGGCTGCACTCTGGCTGGCAGCGCCAGGAAGATCGCGCTGATCCGCGAGGCGGCGGGTGAGCGTTTCGACAGGATTGAGATCAACACCTATCCATCCCTCGGCGCGAAGGTGACGGATTCCTCGCGCTCGGCAGCTCGGGAGATCGCCGATCGCCTACGAAGTCGGCGCGGCGTCGAGCTGTCGGAAGAGGACGTCCTCGATTCGCCTCACGTCTTCATCGGCAGCGTGGACAGCCTGGTCGAGAAGTTTCAGCGGCTACGCGAGACCCTCGGCATCAACCACTTTATGGTCGGCGAGGACTGGCAGGTGTTTGCTCCGATCATGGAGCGACTTCGAGGCGTCTGACTCGTTCGTAGCGAGCCTTCGCGATCCCGTGCGCTTCGACGAGCAGCGGCTGCAGCGAGTCGAGCGTCGGCTGGCTCGGATTGAGGACTGAGACCCAGTGGTTCTTCGCGTAAACCGGGTGCGGCATCAGACGGTCCAGGTGGGTGAAGTCATGGGTCATGCCGCTTTCGAAGAGCCGCTCGAAGGTGGGCCGGCTCACCCCGATGTTCAGGCGGTAGACGCCTGGCCGGTTCAAATTTGACGCCTCGTCGAACCCCGGGTAGTCCTTGATGACGATGGTCGCGAACGGAAACTTCTTGGTCGGTTCGAGGACTCGATCGGGATCGTAGAAGTAGAAGTGGTCGCCCCAGGCAACCTCTGGAGCGCCGCCTTCTTTCGAGGCGATCAGCAGATCCACGCCAGGAAGTGATTCGACGATGTGCCGGCTGACCGAATCGACGCCGAGCCCCGACACTAGAGCGCCTCGGCGAAGCGCACCATGCCGCCGTCGACGTAGTAGGTCGACCCGGTGACGTATGAGGACCGATCGGAGGCGAGGAACAGGGCGACCTGGGCGACTTCATCGGGCCGGCCGACACGGCCGAGTGGGATGATCCGGTTCAGCTCTTGGACCTTCTGAGCATCGTGGAGGGTCTGCTCGTTGATCGGGGTCGCGATCGCGCCCGGCGCGATGTTGTTGACGCGGATCTTCAGGGGCGCCAGCTCGAGCGCCATGTTGCGCATCATCATCCGCATCCCGCCCTTGGCGGCGCAGTAGGGCGTAAAGCCGGGGAAGGTCACGTCCTCGTGAATCGACGAGATGTTCACGATCGAGCCACCGCCGTGGTCGCGCATCACCCGTCCGCAGGCCTGGGCGCAGAGGAACGCTCCCTTCAAGTCGATGTCGATCGTCTTGTCCCAAACGTCCTCGGGCGTCTCGAGAAACGGATGGGAGCTTTCGACGCCGGCGTTGTTGACCAAGACGTCGATGCGGCCGAACTCCTTGACCGCCTGCTCGACCATCTGGCCGACCTGGGCCGACTTCGAGATGTCCGCTTGCACGGCGATCGAGCGCTCGCACGCCTTGCTGAGCTCGCTGGCCAGGCGCTTTGCCTCCTGGTCGTGGCCGAAGTAGTTGACCACCACCGAGGCGCCTTCACGGCCGAAACACTGGGCAATCGCGTGGCCGATGCCGGTGCCGGCGCCCGTGACCAGCGCGACTTTGCCTTTCAGATCCTGTCCCATGTCCTCACCTCGCGCATGATTCCCGTCCGCACAACGATACGGGCGCGGGTCGAAGGCAGGTCAGGGCCGGTCAGTGAAAGACCGGCCCTGTGGAGAGGAGCCCGCTCTGAAGACGAAAGCAGACCTCGAGGAGGTCGTTGACGGTCGCGGGCCATGAGGCGGGGACGCCGGCCTGCGGCAGATAGCGGCGCAGCCCGTCGAGCTCGCCGAACATGTCGGCCGGAATCTCGGTGCAGCTGGCGAGATTCATCTCTTCCAGTTCCTCGATCAAGGAGTCGAGATGATGCAGGAGCTGCGTTCGCGAGGGCCGGCGGCGGCGTTCCTCGGCCAGCCTTTCCATCATCCGGATTTCGCGATTCGCGTCCGCCATCATCTCGGCCCTTCCACCTCCCTGATCTGCTGCCATCGTCCGCCAAACGCCGTGAGCCGGCTGTGCGGTGGCTAACACTGCCAGTTTTTGCGCGGATGATTGCGAATCTAATGCGATAGCCTTCCTATCATCAGCGCCACTGAGACCGTCCAACGCTCGTCGACACCGGAGACCTTGCTGGCCTTCCCGCTGTTTGATGGGGTGTCGCACGACCGAGTCGCGCCCCTCGTCTCCCATGCGGTGGTTCGCACGGTTGGCGCCGGCACGGTGCTGCATACGCCGGGCGAGCGTGGACGGCCGATGTACCTGGTGATCGCCGGATCGCTGCGCGCCTATCAGCTGACCGCGGACGGTCGGAAGCTGATTCTCGAGATCATCGAGCGGGGCGGCTGGGACGGCCTACTTCCGATGCTCGGCCAACGCGGCCACTTCACCGAGGCCGCCGAAGATTCCGAGGTCGCCTGCCTCGACTGGAGCCTGATTCAGCAGCTGTCCCTCGCCGACAACCGCGTGATGCGCAACCTCGTCGACCTGGTCGCGCGCCGACTGCAGGGTCGCGAGGAGCACCTCGAATCGATGGTGATCCGCGATCCCACGCGCCGGCTGGCCCGTCAGCTGCTGGCGCTGACTCGGGTCGTAGGCAACCCCAGCGACGGCGATCGCGTCGCCTTGCCCAGAACGATCACCCACCAGGTGCTGGCCGACATGCTGGGTGTCCGGCGCGAGACGGTAACGCTGCATCTTGCGGATCTCGTCAACCGGGGCGCCATCGAACGGGGCCGGCCACTGACCGTGCTCCGCGCGCCACTTCAGACGATCGCCGAGAGTCCTTGCGGT
Organism: Candidatus Dormiibacterota bacterium; assembly: GCA_036782775.1. Classification (GTDB taxonomy): domain Bacteria; phylum Chloroflexota; class Dormibacteria; order CF-121; family CF-121; genus CF-13. Next base: position 4,164 of record DAIPYJ010000055.1, on the reverse strand, counting down.
TAGCGAACACACCGACAGGGCTCAGTCCGTCTCCGAGACTGAATGACCAGGAGGTGAGTAATGGCCGAACTGCGCGAGAAGACGAAAAACAAGCTGCCTAAAGATGAGTTCGCCTTTCCCAGGGAACGCAAGGAGCCGCTGAACGACGCCAGTCACGTGCGCAACGCCGTGGCTCGCTTCGACCAGGTGAAGGACGTCAGCGACAAAGAGCGCGATGAAGCCTGGGAGCGGATCAAGTCCGCTGCCAAGGAGCATGGCGTCGAGTTGCACGAGAAAAGCTGGCGGGAGCTGGGCAAGCCGAGCAAGGACTAAAAGGCAGCGATCCCTCCCCCCGCTTGCGGGGGAGGGTAGGCTGGGGGGCGCACGTGGCGAGCGAGAATGATCGCATCGCCGCGCCAGCGATCGAAACCGAGCACCTGACCAAGCGATTCCCGGGGGTCACCGCGGTCGACGACCTGAGCCTCGAAGTTGGCCAGGGCGAGATCGTTGGATTCCTGGGGCCAAACGGCGCCGGGAAGACTACCACGATTCGGATGCTGATGGGCTTCCTTCGGCCAACGTCGGGGCGGTGTTCGGTGCTGGGCGGGGTGCCGCGGACAGAGCCACGGCTACGCCGGCGGATCGGCTATCTGCCTGGCGATTTTCGGATCGATCCGGCGATGCGAGCCAGCGAGCTCTTCAGCTGGTTCGCGAAACTCCGCGGCGGCGTCGACCGGACGCGCCTCAACCGGCTGACCGATCGGTTGGAGCTCGACCCGCATCGCTCATTTGGAACGCTCTCCAAGGGCAATCGACAGAAGGTTGGGCTGATCCAGGCACTGATGCATGATCCCGAGGTCTTGATCCTCGATGAGCCCACCTCGGGCCTCGATCCACTCGTGCAGCGCGAGTTCATCAGACTGCTACAGGAGGCGACCGCGAAGGGCGCCGCGGTGCTCTTTTCGACGCACGTCTTACCGGAGATCGAACGGCTGGCGTCCAGCGTCGCCATCATTCGCGGTGGCAAGCTGGTCACGATGTCGAGCGTCAATGCGTTGCTGGACCGGGCGCGGCACCGGCTCGAGTTTCGCTTTACGCAGGATGTTCCGCCAGCACTGTTCGACAACGTTCAGGGCGTCGTCGAGGTGCAACTCGACCAGCACACGGCGACGGTCTTGATCGACGGGCCCGAAGGGCCGGCGTTAGCGGCCGCCGCCCGCGGACCGGGCCTGCTGCGGGTCACCCCCGCCGGTGACGAGCTGGAAGATCTGTTCCTTTCGCTCTACGAACAACCGAGGGCGGCCGGTTGATGCCAAGCATCCTGCTGCAGGTGGTGCGACGGCGACGCGTCAGCCTGCTCTGGTGGAGCATCGGCCTGATCGCGTTCGTCGGATTGCTCGCGCTCGCCTACCCGACGGTCCGTGGTAACAGCGAGCTCGACAAGACCTTCGCCGGGCTTCCCCCGAGCGTGCAAACATTGCTCGGCTTGAGTGCCCGGAGCACGCTCACGTCGCCGGCTGGCTATTTGAACAGCCAATATTTCACGAACGTCCTGCCGCTGGTGCTTTTGATCTTCGCCATCGGGCTGGGAGCCTGGGCGATCAGCGGCGACGAGGCCGGCGGCACGCTGGAGCTGCTGCTGGCCAACCCGGTGAGCCGCACCCGGGTGGCGATCGAACGCGCGGCCGCCATGATCCTCTTGCTCGCCTTCCTCACCGCGGTGGCCGCCCTCGCGCTGCTGGCGATGGCACCGCCCACCGGACTCAACCATGGCCTATCCGCCGGCCGGCTGGTCGCCGCCACGGTCGCCTGCGGACTCCTCGCCCTCGCTTTTGCCTCGCTGGCGTTCGCGATCGGTGCGGCGAGCGGACGCCGCTCGTTGGCGATGGCGACCTCCGCGACCGTAGCCATCGCGGGATACGTCATCGAAGGCGTGGGCGCGCAGGTCGACCTGCTTCAACCGCTGCGCGCGATTTCGCCATGGCACTGGCTGCTTGCCAGTGACCCGCTCAATCGGGGGCTGCTTCTGCAAGCCTGGCTGTTGCCGCTCGCGGTCAGTGTCGTGCTGATCGCGGCCAGCACGGCGTGGTTTTCGCGGCGCGACCTGCGTTGAAAGCCCCCACCCTTCCCTCCCCCGCTTGCAAGGGGAGGGTCAGGCAGGGGTGGTTGAGAGGACGTTACGCGGCTGGCGCGAAGCCCTGACGCGAAAAGCCGGTGAAGAACCGGATGGCGCCTAAGACGAGCACGATGATGCCGATGATCACTGCGCTCCAGGTGGCCTGCGGGTGCGTCGAAAAACCGAGGACCCAGGGCGAAATGATCATCCAGATGCCCGCCAGAGCGTTGATACCGGAAAGCCATTGCATTTCCAACTCACCTCCTAGTTGACAATCCCACCGTATGCCCGGCACTCCGATGCCATCCGTGTGTTGACGAACATCGAGTCATCCGGCGTGAAAGGCAGTCAGGCGGCGCGCCTCGAGCTCGAGCTCGCGCCGGGCACGAAGCGGCAGTGGCTCGAACGGAACGGTGACGACGCGCTTGCCGTCATAGCGCCAGGTCCCCGCCACATGGCCATCGACGAGGAAGGTCGGCTTCGACTGTGGGATCCTGACATGGAAGACCAACGGCCGGAAGCGCTCGGGCAGGATCTGCGTGCGGCGCGCGTGGACCAGCAGGGTCGCGTCCCAGGTTGGCAGAAAGCGAACGGGCGCCGGCATCGAGGCGTCCGGCAACGGCGCCCGGGGCAGGTCGAGGAGCGGCTTGCCCTTCTCGTCTCGGAACTGGCGCAAGCTCATCCGTTCGGCAACCGGAGCCAACTTTTGATAGGCGATGCCGGCCCAGTCGCCGATATCATGCAGCGGCGCCGGACCAAAGCCGGCGAGGGTCGGCGCGCCGCTGCTCCCAGGTTCCAGAGGGCGGAACTCGGACCATGGGAACCAATCCATTGGCGCCGTACCACTCCTCGCGCGTGTAGCCGAGGCCGAGCAGGGCGTCGCGAAGATCGTCCTGCTTGCGAGGACCACTCGCCAGCTCCGCGCGCAGCAGGCGAGCGGCGCCCTCCACGTCGAGGTCAGGATGCTGCTTGCGAGTGATGCGGCGAAACCACTCCTGCCGCGAGGGCGTGATGGCGGCGAGGAAGATCCAGTAGTCGCGGGCCGACACCATGTGAATCGTGCTGCGCAGCAGCGTGCCCTGGATGATGCGCCGCTGCTCGAGCGCGCGGGTCAGGTCATTGCGCTCAAACTTCGAGATGCGCGACCAGGCGCCGACGTATCCCGAGGGTGCATATTGGGTTTGGAGCCCGCCGATCCGTTCGATCGTCGGAACCAGGCCGACCGATGAGGGCGTGACAAGAAACTGGCGCGCGAGCAGGGCCCGATTGAGCTGCCGCGTCGTTAGCGTCGCGACGGGCACTAGATCTCGGGAAGCAATTCGAAGGGCACACCAGCGGCATTGCGGACGACGCGAAAATGCCGTTGATCCAGCGTTAGGATCAGCCGCGCCCGGAGTCGATGTGCCAGCACGATAAGGGAGGCGTCGGCACCGCCGAGCGGTAGGTCACGATATCGGTGGACCAGTGCGGCTATCTCCCGCCAGTCCTCCGGCTCCGGTGCCCGGACATCAAGGTCTGCGAATGATGCAAGGAATTTACTTTCGACGGCAGGACCGAGGTCGCGACCGACCAGGTAGGTCGCCTCGTTGACGATCATCGCAGGGATGACGAGCCGAAGGTCCGACCGAAGAAGAAGCTTCGCGCACACGGCGTGAGAACGGTCCGCCGCATCAGTGGCGGCGACCAACGGACCGGCGTCAACGACTGCGACGCGGGCGTCCAGTCTTTTTTGGATCCGGCTGGCCGACGAGCCGCTCGTACGTCCACTCACGTGCGATGATCTTGTCGAGGTTACGCGCGTCCGTCGGGCGGGAACTGCGCCCCAAGCCGATAAAGCCGAGCTTTTTGGGCTTCGGCTTGCCGCCGGCGAGGAATTCGGTCAGCGCCTCGCGGACGATTGCGGTGGTCGATTGATTTCGGCGCCGCCGCTCGTAATCGAGCTGGTCCGCAAGGTCATCGTCGAGTAGAACGGTGGTCCGGCGCATATCTGCATATTAGCATATGCGGGCCGAACGATTCCCTCCCCCCGAGCTTGCGGTGAATAATTCCCTCCCCCCGCTTGCGGGGGG
>DAIPYJ010000054.1:0-18080 GCA_036782775.1 Candidatus Dormiibacterota bacterium | reverse complement strand
CGACGCCCGAGGCGGTCGCAAAGGAGATCTGCGACGCCTGGCTCGAAGGTCACCCTGATGAATCCGAGCGGACAACGATCGAGAAATTGGAGGCCCCTTACCCCGACCCTCTCGCCACAAGTAGGGAGAGGGAGCTTGCAAAGTAATGGCTGAAGGTCTGGCGGATCAGAAATGCATTCCATGTCGTGGCGGCACTCCTCCGCTCACGCACGATCAGATCGAGCCGCTGATCGCCCAACTGGATGGCTGGCAGGTCGAGGAAGACCGCAAGCTGGTCAAGTCGTTCAAGGTCAAGAACTGGGTCGAGGCCGTCGCATTCGTGAATCGCATCACGCCGGTTGCTGAGGCTGAGAATCATCACCCGGATCTTTATGTCCGCTGGGGCGAGGTGCGGGTCAATCTCTGGACGCACAAAATCAACGGGCTGACCGAGAGCGATTTCTACATGGCCGCGAAAATCGACCGGGCTTTTCAGCCGGTCACCCCGGCGTGATCACGCTGATTCACGGCAACGAAAGCTATCTCATCGATCGCGCCGCCCGTGACCTGCTCGGCCCGCTGCGTTCGGCGCTGACGCTCGAGTTCAACTACGAGGACCTGCAGGCGGAGACGCTGACCGCAGAGGCGTTTGCGGAAAAAGCCGGGACGCTGCCGTTCATCGATGCGACGCGCGTGCTGGTGCTTCGCGACTGGGGGTTGCTTGGGGGCAAGCGAGACAAGGGCACGAATTCCGAACGCGCGGCGGCCTTTCTCGCCGGTATCCCCGAAACCACCCAGCTGGTGTTGATCGCCCATGCGCTGCTGGCGCCGGGCAACGCGGTGCACAAGGCGATCGCGGCAATGGAGCGCGACAAGCGGGCTCGCATCATCCGACTCGAGCCGCCGCGGCGCGCCGACCGGGCCGGCTGGGTCCGGCGTCTGGCCGAGGAACAAGGGTTATCGATTACGCCAGGCGCCGTGCGCCTGCTGCTGGAACGATCGCAACCGGATCTTCGGCTGCTCGACCAGGAGATCGCGAAGCTCGCCATCTACGTCCTCCCGGCGACACGGATCGACGAGGAAGCCGTCCGCGCGCTGGTCAGCGATACCCGTGAGGAAGAGATCTACGCGCTGACCGACGCGCTGGGCAGCGGCAGGCCGGGTGAGGTTGCGGCGGTTTTGCAATCCCTGTTCGATTCGGGTCGCGAGCCGACCTGGATGCTGTATACCCTGGTCGGCCACTGGCGCCGTTTGCTGCAGGCGCGAGCGATCCGAGACCGCGGCGGCAGCGTCGCGGACTTGCAAGCGCGGCTGGGTGAGCACCCGTTTGTCGTCGAAAAGGCTTATCGCCAGGCGGCCGAGTACACCGCCGACGCGCTGGATAAGGGGTTTCACGAGCTGCTGCGGCTCGAGGAACAGATCAAGCTTGGGGAACTGGATTCTCGCCTGGCGGTCGAGGGGTTCGTGCTCGAGCAGGTGCTCGCGAGCTAGCTCGGCGAGGTTAGCTCGATCGGCCTGTCAGTCGAGATCTAGCGGCTCTTTGCGGGGCGTGCCGCCGCTTTTGTGGCGGCGCTCTTCTCGCTGCGTGCGGCCTTGCGCGAACCCGTTCCACCGTCCGCCGGCGCCGTTTTAGCCAGGGCAGCCATCAGACGCGATTTGCGGCGCGAGGCGTTGTTGGGGTGCAGCACGCCCTTCTCGGCAGCCTTGTCGAGGGCGCTGATCGCCCGACGGACCTCCTCGCTGGTGAGTCCTGCCGCCTCGCCGATCGGCGGGCGGCGCGCGCGCGATACAACCGTCTTGACGGCAGAACGAGTTGCTCGATTTCGATTCCGCTTGCGAAGAGAGGCGCGGACGCGCTTCTTCGCCGATTGGGTATTCGCCATGCGAGGGGAGATTATAGCCGCCGCCTACCCCAACCCCTCTCCCTAACCCTCCCCCCGCGAGCGGGGGGAGGGGATCTGAAGGCGAGTGGCTGAGGAGAAATCCGAACGCTCGCGCGATAATGCAACGCGATGTCCAGCGAGCGGCGGCGCATTGCGTCGGCCGCGACGCTCATCCTGGTCGCGTACGGGCTGAGTCGAGTGCTGGGCGCGGTGCGCGAGCTCGTCATCGCCAACACCTTCGGCACCAGGCATGAGCTGGACAACTACCGGGTTGCGTTTGCGGTCCCGGATCTGCTCTTCAACCTGCTCCTGGCGGGAGCGATCAGCTCGGCATTCATTCCGGTCCTGTCCGAACACCTGGCCAAGAAAGAGGGGCGGCGGGCGCGAGAGATTGCGGAACGAGTACTGAACGCGTCGGTGCTCATCCTGACACTGGGCGCGGCCATTCTGTTCGTGATCGCGCCGCTGTATGTCTCATTGGTTGCCTTCGGCTACAGCGCCAAGGACCACGAGATGATCACCGAACTGACCCGAATCCTGCTGCTGCAGCCGATCTTTCTGGGTGCGGGGGGCATGGTGATCGGGATCCTCACCGCCTATCAGCGCTTCTTCGCCCAGGCGCTGGCCCCCCTGTTCTACAACGCCTCGATCATTGCGGCGGCGGCCTGGTTCGCGCCGCATTTCGGGGTCTCGGCGCTGGCGGTCGGCGTCGTGATCGGCGCGCTGCTTCATGTCGGTATTCAGCTGCCGGCTCTCTGGCGCACGGGCTGGCGACCGCAGATTGCGCTCGGCCTGAACGATCCCGGCGTCCGAAAGGTCGGCCGCTTGATGTTTCCGATCGCGCTGGGCCTGGCGGCGGCGCAGGTCAACGTCTTTGTCGATACCGTGCTCGGAACCTCACTGCCCCATGGACGGGTTGCGGCGCTGCGCTACGCCGACACGATTGCGCAGCTGCCGCTGGGAACCTTCTCGCAGGCGCTTGCCTTCGTGCTCTTTCCGTTCCTCGCTCGCGACGCCGCCCTGCGGGCCTACGACTCGATTCGCCATCGCACCTCGCTCGCCCTGCGGCTCAACATCTTTGTGCTCGTGCCGGCCTCGGTCGGCCTCGCCGTGTTGGGCGTCCCGATCGTGGCGGTGCTCTTCCAGCGGGGCGAGTTCGGCCCCGATTCAGTGCGGCAGACGGCGTACGCGCTGACCTTCTTCAGCCTCGGGTTGGCGGGCCAGGCGGCGACCGCGCTGCTGGTGCGCGTCTTCTACGCCTTGCAGGACGTGATGACGCCGTTGAAGATTTCGCTGATCGTGATCGCGGTCAACCTGCTGACCAACGTCTTGTTGGTGCGTCTTCTGCAGCAAGGCGGCCTTGCGCTCGGCACCTCGATTGCGGCGACGCTGAATGCGGTGCTGCTAGCGCGGGCCCTGCGCGGCCGGCTCCGCGGCCTCGAGGGGGGCGCGATGCTCCGCACCGGCGGCCGAGCCCTTACCGGCGTCGTTCCGATGGCGGCGGCGGCGGCGATCACCATCTATGGCATCACCCGGTTCTCGGTGGTTGGTGGCTTCCATCAGCTGGCGGCCGTCCTGGCCGCAGTCGCGGTTGGTGGCGGCGTCTACCTGATCGTCCAGCTGCTGCTGCGGAGCGAAGAACTCACCGTCCTGCTGTCCGTCATCCGTCGCGACCGGGATCGTGTGTAGGCTCGTGACGCCATGGCGCTGATCGTCCCGGCCTTTGCCAAGCTCAACCTCACGCTCGACGTGCTCAGCCGCCGGCCCGATGGCTATCACGAGATCGACTCGGTGATGCAGACGATTTCCTTGCACGACGTCCTCTGGATCGAGCGGACCGACTGCCGGGTCTTCGATGTTGTGGGGCCGACCATCGAGGGGACGAATCTCGTGATCAAGGCTGCGCGAGAGCTCGAGGGAGCAGTCAGCCGGCAACTGCCGTTCACCATCCGCCTGTGGAAGCGCATTCCGATCGGCGCCGGCCTGGGCGGCGGTAGCGCGGACGCGGCCGCCCTTCTCAAAGCCGCCAACCAGCTTTACGGGCTAAAGCTCAAAACGGCAGAGCTCGCTGAGATCGCGACCCAGGTCGGACAGGATGTGCCCTTTTTTCTTCAGGGTGGAACCGTTCGCGCAACCGGCCTCGGCTCGACGCTGTCATCGCTGCCAGCAGTGCCGACGGGCTGGCGCATCCTGGTCGTTTGTCCGCCCCTGCAGATATCAACCAAAACGGTCTACGAGGCCGTTGACGGGCACACGCCGAGCGCTCGCCGAACGGCAGGGCTAATTGATCACCTAGCCCCCCTCCCCGACCCTCCCCCCGCACAGCAGGGGGAGGGAGTTGTCGGAGACGTGGCGCGGCTTTTTGCCAACGATCTCGAGCCGGTGACGCGCAGGCTGTTTCCGGCTTACAACGAGGCGCTCGAGCGAGCGCGCGAACTCGTCCCTTCCCTGACGATGACGGGGACCGGGGCCGGACTCTTCGCGGTATTTCCCGATCGCCCGCAGGCCGCCGACGCATTCAACCGGATCGAACCGCTCGGTTATCCGATGTGGATCACGCACCCCGTTCCAGGGACGAACTGATGCGAGCCCGCCTCGGTGCCCGGGGATCCGCCGCGCTCTGGGCTGGGAAGCTCACCTCCATGCTCAGTCGTCGACTGCGCCGAGGAGGTGGCACGACGTTGCCGGGGGACGTCTCCCGCTGGGTCGACTCGGCGATCTTGACCAAGCTCGCCGGAGCGCTCGACCAGGGCAGCGTGGTCATCACGGGTACCAACGGCAAGACGACCACGGCCGCGCTGCTGCGGCACATTCTCGACGTCGAAGGCCGGCGGACGGTGGCCAATCAGACCGGGGCCAACCTCATCTTTGGCGTGACGGCGGCGATGGTGAACCAAACCGCCTGGTCGGGTGCCGTGTCAGCCAGGGCGGGCATCTTCGAGATCGACGAGGCGAGCCTGCCGCGGTTGGTCAGAGAAATCGCACCAGGCACGATCGTCGTCACCAACCTCTTTCGCGACCAGCTCGACCGCTACGGTGAACTCGAAACGACCGCATCCCATATCCGAGGCGCGCTGAGCCAGGGCCCGGAGGGTGTGACCGCGGTGCTCAACGCCGACGATCCGATGGTTGCCTCGCTCGGCGACGGATTGCCGCGAGTCGTGTATGCCGGGCTTGACGATCCGTCGCTGCTGCAACCGGAGCTGAGCCATGGAGCCGACGCGAAGTTCTGTCCCCACTGCGGGACAGCCCTCGCATTCGAGGGCGTGTATTTCGGCCACGTCGGTCATTACCACTGCCCGACAGGCGACTTTGCCAGGCCGAAGCTCGACGTGCGCATTACCTCCTTGAGCATCGAAGGCATGGAGCGGATGAGCATGGCCGTGGAGGCCGGCAGCGAGAAGGCGCGGGTCGAGGTCCCGCTTTCCGGCCTCTACAACGCCTACAACATCGTGCTGGCCGTTGCGACGGCGAAGACCCTCGGCGTGTCGCTCTCCCGGAGTGCCGGCGCGCTGCAGAGCTTCAGCCCGGCATTCGGCCGGATGGAGCGGACGACGGTCGCCGGCCGCCAGGCGGTCCTGCTGCTGGCGAAGAATCCGACCGGCTTCAACGAGGTGCTTCGGACCGCCATCCGCTTTGGCCGCGCTACATCCTTTCTTATTGCATTGAACGACCGAATTGCCGACGGCCAGGACGTCTCCTGGATCTGGGACGTCGACTTCGAGCAACTCCGCGATGTGGCTCGCCATATCGTCGTCACAGGAGACCGCGCGCTCGATCTGCGAATTCGGCTCAAGTACGCCGAAATTCCGGGCGAGCGCATCGAGGTGGTGCCCGACTGGCAGCAGGCGTTGAGCGCGGCCGCGGCGGCGACACCCCAGGCCGAGACGCTGTTCATTCTCCCCACGTATACGGCGATGCTGGAGCTTCGGGGCGTCTTAACGCGAGAGGGCTCCCTCCGCCCGTATTGGGAGGCCGGGCCGGTTCAGCCGAAGCCAGGCGGCGCCTAAGCCCGCCGTCACCAGGAGCCCGACGATGCCGCCAACGTGCGCGATGACGGCGATTGCCGCGAGCGCGCTGGGCGGCCCGGCGTGGAATGCACTCAATACCAGGACGAAGAGTCCCTCGAAGGTCCCGACCGAAGCCGGCGTGATGCTGATTGCCTGGGTGATAACGAACAGCGTCAACCCCAGATACAGCGTCAGGAACGACAGATCGGGACTCACGGCTCGAAAATAGGCCACGAATCCGAGCGTGGGCACGATCCAGGTCAGCAGGCTCAACACGCCGACTCTCGCGAACCGGTCCGGCGACCGGAGAAAGGTAAAGCCTCGCAGCACCGAGTCGGCCAGCTTGAGGATGGGCGCATGAAGTCGTTCCGGAAGCCAGCGGCTGGCGCGCTCGACCACCGCCATCGTGGCCGCGCGCTTGAGCATCATCACGTAAGCCCCGATCCCAACCAGGAGTGAGATCGCGGACAGCACCGCCAGACCTCCCCAGACTCCACCTCCGTTCGACCGATCGCCCGACAGCAAAGCCGTGGCGATCGCAAGCACGAGCAACGCGAGCACATCGAGGATGCGCTCGAGCACCACGGTGGCACCGGCTTCGCCGATCCCGATCTCGGCCCGTTGGGCGATCATTCCGATTCGCAAAAACTCGCCGAGCTTGAAGGGAGAAACGGAGTTGACGCCGAAACCAACCCCGGTGACGGCCACGGTATCGCCGAGCGAAGCGCGACTCCCAGAGGCTCCAAGGATCAGGTGCCAGCGCCAGCCTCGCAACGCCACGAATCCGAGCGACGACAGGAAGCCGAGAAGCACCCACCCCAGGGAGGCGCGTCGAATCGCGGCACCGACCTCAGCCGGATGGACCGTCCGCAGCAGCCCATAGAGAATCAACAGGCCGACCGCGAGCAATAGCGATGCCTGGAGCCAGCGACCGCGGGTCATCAGCGGCCCATCAGGCGAAACACGGTCGCCATGGCGCGAAAGATTTCTTGCTCGGAGATCTTGGATTTTCCACGGGTGCGCTCGGTAAACGTGATCGGGCGCTCGACGATCGTCAAATGCGCCCGCTCGCATCGCGTCAGGAGCTCGATCAAGGCGGAGTATCCAGACGAGCGCAGCGGCCAGGTTACGAGGAATTGCACGGCTCGAATGCTGTAGCAACGAAAGCCGCCGGTACAGTCATGCGTCCGTAATCGGAGCAAGCTTCGGGCGACGCCATTGGCGGTGGCGCTGAGGATTCGTCGATTGATGGCCCAGCCCTTGATTGCCCCGCCTGGCACATAGCGCGAGCCGATGGCCAGATGAGCGCCCCCCTCGACCGCCTTCAGGAGCGCCGGGATGCGATCTGGCGGGTGGGAAAAGTCGGCGTCCATCGTGGTGACCGTCGCGTACTCGTGCTGAAGGCCGAAGGCAAAGCCGGCCATGTAGGCGGTTCCGAGCCCGAGCTTGCCCGGGCGGTCCATCAGCTCGAGATGCGCGTCTTTGAGCATGCGATCGCGGACCAGGTTGCCGGTGCCGTCCGGCGATCCGTCGTCGATCACGAGGATGTCGAGATCGGGGTCGGCTGCGTGGACCGCCTCGACCAGTGACAGGATGTTGCCCGCCTCGTTGTAGGTCGGAATGCAGACGAGCTGGCGGGCCACCGGCCGTACCATACCCAATTGTGAGCGGCCCCCGGCTTCGCATTGCCCATCTTTATGCGGAGGAGATGAATATCTACGGGGACCGCGGCAACATCCTGACGCTTTCGAAGCGCGCCGCCTGGCGCGGCATTCCGTTGGAGGTTCGGCCCGTCGGTCGCGGCGCAGCACCCGACCTGTCTGAGATCGACCTGATTTTCTGGGGCGGCGGACAGGATCGGGACCAGGAACTGGTCTTCAAGGATGCGGCCGCCCATAAGGTCGATGCGATTCGAGGTGCAATCAAGGACGGCGCTGTTGTCCTGGCGGTGTGCGGCGGCTACCAACTGCTCGGTGAGTACTACGTCACCGCCGATGGAAGCAAGCTCCCCGGGCTGGGCCTCGTCGATCTGCACACCGTGCCCGGGCCACGCCGGAATATCGGCAACATCGTGATCGAGACCGGCGGGCTCGGGCTCAAGCCGTCGACGCTGGTCGGCTTCGAGAACCACAGTGGCAGGACCTATCTGGGAACGGGGCTCCAGCCGCTTGGCCGGGTGCTGTACGGAGCCGGGAACAACGGAGAGGACGGGTTCGAAGGTGTCGTGGCGGGAAACATCTTCGGCACCTACTTGCACGGCTCGCTGCTGCCGAAGAACCCGCATTTCGCCGACCTGCTGATCGAGCGGGCGCTGCGGCGACAGGGTCAAGGGCAGCTTCCGCCGCTCGATGACTCGCTCGAGCTCGCGGCCCATTCGGCCGTCCGGCAACGGATGGCGGTGCGATCGTAGTGGAGGCTCAGGACCCAGGCACCGATCCCGGTACGCTTGAAACTGTGAGACCGGCGCCCGCGACGGATCCAACCGTCGAGACGTTCACTCCGGCTGCTCCCGCCCTCCTGCAGCGGACGAACTGGTTGCCACTGGTGCTGATCGTCGGCGATGCGGTCATCGCCTTCCTCTCGGTGATCCTCGCCTACGAGTACCGATATCATCTCGACCGCATTCCGCAGGTCGTCAAGGAACCCCTGGCATTTCCGCCCTACCTGGCGGCGGCCCCGGTGGTGGCGGCCATGTTCCTGGTGGCGTTGGCGATCAATCAGCAATACCGTTCATGGCGAGGACGGACGCTGGTCGACCAGCTGTTCGCAATGACGAGCGGAATCGCGCTGGCGGGCATGTTCATGCTTGCCGGCATGTCCCTCTATCGCGGCTTTCAGTACTCGCGATTGACGTTTGTCTACACCTTGATCATTGCCGGCGTGCTGATGACCGGCGAGCGCTATTTCCTTCGCCAGTACGAGACACGGCTACGCCGGCGCGGAATCGGTACCGAGCGGGTGCTCATGGTTGGGACCGGGGCGACGAGCGAACTGCTGATCCAGCGGATGGGAATGTTTCCGCAGTATGGCTATCACGTGGTCGCGGTGCTCGACGACGCTCTCGAGGTCGGCGGAAGCTTTGCCGGAGTCCCTGTCGTGGGCCGGTTGCCCGAACTGCACCGCGTGATTCCGCGGCTGCGCATCAATCAAGTCTTCCTTGCCCTCCCGGGCGCCAGCAACGAACAATTGCTGCACCTGGTCAAAACCTGCGACGACCTGCAGGTCGAGTTCAAGCTGGTCCCGGACCTGCTCGAGGTGATGAGCACCCGGGCGGCGGTGGACGCGATCGACGGTTTGCCATTGATTGGCATCCGCAGAAGCCGGCTCCGCGGCCTGGGCGCGGCGGTCAAACGGGCGATCGACGTCCTGGTCAGTCTCTTTCTCATCGTCTTGACCTCGCCGCTGCTGGCGATCATTGCGCTGCTTGTCAAGCTCACGTCACCGGGCGGACCGGTGCTCTTCCGCCAGCCACGGGTGGGCCGCAACAACCAACGCTTTACCGTCTACAAGTTCCGCTCGATGATTCCCGACGCGGAGGCGAAAACCGGCCCCGTGGTAGCAACGCCCAACGACGACCGGGCGACCAGCGTCGGCCGCGTCCTGCGGCGAACCAGCCTCGACGAACTCCCCCAACTGTTCAACATCCTGAAAGGGGACATGAGCCTGGTGGGCCCTCGGCCGATGCCGATCTTCCTGGTCGAGCGCTTTACCGAGGAGATCCCGCGCTATCTCGAACGGCATCAAGTGCGACCCGGGCTGACGGGATGGGCTCAGGTCAACGATCTGCGCGGCGGTGAGGCGTTCAGTGAGCGGGCCATGTACGACATCTATTACGTGGAGAACTGGTCACTGGTGCTCGACCTGAAGATCCTGGTCCTGACGGCGGTTCGCGTCCTCTTCCAGCGCCGCGCCTACTAGCGAGCCTCCCAGCGCCGCTTCGTACGTGGCGATCGTCTCCTCCGCGGCACGCTCCCAGCTAAACGTGCGGGCTCGCTCGACCCGGGCCTGCCGCGCCGCCAGGCTGTCCGGTTGGTCGAGGACTCGGGCCATCGCCCGGGCGAAATCGGCGGCGTCGGTCGGGTTGCAGAAGATCGCGATCCCCTCGGCAATCTCGCGGAGGACCGGGAGGTCGCTACAGATGACCGGGGTGCCACAGGCCAGCGCCTCGATGACGGGTAAGCCAAACCCTTCGGCGCGTGAGGGGAGCAGGATCGCCGTGGCTGCCCGATACAGGTCCGGCACGGCGCTTTCCGGGACTCGGCCGGGAAAGACAACCGAACCCTCCGGTAACTGACCGGCCAGGCGCCGAACTTCCGGATGTCGCGGATCGTCGCCGGCGATGACTAGTTGCGCCTGCCGATGGGTGCTCGCAAGTAACCGGAACGCCTCGAGCAGGATGGGCAGGTTCTTATAAGTTTTCCATTGACCCAGATACAGCAGGTAGGGCGGCCGGACGCCGAGTCGAGCCTGCCACGCCGCTTCTGCTTCGGGATCGCGACTCGCATTGAATCGGTCATCCGCTGCCTCCGCAATCGCGACCACCCGGCCGGCGGCCTCGGGGAACATTTCCCGAACCGCACGCGCGGTCGCGCCCGACGGCGTGATGATGCGTGCCGCCTTGCGCACGGCATTTCGCATCAACATCTGATTGACGGTCCGCGGGAGCGGCCCCGAGTGGATTTCTGGAAACTCGAAGGGAAAGAGATCGTGGACGGTCACCACGAATCGGCCCGGCTTGACCAGCGGCAGATTGTAGTGAGGAAAGTGAATCAACCGTAAACGGGATCGAAGCAGGCTCAGCGGAAGCAACGATTGCTCGGCCAGCCGGTAGGGTCGGGCGTTGACGGTGACCATCTCCGGCTCGCCCCCGATCAGCGCGCGGACAAGGGCGGCATCCTGCCGGCCGGCCACCACGGTGAGGCGTTGGCCCAGGATCCGAGCCAGCGGCGGCAGAAGCCCGCTAATATAGCGACCGATGCCCAGCGCTCCGACGAGGCGCGCGTCGAAGCCGATGTCCCCCGACGTCACACTGGGCTCATGGTGATCGATCCATAGGATTATCGCGCACGTATAACGAGGCCACGATCCAGCCACGATCGCGGCGCCCGACTGCGCCGCTGAACCAGCCTGACCGGTATCGCGTTACGCTGGGCGCAGCCGCGATCACCGGCGCGCTCGCGCCTGCCTATGTGATTCGCTGGCACGTTGGGCCGCTTCCGACCACGCTCCTCGAAGTGGCGATCCTGGCAACGCTCCTGATTTTTGCCGTGGAAACTGTCCAAAACCGAGCGCAGGTCCAATGGCGTGGGCCACTGCTGATCCCGGCGTCTGTCTTCATCCTTGCTGGCGCTATCTCGGTCCTGGTCTCCGGCGATCATCGGGCTGCCCTGGGCCTGTATCGCGCCTACTTTCTCGAGCCTGCCGCCTATGCGCTGGTCGTTGGCAACGTCGCCTGGACGGTCAGGCGCGTCGGCGTGGTCTTGTTGGGATTCGCCGCCGGTGGCGTCTATGCGGCGCTCCTCAACATGGCGGTCGTCATCGATGCCATTCGTCATCATGTGCTCGATCTCGCCACGACGCCGCCGGTCGTCATCTACCAGACGGCCAATGCCCTTGCCCTCTACCTGATTCCGCTCGTCGCCATCGCTGCCAGCGTCTGCCTCTATGGGCGCTCGCGGTGGGACCGGTGGGCCGGCGGCATCTTCCTCGTCGTCGCGGTGCCGGCCTCCATCCTGACCTTTTCCCGCGGCGGCTTTCTCGCCCTTGCCGTGATCGGCCTGGGCCTCGCGATATCCCACCGTCGCGCCAAGCTGCTGCTGCCGGCCGTCGTCCTGCTCGGGTTGCTGATCAGCCAGATTCCCCCGATCCGGCGGCGGATTGCCTACGAGCTGCATCCGATTCCTGGCAACACGCTGGATTTTCGACTGCGACTGTGGGGGCAGACGCTGAAATTGATGAGTCATCATCCGGTCTTTGGCATTGGCCTTTCCTATTACCAGCAGGCGATGGGGCCGTACTGGCAGGATCTTCCGCAGGTCATTTATCCGCACAACATCTTCCTCAATTTCTGGACGATCACGGGCATCCCTGGGTTGATCGGCTTCGTATGGCTCAGCGTCCGGACCTTCATCCTGAGCCTGCGCGGCTGGTGGCATGACGAGCCGGCCTGGCGTCCGTATGAGCTCGGCATCCTGCTGGCCCTGCTCGCGATCCTCGCCCACGGGCTGGTCGACGTGCCGTTCTTCAAGAACGACCTGAGCCTTGAGTACTGGGCGCTGGTCGGCGTCGCCTGGGCGGCGTCCCAATGGGGTGGCCGGACAAGCCCCTGAGGGGCGTCGCGTTATACCCGTTATGGCGGATCAGCGCCAGGAGCCGGCTGCCTACAGCGGCGTCATCCGGCAGAGTCAACTCGACATCCAGGCCAGTGCCGAACGGATTACCGTGGTCGGTCGCTGGGTGGTCCTGGCCGCGGCGGCCATCCTCAACCATTTTGGCAACGCCAATTCGGCCGCCTCGGTGTTCCTGGTCGACGTCGTCCTCTTCCTCTGGGGACTGGTCAACCTGGTCGTCTCGGTCCTGCTCGTGCGTGGCTTCCGGCCCGGACGGTGGTTCGGATTTCTGACGACCGGCATCGACCTCATGGTGGCGACCAGCATCCTCTACTTCTCCGGCGGCTACGGCGCGCCGACCGATTTCTCGCTGCTCTTCTTCCTGCTGATCATCGCCTCGGCCGTCAGGCTTGGGCTTCGCGGTTCGATGGCGACCGCCGTCGTGGTCGCCGCCCTCTATGTCGTGATCGGCGGCATGACCTCCTTCGCGCGGATCTCCCCGCCCCCCGGCTTTGTGGTCGGTCGTGTCTTCCTGTTCCTCTTCGTGGCGCTGGTCGCCGGGCTGCTCGTCGGCGACGTTCGCACCCGGCTGGACCGCGCGGTGCGAACCGCCATCGAGCGCGCGGTCGATCTGGACGAGATGCAACGGCGGGAAGCGCTCGAACGCGAGCGGGTTCAGCGGCTGGAGGAGATCGACAAAGTCCGGTCAGACTTCGTCTCGATCGTTGCTCACGAGCTTCAGACGCCGCTGGCAAGCATCAAGACCCAGGCGGATACCCTGCTCACGCAGCAACATCGACTCGACCAGGAGACCCGGACGGCGCTGACCGATGGCATCTTCCGCAGTGCTCTGAGCTTGACCAACCTGGTTCAGGACTTCGCAGCGGTCAACCGGATCGAGAGCAACCAGTTCAGCTACTACTTCGAGCGCGTCGATCTGGGAGAACTGGTCAAGGACGTTGTCGAACGCTTTCCGGTAAGCGCTCGTCATCCAATGCGGGTCCGGATCGAGCCCGACCTGATCGTCCGCGGCGACCGACGCCGGCTCGAGCAGGCGCTCCTCAATCTCCTGAACAACGCCGTGAAGTACTCGCCGCGCGGCGGCAGCGTCGCCGTGATTGCCTTCCCGGACAAGGAGGGTGAGGTCAAGGTGACCGTGCACGACGAGGGCTTGGGCATCCGAGAGGAGGACGTCGCCAAGCTCTTCACCAAGTTCACTCGGCTCTTTGACAAGCGATCGGTGAACATTGGCGGCTCCGGGCTGGGCCTCTTCATCACCCGCTCGATCATCGAAGCCCACGGGGGGCGCATGACGGTCGAAAGCGAGTGGGGCAAGGGCTCGACCTTTGGCTTCGTTCTACCTGTGTGGCAGCCATCCGAGTCCTCATCGTCGACGACCACGCCGTCTTCGCCGACGCCCTTGCAACCATCCTGAAGACGGACCCGGAATTCGAGGTGGCGGGGAAGGGTGGCTCCGTCCAGGAGGCGATTGCGCTGTCCGGCAGCCTGCAACCGGACGTGGTGCTGCTCGACGTCCACATGCCGGACGGCTCCGGGATCGACGCGGCGGCTGCGATCAAAAAGGCGCGTCCCCAGACGCAGGTGGTCATCCTGACGAGCGACGAGGACGACGCGACCTTGCGCTCGGCGGTGCAGGCGGGGGTCACCGGATATCTCAGCAAACACGAGTCGTCCGCGCAGGTGCTGCAAGCGGTGCGGAGCGCCGCCAAAGGCGAGGCGTTGATCGCGCCCTACATGCTCAATCGACTTATGTCAGGCATGACCAAGAAAGAAGAGCCGGGGCCGGTAACCCCGCTTACGCCGCGCGAGTCAGCCGTGCTTCGCGAGCTCTCACTCGGCTACGACAATGAGACCGTCGGTCGGCGGCTAGCAATGTCGCCAAACACGGTGCGGACGCACGTCCAGAACATCCTGAGCAAGTTGAACGTCCACTCGAAGTTGGAAGCCGTCTCGAAAGGGATCCGGGAAGGTTGGATACGGATTCCGCACGAGGGCGCCGCCTGATCCTTCCGTAGGCGAAGCGACCGTTTCGCCGATGACCCGCGAGTCGGTCGTGCCTACCATGATTCGCCATGAGCCACAGGCTGAAATCCTCACGCCGATTCAGCCATGTCGCGCAACAGGGACAGGCGTACAGCGAGTACGGGCTCATCCTCTTTTTGATCGGCATCACCGTGATCGGAGCTTTCATGCTTCTCAGCCAGCAGGCCTTCGCGCTCTGGCATCAAATCAGCGCAGCGATGCCGCGTTAACCAGCCGCCTCCTTTCTTCAGTCACGGGCCGACTCGCTCCGGCCCGTGACTTGCTTTGGGGAAATCGACCCTATACTTGGGTCCGCTGGGCACCAGTTGGGGCGTCGCCAAGTGGTAAGGCAGCGGACTTTGGATCCGCCATCCCAGGTTCGAATCCTGGCGCCCCAGGTACCCCACCCGCGAGAAGGTAGAAGATCCTGACATAGCATCGGTAACTTTGTCGTAGATTGACGCCCGCACAATCCCGGGCTATCTTGATCCTGACTTAGGTCGCTCGGCCCGGGAGGGAACCAGGTGGGGCAAGGACGTGAGCGCACGGCGATTCTGAGTCCGGATGAAGGGATGGAGGCGGTCAACACCCTAACCGGACCAGCCGCGACGATTAGGAAGGCATTCGCCAGCTTCATGATCGCGCTCTTTACTTAGCCTTACCGGGCACGGGTCAAGGCCAGCCCTCGCGACACAGCTGCAGCCGCCGTTGGATGACAACTGGTACGTTAGAACGACAGACCCTGGCACGATGTATGGTCTGGGTTACCAGGCGGGTCTCCGTGATGGCAATGCTGGGTACCAAGCTCTAATAATTCTTGACTTCGGGGCACAGACCACCGATGGAAGCACTTCGATCGAAACCGTTACATTTGCCTCCCTCACGAACTTCCAAATTCGGGATCTTGCCCAGGAGTTCGCCCTTGGCTATGTGAGGGGCGGCGGTTTCAACCTTTACTTGGGGATCGGCACGAATAATTCACGCTCGCCCGACCAAGGCACCTACGGGGCCTACGGCACGATGTGGAATACCACGGTCGTCACCCCAATTCGCTCTTGGATGAGCGCGCAGGGCTACAACAAATGGATACAGGTCGAGGGTGCGAATGACATCGAGAGTTGGTCGGGCTCTGGTCCTGGCGTACATCCCACGGACGATTGGGCCTACGGGTACTCAAACGCGGGTGGAAGCGTTTATTACGACTTCGGCTCGGCCGACGGATGTCCTCTAGGGACCTACGACAACCGCACGGGCTGTGCATATGGGTATGCACAGGCCGATTATTACGGTCTGAGCTGGGGGGTGCCAGCAGCCTATGCCGTGCCAGAGATTTACTACTACTGTACGTACTGCGAATGGGCCATGATCAGCGGATACGGGCAGTACTACACGTCAACGGGTGGGATCTATTTCACTGGGCCATTGGACGACCACTATCTTGATTCAAGCGCGTATATACCGTCAGACGCCTGGAGCCTTCTCTGGAATACCCTCTACAACGACCTCATTCCGGCGAACATGATCTATGAAACAGAGATGCACTGCGTTGGCCCGTACCCAACCGCCTGTACTCGGACAGGTTAATCCTGTTGCCTGATAACCTTTTTGGCCCAGGTGCGTTATACGAAGTGAGGGACGTACGTGAAAGCTAGACGCTCGCGTTTCTCGCTACAGACGGCGTTCCTCGTGGTGGTTATCGCCCTGATGTCCCTGGGCCTAGGGGCGGTTCTTCTTGCCCAGGCGGCAAGCAATCCTCCAATTGCTGAGGGGTTATCGACCTCCCAGCAGGTGCCACCTTGGAAGATTCCGCCTGGTACCTTCGGGCCGCGACCATCGTTCACGCCGTGGCCCGCTCCAGCGCCGGAAACTTGTGCAACACCAGTGGATCCTCTTCCGCCCGCCGGAATAACGAAACCGTATGGCCAAGGCCCTGGAGTTCTGAGCTCTGCAATGAAGTACCCGATCAATAACGTCTGGATAGGTCAGATCGGGCCGGACTACATCCAAGCCTGGGCCGGTGGTATCAGCACGAATGCTGACAGCACACCGAACAGCGCGGCCATATGGCTGTTTTCCATAACTGAGTCGGCGAATCACTGTGGCTGGGAAGAGAATTCTTCAGGCGAGTTCCTCTTGAGTGGTTACAAGTCGTTGACGGTTACTGCGGTTAACGGCACGGTGATGACCCTGGCCACCAACACTGGGCACCAGATTAACTTCGACCTGGTCGCCCGGCAGTTTAAGTAGCATTTAGCTAAAGAAGAAGACGGCCAAGCGCCTCTCTTAAGCCAGCCGTTGGGTTCATATGGGCCGTGGGGCCTCTATCCCAACTCAGCCTTCGGCCGCAACCAAACCGTAGCCACGCCAGAGCGATAGAGCGCCGGCCAGCGACGCTGGCCACCGATCGCCGGCGAAATGAAGCCCTCCTCCTGTGGGAAGCTCGACATGTCCAACAACGCTTCCAAGGGGGGAGGGCTCGTGACCAATTGTGAGACTTTGTACGAACAGGGGCACGCATGGCCCATGACGCAGCTCGCGGCGAGCTGGTGCTGTTTGGAGGTTTCCGAGCCCTGCGAACTTCCTGTTCGATACCTGGACCTGGGACGGTCGAACATGGGCGAGCCCCAGGCGGCGATGACACCGTCTGGGAGGAGCAGTGGTGCCGCAATGGCCTACGACGCGGATTCGAAAGCATCATTCGTGGGACGGGCAAACTTGGACCCTCCTTGCCCCCAGTGACCACCCACCGGCAGGATTTAATGGCAGCATGGCGTACGACGAAGCGCGCCACGAGCTGGTCCTCTTTGGCGGGCAGACGGCTGCGCGTGGCCATGTGAAAGTACCCACCGGGTGGCCAGCGAAAGTCCCCAGGTTCGGCGGTCTGACTTAACTATCCGGCCTGTCCCCCGGATCGGGCAAAGTGGCGTTGCTTCAAACCCACTCACCCGACCGGAGGACACAGCTATTGAAGACCACGAGGGAGTCCGTGAACATCATCGATGCCTTTCATCAACTGGGGAGCTACCGGGCGGCGGCGCGCTTGCTCGGCACCACGCACAAAACGGTGCGGCGCGCGGTGGAACGTCAGCAGGCCGGTGGACCGTGGTCACGTCGACCGCGACCGATTTCAAAGAATACCGACCAGGTCATCGCGCTCATCGGCGACCGGGTGCGAGCCACCGACGGCCGCATCTCGGCCAAGCGGCTCCTGCCGTCGGCGCGCGCGGCCGGCTATCACGGCTCGGGGCGCAATTTTCGCCGCGCCGTCGCGAAGGTGAAAGCGGAGTGGCGGCAGAAGCGACGGATCTATCGACCGTGGGTCGCCAGTCCAGGTCAGCACCTGGTGATCGACTGGACCAGGATCGGCCTCGGCCTGCACATGTTCTGCGCGGTGCTGGCGTGGAGTCGCTACCGCTTTGTCCGCTTCGCCAGCAACGAGACGCGCGAGACGACCCTTGGCCTGCTGGCCGAATGCTTCGAGGAAGTGGGCGCGGTCGCCGCGGTGGTGCTGAGTGACCGGAGGGGCTGTCTCAGGAACGGGATCGTCGCCAACGTGGTGGTACCGCATCCGGACTACGTCCGCTTCGCCGCGCACTATGGCTTTCGTCCGGACTTCTGTGAAGCCGCCGATCCGGAATCCAAGGGAGTGGTCGAAAACCTGGTTGGCTACGCTCAGCGCGACCTCGTGGTTCCCAATGATTTCGCTGGCAACCTCGGTGAGGCCAACCGGCAGGCGAAGCTCTGGGGCATTGAGGTCAACGGCCGGATCCACAGCGAGATTCCGGCGCTGTGTCGCGGCGCGCTGCGCAAGGTCGACAAGACACAGACGATTCGCT
>DAIPYJ010000053.1:7056-18284 GCA_036782775.1 Candidatus Dormiibacterota bacterium | reverse complement strand
CTGCAGATTCTGGATGCGGAGGGTGTCGTCCTGGTCGACCGAGTCATAGTCGTCGGGATTTTCGAACTCGAGCGCCAGAATTCCGTAGTTGGCCAGGTTTTGCCAGTGGATGCGGGCGAAGGACTTGGCGATGACGACACGCAAACCGAGGTAGCGCGGTGCGATCGCGGCGTGCTCACGCGAGGAGCCTTGGCCGTAGTTGTCTCCGGCGACAATGATGTGCCCGCCGTCGCCGGCCTTTTGAGCCCGCTCGGGGTAGGAGTCGTCGACCCGGGTGAAGCTGAACATCGCGAGCTTCGGGATGTTGGACCGAAGCGGAAGGGCCTGCACGCCGGCCGGTGAGATTTCGTCGGTGGAGATGTTGTCGCCGACTTTGAGCAGCACCGGCGCCTCGATTTCGTCTGGTAGCGGCGACAACTCGGGCAGGCTGGAGATGTTGGGCCCCTTCACGGGTTCGACGCGTTGTGCCTCCTCGGCGTCGAGCGGAGGCACCAGCATTGCGGTGTTGACGGAGTTGTGCTCGGGCAGATCGAGTTTCGGGTACTCCATCTGCTCCTCTTTGGCCCAGTCCCGCGGATCCGTGATCACGCCCGTCAGCGCCGATGCCGCGGCGGTCTCGCCGGTCGGCGTCGGCGCCTCACGTGTCCGGAGTTTGTTCGAGGACGCCAAGAAGCATTCGCCATCGGTGATCTTCGTCGACGAGCTCGACGCGGTCGGCCGCCAGCGAGGAGCCGGGCTTGGCGGTGGCAACGACGAGCGCGAACAGACCCTCAACCAGCTGCTGGTCGAGATGGACGGGTTCGATCAGCGCGAGGCCGTCGTCGTCGTCGCCGCATCCAACCGCGCCGACGTGCTCGATCCTGCCTTGCTTCGACCGGGGCGTTTCGACCGGCGCGTGGTCGTCGATCGGCCGGATCGTCGCGGGCGCGCCGCCATCCTCAAAGTCCACACCCGCAACGTCCCGCTGGCGTCAGACGTCGACCTGGACATCATCGCCCGCTCCACGCCCGGACTCGTCGGCGCCGACCTCTCGAACCTGGTCAACGAGGCGGCGCTGCATGCGTCGCGCGCCAACCGGACGCAGGTGACCATGCAGGACTTCGAGGAATCCTTCGACCGCGTCGTGCTCGGCTCGGAGCGGAAGATCTACCTGAGCGAGGCCGAGCGGCGGGTGATCGCCTACCACGAATCGGGCCACGCGCTGGTCGCCTGGTATCAGCCGCAGTCGGATCCCGTGCACAAGATCACGATCGTGCCCCGCGGCCAGGCGCTCGGAGTGACGCAGTCGATCCCCACGGACGACCGACACAATCTCTCGGAGGAGTATCTGCAGGCGCGGATCGCGATGGCGCTCGGTGGGCGTGCCGCCGAGCAGTTGGCGCTGGGCAGCATCACCACCGGTGCCCAGAACGACCTGGAGACCGCCACTGAGCTGGCGCGCCGCATGGTCGTCAGCTGGGGCATGAGCCAGAAGATGGGCCTCTTCTCCTTCGACGACTCGCCGCAGGCCGTCTTCCTCGGGCGCGAGCTGGCCGGTAATCCGCACGTCAGCCAGCGGACGGCCGCCATCATCGACGAAGAAGTCACGCGGCTGCTGAACGAGGGCTACGAAACGGCCGAGCAGATTCTCACCGAGCACCGCGCCAAGCTCGACACGCTGGCCACGGCGCTGCTCCAGGAAGAGGTCCTCGAGGAAGACCAGATCGCGCGGCTGATCGGGCCGCGGGCGCTCGAGGGTGGCGCGGCCGCCCCAAGGCCGTTCCGGCCCGCGGTGAGCGACGCCGAGGAGCACATTTAGTGGAGAAGAAAGCCAAAGCCCCTCACCCCGAGCCTCTCCCCACAAGTGGGGAGAGGGAGAATTCCGCCGAGAGTGGGGAGAGGGAATCTGTACGGCGCATTCCGTTAGTTCCGCTGCGCGACGACGTCGTCTTTCCCAAGCTGATCGTTCCGCTCTCGGTCGGGCGGCGAACCTCGATCGCGGGCATCACCTCGGCGATGGAGAAAGACAAGCAGATCTTCCTGGTCGCGCAGAAGGATCCGCAGATCGACGAAACCAAGGCGTCCGACCTCTTCTCGATTGGCACCATCGCCGAGATCAACGGCATGCGCCAGACCCCGGCCGGCGTGCAAATGCTGGTCGGTGGTCTGCAGCGGGCGCGCATCGTGCGCTTTGCCCAGTTCAAGCCCTTCATCGAGGTCGAGGTCGAACCGGTGAACGACGAAATCGGCGAGGGCCTCGAGCTGGAGGCCCACATCCGCTCCGTCAAGAGTCTCTACCAGAAGTACGTCGAGTCGGGAGCCGCGGTCGCGCCCGAGGTGGCGGCCACCGTGCAGAAGACCGACGATGCCGTCTACCTCGCGGACCTGGTCTCGGCGGCGCCCGACCAGACGCTCGAGCAGAAGCAGCACATGCTGGAGACGCCGAACGTGCTCGAACGGCTGAGGCTGCTGGCACTGTTCCTCAGCAAGCAGGTGGAGATCCTCGAGCTCAAGGCAAAGATCCAGAACGAGGTGCAGAGCACGATCGGCAAGCTGCAGCGTGAGCAGATCCTGCGCGAGCAGCTCAAGGCGATCCGGAAGGAGTTGGGTGAGGACGAGGAAGGGGCCGACCTGCACAACTTGCGCGAGAAAATCGAGCAGGCGGGCATGCCCGAGGCGGTGAAAGAGCGGGCGCTCAAGGAAGTCGATCGGATGCAGAGCATCCCCGCCGCCTCCCCCGAAGTCGGCATCATCCGCACCTACGTGGACTGGCTGGTGGCGCTGCCCTGGGCGGCCCCCGCCGCCGAGACCTGGGACATCAAGGAAGCCGCGCGCGTCCTCGACGAGGACCACTATGGCGTCGAGAAGGTGAAGGAGCGGATCCTCGAATACATGGCCGTCCGCCAGCGGTCGCAGAGCCTGCGCTCGCCGATCCTCTGTTTCGTGGGCCCGCCCGGAGTGGGCAAGACCAGTCTGGGCAAGTCGATCGCCCGCGCGTTGGGTCGCAAGTTCGTGCGCCTTTCGCTGGGCGGTATCCACGACGAGGCAGAAATCCGCGGCCACCGGCGCACCTACATCGGCGCCATGCCGGGGCGGATCCTGCAGCAGATGAAGGTCGCCGGTCAGCGCAACCCGGTGTTCATGCTGGACGAGGTCGACAAAGTCGGCGCCGATTGGCGGGGCGATCCGTCCTCAGCGCTGCTGGAAGTGCTCGACCCTGAGCAGAATCGCGAGTTCTCGGATCACTATCTCGAGGTGCCCTACGACCTGTCGCAGGTGCTCTTCATCACCACCGCGAACGTGGTCGACACCATCATTCCCCCACTGCGCGACCGGATGGAGATCATCCGGCTGCCGGGCTACACCGAGGACGAGAAGATGCACATCGCCCAGCAGTTCCTCGTGCCGCGCCAACTGCGCGAGCATGGGCTGACCGAGGAGAACCTCGAGCTGCCGGCGGCAACGATCCGAATGCTGATCCGCGAATACACCCACGAGGCCGGCGTGCGCAATCTCGACCGCGAAATCGCGAACATCGCGCGCAAGATCCCGCGGCGCATCGCCGAGGGCCAGACCGAGAAAGTCATGGTCCAGCCCAGTGACCTGACCGGCTACCTCGGCCCGGCGCGCTTCGAGTTCGGCGTCGTCGAACTGGAAGACCAGATCGGCGCCGTCACCGGCGTTGCCGTCAACGAATACGGCGGCGACGTGATGACCGTCGAGGCGATCGCGATGAATGGCCGCGGCGAATTCGCCCTAACCGGGCAGATCGGGAAGGTGATGGAGGAGTCCGCCCGCGCCGCCGTGAGCTATGCCAGGGCGCATGCGGTTGAGCTCGGTGTCCGTCCCGCGTTCTTCGAGGAGCACTTCTTCCACATCCATGTCCCGGCAGCGGCGATACCGAAGGATGGTCCTTCGGCCGGCATCACGATGGCGACCGCCGTCGTCTCCGTGCTGACCGACCGCCCGGTGCGCCGCGATGTTGCCATGACCGGCGAGATCACGCTGCGCGGAAAAGTGCTGCCCATCGGCGGACTCAAAGAGAAGCTGCTGGCCGCCCACCGCGCCGGCATCAAGACCTTCATCCTGCCGGACAAGAACCGCAAGGACCTGCACGAGGTTCCCGACGAAGTCAAGCAGTCGATGGAGCTGGTGATGGTCAAGCACATCGACGAGGTGCTCGATAAGGCGCTGCTCGCGGCGACGCCTCGCGCGACGAGCCCGGCGTTGGGGTTCCGCCGTCCACTCGGCGAATCGCAGCCTGGCACGGTCAACTAGGGCGCTCGTCGTCGTTGGCGCGCTGCTGCTGAGCGCCTGCACGCTACAACCCGACGTTTCCCAGGCGGCGCCGAATGGCCATGTCGGAAGCCGCGCGCCGGCGCTCTCCGGCGATACCTTGGCTGGCTCGAGCCTCAGAATCGATTTTCACCAGGCGAAGACGGTTTTGGTGTTCTGGGCTGCCTGGTGCGGGCCGTGCCGCAAGGAGCAGCCAGACCTCAACACGCTGGCAGCGCGTTACGCGGCGTCAGGCATCCGCTTCTACGGTGTCGACATGCTGGACCACGATCGGGCGCTGGCACGCGCCTTCGTCCAGGAGTTCAAGGTTGCATACCCGAGCCTCTATGACGACTCGGGGACGATCGCGGCAGCGTACGAGGTGGACGCGCCGCCCTCCTTCGTCCTGGTGGACGAGCGGGGGATCGTGGTCGGTCGCTATCCCGGGGAAGCCTCGGCAGCGCAGCTACAGGCGCTGATCGATCAGAAGCTTTCTACTTCGTCCGGCGCTGCCACCTCGTCGCCTTGAGCATTTTCTTGTGCTTGTGTTTGCGCATTTTCTTCCTGCGCTTCTTGATTACCGAGCCCAAGAAGAGCCCTGGTGCGAAGTTTCGGCGGCGTGCATACGGGGGAACATTCTACAGACGGGGGAATCCCCCGTCTGCCCCCTGACTAATCTTGATATCCGGGCGATTACATACAGAGGAGAAGCTCATGAGTGAAGCGGTCATCGTCGAGGCGGTCAGGACAGCGATCGGACGTCGCAATGGCAAGCTGAGCCCGGTCCGGCCTGATGATCTGCTGGCGCTCACGCTCAGGGAAGTCGTCAATCGCGCCGGCATCGATCCGGGCCAGGTCGACGATGTGATCGCCGGTTGCGTAACCCAGACTGGCGAGCAAGGTCTCAACATCGCCCGGGCTTCGGCGCTGATCGCCGGCTTCCCGATTGAAGTTCCTGGCACGACCATCAATCGTTTCTGCGGCTCCGGCCAGCAGGCGGTCAACTTCGCGGCGCAGGGCGTGCTGTCGGGCGCCCAGGAGGTTGTGATCGGGGCGGGCGTTGAGAACATGTCCCGGGTGCCGATGGGATCCGATGCGTTCGGACCGGGTGAAGGTCCGGTAAGTCCGAAGCTGACCGAGCTCTACGACATCATCCCCCAGGGAAATTCGGCCGAGATGATCGCGAAGAAGTGGGGGTTCACCCGGGACCAGCTCGATGAGTTCGCCTTCCAGAGCCACGTCAAGGCCGGGCAGGCGATCCAGGAAGGCCGTTTTAATCGCGAGATCTTTGCCGTTGACGTCAAGCAGAACGGCAGCAGCTATCGCTTCGATACCGATGAGGGGGTGCGGATCCCGCCGTCGCGCGAAAAGATGGCGCAGCTGAAGCCGTCCTTCGAGGAGAACGGCGTGGTCACCGCCGGCAACTCGAGCCAGATCTCAGACGGCGCGGCCGCGGTGCTGATCATGACGGGCGAGAAGGCGAAGGAGCTCGGGCTCAAGCCACGAGGCCGAATCGTCGCGCAGGCCATCGTCGGCTCCGAGCCGACCATCATGCTGACCGGGCCGATCCCGGCCACGGCGAAGGTCTTGAAGAAGGCCGGGCTCGAGATGAAGGACATCGATCTCTTCGAGGTCAACGAGGCCTTCGCGCCGGTCGTTCTTGCCTGGCAGCACGAGACTGGCGCCGACATGGAGAAGGTCAACTACAACGGTGGAGCGATCGCGCTCGGCCATCCGCTGGGCGCAAGTGGCGCACGCTTGATCACGACGCTGCTCCACGAGCTCGAGCGCCAGGATGCCCGCTACGGCCTGAGCACGATGTGCATTGGCTACGGCATGGGCATCGCGACGATCGTGGAACGCCTCTAACGCTCGCATCGCACTAAAGCGCGGCTCGCGTGGGCCGGCAGGGCCGGAGCGGGTGAAAAACTAGAACTTTTAGCCGTGGTAATCGTCTAACCGGTAGTGGTCCATCTCCTTGGCGAACTGGTCGCCCGGCTGCGGCAGACCTGGTTTGGCTCCGTCCTAGCCTTACTGGGCTTCGCACTGTTGCTTGTCGTTCCGGTATCGCGGCAGTGCTTTGGCATCGCCGCTGTAAAGGGTGGTGTTGGCGGGGTCTTCTGCAGCTGGCGGCCCCCGCTCGACGATCCGCAAGGAGGAGGCTTGGTCGTGCTGTTGGCTTTTGCCGGCGTCATCATCCTGGCGCCGCTCATCATGCCCTCACGGCCCGTGCTGATTGCCTCGGCCATCGCAACTACGGCGGTCGTCCTAGCGATCGTGATCCTTACCTCGATCAGCCTCGACGTCCAGCTGGCACTCTCGCGAAGCGGACTGGATTTCTCGAATGAGGCTCGCTCCGGGTTTCTTGCGCTCCTACCGGCGAGCGCCGCGTGGGTTGCCGCGAGTTTCAGGTTGCGCTAGCCGACTCCCGACGCATTACCTGCCGCGGCGGTCAGGAAAGTCGATCTTCTGGCTCTGCCGGCGACGCTCGACGACGCCGGAAAGCACGAAGAGGAAGATGACCTGCGTCAGGAAGTAGATGGCGGCGATCAGGTCGATGACGGTGACGATGCTGCCGCCCGTGTTCCGGACATCCGCCAGGGCGAGGCCGAAAAAGAGAAAGGAGCAGAGATAGGTCAGGAAGGCAATCGAATAGATCGCATTCTTCCAGAGCTGACGGTTCGCCAGCAGACGGTCAAGCGGGCCTCGGTTCAGCGAGGGGCGGATCTCGATCGGTTCTACCTGCATTTCCATTTGTGTCCTCTCAGCTCGGGCGTTTTCCCTAGCGGGCAGTCTGACGCCGGCGGTGTGGCGCCAATGGCGAGCTGCGTGCCGTCCGGAGCGTAGGTATGGGTATCGGCAAGATGGTTGAACTCGAAGCTGACGTCATTCCAGGTGCCGACCAGCTGGTTGCCGGCCAGCGCGACGACCGCGAAGGTGATGGTCGCGAGCAAGACCATGAGAAACGCATACTCGATCAGCGCTTGTCCTTTTTGATGCCGTCGTCTCTTCATGGCTAGAACGACGGTAGCACCCGATTACGTGCGATTCATCCGCCGTTTGGCCATAGTTCACCGCGATGGACTAACGGCGCTGCTTACGGCATGCGATCGAACGCTTCTCGTAATTCCTGATAGCTGGTCGAAAGGTGTTCGTTAAGGATTTTCGTTTCGGCGACCACCGGCATGAAGTTGGTGTCGCCGCCCCAGCGCGGAACGACATGCTGGTGGACGTGATCGGCAACACCGGCCCCGGCAACCTTGCCCGAGTTGATGCCGACGTTGAAGCCCTCTGGTCGCAAGGCCGCTCGCAAGACACGAAGCGATCGCTGGGTAAGGAGGGTCACGGCGGTCGCGGTCGAGGCCGGCAGGTCGTCGAGGTCGGCCAGATGCGCGCGCGGCGCCACCATCAGGTGGCCGTTGTTGTAGGGGTAGCGGTTGAGGATGGCAAGCGCGAGCTCCGTCCGTGCCAGGACGAGGAGCTCGCGGTCGTGGTCAGGCGCGGCGTTCGCTGCCTCGCAGAAGAAGCATCCTGAGGGTTTCGGCCCTTTGATGAACTCCATCCGCCAGGGCGCCCACACGTGCTGCACCGCTGCATCTTAGAGGGCCGGTCCGGATTTGCTATGCTGCTGCAGTTACACAAATCCGTGTATACTGCGAGGAATGGCCCCTTCCGCGACCCTACCTCGCAAGCGGGGGAGGGAGAAGTTAAACTTGACGCTCGACCTACGCGCGTGGGGCCGTGGCGCAGCTGGGAGCGCGACTGCATGGCATGCAGTAGGTCACGAGTTCGAATCTCGTCGGCTCCACCATTCCCTCACTGACATGGCCAGGACTGCCGCTCCCGTCTACGATCCGCAGGCAATCGAGCCCAAGTGGCGCGAGGCCTGGAAGAAGGCCGGACTCTTCCGCGTCAGCGAGGATGCAGCCAGGCCCAAGTTCTACAACCTCGTGATGTTCCCCTACCCCTCGGGGCCGCTGCACATGGGGCACTTCCGCAACTACGTGATCGGGGACGCCTTCGCCCGCTACAAGTTGATGCGCGGCTTCAACGTGCTCAACCCATTTGGCTGGGACGCGTTCGGTTTGCCGGCAGAGAACGCGGCGATCCGGAGCGGCATCCCTCCCCGCGTCTCGATCGACGGGAACATCGCGATCTCGAAGAAAGAGCTCGACATGATGGGCGTCTTCTTCGCCTGGGACCGCGAGCTCAGCACGGCAAGTCCGGACTACTACCGCTGGACGCAGTGGCTCTTCCTGAAATTCCTCGAGCGCGGCCTTGCCTACAAGCAGAAGGCGGCGGTGAACTGGTGCCCAAAAGACAACACGGTGCTCGCCAATGAACAGATCGTCAACGGCGTCTGCTGGCGTTGCGGCACCAAGCCGACCAAGATCGAGCTCGAGCAATGGTTTTTCAAGATCACCGCGTACGCCCAGCGCCTGCTGGACGACCTGAGCAAGCTGGCCCGCTGGCCGGAGCGTGTCAAGGTCATGCAGGCGAACTGGATCGGCCGCAGTGAAGGGGCGGAGCTGGATTTCTTTGTGGAGCACGATGGCAAGCTTCGCGTCTTTACCACTCGGCCGGACACCGTTTTCGGGGCGACCTTTATGGTGATCGCGCCCGAACACCAGCTGGTCCAGAAGATCGTCACGCCGGAGCAAAGGGCGGCGGTCGATGCCTACATCGAGAAGACCAAGGCCGAGACCGAGATCGAGCGGCTCTCGACCGAGCATGAGAAGACCGGCGTCTTCACCGGCGCCTTTGCGGTCAATCCCTTCACCGAAGAGCGCATCCCCATCTGGGTTGCGGACTACGTGTTGGCGACCTACGGCACGGGCGCGATCATGGCGGTCCCCGGGCATGACAGCCGCGACTTCGAGTTCGCGCGCAAATACAAGCTGCCGATCCGGCGGGTGGTCAGCCCCAGCCGCGAGGCCGGGGACGAACCACTCGAGTCGGCGCTGGAAACCTATGAGGGCGTGCTGGTCAACTCGGGGGCCTACAGCGGGCTCGGGGTCAAGGACGGCATCGACCAAATTACCGCCGAGGCCGAGCGCAAAGGCATCGGAAAGCGCACGATCACCTATCGCCTGCGCGACTGGCTGATCTCGCGCCAGCGCTATTGGGGTGTGCCGATCCCGATTGTTTACTGCCCGGATGACGGCATTGTTCCCGTGCCCTACGACCAGCTGCCGGTGGTGCTTCCGCCCAACGTCGAATTCCGTTCAGACGGCCAGAATCCCTTGGCCCACACGCCTGACTTTGTGAACACAACCTGCCCCAAGTGCGGCAAGCCGGCGCGGCGAGACACGGACACGATGGACACCTTCGTCGACTCCTCGTGGTATTTCCTGCGCTACGCCGATGCGGAGAACACGACGCTGCCATTCGACAAGGAAAAGGTTGACTACTGGCTACCCGTCGACCACTACACCGGTGGCATCGAGCATGCGATCCTGCACCTGCTCTACTCGCGCTTTTTCATGAAGGTGCTGTTCGACGCCAAGATGGTCTCGGTCGACGAGCCGTTTGCCGCCTTGTTCACCCAGGGCATGATCCATCGCGGCGGCTACGTGATGGCGAAGTCGAAGGGAAACGGCATCACGCCCGACTCCATGGTTGAAAAGTACGGCGCCGACACCGGCCGCGTGTACGAGCTCTTTATCGGCCCGCCCGACCAGGACGCCGAGTGGAACGACCGCGGCGTCGACGGCGTTGCCCGCTTCCTCAATCGCGTCTGGCGGCAAATCGTCGGCGAAGAGGATGAGGGCATGCGCAGCCCGGCACAGGTCAGCAGTGACGGACTCACGCGCAAGCTGCACGAAACCATCGAGAAGGTGACGCGGGATGTCGAGGCCTTTCACTTCAACACGGCCATGTCGGCCTTGATGGAGCTGTCCAATGCCATGCAGGACTACCTGCAGGCGGGGGGTGCGCGCAACGAGGCCTGGGACGCCGTCTGCCGCGATCTGACGCGTTTACTGTCGCCCTTCGCGCCCCACCTGGCCGAAGAACTGTGGGCACGTCAGGGCGGTGAAGGACTGGTTGCGTTTGCCCCCTGGCCTGAGGCGGACGAGCGGATCCTGCGCAAGGCGCAGGTGACGGTGGTGGTCCAGGTGGATGGCCGGCTGCGCGATCGCCTGGAAATGCCTGCCGGCCTCGAGCAGGAGGAAGCGAAGACCCGGGCCATGCAGGCACCCAACGTCGAACGGGCGATCGGCGGGCGACGGGTGGTTCGCGCCGTTTTTGTGCCCGACCGCCTGATCAACCTGGTAACCGACTAAGCGTCATGACCGGACTGGCCCGCGCTTCCCCCTGCCGACTGGCTTAGTCGATGGCAAATACACTGTGGTGTTGACCTCGCTGCGGGCGCGCGCGCTTGGCTGGCTCTACCGGCACGACTGGCAGGTTGCGGCTGCACTGGCGCTGGCGATTGCCGCCGTGGCGGTCATGGTGCTGTGGCCGCGTGACAACGGTCGGCCCGCGATAGCGCCCGCGACTATCTCTGCCGCCGACGTCGAGGCGGCGCAGCAGAAGACCGTAATCGTCTACGTCAGCGGCGCCGTCGTGCATCCGGGCCTGTACACGCTGAACGCGACGCTGCGGGTCAGCGACGCCATCGTCGCCGCCGGCGGCTTAACGGCCGACGCGGATCCGGTTTGCCTACCGAACCTGGCGGCACATGTCAAAGACGCGAAGCAGGTGGCGGTGCCGCTGGTCGGTCACTGTGCCAAGGGCAAGAAGGCCAAGCTCGACATCAACACGGCGACCCGGGATCAGCTGCTGAGCGTGGCGGGCATGGACCCGCTGTTGGCCGACGCGATCATCACGTACCGCGAGGACTTCGGTGGCTTCGTCGCCCTTACCGAGCTCAAATCGGCAATGGGACTTGACGCCAACACCTATAAACAGCTCTCCAAATCGCTGACCGTGAACTGACGCCCCCTCCCCCCCCCCCCCCCCCCCCCCGGGGG
>DAIPYJ010000053.1:0-7046 GCA_036782775.1 Candidatus Dormiibacterota bacterium | reverse complement strand
GACCCTCCCCCGCAGGCGGGGGAGAGAGATTGCCGCGCATGGGGAAGGAGGGATTGCCGTGGTGGACGCTGGCGGCCGTGCTCGCGGCATGGAGCGCGGGCGTCATGCTCGGTCAGCTGATGAGCCCGCTGATGCCCTGGCTCGTGGCGGCCGGTGTCGTTGCGGGCTGTGCCGCGGTCATGCGACGCACCTCGGTCGTGCTCGTCGGACTGGCGTTCGTTGCCTTGATAGCGGGCAGCTGGCGCGGCGCGAGCTCGGCACCGCCGCAGCTGGCGACCAGCGTCGCCGGCCAGGATGTCCAGTTGACCGGCCAGGTGGATGACGATCCCGTCGACCGCAAGACCAGCCGTCGACTGATCGTCCGGGTCGATCAGGTCGCCGGCGTCAGCGCCGGGCTGCTCGGCTCGTTGCGCGTGGAGGCGACCGTCTACGGGATGACGCCGGTCCATTACGGCGACCTCGTGCTGCTTGGAGGAGTCATCGAACCTCCAGCGCGCTTCGAGCAGTTCGACTACCGCGCCTATCTTGCGGAGCAGGGCATCGCCGCCGTGATGCCCTCCGCCCGATTGATCCGGGTCAGCGCCCATGCCGGCGATCCGTTTCACAGCGCGCTCTTCCGCGTGCGCCATGGAGTGATCAACGCCATCGACGCCGGCCTTCCGGAGCCTGAGGCGGCGCTGGTGCTGGGCGTCGTCTTCGGTTATCGCGCCGCGTTGCCCACACGCCTGCAGCAGCAGATGATCGCCAGCGGGCTCATCCATATCGTCGTGATCTCCGGACTCAAGGTCAGCCTGCTGGCACGGATCGTCGATCGGGTGCTGGGGCGCTGGTTGCCACGCGCGGCACCGATGGTCGCGACCGCGGCGATGGCCGGCTACGCGCTGCTCGCCGGCGCGTCGGCAGCGGCGCTGCGCGCCTCGGCGATGGGCATGCTGGTGCTGGCCGCCGGCCGGCTCCGGCGCGAAAGCCAGGTCTACGTCTCGATGGCGGTCACGGCAGCCTTGATGCTCGCGATCAAGCCTGCCCTTGCCGGCGACGTCAGTTTTCAGCTCTCCTTTGCGGGGACCTTCGGCATCGCGTCGATGACCGATCCGGTCGCTGCCCGGCTGCGCTGGATGCCGGGCGTCGTGCGCGATCCCTTTGCCGCCACCATCGCGGCCGAGCTGGCGACCTGGCCGATGATGCTCGCCAACTTTCACCAGCTTTCGCTGCTTGGTCCGGCCGCCAACGCGCTTGTGCTGCCCTTGCTCCCCGTTATCATGGTCAGCGGTGGAACCGGGGCGCTGCTGGGCGGTGTGATCGGGGCGCTGGCCTGGGCGCCCCTCCAGGCCGCCGGGTTGATCGCGACCTGGTTTCGGCTCGTGATCGAAATCATCGGCAGTTTGCCCTTTGCGGCGATCAGTATGCCCTACTTTCCCGGACGATGGTTCGCGGCCGCAGCCATCGTGAACAGCAGTGCCCTGCTCGGCGTCAAGCTGCGGCGCTTTTTTTGGCAGCAGCGGGTCTGGGCGGCGCTCGGCGCTGCCGCCATCGTGGTCAGTGTCGTCCTCCTGACCCGGCCCGACGGCAAGGTCCATGTGTATGCCCTCGATGTCGGCACCGGCTCGGCGGTTTTGATCAGGACCGCAGCTGGGCACCAGATCCTGATCGATGAAGGACCCGATGCGGACCGTTTGGCCCAGGCGGTCGGACGTGCCTTGCCGCCCACGGCACGAACGGTCGACCTCTGGCTGATCACGAGTGGCCGCCGGACCAGCATCGGTGCAGGAAGTGCAGCCCTGAGCCGCTTTCAAATCGGGACCATCGCGGTCGTGGAGCCCGACGCCTGGAGCTTCACGCTTCGATCGCTGGTCGCACAGGCGCAGACGGCAGGGGTTGCGGTGACGACCAGCAACGGTCCCTACAGCGTGGATGGCGTGACCATGGCGCTTGCGGGCGACGGGCGCAGCTGGATGGTGCAGACCACAACGGGCCAGCTCGTCGTTGTCGCCCCTGATACCGGCTGGCTCTCGATTCCGGCCGGGGTCGATGGCGCGATCTTCACCGCCGGCGGCCCCACCGAATGGCAGGGACCGGGTTATGGCTTCAGTGTCATCGAGGTCGCCGCCAACAGCCGGGATGGTTTGCCAGTCCGCAGTGTCTTGCTCGCGATGGCCGGCGCACCGATCGAGCGCACGGACCGGCTTGGGACGGTCGAGCTGGTCGCCGGCACGTCAGGATTTCAAACTGGCCCCTGACCCTGACCCTCTCCCCGCAAAGCGGGGGAGGGAAACCTCGGCGCAATCCTCTCCGCGCAAGTGGGGAGGGGAAAATGGATAGCCTTAAGGACATGAAAGCGAACGCACACAACCTGAAGACGATCGAGGAGTTTCAGGCGAAAAAAGGCCGCGGCATCGGCATCTTTGGCGACCACATCCTCCTGATGACCGCCAAAGGCGCGAAGTCAGGGGACGCGATCACCACCCCGCTCGTCTACGGGCGCGACGGCAAGGACTACCTGATCGTGGCCTCGAAAGGCGGCGCGCCCGACAACCCGCGGTGGTTCGGGAACCTCAAGGCCAATCCCGAGGTCGAAATTCAGGTCGGGAACGGGCAGACAATCGAAACTACCAAGGCGCGGGCCCAGCCCGTCGAGAGCGGGCCCGAGCGTGATCGTCTCTTCCAGGAGATGGCGAAAATCTGGCCGGACTACCTCAACTATCAGAAGCGAACCGAGCGCACCATCCCGGTCGTGAGGCTAAAGCCGGTTAGCCGTTGAGGTGCGCCTGGAGGAATTCCAGGATTCGACGGTGATAGGTCAGTTGATTTTCATGGCGCGCCACGCCGTGCCCTTCGTTTTCGAAGATCAGCAGCTCTGCCTCCCGCGCGGCCTTCGCAATCTGCTCTGATTCGCTCACGGGAACCCGCGGATCGTTGCGGCCATGGACGAGCAGCAGCGGGGTCTTGATGGACTGGGCACGATTGATCGGCGAGATCGACTCGAGGAACTGGGCCTCGGCGCCGAAGGGGTCCCCGTATTCACGCATCCGCGTCACGCCGCGCCAGGGCGGCATATTGGCGAAGAAGGTTCGCCAGTGCGCAATCCCGACGGTATCGACGGCGGCATCGAAGAGGTCCGGGTCTTCGACGATCACGGCGAGCGTCATGAATCCGCCGTAGGAGCCGCCCATGGCTCCGACGCGCGTGGCTTGCCCGGTGCGGCGCAGCCAGCGAGCCGCCTCGCAGCCATCTTTGACCGAGTCCCAACGCAACGTCTTGTCATCGAGGGACTGAAAGCGAAAACCGTAACCGTTGCTGCCGCGCACATTCGGGGCGAAACTGTTGACGCCGATCGCGTTCAAGAGATGGTGCATCGGCGCATAGCCGGCGCGCCACTGGCCTTCCGGCCCGCCGTGGAAGTAGCAGACGGTCGGACGAGGCTGCTCGTCGATCCGATAACTGATCGCCGGAATCGTGAGCCCGTCGAAGCTCTGATAGCTGGTCTCGATCGGCTCGACCAGCCCGGTCGGAGGCTCGGCATTAATGCCCGTCCAGCGCGTGCCGTCGGGAAAGCTGACGATGTCGGCGGGGCGCGTCGGGGTTTCCCAGGCGGCGAAGATTGTGGTGCCCTCCGGACTCCACGCGACGTGCCGCTCGGCGTAGCCGGTGTGGTCGTCGAGCACGATGCCGCGGCCGAAATCGACCGTCGCGCCGGTGGCGCCGCCGGGCAAGTCGACGATGCGGACCTGGTCGTGAATTCCGGCATTGATGATCACCACCGCCCGGCGGCCGTCAGGGCTGGCCACCACGCTGCGAACGTCGTGCGGCTCGCGCACGACCCAGCGCGCGATGCGGTGGGGACGGTTCGGGTCGACCTGGGCAAGGCCGAGGAAATCCTCTCCGCCGTCGGTCAGGACGAAGAGCCCGGCATCGGTCCACACGGCCGCTTCGACCAGGCGCGCCTCGGGAAGGATTCGGAACCTCTCTCCCGCTCGAGTGAGGAGGTAGGCGTCCGTCCAGCTGCCAAACTCCTGCATGACGACGGCGCGGTCGCCCGCCGGGCTCCAAGCAAGCCAACTCCAGAACCCCTCGGGCTCAGCCCAGGGGCGGAGCCCGCCGTCTGGCAGGGAGATCTCACCAAGGATCGTGTCGCGCTGGCCTGCGGGATTCCAACTGAGCCCGAGCGCGTTGCCATCCGGCCGCAAGCGCGTGGGCGTGTGGACGGCGCGGTCGTCATGGGTCAGCCTCGCGAGGGAACCGTCCGGCCGAAGCAGGCTCAGCTGCCAGTTCTCGTTGCCCCCCGCGTCGCCGCGCAGCACCAGGCCGTGCCGGGTCCAGTACTCGGGCACGAGGCGATCTGAAGTCTGCGTTCGCCGCTGCGCCCTGGCATCCGGCGAAGCGACGTGGTAGATCTGCGCGTGCCCGCTCTCGTTCGAGGCGTAGTACAGCGAGCCGTCCGGCGCCGGCACCGGCCTGGTCGCCCGGCTGACCGTCAGGAGGCGTTCGATCTGGGCGGTCAGCGCGGTTGCCAAGGCGGCTGATTCTACCGGCCAACGTAGTGACAACTTCGTAATGCGCGTCGAGCCAATCGGCGGGGATCGCGGCGCAGCGTGAAGAAATCTTGATGCTTCTTTACCGGCCGTAAGCGGCCTCAGGCCGAGCCGTTCTAACCTGCGATCACCCAGCAAGGAGGACCTATCGTGCGAACCAAGCTGATCATCACGGGGGCGATCGGGGTGCTGGCCGCCGCGACGCTTACCGTCAACGCCCAGACCAATACGCAGAAGACGACTCCCGGGAGCGTCGCCAGACTGCTGGCGGCGAGCACCCAGATCGCCCGGACCGATCGCGACGACATCACGATCGCGACCCATGCTGCCGCCTCGGCGGCCGCAGCCGCTCAGAGCGAGAAGCCCGAGGTGGCCGAGTCCGAGAAGGCCGAACCGGACCGTTCCGCGGCGCCGAAAGTCGCCCTATCCGCCGGCTGCCAGGCGGCAATCACGGCGTTCAAGGGCACCCGCGCCGCCGAGGCCACCGAGGACGCGCGGGAGCGAGCCAGCGCAGGCTCCGAGAGCCTCGCGGCTATCGCGACCGATCGAGCGGAAGATGCTGCCGAGGCTCAGCGGCTGATGACCGACCTGACAGCGGTGAGGACCGCGTGCATGCCGCAGATCCCGGCGACCTGCCGGACGGCGCTCTCCGGCCTGTTGCCGCTGCTGCAATCGCTTCGCAACGATGAGCTGACCGAGAGCCGGATGGGAAGCGATTCGTTCAGCGATGGCGCCGCCCTCCGCGCCGGCCTTGCGTCGGTCGCGGCCGCCTGCCTGCCTTCCGAATAGCGAGCTCTACGGTAAAGAGGCCCGGGCGTCCGGGCCTCTTTTGATTTCCACGCTGGCCGCGCTCGCTTCCTCATGCGAGCGAAAGACCACGACCGGGGCAAAGCCTTCGAGGTCCAGGCGCTCGAGATCGGCGATGACGGCGCCCGCCTGGCGCCGGATCGTCGCTGCCGGCAGATGTTTGTCGGGCGAGCGGCCGGCAAGGCATTGATCGGCTGGAAGGGCAAAGACGATCGCCACCGCAGGACGCTGGTGCGCTCGTGCGCTGCGGATCAGCTCGCTGCGTCGCATCCAGTCGGTGTTGGTGGCGTCGACCACCGTGAGCGCGCCATCCGCGAGCCGCTGCTCGACGGTCGTCCGCAGCTCATCGAAGACATCATGTCGCGTCTTGCTCCATCCGCGTGCGTGCCTGGAGGCGCGCAGTGCATCGGAGGACAAGACTGCCGGCGGCGGAAAAACGCGGGTGGCAAAGGTCGATTTGCCCGAGCCCGAGGCGCCGATGAGGACGACCAGCGCATCGGCAGGGATCTCCACGGGACCGCCGTTGGGTCAGGCGGTGGCCGTCGCCAGGAGCGTGGCCTCGACCCCGGCGAGCCGTTTGAGGGCAGCGGTCTTCTCCGAGTGGCCGGCGTGTGCCTCGCCCACGGCGCGGCGCAGGGAATCGATGGTGGCGTCGTAGGTGGCGCGGTCCACCGGGAATGGCGTGCCGTCTTTGCCGCCGTGGGCAAAGGCATAGGAAACCGGATCCCGAACGGAGGCCGGCTCACCATAGGTGAGCTCGGCGACCAGCGCCAGCGCGCGCAGCGCCTTGGCGCCGACGCCGGGCAAGGCCAGCAGCGCAGTGTAATCCTCCGGTTGGCGCTCATAGGTCGAGAGGAGGACGCGGGACAGCCGTTCGGGATGGAGGTCGCTGAGGCGGACCTCGTGGTGGCGCGGCATGGCCACGCTACGCATCTTGCTGAGCTCGCTGACGAGATTGATCGGCTTGTCACGCGCGAGCTCCACGGCGAGCTTGCGATTGGCGTCTCCCTCGGAGGCAACCAGGTTCAGCACTTGCTGCGTTCGCGCCCCGGCGATGGCGGCGTGCGGGTCCGAATCGAAGCGCTCAGGAGGCAGCCAGTGATAGCGGCGGGCCATCCCGGTGGTCTCGTTCATGCCCTGCTGAACCACCGCCCAGGCGCCGTCGGCGCTGAAGAAAAAGCTGTGGTGATAGACCTGGAATCCGTCCTGCACCGCCGCGGAATCGACCTTGGCCGACAGGCGGCTGGCGCGGATCAACTCATCCGGCTCGCGGCCGAGCGCCCAGCAGGCGGCTTCGATCTCCTGCGGGGTCTTTCGAGAGGTCTTGCCCTTGCCGCCGGCCACGTAGAGACCGGTCTCGGCGGAAAGCTCAGACAGGCCTTCTTTGAGCGCGCCGCAGGCGGTCGTCGTCAGGCCGCTGCTATGCCAGTCGAAGCCGAGGACGCAGCCAAAGGCCTGGAACCAAACCGGATCCGATAGGCGGCGCATGAAGCCCGCGATCCCCTCGTTCTCGAGGATGGCGAGCGTCATCGCGCGCGCCAGAAGGGTCATCCGTTCGAAGAGCCAGTGCGGGGCGCGGCCGCCGTGCAGGGGCAGGTCCGCAGTGCCGGTGCGCATCAGCGAAGTCTAGGAAGCCGAGCCCCTCACCCTAATCTTCTCCCCACAAGTGGGGAGATTGTGATGAAAGCGGACCTCCCCGGCCGGCTCGAG
>DAIPYJ010000052.1:0-18417 GCA_036782775.1 Candidatus Dormiibacterota bacterium | reverse complement strand
CGGTGCAAGCCCAGGTCTCGTCCAGCAACACCGCGAATGTCCACTTCTTCGTGGCAGCGAATCAGGAAGGCGGCATCACCCAGGCGCTGCAGGGTACCGGCTTCTCCACCATCCCGAGCGCGCTGACGCAGGGCGGCTGGACGACCCCCGCGCTCGCCTCCAGTGCGTTGATCTGGGCCCAACAACTTCGCGCCGCCGGCGTGAACATGAATTTCGCGCCGGTCATGGATGTCGTCCCACCAGGCTTCGATTCCCAGAACCAACCGATTGGGGTCCTTCAACGGGGATTTGGCCACGATCCCGCGACGGTCGGCGCTCATGGCAGCGCTTTCCTCTCCGGCATGAAACAGGCCGGTGT
The DNA here is from genome assembly GCA_036782775.1 of Candidatus Dormiibacterota bacterium. GTDB lineage: Bacteria > Chloroflexota > Dormibacteria > CF-121 > CF-121 > CF-13. The sequence goes on along the minus strand of DAIPYJ010000052.1, from coordinate 18,059 downwards.
CGCGGTAACCGTGAAGCATTTTCCGGGACTCGGCCGTGTCACCGGCAACACCGACTTCACGACGGCCACCGACACCGTGACCACCAGCGACGATCCGTTCTTGCAATCCTTCAAACAGGGGATTGAGAATGCGCCCGACTTCGTGATGGTGGCGATCGCGACCTACACGAAAATCGATCCCACACGGGTGGCTGCCTTCTCCCCCATCGTGATCAACCAGATGCTGCGTGGCAATCTCGGCTTCACCGGCGTGGTGGTGTCGGATGACCTCGGCGCAACCGCGGGGGTTGCCAGTATCCCGGCCGGCAGTCGCGCGCTCCAGTTTCTTTCGGCAGGTGGCGATTTCATCGTCTCCAAGACCGCCGATGCGACCCACGCGATGGTGCTCGCCATTCGGGCGCAGGCAGCCAGCGACCCGTCGTTTCGAACCCGCGTCGATGACGCCGCCCGGCGGATCCTGCAGGCGAAGCAGGCGCACGGCCTGCTGCCCTGCTGACCCGGCTGTGGTAAGGTTCCGCCTGTCCGCCCGGACTTCGGGCGGGTTCAACTTTTGGAGGTAGACCGTATGCCAAAGGGCACGATTAAGAAGCTCGTCTCCGACCGTGGATTTGGATTCATCGCCGCCGAGGATGGTAAGGAGTATTTCTTCCACCAGAGTGGCGTGGACCATTCGTTGAATTTCGACAGCCTCCGCGGTGGCGAGGCCGTTCAGTTCGAGATCGAGCAAAGCCAGAAAGGCCCGCGGGCCAACCGGGTGCGCGCCGCCTAGCAGCCGGCTCCAGCCCTCGCCGTTAGGGCTGGGCTCGCACAACCGGGCTCAGCCATCGGCCTCCGTTCGTGGCATCCTATGGCGCATGCCAAACATATTCACGCCTGTCCTACACCCCTGGATCGAACGACGCAAGCACGAAGGCCCCGTCAAGGTCGCCGACATGATGCCCCGCGGCGACAACCCGATCACTCGGTTCAACACCTGGCTGGCCGTCAAAGTCACCAACGGGGTCGGAACCATGTGGTGCGCCTACGCGTTCGCGATCCTGGCTCTGGTATCGCTCCCCGGCGCGCTCGCCAGCGGCAGCGTGGTGACGATCGTCGGCTGGATCAGCCAGACATTCATCCAGTTGGTGCTGCTCAGCATCATCATCGTCGGCCAGAACATCCTCGCTGCAGCCTCCGACAAGCGAGCCGAGGCCACCTACCAGGATGCCGACGCCGTCCTTCATACGGCCATGCAGATCCAAAACCATCTCGGCGCGCAGGATGCGGAGATCGAACGGATCCTCGCGACCATCGCGGCGCTCAAGGCCAGCTGACTACTGTCTCCCTCCCCCGCTTGCGGGGGAGGGTAGGGTGGGGGTCGTGAGCAGCTACCGGCTCGCTTGCATTCCCGGCGACGGCATCGGCCCTGAGGTGATTGCCGTCGGACTGCGCGCCCTGCGCGCAGCGGGAGAAGTGACCGGGCGCTTCACGATCGAAACCACGGATCTTCCATGGTCCTGCAGCTACTACCTGCAGCACGGCGTCATGATGCCGCCGGAGGGGCTGACGATCCTGCGCGAGCACGACGCCATCTACCTTGGCGCAGTCGGCTTTCCGAGTGTCCCGGACCACGTTAGCCTGCGTGGCCTGCTGCTGCCGATCCGGCAGGGCTTCGACCAGTACGTCAACCTGCGTCCGGTCCGCGTGTTGGACGGTATCCCCTCCCCACTCCGCGCCGGCTCCTCGAAGACGGTCGACATCCTCTGCGTTCGGGAGAACACCGAGGGCGAGTACGCCGGGATCGGCGGCCGCTTCAAGCGGGGCACCGCCGATGAGGTCGCCGTGCAGAGCAGCGTCTACACCCGCAAGGGCGTGGAACGGATCGGCCGCTATGCCTTTCAGCGGGCTCAGCAGCGGCGCAAGCAGCTGGCCTCGGCCACCAAGTCGAATGCGCTTCAGTACACGGCGGTGCTATGGGACGAGGTCATAGATGGCCTCGCCACCGAGTTTCCCGACGTCATCCTCACCCGCTATCACATCGATGCGCTGGCGGCGCGCTTCGTTACCGCTCCTGACTCACTCGACGTGGTGGTTGGCAGCAATCTGTACGCCGACATCCTGACCGACCTCGGCGGCGCGCTGCAGGGATCCCTCGGGCTGGCGGCCTCCGCAAATCTCAATCCGGAGCGACGCTATCCCTCGATGTTCGAGCCGGTCCACGGCTCGGCACCGACGATCGCGGGCCGCGGCATCGCCAATCCGTTGGCTGCCATCTGGTCGGCTTCCCTCATGCTCGAGCATCTGCAGGAATCTGAGGCGGCGGCGCTCCTGATGAGCGCGGTTGAAGAGGTGGCCGCCAACGGTCCCCACACCCAGGACCTGGGTGGCAAGGCCCGTACCCAGGAGGTAGGTGACGCCGTGATCCAGGCGATCGGGTCTGGCCGGACGGCTCAGGCGGGAATCTGATCGGCGATGTCGCGCAGGTTCTCGACGTCCCTGAGGGCGAGGTGGAGGTCGATGATCTCGTCCGCGGTGATCTTGGCCTGCTGTCTGGGCCGCCCCGGCCGGCGAAACCCCTTCAGCCGTGACTCGCCTTTTCGAAGGATCGAGACGCAAAAGGTGACCGTGACGGCGAGGCACGCCACGATGAAAATCACGGCCACGGCGGCAAGGATAGTGGAGCTCATAAGCGCTGGACTATCGATTTAACGCAGAGACCAGAACAAGTCCTGCACTCCCCGCTAAATCACAGGCCTCAGCGCGCTTCCAGGTGGAGATCGGCGACCGGGGCGCCCGGCTGGCGGCCCAACACGATCAACTCCGTTCCCTGCGCCGGACCGATGGTGAGGGTCCAGCTCTGGTTGATGAAGTTCCGGTTGCTCGCCAGCTGCCCCTGGGCATAGGCCGGCAGCACCCGCTCGGCCTTGGTTTTGGTGCCGACGGATCCGGCAATCGTGAGATTGCTTTCCGTGAAGGGAACTCGGATGGAGACGCCGATGCCGACCGCCAGGGCAAACAGGCTGAGCAGGAGGCCCACGACAAGGACAACGAACACCGAGCTGCAGCCGCCCGTGCAGCCGCAGCCGGGGCGGTAAGGCCGCCGTCGCTCAACCTCCGTGCTCATACCCACTCCCTCCTCATGCCTGTGGAACTTCGCGAACCACATCGGTCGCCGCCTTATCGGTCCTCAGTCCCTCGAAACGCGGGTGACGCAGCTTGCCGTCGACGGTCCACTCTGTGAATCCAATCTGAGCGACCAGCTCCGGCCGCACCCAGTGTGCGCCTTTTTCGCGCACCTCATCGCTGAAGGGCGAGCGCTTGAGCTCGCGGGCGCCGAGGCGGTGCCGCAGGCGATGCAGCGTCTCGAGGTTGAAGCCGGTCCCCACTTTCCCGGCGTACCGAAGGCTCCCGGCCTGGTAATAACCGACCAGCAGGGCGCCAAGTCCAACCCGAGTGCCCGCCGGATCGGTGAACCCGCCGATCACGAATTCCTGCTCGTTGACGCACTTGAACTTGAGCCAATCGGGCGAACGCCGGCCCTGGTACGAACTATCGCGCCGCTTCGCGATCAAGCCTTCCAGACCTTGCTTGCAGGCCTCGGCGTAAAGCGCTTCCCCGTCGCGGTTGCGATGGGGCATGAAGCGTAAGGCGCCGTGGAAGGTGAGCACCCGCTGCAGCAGCGTCTTGCGTTGAATGACGCCGATCGCTCGAATATCGAATCCGTCGAGGTACATGACGTCGAAGACGTAGTAAAAGACCGCGATCTTCGAGCGCCGGGCCTCATCGGGGTCTTTGATGCCGATCCGTCCTTGCAGCTTCTCGAAGCTCGTGCGCTTGCCGTCGAAGGCGACCACCTCGCCGTCGACGATGCAGTCGTGCTCTCCAGCCGCCGCCAGCGCATCGACAACCTCGGGATAGGTGTTGTTGAGATGCTGCTGGTTGCGAGAGAGCAGGCGAACATCACGTGAGGACTTGAAGGCCAGGCACCGCTCGCCATCGAGCTTGTGCTCGTAAATCCAGTTGGAGTCCGAAAAGCGCTGCTTGGTGAGCGTAGCCAGCATCGGATCGATCCACGCCGGCATCGGCGCCGGCCGGGCCCGCTGGCGGTCAGCCGGCGGGAGGCTGTCGATGAGGCTGCTGGCTGCCGATCTCAACCGGCAGGCATCATAGCTACCAGCGAGCGGCTTCGTTCAGCATGCGGCGCGTCGCGAGCAAAAGCGACTCACGGCCGGGCTCACCATGCACCACGGCGACCTGCTCCGGCCTGAAGCTGCGGTCGGGGCGCGCGCGGTCCGCGATCACAACGACCGGCTTGCCCGCCTTCAAGTAGTAGTGAAGCAGTTTCCATCCGGGGTACCCTTTTCGTGAGACGCCCGGCAGCCGCCGGCTGTCGATCAGCACCAGGTCTGCTGCATGCCCGAGCGGGCAAGCCGCACCCTGCACGCCGAGGCAGGCATGTCCGGCCATGGTCGGACCCGGACAGTTGGTTACGGAGTATCCCGAGCTTTCAAGCCACTCGCCATATCGCTCGCATGCCGCCGCGTCGTCTTCGACGATCAGCACTCTAGGCCGCTCGTCTATCGACGCGGCCGCAAATGCCGTGTTCATATGCCTAAGCCTGAGCTGGCCGGCCGCTGGCAGGAGGAGCCGATAGTCCTGATCCTGCGGGACTATCGACCTGTCCGTCTCCTCCGCTCAGGTCGGCTAGCGATTCCGATGAATGCCTGCGATCGTCAGGAGGAACGCGCTGTCCTCGGTTGCGGTCACCGCATGCGGCAGTCCAGCCGCGACGGCAAGCAGTTGCTGAGGCAAGAGGTGATAAGTCTCCCGATCCACCGTAAAGTGAATCTGCCCTTCCAGGACATGAACGGTTATCGGAGCGTCGGCACGATGCTCGTGCATCCGACCGCCCGCCTTTAGCGCCACGAGAACGACGCTGAGCTCGTCTCGCTTGACCAGCGTGACCGCACTATGATCCCCAGTGCGGTAGCCGTCGCTCCCTCGCAGCCCCTCAAGTTCGCGCTGCAATTCAAGATCGATGATCCGTTGCCCCAGGCGAGCAGTTGACCCCACGTCTGGCTCTGGCCCCTTGTCCCCTGGCATCTGCCTCACTTTAGGAAATCAGCAGTCGTTGTCGAGGCCGAAAGTCCCGAACGGTACCGTCCGGTGGCCTCTAACCGAGCACTGGTTGGGGTGGCAGGGTGAACGGTGGAGGTGACTGACAAATGGCTACGCAACTGGAAGCCAATACCGCGATTCAAGATCCCGAGCCGCCGACGAAAGCCAAGTTCCTGCGGATCAAGGTGGTAGACACCACGCAGAACGGCCGCCCGGCGGTCAATATCAACCTGCCGATCGGAGTGGTCAAGTGGGGGTGAAGATGGCGCAGGCTTTCTCCCTGGAAATGAAAACCGCCAACCTGGACTGGGACAGCATTAGCGCCATGGTCGAGGAGGGTACGCGAGGAAAGCTCGTGGATGTTCAGGATGAGGTGCAGCACAAGACGATTGAGATCTGGGTGGAATGAGTGGTGCGGTGAGTCATCATCGCCGTGGCGTGCTTTGTCGCGCTCTACCTATCGCAAGCCAACGGATGCCGGATCTCGTTGCCCTTGGACGATGACCGCGGATGATCTTCGTTCTTCGTGGAGCTAGCCGATCGTAGCAAGATCCGAGGAGAGATCCGCGGTTCGTGATACGCCCAGGAGCCTGAGCGTACGAGCGTAGTCTCCCTCAAATAGCTTCAGCAGGTGGTCCACGGCCGGTTCGCCACCCGCCATCAACGCATAGAGGTACGGCCGGCCGATGAAAGCCGCGCGAGCGCCGAGCGCAACGGCTGCAGCGACATCCGCCCCTGAACGAACACCACCATCGAGATAGACCTCCGCCTTGCCGGCGATCGACTCGACTACGCGAGGCAACAGCTCCAGAGGCGTGGCAGCGCGATCCAATTGCCGTCCCCCATGGTTGGAAACGGCAATCGCGTCGACCCCGGCATCAGTGGCTGCCTTCGCATCGTCAAGTCGTTGAATCCCCTTCACCACCAACGAACCGCGCCACTGAGTCCGCAGCCATTCCAGGTCGCCGAAGGTTACGCCGGCGTCGAACGCGTTCCGGAAGAGGCTCACGAGATCTTTGCCCGAGCCCAGTGCCTCGAAGGCTATCGGTTCGGTTGTGAGCGTGTCGAATAGCCAGCGGGGCTTCCTCGACATCGCAAACAGCGTTCGAAGCGTCAGGGTCGGAGGCAAGGTCAAGCCGTTGTAGGAGTCGCGCAGCCTGGCCCCCGCGACCGGTACATCAACGGTGACCACCAACGTCGTGTAGCGGTTCTCCTTCGCCCGATCGAGCAGTTCACGGCTGCGGCCATGATCGCGCGAGAGATACAGCTGAAACCAGAGCTCCGTATTCGGGGCCTCGGCACGCAGGCGGTCGACAGAAGTGGTGCCCAGGGTTGAAAGTGCATAAGGAATCCCGGCGCGCCCCGCGGCGCGAGCAACCGCCGGCTCACCCTCCGTGCGCATCATGCGGGTGAAACCGGTAGGAGCCAGCACCACCGGCATCGACGCGGTGCGGCCGAGGATCGTCGTAGCCATGTCCACCGAGCCGACATTGCGCAATACGTGCGGATGGAACACCACTCGCTGGAACGCGTCCACCGACCGTTTCACACTCAGTTCCTGTTCGGCCGCGCCCTCGACGTAATCGAAAACCGGCCTCGGTGTTCGGCGTTTTGCCAGCCTCCGAAAGTCCGCAGTCGTGAGCACCCGAGCCCAGTGGGTTCCCCTCTTCGGCGTGACGGCCGGCCCCGCAAACCTCGCGACCTCCGCCAGGCTCGGCAGCTGGCGCTTTACCCGGCTCGGCCGACCCGGGGTGCTGCCGGTGCTCATCTCGCTCTTATCAGGTGCTGCGTGCCGTCGCTCCTCCATCGCCCTAAAGGTACCCGAGGCGCTCTAATGCGAATCGGCGATCGCAGGGTGGCTGACGCGGCTTTGCCGCCGCGCCATCACGATCCCAGCGTTCCATCCAGGGGCGCGCCCACCCGACGGCGGCTTGACTCGATCGACGTCGAGCCCGCTCGATTCGAGGAGCCAGGCGATGACGGAATTCGAATTCCACATCTCGCCCGTCCTTGCCTGGTCCCGGCCCCAAACCAGGATCGGAACCAGCGGGACCATCTCGAGCAGGCGGCGCGCGTGGCCGAGGTCGTTCGTCAAGCGTCGGGGACTGTCGACCGCCTCTTTGACGTCCGGAATCCAGCCGTTTCGCCAGCGCCGAACTTCGTAGCGGAAGATGCGCCAGCGACCAGCCCAACGCGCCCCGACCGGCCCTTCCGCCACAACGCCGCGCACCGGTCCATCGTTGTTGATGACGGGTGTCTGCTCGATCACATAACAACCGTCGGGCAGGAACACCTCCACGGCTGAGTGATAAAGCTCGAGTACCGGCCGATGCTCCAGACGAGCCGCGACCGCCTCGTAAACCCAGCCATTGAGACGCACGAAGTTGCCTCCCGCCCCCAGCGGCAACCAGTGCAGGTCAATGCCGATGTTGGGTGGCATCGTCTTCGCTCGCGCTTGCTTCGGCAGTCGGTTAACCGTCATGCCGTGACCGAGAGGAGCCGCCGCTGCAGCTGTTGGAGCAATTCGCCGATGACGGTATTGGCCATGCGGCTAAGCAGGCGGGGCGAGACGAGCTCGTATAGATGCGCCCAGGGATGGTACTGACCGGCAATCGACAGCTCGGTGACCTGACCTGGTCGGGCTTGCAACCTGAGCTCACCGATGAAGCCGGGCGTAAGCGACCGTGACTTGTCATTCCACCACCGAAGTGGGAACGTCGTGTTTTCGCCCTTCGCCCAGGGCCGTCCGAGCTGTGCGCCGAAATGACACTGGTAGGCTTCGTCCAGACTCGTCATTCCCGACTGTTGCAGGAGGGACTCGCCTGCGCTGGTCGCGGCGCCCACGATTTCGGCCAAGTCCTTTCTCGCGGTCTCGCCTAATGCAAGGGCCAGGGCCTGGGCGGGCGCCCCGAGCTCAACGCTGCGCTCGACAAGCATTCGGTCACCTCGCGGCAGCCACGACTGCAGAGCGATCGGTTCCCGGCACGTGCGGAAACATCGACGGAGCGACCGCCTCATCCGGCACCGCGGCCACACACATCGGCTCGATTGCCGAATGCATGCCTGCACGGACGATCTCTGCCCACGCCTTGCCACGTTCCAACTTCTCGTAGATGGCCCAGACGTAGGCAGCTGGATCGATGCCGTCGAAGACGATCGGCTCAAAACCCTGAGCGCGAAGTCCGATGCAAGCGAACTCGGTCTCGCACTGATAAACACGGGCGAACCCAGCTGGCCAGTCTTGACCCGCCAGGGGCGGCGTGCTGCCGAAGAATAGCTTGTAGCCCACAATGGCAGCGGCGGCAGCGCTCGTTGGGCTCGGCCGCTCACGCCATCCTGTTTCGAGGTCGACAACGCTGTCTAACGCTTCAAGTAGCGCGAAGGGTCGTCCAATCGGGCAATCGTCCCGCCTTCGAAGGTGCTCCACCAGGCGGAAGATGCGGCTCTGCGTCTGCTCGTTGTGGGAGACCTTCTCGGAACCTTTTGCCCATCGGTTCGCAGCCGGATGCTCGTTGCGATAGTCCCGCAGCCACTTGCTCTCGGTCGGGGTCAGCGCTTCATTGGTCATTTGCATAACCTCCAATTCAGGAAGGAACGCCTGACATCGGAATGGGCCTTGCCCCAACGACTGCCGCCGCTTCGCGAACCGGAACGGTACGATCGGGCGGGACGACGACCACGGGGACGCGGGCGTGCTGAATCAAGTAATGGCTGACGCTTCCAAGAAACGCCTCGCGCACCGGACCCAGGCCACGCGTCCCGGTGACGATCAACCCGGCGACCTCGCGCTCCGAAACCTCGATCAAACGTTGCCCGGCGCTTCCAGTCTCAAAACGCTTTCGGAATGGAACGTCCGCGCGGTAGAGAGGCAGGCACCATTCTTCCTCGAACTGCTGGCGGATCTCGGCGACCCAGGTGTCGAGCGAGACAGGGGCGATGAATCCGAACATGCCGGAATACTCGGTCGTCACCGGTTGCAGCACGTGCGTCGCAATGATCTCGGCGCCGGTGCGCTTTGCCAGGGCGATGGCCCACTGGACCGCGTGCGCCGATCCGGGAGATCCATCAAGCCCCACGACGATTCGATTGAATCGCCATTCGTGATTTTGCATTTTGTAACCTCCACGCTCAGGCTACCCGCGGCAGGATGGCGATTTACGGGCCGATGAGACCCGCTTCGGCAGGACTTCCGGCCCCTTGTTCGTACCGACTGTCAGGACCTGGAGGACCGCGAGCTAGAGGAGCTCGAGCGCAGCGCAGCGTCCGGGCAACGGCTTATCGACTGTGATCGATGCGCCGTCGGTCGCCTGATACCTCATGGCGCCGCCACCCAGCAGTGCGGTAGTGAAGATGCGGATGGCGCCACCGCGCGCTGGTTCCGCGGAATCGCCGATTGGCGTGAGCCAAGCACGTCCTCAACGTAGCTCGCCATGCGATCGACGAACGCCTTCAGGGTCGACTCGCCGATGCGCTGCGAGCCAGCTCGACTGGTGCATGGAGATACCCGGGGAAATGACAAGTGCTGAGCGCTCAGCGCGATCTGGGTACGGCAGGGACCAAGCTCCGCCAGCTCCAGGTCACCGTGCAGCAGCGGTTGGTCAAGACCTGCCGCCAACCAGCGGATCGAGCGAGACAAGATGCCGTCCACCAGGCTCGAAGCCGCGAGGGAAACGCTAACGTCAGCAGCGCCGAGACCCACTTCCTCGCCGGTCTGCGTCGCGAGCATGAGCGCGGCCCGGACGTAGGCGTCCCGGGCCGCGATGTTCAGCCACTCGGCGGGCAACTGCGCGATCGCCCGGTCGACTTCCCTGAGCGGGAACGGAAGCTCGACGTAATACCGAAGGAACGTCTTCATGCCACCAGTGTCCGCTGGCGACTCCTGGATGACGCGGGTCAAAGGTCCCCGTAAGGCTGGCTGAAAGTCCTGACCGTTCCGCCAAAAACGGCGGGACTGTCGGCCCTATGCCGCGCAGGCAAAGGCCCGCAGGCAGTCACCGCCGAGCTGGATGAAACCGTTGCTAAACCGGCGAAGCGGATGCGCCTTCATGAGGTCAGCGCGCTTCCAGTGATTCAGCACGACCGGGTCGTCGGCATCGTTAGCGAACGGGACATCACCCGCGCGGTGGCCGAGGACATCGATACGGGCACCGTCGGACTAGGCCTCTCAATTAGAGAGGGAGGTGGATGGCGAGCGTCGAGCCCTGCCCGGGCAACGACGTCACGACTACCTCACCCCGCATGCTCTGAGCCCTTGCCTTCAGGTTGTTGAGGCCCATGCCGCTCGCGATTTGCCCGGTGTCGAATCCCCGGCCGTCGTCATCGATCTCCAGGACCGCTTCCTGGCCTCGGCGTACCAGGCTGAGCCGGCAGGTGGTTGCCTGCGCATGGCGGGCGACATTCGACAATCCCTCCCGCGCCATCTGGATGACCTGCGTCGACGAGCTGGCGAGATGGGCCGCGATCGCCGGATCCACCTCGACCACCATGACGACGCCGCTGCGTGCCTCGAACTCGCGTCCTAACTCACGCAACGCCTGGTCGAGTTGCCGATCGACGAGGATGCCCGGACGGAGCCCGAAGATGTAGCTCCGGAGATCCCGGATGGCCGCATCGATGCTTTCGATCGCACCATCCAACCGTGTGCGGACTGGCTCTGCATCGGCTCGCGCCTGGGTAGCTTGCAGCGTCATGCCGACGGCGTAGAGGCTCTGGATCACGCCGTCATGCAATTCTTTCGCGATCCGCTCCCGCTCATCGAGGAGCGCCAGGCGTTGGCGTTCCGTCGCGTCTCGCACGGCGGCAACGATATTCATGGCCTCCGGCGTTTGCAGCGGGCTCAGCGAGATGTCTGCAGGGAATTCGGCGCCATCCTTTCGGCGCATGGAGATTTGCAGATTCGCCCCCATCGGCCTGGGTCGCGGGTCCTCCGTGTAATGGGAACGCTCGGCTACATGCGAGCTGCGAAACCGCTCCGGGACCAGCAGCTCGATTGGTTTTCCCATCAGCTCTTGAACCGGGTAGCCCGAAAGTTGCTCGAGAAAAGAGTTGCCGTAGACGATTCGTCCGTCGGCGTCGACCATCACGATGGCGTCGGGGAGCGCCTCCAGCAATTCCGCGACATTGACTGGCGGCGGCGATACGCCTGACGGTGGCGTGCGCCGAATTTGTTGGTGCGTGCCGCCCTGCGGGTTAGGCCGACTTACCATCCTGCCCTCTCCTCGCTCGCGAATATAGCGCTATCGGGCCATTCGGCCCTTTGAAAGGCGGACGAATGGCAGGGAGCGTCCTTCCCGAGTCTCGCTAGCCTCGTTGTGATGTTCCTCAGGGCATTCGTCGAAATTCGCGTGCCCGCCTCGGCCGCCGCGCGGGTGCTGCGCCGCTTGCCCCAGGCGCTGGTCGAGAGCTTCGCCGAGGAGGCAATCGACCACGGCCACACGGTGCTGGCCGAGGTCGGGGTCCCGCTGGGCAAGGGCTCCTCCTCCGAGCAGGGCGAGAGCACGATCCGGTGCCGACTCGGCAAGCAGGTGCAGATCGAGCTCGGGGATGCGGTTGAGGTGCCGTCGCGCACCTGGCTGCCGGTGACCTGGAAACCGACCAGCGCTGGGACCTTTTTCCCCGCGCTCGAGGGGGAACTGGAGGTTGCGCCACTGGGACGGGACGTGACCCAAATTGGCTTGAGCGCCCGCTACAAGCCACCCTTCGGCGTGCTCGGGACCACCCTCGACCGGATGTTCCTCCATCGGGTCGCTGAAGCCACGGTCCAGGACTTCGTGCAGCGGGTGGCCGCCGCCATCCAATCCCAATCACGCGTCACTTCGTCCTAGGAGGCGCCTGGTCCGGCCTGTACGATCATGGCGCCAATGACCATGCCGCTCCGGGTGATGATCGTGGACGATCACGAGGTCGTCCGGAACGGGATCAAGGCGCTGCTCGAAGGCGAGACGGGCATCAACGTCGTCGCCGAGGCCGCCGGCGTGAAGGAATCGATCGAACGGGCCGAGTGGGCGCGGCCGGACGTGATTGTGATGGACGTCCAGCTCACCGACGGCAGCGGGATCGAGGCCACACGCGAGATTCGGGCCAAACTGCCTAAGACGCAGGTCTTGATGCTGACCACATTCGCGGACGATGAGGCGCTTTTCGCATCCATAATGGCCGGGGCTGCCGGCTACGTCCTCAAGCAGATCAAGGGCGGCGATCTGGTTCGCGCCATCCGCTCAGTCGGGCAGGGTGAGAACCTGCTCGACCCAGCGGTGACCAAGGGTGTCCTCGATCGGCTCCGCAAGGGCAAGCACATGCTCAAGGACGAGCGGCTCTCGCGCCTATCGGCGCAGGAGGAACGCATTCTGGCGGCGATCGCCGATGGCAAAACCAATCGTCAGATCGGCGACGAGCTCCATCTTGCCGAGAAGACTGTCAAGAATTACGTCTCCAGCATCCTGTCGAAGCTCGAAGTCGCCCGCCGCGCCGAGGCGGCCGCCTACCTCGCGCGCCATACGAATCCGCCTGGAAGCCAGCGACCTTAGTCCCTAGGAAGCCAGGACCCATGGCCCATGGCTCAGCTTGTTGGACCTCATAAGCTGCGCGTCATGGACCAACCAGCCGGCTACTTACATGTAGGCTTCATCCTCATCTCCTATCCGAACCTGATCCTTATCGGGATCATGGTCGTCGTCTTCGCGCTCGCCCTCTTCCTTCCTTTCCCAGGGCATGGCGCTAGCAATGAACCGGAGGCCAAGCGATGACCACCCAGGTCAAGAGCGAACCGTCGTCCGAAAGTTGGACTGGCGCCACCCGACAGGCGCTGGAGCGGCGCCTTCCCTGGGAGCACCTGCTTCCGGACCGTCAGCCGTTCTGGGTCGGGTCATGGGTGTATGTCTTTGGCGTGGTGACCATTGCCGCGCTCGTCTGGGTGATTCTCAGCGGCACCATCCTTGCCCTGTTCGGTCCTCAGTGGTGGCACCTTTCCGCAGCCGGCCGCTTCTTCAACAGCCTGCACTTCTGGTCGGTCCAGCTGTTTTTCGTCTTCATGGTGCTGCACCTCTGGGGCCAGTACTTCATGGCGAGCTGGCGGGAAGGGCGTGCCTCGACCTGGATGATCGGCGTCGTCGCTTTTGCGGTGAGCATCGCGGCAGCGTTCACCGGCTACCTGTCGCAGCAAAACTTTGACGCGCAATGGATCGCGGTGAATGCGAAGGATGCCATCAACTCCACGGGAGTCGGCGGTTTCTTCAACGTGCTCAACTTCGGCCAGATGTTCGGTCTGCACGTCATGCCGTTACCGATCGGCATCACCGTCCTCGCGGTGCTGCACATCGTGCAGGTCCGCATGCGCGGCGTCGTGCCGCCGATCGGCCACGAGAACCGCGCCGACGTGACATGGGAGGCACAATGATGGGTCGAACTGCCCCGGGATCTTCATACAAAGCCGGCGTTCGGACCGTCCCCTACGACCTCATCAAGGAACTGGCGATCGCAATGGGCATCTCTCTCGTCTTGATCCTCGGCCTGGCCATCTTCCTCTCCTCGCCCGACGTGGGCTCGGTCACGATCCAGAGCTGGTCCAAGGCCGACCCGGTGGATTTCGTTACCACCGCCAACAACGAGCTGGGCGGGGCCAGCTTGAGCGCCAACTACGGACCGCCTTACAACGGCGGCAGCGGCTCGGTCCAGTCGGTCGGCCCGATTTCGCCGCAATCCTGGGGAGGCGTCCATGTCAACGTGGACAATCCAAACGACTATGTCATCAATCCCCTCAAGCAAGCAGCAAGCAGCGATTCGCAGCTCGCCGCTGCGATTTCAACCTGGCAGAGCGCCTCGGCCGACCAGCAGGGTAAATGGCACGACGCCTACGACAAGGCGCTCCAGAAGGCAACTGTCGCCAATGGCCAGGTAAGCGTCGCCTCTGGCGACTACGGCCCGGTGCCCCAGATGCTCAACCGCCTGCTGGTGCTGGCGCACAACGGGGCACTCGACGGCCTGTTGCTTTCCAGCAACCACTTCTATCAGACCGATTACACCAAGCCGCTGCTCTTCATGGGTGACGGCGGCTACCTGTCGGGATTGGCCGGCGACCAACACCTCACCGGCAGCCAGTGGGGAATGATGAACGAGACCGGGTTGTATCCAGGTCAGACCTGGCTGTGGCTGTACACCATGTGGTATCAACTCCCGCCCTTCAACAGCGCCTGGGCGTCGTTCACCGACCTGGCGGTGGTGGCGATGATGGCGATCCTGACCATGCTCCTGCTGCTGGTGCCATTCATTCCTGGATTGCGTGACGTCCCACGCTGGATCCCCATTTACCGGCTGATCTGGCGCCGCTACTACGACGAAGGGCCGATCACGCGCTGACGCGAAAGGTCCCCTCAGCCCGGCACCGTAAGTCACCTTCAAATCAGGACCATTGGGCCTAATCACCGCGGGCGATCGGGGGGAGGATGTAAGCGAGACCTGGGACTGATCCAGGAAGCAAAAATCAAGAAGGTGATTCCGATGACAACGGCGATTCGGTGGCGGGTGATCGTGCTCCAGGTTGGCCTGATCGGCATCCTGGGCTTTTGCGCAGGATTTCTCTTCTGGGGAAACTCCTTCATTCACAACCAGATTCAAACCGAGCTGACGTCCCAGCAGATCTATTTCCCACCGGCCAACAGCTCGGCGATTACGGCGCTTCCGGCAGAGAAGCAAGCGGCGATGAACCAGTTCGGCGGCCAGCAGCTGACCACGGGCGAGCAGGCGCAGGTCTACGCAAACAACTTCATCGGGGTTCACCTGAGTGAGATCGCTGGCGGCCAAACCTACTCGCAGGTGAGTGCCAAGGCGCAGGCAAATCCGACCGACACGAAGCTGGCCGGACAAGTCCAGACGCTGTTCCGCGGTGAGACGCTTCGCGGTCTGCTCTTGAATGCGTACGGCTGGTGGACGATCGGAACCTATGCCCTCTATGCGGCGATCGGCCTGGCAGTGGCGGCCTTAGCGGTCGTCGTGGCCCTGGCATTCGAGATCTACCTCTGGGTACGCGAGCCCAAGAAGTTCATCGCTCCCCTGACTGCAGCAGCCAAAGTTCGGGCGACCGCGTAACACGATCAGACCGAACTGGCAAGAAGAGCCCCGCGTGCGGGGCTCTTCCTCTGCCTGGAGGCGCTACCTCTGGTTCTATCCCGTATTCCGCCTCTGGCGTGAAGGCCCCGTGGACTGCTAGCTTGCGCAATAGATGGCGCAACTTCCCCTCGTCGAGCCAAGCCCCCGGGACCGGTGCACCTTCCGGCGGCCATTCGCGCCGGATTTCCATGATTGCCCGGCGTTTGAAGCCGCAGAATTCCGCACCACCGATATGCGGGGCTACCCGCTCGAGGCGGTCATAACCTGTGCCCACCTCGGCGTCGGGCTGATGGCCCGCTTCGGCTCGTCTTATCCGCGTTGCCTTATCGGTAGCCCAGCGGAGCGGGCGGCGTTCGGTGCCGAGCGCACCATGTCGGCGGCGGGTTAGGAGAAGGGCCGCCGGTGGCGCTCGGCTGACGCCACGTCGCTCAGAGCCTTGCGCTTCTTGATGCCCTTGACCGCGTGCGCTGGATACCCGAACGGCAAAACGCCGATGACGTCGTAGCTTTCCGGAAGGCCGACGTGTTTGCGAACCGCGTCCATGCCGGCAAAGCCGGTCCAGTTGGAACCGACGCCGTCGGCCCAGGCGGTCAAGATCATCGATTGAATCGCACGGCTGGCATCCGAGGCGCCTAGTGGGTCGCCTTTCTCATAGGCGACCACGATGGCAAAGGCTGCTTTGGCGGTGTACGGACCGGTCCTTACCAGCGAGCCGAGTGCGCGCAAGCCCTCGCGATCTTTAACCACGACAAAATGCCACGGCTGCTTGTTGCTCCCGCTCGCCGTGAGCCGCCCTGCCTCGACGACCCGCTTGATGACCTCGTCTGAAACAGGCTTGTCCTGGTAGTCGCGAACGGCCATCACCGTTCGGACCGCGTCGAAGACGGAATTCGCCATGGGGTTCATTTTGTCAGGTCAACGATTCGGTAACGAGCTCAGCGATTGGGTCGACGGATTGAAACCGGCGGGCGTATAACGAGCTTGGCGCTCACGCTTCGCGCGCTTCCAGTCTACGAAGACGACCGTGAGGAGCCGGCCCTGACGGCGAATCGACGGATAAGCGCCGTGGCCGCGGCGCTCACGGTCGGCCCGAGCGCGTGGACGGTCGGCGGCAGCGTTCCAACGGCGCCGGCACCGCCGGCGAACAGCAGAGGCCGCTGGCGCGCCGGTAGCGCCGAAGCCAGCCGGGCGGCCCGTCGCAAACCGGGCTTCAGCTCGGCGCGTTCAAGGCCCAACACAAGCGCCCGGGCACGCCGCTTTGCGACTTCAGTCATGACGTCGTCGAGCGGCACACTGCCCGCCAGCGCAAGGGCCGATACGCCTGCCTCGGCGAGCAGCATTTCCAGCGCCCAAAGTGGCACCGAGTGCTCCTCGCCTTCCAGGGCCGCGATCAGGATGGTGATGGGCCGGTCATTCCAGGAAAACTCCGCCCGCAGCGAGCCCAGCCAGCTGAGGATGATGCCGCTGGCGGCGTGCTCGGCGCTCACGGAGATCTCACCGCTGGCCCAGCGCTCGCCAACCATCCGGAGGGCGGGGAAGACGATGGTTTCCAGGGTCGTGCTCAGACCCAGGGCGAGCCATGCCTCTCGCAACTGGATCAAGGACGCCAGACGCTCCGCCTCGAGCAGCTGGCCGGCCAGCGTCCGAACGCTGGACGCCGCTGTCGGCGGCGCGATGGAAACCGGCTGCTGACTGGCCATCGCAATCGCATCGCCGGCGCGGACACCAGAACGCGTCAAGAGCGCCGCCTGCCGCAGGCGTTCGGCATCGGCGGCCGAGTAGCGGCGATGGCCGCCGCCGGTGCGGTCGGGCCGGGGAAAGCCGTAGCGCCGCTCCCAGGCGCGGATGACATGGGGCGAGAGGCCGGTGACCCGGCTGAGGGCGGCCAGTGGCAGGTGGGAATCAGGCATGCGCGTATTCGATTATTGCGTCCTTGTCTAACTTTTGTCTATATTTGTGCCAACGTCGCTCGGCGACAATCAACTAGTCAGGAGGCTCGTATGAATCATCGCTCGCTCGTTCAAACCGTCGCGCTGACCTTTGGGCTCGTCTACACGGCCGTTGGCATTCTCGGACTACTGCCCTTCCTCGGCGGCTCCTACACGCAAACACCGGACAACCTGCTGGGCTTCGTCCCCATCAACCTGTTGCACAACATCGTCCATCTCGTGATCGGCGTCGCCGGCCTGGCGGCCGCCACCTCGATGATGCGGGCCCGCGCCTACACCGCAACCTTCGGCATCGTGCTGATCGCGATCGGCCTGCTCGGCATCGTGGTCACCAATCCCTTCAACCAGCTGCCCATCGGCGGCTTCGATATCGCGATCCACCTCGTGACCGGCGCAGTCCTGGCCTATTTCGGATTCAGCGCCACCGCCCCTGCGCTCCGCCCAGCCGCCTGAGCTCGCCTTCCCCATCCCTCTCGGCGTCCCGTTCTCCGCGGGACGCCGAGCCTATCGTTTGTGCGTCGGGGCGAGTTTGCGCGCCGCATCGCGCAAGCTGACGAGATCCGCGAGGTCGAGCTCGAGCAGTTGCGGCGGCGGAATGTACATCCGCGCGGTCGTCTTTGCCCTGAGCCTGGCACCAGCCGGAGTGAGGACGACAAGCCGGGCTCGGCGATCGGTCGGATGCGGCCTGCGCTGTGCCAGTCCGCGCTGCTCGAGGCGGTCGACGATCCAGGTGGCGGTCGACGCGTCGCACTTCCATTCTTCGGCCAGCGATCCCATGGTGCGGCCCTCAGAGCCAAGGCTGCTCAGGGCGCGGGAGTCGTTGGGCGTGAGGCCGCTTTCTCCGATGTAGCGGTTGCGCTGGGGGGCGGTCGCGATGATGAAGTCGAAGATCGCCCGCCAGGCCTCCGC
>DAIPYJ010000051.1:0-18437 GCA_036782775.1 Candidatus Dormiibacterota bacterium | reverse complement strand
CTTTGACAACGTCGGCCCATCGACCCTCGAGCCGCTAATGCCGCTCGTCCAGGAACGCCTCCGCAGCCTCAACGAGGCGGCGGACATGTTGCGCTTCTTCTTTGAGGAGCCTGCCGAATACCGGGCCGAGCAACTCACTCCCAAAGGGCGCGACCGGCAGCAGACCGAGGCAGCGCTGAGGCGTGTCGCCAACGCCTTGCAATCGCTCACGGATTGGGATGGCGAGGCCATTGAGCACACCCTGCGGCCGCTTGCCGAAGAAATCGGCTGGTCGTCACGGGACCTCTTCATGACGCTGCGCGTGGCCGTCACCGGTCGGACGGTCACGCCTCCGCTGATCGAGTCGATGGCGCGCCTGGGAAAAGATGCGGTCGTCCGCCGCATCGAGCGGGCGGCCGCCAGCATCCGCCCGGGAAGCTAGACGCGACGCGGCGGGAATGGCCAGATTCGCCAGCGTACGCGGGCATGAATCTGATCGCGCGTCACGGTGCCGAAGGTCCTGGAATCGGTACTCGCCAGCGGATCGGGATTATCGCCGATGAGAAAGATGGTTCCGGCAGCATCGATCGAGTGGATTCGCTTGATGATCTCGGGTCCGGCGCGATCCGGCCGGCGCGAGACGACCACGTCGCCGGCAGTCAGGTCGTGGCCGGAATCGAGGGCTTGCGCGATGACGAGCGCGCCGGGTCGCAATAAAGGTCGCATGCTGTCCCCGGTCACGCGCAGCGCGTAGACTGCTTTCAGAGGCGCTCCTTATCTACTAGTAAAGCGGCATAAGCCGCAAATTAGGAGGATTGGCGGCATGAAATTGAGTGACTGGCTGCGACCAAGAACGGTCGAGGCGCATTGCGATCTCCCGTGTGGTGTCTACGACCCCGACCAGGCTCGCATCGAGGCCGAGTCCTGCCTGAAGATTGCGCAGAAGTATGCGGACTCGAAGGATGAGACTTTTCGGGCGCGCGCCGTCCTGATCAAAGAGCAGCGCGCCGAGCTCGCCAAGCATCACATCGATGTGCTCTGGAGCGATTGGTACAAGCCCGAGAAGCACGACGCGAAGTTCCCGCAGCTGAAGGACCTCTTCAAGCAAGCGGTCTCGCAGGGCTCCAAGGTCAAGGCGTCGATGGACGCGAGCGAAGGGCAGAAATGGCTGGATCTGATCAACCAGATCGGCGATCTCTGGGAGAAGGCCGGCGGCCCACAGGAAACGCGCGTCGCCCGGGCGACCGCCGCACCGACCCGCGCCTAGCGGCGATCGCAAGGCGCGCCGTAAGCCTGACAGCCGGATGAGAAAGCGTTACGGGATCGTGGCGCTCGCAAGCGAACATGCGGGTGAATACTGCACGTTACGAGGATTAGAGAGATGCACGAGTCAGGCAATATCCTCTCGCTGCGGTTCACCACTCCAGCCGTCGCGCACGCCACTCGCACCCCCGCGCAGCTCACCTTCTGCTACCAATGCCATTGCGCCGTTGACCTGAGCGCGACCACGACCGCGCTGCGCTCCGGGCACTGGGCAAAGATCGGCACCTGCGCGCATTGCGGGACGACGATCACCCGGATCCTCAAAGCCAGCTAACATCGACCGGTGACCTCGCGGCCGTCCCGGCCGGCGGCCCGACGTGCCCGCCGTGCCGCTCCCAATCTCGACTCCAGGGAGCGCGCCGCCAAAGAGGCAAAGCGCCCCGACAAGCAGGCGTACGCCATGATTCTGGCTTTCGCCGCAGCCTTGCGCTCGACCTGTTTGAGTCGCAAGGTCGGCTGCGTCATCGTTCGCGATGGCCAGGTGATCGCGACCGGCTATAACGGCACGCCGAAGGGCACCTGGCACCCCGAAGAGTTCCCGCGGCCTTGTCCCTGCGTTGGCGGCGTCAGTGGCGCCGACTTGTCCCTCAAGTACTGCGCGCACGGCGAGGCAAACGCGTTGGCACAGAGCGCTTACCGCGGCGCCTCAACCGCCGGCGCCGACATTTTCTGCACGAATTTTCCCTGCATCGAGTGCGTCAAGCTGCTGATCAGCGCCGGGATTCGTGCCATCTACTACGTGCACGGCTACCCGGATTTGAGTGGCCTGCGAGACCGCTACCTGAGCCAGGCGGGGATTCCGACACACGCTATCGCGTGGGCGAAGATTCAGCCGCATCTGTCGGCGCTGTCGAAGGGCTAGGCTCCACCGCCGCCGGCTCGACCACAAAAGAGACGCTGACCGATGCATTCGAACGCGCCGGCAGGGCGGCTGCCGACGGCAACAGCACGCCAAACAGCACCGCGCCAACGACCCAGGCTCGCCACGAGCCCCCCATGCCGAAGCAACGTGGGTTCGATCGAGGGCTGATCTGCCGTCGCCGCCCTGCTCCACCGGCGGGACATCGGCGTTACAGCCCGCCAAACGTCAGGGCGTCATGACGGCCGTCCGCGTCTTGGCGCACCTGGCGGCTGCCGTCCTTCCGCGTAACGGACCGAGGCTTCCGCTGCCTTCAAGACCGGCTGCCGCTGCGCCAGGCCAACCCAGAAGGACGCCGCAGCAGCGGTCGCATGGCGGCGCGCGCCATCTGGATGGCTGCCGGCCAGCCGATGGACGCGTGCGCCCTCGCGAACCAGGACGCTGCCATCCGCCTGCAACAGATAGACGATGCGCGGGCCCAGCTTGGCGACGGCTCGGATCACCTGGCGCCCAGGCATCGTGCCAAAAAGGACGGCGGCGTCGGCGGCCGTCAGCACGACGCTGTCGGCCAGCGCCAGCCCGGCTTCCAGCACGCGACGCGTAATCCGCGCATTCATCCACCAGAGCAGCTCGGCCTCCAGCAGCAGGGCGGCGCGGCCACCGCGGGCGGGAGCTTGGGCCAACGCCCCCATCACCGCCGACCGCGCCGGCTCGACCGACAGGCTGTAGCCCGAGACGACGGTCAGTGTCGCGGCGACCGAGCGTGCCGGCAGCTCATCGAGTCGCAAACCCAGGTCGGCGCCCCGCTCAACACGACGTTGCTGCGGATCGGCATCCCGGCCGGTCCAGCTGGTGGTCCGCATGCCGGGTGCGGTGCGCAGCCATTGAAGGTCGACGCGCAGACGCGTCAGCGCATCGCGGAGATGTCGCCCTGCCGGGTCGTCGCCGACTTTCCCGACGAGGGCGATCGAGGCGTTGAGGTGGGCGGCATGCTGAACGAGACGTCCAGCACCCCCACCGATCGCCGACTGAGTTCCCGAGCCTCGTTCTTCGGCGATGTCACCGACGGCGAGCCAGTCGATGGCTCCGCTCATCGGCGTCATGATAGTGACTGCGCTCCGAGCCAACGTAGAGTGGACTGGAGATGCCCAATCGCCTCGCCGGCCAGACCAGCCCCTACCTGCTCGAGCATGCCGAGAACCCGGTCGACTGGTACCCCTGGGGTCCCGAGGCCCTGGAACGCGCCGGACGTGAGGACAAGCCGATTCTGCTCAGCATCGGCTACAGCGCCTGCCACTGGTGCCACGTCATGGCGCGTGAGTCATTCGAGGATCCACAGACCGCCGCCCTGATCAACGCCGGATTTATCGCCATCAAGGTCGACCGCGAGGAGCGGCCCGACCTCGACCAGGTCTACATGCGGGCGGTTCAGGCGATGACCGGCTCAGGTGGTTGGCCGATGACGGTGTTCCTGCTGCCCGACGGGACGCCCTTCTTCGCGGGGACCTACTTCCCTCCTCGCGAGGGCTATGGCATGCCGTCATTCCAGCGCGTGCTCGCTGCCGTCGACAGTGCCTACCGCTCCCGCCGAAGCGATGTGATGCAGACGGCTGGCCAGGTGCGAGCGTTTCTGCAGCGCTCATCGATCCCGCTCGCGGACGGCGAGTTGAGCGCGAGCCTGCTCGACGAAGCGGTCGACCGCCTGGCCGCCGACTATGACACGCAATTCGGTGGCTTCGGGGGTGCGCCGAAGTTTCCGCAGCCGCTGCTGATCGATGTGCTGTTGCGCAGCAACGCGAGGCGGGGAGATGCCCGCGTGCTGGACATGGCTCTGCACACCCTGCGCGCGATGGCCGGAGGTGGGATGCATGACGAGCTTGGCGGTGGCTTTCATCGCTACAGCGTCGACCAGCGATGGCTGGTGCCGCATTTCGAAAAGATGCTCTACGACAACGCGTTGCTGACGCGCGCCTACCTCGACGCCTGGCAAGTGACAAAGTCGGACGAATTCCGACGGGTCGCCGAGAGCACGGTGGGCTTCGTCGTCCGGGAGATGACCTCGCCGGAGGGCGGCTTCTACTCCAGCCTCGACGCCGACAGCGAGGGTGAAGAGGGCCGCTTCTACCTCTGGACGCCCGAGGAGTTGCGCCAGGTTCTCGGCCACGAGCTCGCCGCCAGCCTGGGCGCTGCCTTCGATGTGACAGAAACCGGCAACTTCGAGGGCCGCAACATCCTCCATCTGATCAGCCCGCAAGGGCAGGCGCTCATGGACGAGGCCCGCGTGCGACTGCTAGAGGCGCGCGACCAGCGTACGCGACCGCACCGCGACGAGAAGGTACTTGCCGGCTGGAACGGGTTGATGCTGCGCGCGGTCGCCGAAGCGGCTCGAGTGCTGGCGCGTCCCGACCTCCTGAGCGTGGCGCAGCGCAACGCCACATTCCTGCTCGATCGGCTGCGCCGCGACAACCGCATGCTGCGCAGCTACAAGGATGGAAGGGCGTCGCCGACCGGATATCTCGAGGACCAGGCCGCGGTGGGCGACGGGCTCCTGAGCTTGTACGAAGCCGACTTCGATTTGCGGTGGCTCGAGGCCGCCCGAGGGCTGATCGCCGAGATGCTGCGCGCCTTCTGGGATGAGGCGGCCGGCGCATTTTTCGACACGGCCGTCGACCAGGAATCGTTGCTGGTGCGCCCGCAGGACGTCACGGACAACGCGGTGCCGAGCGGCACCTCGCTGGCGGTCGACGTGCTGCTGCGAGCGGGGCGGCTGCTTGGTGAAGAGCGCTGGCTTGCGATCGGACGCCGCGTGCTCGCGCGACTCGCCCCCACCGCGGCCAAGGCCCCGCAGGCGTTCGGCCGGCTGCTGGCCGCCCTCGACTTCGAGCTGGGACGCCCCGCCGAGCTCGCGGTCATCGGCGAGGCGCGCGATCCGGCGACGCTCCAGCTGCTCGAGGTCGCGCGGACGCGCTACCTTCCGAACCGGTTGCTCGCCGCATCCCGCGGAGCGGACGGCGCCGGTATTCCTCTGCTGGCCGGCCGCCATTCGATCGGCGGTCGCCCCACTGCGTTCCTCTGCGAGGGCTTCGTCTGCCAGACGCCGACCACCGACCCGGCCGAGCTCGCCGCTCAGCTCGACCGCTTCAGCGCGAGCCAGTCGGCGTAGTCGCCCGGCGTGTTCAAGTTGCGAAAGGACCGCAGCCCCGGATCGACGCGACGTAGTTCGTCCTCGCCGACGACGCGGACTGTGATGGTGTCGAGCAGGGCGCGCACGCTCCGGTGCCCGTGGTGCAGCAGGTCCTCGATCGTTCGCGCGACGGTCCCGCGATAGATCGCGCAGACGCCCTCCAGCTGGTCGCCGGCTTGCGGAACGGCGGCGTCGACGCCCGTCGCGCGGTCCCGCAGCAACGAACCGAGCGACGGCTCCACGTCTGGTAGGTCGCAGGCCACCACCCAGACGAGCGGATGGCGCGCCGCCAGGAAGCCGGCGTGCATGCCGCCGAGGGGGCCCATGCCCACGACCCGGTCCACCACCGTCGGAACTCCACCAAATTCGGCCCGCGGCTGCCGCAGCGAGACGAGGACCTCGTCGACCACCGGTGCCAGGCGGGTGGCGATGTGCTCCACCAACGTCTCTCTGCCGGTCGAGAGGGTCGCCTTGTCGCGCCCCATGCGGCGGCTGTTCCCGCCGGCCAAGATCAGCAGGGAACAGCCCTCCGCCATGGGAGGAGCGTAGCGCCGGCTACTGCCCGATCGCGCCGCTGATGTTGCAGAACACGTTCTGCACCTGGTTTCCCAGAACCATCAGGATGGCGATCACGACCACCGCGATCAGGACCAGGATCAGCGCGTACTCGACCATGCCCTGCCCGCGTTGATCGCGCGTCGCCCACTCGACGAGTCGCCGAATAAGGACATCGAGATGCATGCCTCGATTCTGGAAGGGTCACCTTGCCGGGGCTGTTACGGCGCTGTGTCCGACTGCGAACAAAAAGAGACCGGCCCTGGGGCCGGTCTCGCTTTGGCTTGAGCTACTGCTTGGGTTACGGGGAGCTTGACGCTGAGGCCGACGCCGCCGCCGACGCCGAGCCGGCGATCGAAGGCGCCGCGCTTCCGCCGTTCTGCTGAATCACCGTGGTCCCGAAGCCGAACCAGTGGGCGACCGCGAAACCGTAGAAGAGGATCGCCAGGATCACGATCAAGGCGATCAGAAAGATCGCTACGACCGCTGCGCTGGAGCCACCGTCGTCGTCATGAACGACTGCCATACATAACCTCCCTGGTACCGCGTTATGAGCTTACGACTAATTGATACCGTCGCTATCATATCAGTTGCCTATCGCGGCGTCAATCTTTACCGAAGCGATTACTCACGCGGCAGCCGAGCAGGTGACAGGCCGCTTATAAGCACATGGCAGAGCCGATCACTCAGAGAAACAAAGAGTGGTGTGCATATGTGGATAGAACTGGGGAAAAGAGCGGTTGGGCTTAGCTTCGCGCCACATCACGGGCCGTCGCCTGCGCGACAGGGCGGACCACAAGCTCATCGACATTGACATTCGCCGGCCGGGTCACGCACCAGAGGATGCACTCGGCGACATCGGCTCCGCTCAAGGGCTGCATTCCCTTGTACACTCCGTCAGCCCGGGCCTGGTCACCTTTGAATCGGACCAGGCTGAACTCGGTCTCGACCAGCCCCGGCATCACTTCGGTGATCCGGATCGGCTCCCCCATCAGCTCGAGCCGTAGGGTACGGGTTATCGCGCGGACGGCGTGCTTGCTGGCGGTGTAGCCGACCCCGCCCGGGTAAACCTCGAACCCGGCAACCGATCCGAGATTGACGATGTGCGCGCGAGGCGCCGCCCGGAGCAGGGGGAGAAACGCGCGGGTCACCCGCAGGATGCCCAGGACATTGGTCTCCATCATCTGCACCCAGTCGTCGTCCGAGCCTTCGGCCAACGGTTGGAGGCCCGCCGCGAGCCCGGCGTTGTTCACCAGGACCTCAATCTGCTGATGGCGGCGTTTCGTCTCCGCCAGAAACGCATCGATGCTCGCGGGCTGCCGGACGTCCAGGGCAAACCCATCGGCACCAATTTCGGTTGCCAGGGCCTGCACGCGGTCGAGCCGGCGGGCGCCGAGGACCAGCCGGAAACCGGCGCCGGCGAGCGCACGGGCAGTGGCCGCCCCTATCCCTGAGCTGGCTCCGGTCACGACCGCGACTCGATCGGCGTGTGGCACTGCGTCAATGGTAAACGCCGATTTCTCGATCACCCTCTGTACGCGGGCAGCCACTCTCAGTATCCTGTCCGGAGGAGGACCGGGCAGGGCAGCGGGAAGGGATGCGGCTGCAGCAACGTGCGCTGGCGCTTGTGGCAGGGATTGTCCTTGCGGCTACCTGCTGGACGCTCGCCTCACTGACCTCAATGAGCGCCGTCCCGGTCAGCGCCGCGCCCGGCAAGCACCATCCGTCTCCGACGCCGACACCGGTGCCCACGCCGCCTCCGACGGCAACTCCGCGACCAACGCCGGCGCCGACCCCGCCGCCGACCCCCCAGCCGACTCCGACGCCGGCGCCCATCGAATCGCCGCCCGCCGCAACGCCCGTACCGTCTGCCGCGCCGACTCTATCGGCGCCGCCGGACACGAACCCGCCCGATCCGGCGGCCTCGGCATCAGCCGGGAAGGCGACCGACACGCAAACCGGAACCTTGCCTTACGCCGGATCAGCGAGCGGCGGCACCCAAGCGGTGCTGCTCAGTCCCACCCCCGCACCGGATGCCGCGGTCGTCGGCACCGCCTCCGACTCGAACGACACGATGAGCCTGGTCTGGATGATGGTCGTCGCCATCATGGCCATCCCGGGCCTGATCATCATGACTCTGATCGCGACGGTCCTGATCCGGCGCTAACGCCGGGTCGTTCTAACCCTTGACCGCTCCCGCAGTCATGCCGCGCACGAAGTAGCGTTGCAGCGCGAGGAAGACGACCAGCGGCAGCGCCATGGAGAGGAAGGCGGCAGCGGTCAGCAGCTCATAGCCCTGGCCCAGCGAGTTGACCAGGTTGGCGATCGTGACCGTCATCGGCGCGTACTGTGGATTGCTGCCGATGTAGACCAGCGCGACCAGCAGGTCGTTCCAGGTCCAGAGAAACTGAAAGATGGCGAGCGAGGCGAGCGCCGGCACGGACAGCGGAAGCACCAGCCGGAAGAACATCGTGACCGGCCCGGCTCCGTCGATCTGGGCCGACTCGAAGAGGTCGTTGGGCAAGGCGCCGAAAAAGTTGCGCAGCAGGTAGATCGCGAAGGGCAGGCCGTAGGCCGTGTGCGCGATCCAGATCCCGAAGAAGTTGCCACTCAGTCCGAGGACGTTGAAGATCTTGAGGACCGGGATCAGCGTCATCTGCAGCGGCACGGCCAGCAGCCCGACGAGCAGCAGGAAGAGCCAGTTGCGCGCCGGGAACCGCATCCAGGCGAAGGCATAGGCAGCAAAGGCGGCGATCGCAATCGGTAGCACGGTCGCCGGGATCGCAATGGTGAGACTGTTGACGAAGCTCGCCGCCAGGTTGTTGGCCTGCAGCACGTCGCTGTAGTTCTGGAGCGTGAACTGATAAGGCGGAAAGAGCGCCGTCCACCAGCCACTACGCGAAAGAAGAAATCCCGGGCGGAACGAGCTGACCAGCAGCCCGACGGTCGGGACGACCCAGATGATCGTCAGGATGATCAACGCCAGGTGCAGTGGGATCGAGCCGAGGGTGAACCGCCGCGGTTCCTTGCTGGCCTCGGCCACGATCGGCGTTTCCGCAACACGCGGGGCGGCAACCGGCGCAACGCTCATCGGATCGCCTCCTGGAACTGGAATCGCCGCAGGTTGAAGACGAGCACCGGAACGACCGCAAGCAGGAGCAACATCGCGATCGCCGCCGACGTCCCGAAGTTGGTGTTGTTGAACATCTCGCCATACATTCGTCGGGCCATCACGTCTGTGTCATAGAGGCCGCCAGTCATCACGTAGACGATGTCAAATGCCTTCAGCGCAAAGATGACCAGCGTCGTCCCGATCACCGTGAGCGTCGGCGCGAGCAGCGGAATCGTGATCCGGAAGAACACCTGGAGCTCGTTTGCGCCGTCGACCCGGGCCGCTTCGAGTAGTTCCGGCGGGATGCCTTTGAGCGCCGCCGAAGTGATGACCATGGCGAAGCCAGTCCAGATCCAGACCGCGGCAAAGATCAAGGCGAAGTTATTGACCCGATGGTCGATCAGCCAGGCGATTGGCTGCTGCTGAAAGACCGACGTCCATATGGCGTTCAGCGTTCCGGTTTGCGCCGGAGCGCCGGGAGGTTGGTAGGAAAACATGAACTTCCAAATGACACCGGCGGCCACGAACGAGATCGCCATCGGCATGAAGATCAACGACTTGACCGGCCCCTCGTAGGGCACGCGGTCGGCCATGACAGCAAGGATCAGACCGAACACGAGGACGAGGCCGGTGTAGAAAACCAACCAGTAGATGTTGTTGCGAATCGCGATCAGGACCGAGCTGTCGGTGAGGACCTTACCGAAGTTGGAAAGGCCGACGAACTGCGTCCCGTCACGCGACAGCAGGCTGATCCATGCGGTCGCGATCATTGGGTAGATCAGCAGCGCCGCCACGAGGATGAGCGCCGGCGCCACCCAGACCCAGGGCCGCACCCGCGGTTGGGCGGCGTGCGGCATCCGCCGGATGAGCCAGTCCGTGCCGACGATGTAGAGCACCAGTACCGCCGGCACGCCGACGACGGCGCCGATCAGATACGGGAGCCAATCTGCGTTCACGGGCTGGCCTCCGGGGTTTTCTTTACTTCGTCGCTACGCTCCGCTGGTTCGTAACTGCTCGAGGTGATTGAGGATCGAGTCGAGCTGGCTCGGATTTTGGATGTACTGCGTCACCCCCTGGAAGAAGGCGGTCTGCAGCGCATTGTCCTGCATGTCGCCGGCGTCGAACTCAGGGGGATTCGCTGCCAGCAACAGCTTGGCTGCGGCCTTGGTCTGCGAGTCGGTGTAGTTGTCGAGCGTGACCTGCTTATTGGCCGAGATGGCGCCGCCGCGCTTGACCCAGATCTTCTGCGCCTCGGGCGTGGTCAGGTACTTGATCAGGCTGCGCGCCGCCGAGGAGTCCTTGAACATCCCGAAGAGGTCACCGGCCACCACCTGAGCGCCGCTGTACTGCGAGTTGATATCGGGGAAGCCGAAGAAGTTGAAGTCGGTGTTCGGCTGCAGGTTCGGGAAGTCATGGGTGAAGAAGCTGGTGATGAATGACGCCTGGTGGTGCAGGTAGCAACCCGGCGTGGGCTGGAACATCGGGTCGAAGGCGGTCCCGAAGTTGGTCGAGAGCACGTAGTTCTTGCCGCCGTAGGTCATGGCCGGGTCGTTCACGACCGCCCCGAAGCTCTGCCATGCGGTCTTCATTTCCGGCGAGTTCCACGGCTCCTGCGCCTGGGTCCAAGCCTCGTATTTGGTGGGGCCAGCCTGGCGCAGGAAGAAGTCCTTGATCCAGTCGGTGCCGGGCCAGCCGGTGGCCGCGCCACTCTCGACGCCGATGCACCACGGGGTTTTCCCCGTCTTGGCACGAATCTGCTTCGCATCGCTGTTCAGCTCGTCATAGGTCTTTGGCGGCGTGCTGAAATCGACGCCGGTCGCGGAGATCGTCTTGGGGTCGTAGTAGATCAGGCCCTTGATCGCGACCTTGATGAAGATGCCGACCAGGTGACCGTTGGAGGTTCCCAGCTTGACCCAATTGGAGCCGTACTGGCTGTTGAGCGTATTCATGTCGACGGCGTTGTCCAGCGAAAGCAGCTTGCCCTGCTTGGCGAACTGAATCATCTGGCCCGGCCCGGGCAAGCCAGCGAGGTCAGGCGGATTTCCCGCTTGGATCCGGGTCGTCAGCAGCGCGTTGACGTCACGGCTGCTCTCGTAGGAAATCTTGTTGCCGGTCTGATCCTCCCATGGCTTGACCATGGCGAAGAATGACTTCTGCTCGTCACCGCTCCACGTGGCGATCACGTCTAAGGTCTTGCCGCCGCCTGAGGAGCTGCTGCTCGCCGGCCCGCAGGCCGTCCCAAGTAAAGCCAAGAATGCGACGATCGGAAATAGACGCCCCAACCTGGAGCCGTTCATTGCTTCCTCCCTTTCCGGTTGTTCGCCTGAGACCGGGTGCCCTCTCGAAGTAGGTTGATAGTAGTCCTCCCCAAATCCTGCGTCAAACGACTAAAGGGTTTCTAACAACCGGTTCCACGCCAATCTCAGATCGAACCGGAGAAAGTGTCGCAGGACGCCGGTGCTCCGGAATCGAACCCTACGGTGAGCCAGTGCTGCCGCTGCGCCGATGAACCGTGCGTCCAATTCTCTGGTTCGACCTGTCCGCCCTGGAGATGCGTGAGGAAGTCGTCGCCCACGACAGCAGCAGCCTTCAGCGCCTGCTCGATGACTTCAGCCGTCTGATGGCCGCAAGCCGTCCCCACCTCAGACGTAAAGATGCGCAGGACCGCCGGCGAATAGGTAAGGCCCGCTGCCTCGAAGGTCAGGTGCCATTTGGCCTGCACATCGTTGAACATGGCCGCGACCACTTGAGTCGCTGTGCCTGTTCCACCCGGCGTTGCCGTGGGACTGGGAAGCGGAGGGAGCTTGGAAGTATCGCCCTCCATTCCAGTCGACGGCGACCGGCTTGATGTGACCGTCGAGGTCGGTGTGCCACACCCGACAAGCAGCACGGCGAACGTCGCGACAGCGGCGCACCATCCGGTGAGGCCGCGCATCTTCCGAGTCTACGCAGGTGCCGCAAGCTCAACCGAAGCTGAGGTGAAGAGTCGGGCTTCGTCTCAAGACCCAGGATTTACCGCGCCCCTCGCCGATTAGTCGGCCGGCGTTGGCCGCGACATTAGTATGCGAAGAGACTGTTGCCGGCAGGAACCAGCAGCAGTCCGTCGCCTACGGCGATTCCCGTTCGCTGAACGGCATTGTGCTCGTCGGTCGCGGCAATGGAAACGCCAAGATTGATCGTTGCCACGACCGCTCCAGTGGTCAGATCGATCGCATAGACAGTCCCCATTCCCGATGCGGTGAACACATCGGCCGGACCCCAAATAATGGCCCCGGTGTGCTCGTTCAGTGCGTACAGCGCTGAGCCATGGCCGCCAGTCGAGGAAACTGTGACGAAGACGCGACCGTCGGCGACGAGTGGGTAAGAGATGGAGCCGTTGAGGGCCCGGGACCACTTCCTCGCCAGCGCCCGGTTGATGAACGAAGCGCGTTGCGATCCAGTGTGGGCCGCGTCGATGCGGAAGTCCATCGCAGGCGCCGTCGATAGGGAGACGGTGCCGGCGGAAGCACTGGGAGTCGACGATGGCGACGCGCTACCCGTGGGGGCAGGCGTCTGACCAGCCTTTTCAGTCGCCGCGGCAACGGGCAGTTCACTGGCTCCGGTGGGAGGCTTGACACCCTGAACCGAGCAGGCCGCAAGGAGTGGAAGGAGGACGAGCAAGGCGTAACGCCGGCCCATTGTGCCGCATATAACGACGGTCGCCCGCTCGACTTGCCCGTACTGGCGGCCGTCACTCCCAGACTTGCGGCAAGGTCGAACGCCTCCATTAATCGCTCAAGCGCTTCCCCAGCCGCCGGCCCCCGACGCCCTCCTTTACGGAGCTCGGGGCGCAGCTTGACGCCGTTCCGTCTGTTGCAGCAGCCTTCGCCAGATCCACGTCCTTGAGACAGGCGTCCACGATGTCTTGCGATAGGACAATGGCTGGGGCGCTAGTGTCTGAGTTCAACACATACTAGACGGATGTCTCAAGAGATAGTGGACACCTACCGAGAGGAGGTGTCGGGATGGGACTGGAGCGCTATGTGGTCGACGCCGTGCTTATCGAGAAACGCAGCCCGACCGAAGTCGCCAGGGCCCACGGCATCTCCCGGAGCTGGCTGTATCGGCTAATCGCGCGATTCAAAAGCGGCGGCTATGAGGCGCTCGCCCCACAGTCTCACCGACCGCGATCGAGTCCACGGGCGGTCCCCGAGAGGGTGATCGCCACCGTTCTCAAGCTGCGCAAGGACCTGCTGGCCGCGGGACACGACGCCGGACCCCAAACCATCTTGCACCATGTCGCCGCTTGCCTCGACCAACCACCACCCTCGCGCAGCACCATCTGGCGGATCCTCAATCGGCATGGCTTGATCACGCCGCAGCCACACAAACGGCCGCGCTCATCCTTCGTCCGCTTCGAGGCCGGCCTCCCGAATGAACGCTGGCAGGCTGACGCCACCGACTGGCATCTGGCCGACGGCGCCCGGGTCGAGATCCTCAACTTCATCGACGACCACTCCCGCCTGTTTGTCGCCTCGATCGCCTTCCCCACCGTCAAGGCCGTCAACGCCCTGGAAACCTTCCTCGGCGCCGCCAATGAATTCGGATTGCCCGCCTCGCTCCTCACCGACAACGCCGCCGTCTTCAGTGGCACCTCCCGAAGAGGCCGGGTCGTGCTCGAAGCCGAGCTCGACCGCTTGGGCATCATTTCCAAGCACTCCACCCCCTACCACCCGCAGACCTGCGGCAAGGTCGAGCGGCTGCACCAGTCCCTCAAGCGCTTTCTCACCCGCCAGCCGCCGGCGCCATCGCTGCTCGCCCTGCAGACTCAGCTCGATCGCTTCCGGCTCTACTACAACGAGTCCCGTCCCCATCGCGCGCTGGACGGCCGAACGCCCGCCCAAGCCTTCGCGGCCAGAATCAAGGCCGGACCTGCTGCTGAGCCCGCTTCAATCCAGTACCGCGTTCGTCATGACCGCATCGACAAGACCGGGACCGTCACCCTGCGCTATCGCAGCCGACTTCGACACATCCGCATCGGAGCCGCCCACTCCAACAAACGTGTCCTTCTCTTCGTGGCCGGCGCTGACGTCCGGGTCGTTACCGAGGACGGCGAACTCCTTCGCAGCCTGACCATTGATCCCGCCCGCGACTACCTGCCGCTCAACGGTCGCTGGCCTGTCCATAATCTCTTGAGACAGGCGTCCACGATCTCTTGAGACAAAACAAATGGCTGGGTCAACTGGACGGGTTTGGCAACTCTTGTCGACAGGTTTGATAAGGGGCTCACAGACAGGCTAAACCGTTTCTTGCTCAGGTTTCCCCTCGAATGACCACCGTCTCGTTTGAAGTGAGGACGGCTGAGTCAGCTGGTTACGGCCTAGTCAGGCGTGATCGTTCCAGGCTGAGGATGCCCGGATCCTGTCCAAAATCACAGGTGCTCTTGGCGCTCGAGAATAACGAGCAAGGCGACCTCCGAGTAGATCGACCATGGCGAG
This sequence comes from Candidatus Dormiibacterota bacterium, assembly GCA_036782775.1. GTDB lineage: Bacteria > Chloroflexota > Dormibacteria > CF-121 > CF-121 > CF-13. Next base: position 3,948 of record DAIPYJ010000051.1, on the reverse strand, counting down.
AACCAGATTGAGGCGCGGCTGCCAACTGCTTGATCTCGGCTCCGGAGCATTCCCCATGCAAGCAACACGAGCGGGATCAGGAGGATTAACGGTGCTACCAGATCGAGGGGCGACGCCTCTCCGCGGGGCACCAGTCCCAAAACATGCGGTACCGCCGTTATGAGAAATGCGATCAGAAACAGACCAACTATCGCCAAGAGGGGCAGGGCCATGCGGTGGCGCATCCGGCCGAGAGCCCGCTGCGACGGGACGTTAACGACGGAGATTACCCGGTAGTCGGGCTCCAGATCGGCGAGAGCCTCAGCTACAAGCTCATCAAGCTTCTCATTCAGGGGAAAGGTCAGTAGCCTGGTCTCATAGCGGTGCTGCAGCTGAGACATTCGTCAGTCCTCGATTGCTCGTAACCCCAGACGGCGGTGGCCCTCGACGTCTAGCGCCCGCTTGATGTAGTCGGGGAGGCCTCTTTGTTTATGCGTGCCAAATCTTCGTTCTGACGCTTGGGCGAGAAGCATCCCGCAACCCGTAGCTCTGTGTGTTGACTGGGTTGGCTGGGCAGTTCTGGCAACTGCACGTGCTCACTACGAGCCATCTCTCGCACTGACGCTATCGCGTCAGAAGCCTTTCCTGATGCTGCTGCAGCCCTAATGCTTCGCTAGCATTCATCTCTCATGGCGCAGACCGGAGTCCGCGCTGATCTCCGTGTGGCTGCCGCCTCGGCGGAGCTCGTCCGCGTCCGTCGGACGATCCGGGGTGCAGACGTGATAGAGGGGTTCATTCTGAAAATCGGAGCGGAGTGGCTTCTCATCCATAAGTTGGACCCAGGGATCTTTTTGGATGGACATATTGCTCTGCGTGTTCGTGATGTCCAAAACGTCAAGCCGTTGGCCAACGCCACCTTCGTGGCTCGCGCCCTTCAGCACCTAGGTGTGCGACCGCGAATGCCCGGAGGAGTGGATCTGACCTCGGCCCGCACGGTCATAGAGACCGCAAGCCGGAGATTTCCTCTTGTGACGATCCACGTGGAGCGCCGAAACCCAGACGTTTGCTACATCGGAGCGGCCGTTGACATGAGTTCCAGAACGCTTCGATTGCGAGAGATTACTCCCAACGCTGCTTGGGAAGACAAGCCAACGAACTACGCCTTGAGGGACATCACCCGCGTGGACATTGGCAGTCACTACGAGAGGGCGCTGCTCGCAGTTGGCGGAGTCCCGCGCAGGTGAGCTGCAGGTCGCCATCCAACGGCCGGCTGTTGAAGGCGATGGCTGGGTCAACTGCATGGGTTTGGCAACTAGTCTCGCCAGCCTTCCAAGTACGTTGGCTGGAGTCATCAGGCGTCTGCTAACGCCCACGTCATGACGTTGCTTGGTCAGACGCGTAGCCAGCTGCCCGTTGATAGGCGATAAGCTCGACGCGCAGTCTCGTCGAGACCGCCTCGGAAAGCGAATGCGTTCACAATAGGTCGTCAGACTTTCGGCCGATTGTGCCTCTAGCGGCTAGAAAGACAAGTGCTGCGGTGTCCGGTTAGGCCGGAACACGGCTTAGTTCCCTGGGAAAGTCGCCAACAATTGACTGCGGTGCGTCGCTTCGCAAGTCGGTCGCGCCGATCACGGTCACGCTGACATGACCCATAACGATTGAGCCCGTATGGATGGCTGGGAGATGGCCAAGTCCGCGCCGTCGAAGAGCAATGGCACCTCTAACGTAATCCGAGATCGACTCGCCAACGTGATCGGCGGCATTCTCAAGGTCTTCAAATTCATTTAGGGGAAGCCGGCACGACACAACCGCTGTTCGTCCAGGACGTGCCTCAATCGCTGCAGCGTCCTGGCTCCACTCGCCAGCGTCGTGGCGATGCCGGTAAAGCTCATCAGCCAGTTCTTTCTCACTCATCGTCCGTCCCCTCCTCTTGTCCCTAGCCGCCATGGTAATACCACTCCTCCTCGTCTTCCTCCGCCTCCCATCCCGTAATGACTTTCCATAGACCTGGTCGCAGGTTGGTCTGAAGGATGCAGAAGACCAAAATGGTGCCCGTAACATCGGGGCCGATCATCTGGTGAGTCGCAGTCCTGCCGGCCAAATTGCCGCGAAAACGGGGAGCCTCCCGGAAGACCTGGTAAACGTGCCCAGGCTTCAAGCCGTGTTCCCCCAGATGGGCACGGTTCTCGTCGTCCCAATACCACTCGTCGATGTAGAGCAAAGCGTCATGCTATATTGTATACAACGTGTATACAGGCCAAAATCCGGCACCCAGTTCAACTCCTCTGGTCCAGACGTCGGAAATCGAGGTTCTGATGTTGGCGAACCACGTTGAGGCCGTGAATGGCCTTTTGTACGTTTCCGGCGGTGGCTGGACAGACCACTACAGAACGATCCCGCCGGGTGCTCCGCCCCCCATGAGTCGGCTAGGCATCGCCATAAGTGTGCTTGTCCCATGGAATGAGACCAACCAGCCTCATCGGCTCGCTGTCAACGTCGAAAACGAGGATGCGAGTGCCACCTTGGCCCGAGTGGACGCCGAATTAAATGTCGGACGTGCGCCTACCCTGCCACCGGGAGCTGAGCAGCATGTGGTCTTAGCGCTGAGCGTGGATCTCGTATTCCCGAAGCCAGGCGGCTATCGTGTCGTAGCACGCCTAGACAATGAACGCAGCGTCAAAGCATGGCCCTTTCGCGTTCACGACACGATTGCTGGCGTGGCGCCAAGCGCTCCACCTCGACCTGTTTGAGCATCACCTAATCGCGCCGTGTGCCTTAGACGACGGTAAGGTCAGACGGAGACTGGAGGCTGGGGACCGTTGAAGGCGATGGTTGGGATGTCTGGATGGGTCTGGCATCTACTCATGGGCAATTCGGCCGTGACGTGGCTTGTCGGATCAATGCCCTCTTGAGACTCGCAACAGGTGCCGGTGGCCCGAGGGCTAAGCGGACTAAGGTAAGGTGCCGCTGGCCAGCCCGGTAGCGAAGACTAGATTTCGGACAAGCCGGTGGACGAGGTCTCGGTCAGAGCCAGCGGTATTCTCGTGGTTAGCTTGATACAGAATTACCGCACCACCCTGGCGACTCCACTGGGCGTCCGGTGAGAGCCCACTAAGAATGACTTCTTCGCTCGGCAGATACTCAACGCTGGTCGTGATGCGTCCAGCCGCCGCATGACCTGGGGCCGCAATTCCCCAATGACTGGCGGATCGAGAACTTTGAAGAACTCGCTTCACTCTCTCGAGATCTGGAGGTTCCGCGGGGCCTATTTCATCGCCCTGAATCGAGTCGGTTCCCGACTCGGCCAGGACGCGCTTAGCCTCCAGCACCAGCTCTACGAAATGCTCCGCGCTTACCCGATACGGCATGGGCATTTGAGTCGGCAACAGCTCGGCCGCTCGACGGAAGCCATCGTCACTCAGCCCAACCAGTCCAAGGTGTCGTGTTATGCATCCGAGTAACCACCAGGCATCGGCATTGAGTGGGTCATCAGCACATAGCTCGCGGACGGCGATATGGGCCGTCTCCAGCTGCCCGGTCTGGTAGAGATTCCGGATCCTGGCCATGGTATCCATCTCGCGGACGCTAGGTTATACCGGCGGCCTCCGACAAAGAGGGCCTCCCCTGGTTGGCGGCCCCGGCCTTTTCGCCCAACCTCCACGGTCCGACTTACTGCTGAAGGTGAGAGCTGGCCACACGGCCGGATGCTCAGGCGAAAGAGTTTATTTGGGGTGGTCATGGCAAGGGGAATGGAAGCTCGAATTCGCGGTCCGGGAGACATACAACCTTACGAACGGCCGGCAAATCGACAAGGAGCCCTGGGATTAGCCTCTAGGCCACTGGCTCAATGCTCGAATGGTCGGGGACGTTGGAGAAGTTGCCCGAGCATGAGGGAAGGAGACGTGGTCTGACTCAGGAAGGAGCGCGTTAATCGGGGGGCTGGTAGGGCGCGATCGCAAGTAGTCGAGG
>DAIPYJ010000050.1:0-18706 GCA_036782775.1 Candidatus Dormiibacterota bacterium | reverse complement strand
GAATACTCAATGCCAATTCGCTCGCGCCCGCGCACGCGACTGCGACATGGCTTCCAAGAAAGTGGATCTTGGCCTGAGCATCGATTTGAGGACCAAATGCTGGATGGCCAAAGCTTCCTCGACCGTCCGAGGCGAGTACCAGACCGTCGGCTGCTTTCAGGGCTAATTGAAGGGTCATTGGGTGAAGAACTCGGCCTTGCCCAAACCCCTATTGTTAGGCGCGCCCACATTAAGCCGGATCGCATGATCAAGCTCCAGGAGATTGTTGACACGCATGACTCAACGGATGCTCCAGACTTTGTCGCTTCCGATGAGGCCGACTTCGGGTTCTCTTCCCTCTTCTATTCGAACGGAATACTGCGTTGGCTGCGGCTGATCATGATCGCGCCACCACGAGTAGACGTTGAGCAAGCGGAGCCATAAATTCTCTCTGCCACGAAGTTCTAATTCGTAACGGCCGGACAGCTTTGATATGCGAAGACCTAGTGATGAGTCAGACGCGCGATCAAACAAGTAGGTTGCCATGTTGGATGGGTCTGTTGGATCCGCTGCAACGCTAAAGAGCACCGCCGCCGGGAGCTCAAACTGCAAAGCGAAGGGAAAGGTGCTCGAGTTAACGTTCAGACTTGATAAATCAAAGTCGTTGACGGTAATGGCGAGGCGCCTCGTTACGGGTTTTGATAACGCGGTAGATACTAGTTCGGAGAAACGACGTTCGGGTGCGTGCAGACTAATAAGCGACGTTAGGCCCACAGGTGGGCTGCTGAGGAAGAAGCCTTGGGCTCGTCTCTCCGCAATTTTGCTGATCTTCAGAACGGTACCCACCAAGCGTCTCAAGTTCATTACCAAGCTTCCCGATGGAATAAGCTGATCAAGCCATGCTTACGGAATACTCGAATAGCTAGCCGTGGCAATTATGCGATCGTAGGGCGCTCTTTGCGGGTACCCGTCCAGCCCATTACCGTTGACGATCTCGATTCCAGCGTCGGTCACCTCGAGCCACTGTCCCGCAGCTCGAGCCCGGTGTTCATCGAGCTCTATTGAAACTAGTAATCGCGGATTTTTAACAATTGCCGCTAGGATGGCAGTGTTGTAACCGCTCCCCGTACCGATTTCTAGCACGTGTGCGCCCGGAAAAAGTTCAAGAGCCTCCAACATTAGGGCCATCAGCCATGGAGCCGTGCTTGCGCTTGTTGGAAGGCCATCCTCGTCGAGGGCTGTAACTAAGGCTTCGTCAGCGTAGATAAGCTCAAGCCATTGGTCCGGCCGCTCGAAGTCCGCGGGCCCGCGGCGTGTCCAGCGTAGTGCGCCCGGCTCCCGGATATACACCTCATCAACGAAACGGGTCCGGCGAACCTTCTCGAAGGCAAGTTCGAGCGACAGCGACCGAAGTACCCTTCTGTCTTTAAGCGCCCGAATGAGCCGCTCTTTGAAAGTTTGCTCTTCGTCCCGGTTCAACCTGGTGGGATGCAATGCTGTTGTGGGCGACACCACGATCAATGTCGCTTAACGGCAGTCGTTGTTAGTTGATGAATGCCTGCCAGGTCTGAGACCATTCGGTCTGGGTGAGGAGGCGGGCTCATTAGCAAATCGCAGATAGCGCCCCGAAGTGGGAGGGCGGTATGCATCTCAATCCATGCCCATTGGCCGCTCGGATTCAGCTCCAAGAACACATAGTCACCTTGCGGCGTGACTATCATGTCAATCGCAGCAAAGTGCAGCCCCAAGCGTCCCGTGAGCAGCAGGCATTTCTCCCGAATTTCGGAAGGAAGCGAGTGTACGCCATAGGCCAAACCCTCATATCCGCGGCGCCAATCCAAAGCAGCGCGTTCATATTGCTGCGAATGTATTTCTGCGGCAAATACCGTAGTACCGATTACGGTAATCCGAAGCTCGAGCTGCTTGGAAATGCGTTCCTGAAATAGGCAGCACGTATGCCGAATTCGGTCGGAATCGCTAAGGTCCTGCTTAGTTACGGAGCTCGTATAAATGACACCCGTTAAGGCGCCGGAGTCGTTAAAGACTTGGCCGCGAGACATGGTCTTGTAGATCATTTGCCCGTCGCAGGCTTCGAAGAAATGGTGGGCCTCCTCAGGGTCATTAGAAATAAAAGTCCGTGGCACTCTTAGCCCACACCCCGCGGCAATATGGAGTTGAAACGGCTTATAATCGGCCGTAACCTGCGCTTCCGGGTGATTCACCCATAGGCAATTAAGACTTCTGAGTAACCCGCCCATCCCCATTGGAGCTTCGCCGAGTGCGAATGCCACTTGGCTTGGAGAAAGCTCTGGATGGAACTGGAACCTCGTGGGACGGCGATACCATACACATGAGATATTCTCTAGCGCGACACGCCTTCCATCGTAGTCCAGGCGACCCTTCCATCCTGTCCCGTCGTTAATTGCCGACACGGCCGCCAGCGTTGGGAAATCACCGGTGTCAAACGGCGTGCTTCCTCCGTCGCTTCGAGCCAATCATCGAGTGCATGACCCGGAGCAAGTCTCGCTGTTGCGCTAATTGATAGGCCCGCACCTGGATGGCCGGCCCTAGGATCTGTTGCTCGGCAGCGGCCCAATCGTCCAGTGGGTCGCCAGGTGCGCCCTGACGAGCAAGGTAGATCGAGTAGGCGCGTCGGGCGATCGCCTGGTGAATACTGGCGGCTTTGTTTGTGTAGCAACGCGGGTAGCAACGCCGGTGGACGTCTGTGGACGCAGCAACACAATTCAGCACGACGACCCCGGCCGCTCGAATACACAGCAACACGGAATGAACGGCTGCGGACGCATTAAGACGAAAGGTGCTCGAACTTCAAAACTGTTGGTATCGCCTGCACCGGCCGGTAGACCACTTGGGCGCCCCTATTGGCTGGTTTCTTTATGGCGCCGCTATCTCAAGCGTATTTGAGAAGGAGCGGTGGTATTTGCGCCCCCGAGTCCATTTACGGTCGGTCGTCGATCCAGGCTTCGCCCTCGGTGTAGACCTCTTTTTTCCAGATCGGCACAGATCGCTTCAGCTCATCGATCAACCAGCGGCAGGCCTCGAACGCCTCGCCGCGATGGCCGGCCGACACCGCAATGACAACACTGGTCTCCCCTACCTGCAGCGTACCGACGCGATGCACGATCGCCACGTCGTTGATCGGCCACCGCTGGTGTGCTTCCTCGGCGAGCTGCTCCATCTGGCGTTGCGCCATGGAGCCATAAGCCTCGTAAACAAGAGCGCGAACGTCTTTGCCTCGTGACTTCGCGCGGACGATGCCCTCAAAAACGACGAGTCCGCCATCGGTATCGCTCTTGATTCGTGCGGCGACTGTCGCCGCGTCCAGCGTGTCTTCGCGGATCGCGACTAGTCCACGCCGTTCGCCCACCGCGCCGCCACTCACGGGCGGGATGACCGCCAACTCGTCGCCATCTTTGAGCTGCGCATCCCATCCCGCGTATTCCGAGTTGACGGCGCAGCGGAACGACCGAGGCAGCGGTCCCAGATCGTAGCGAGTACTCAGTTGGCTCCATGCGTCCGCCGGCGTGGCGCCAGCCGGCAAGGCAAGTTCGACCTGCGGCTTTCCAACAAGTTCGCGCGGCTTGGCGAAGAGCACGACGCGGACGTTCATGACCAGATCATATCGGCCCCCTCCATGCCCTCCCCCGCTGCGCAGGGGAGGGAAAACTCAACTTTGGTACCAACACTTTTTCGACGACTAGATCCCTGCCGAACATGAGACGCGCCATCGTGCGCTCGCTGCCACCGAATTGGGGTTTGGTCGCGGTGCCTGGATTGATGAATCGGGTTGGCCCGACGGTCTCATCGCGCCAGCGATGCGTATGAGCGTGGATAACCACGGCCGCCCCCTCCCCGACCCTCCCCCGTAAACGAGGTAGGGAGCCTTGGAGGTTATGGACCATTACGACTCGCCAATTTCCAATCGTGCGATCGATGACCAGTGGATAGCGCGGATCGTCCGGCGCGTTGCCATTGACCACGACCAATGGCGGCCCTAGAGACCGCAGGCCGTCGAGAACTGCTTCGACACCCCAGTCACCGGCATGCCAGATCTCATCGACTCCAGCGAATGCACGACCTACGAACGCCACCAGGGCATCGACGTCAAAGCTTCCCTGGGTGTCGGCGATCAGGCCGATCTTCACCGAAAGAGATCAGTCGCTGGGTCACGGAGCAGTTGCCGAACGGAGCCATCGCCCGCGAGGTTCGCGCCCCGAACCAACGCGACCGGCACGCGATCCAGCTTGCCCATCACGAGCTCGGCCGCGGCAGCGAGCTCATCGGCAACTGCGAGCTCTGTTCCCTGCAGCTGGTAGCCGTCGGAATCACGCTCGCCACGGTAGTCCCGCATCACGGTCACGCCGGCAGCCCCGATCGCGAGGTTGACCTGGCCCTCACGCCAGGGCCGGCCGAAGCTGTCCGAGATCACGACGCCTATCTGTTTTCCACTACGGTGGCGAAAGGCCTCAGCCATCTTTTGAGCCGACCCATCGGGATCCTCCGGAAGCAAGACAGCGAGTTCCTGGCCACCCGTGTTCGAACGGTCCACACCGGCATTTGCACAGACAAATCCATGGCGGGTCTCCGCGATCAGCACGCGGGGAGCCTCGCGGACAATACGAACCGACTCATCAAGGATGACCTGGACATGACGCGGGTCATAGCTGATCCGCGCGGCGATTTCGTCGGCCCGCCTCGACGGCTGAACGTTTTTTAGATCGACGACATGCCCTTCAGCTTTCGACACGATCTTCTGGGTTACCACGATGACGTCGCCGTCGGTCAGTTCAAGACCCAGATGGTCAATCGCATCCAATACCAACTCGGCCAACGGCGCATCCCTTCCGACCTCCGGCAGCCCCGGGATCGGGTAGATCGTGACTGGCTTCAACCGCGCTGCAGGGTTCCAGCCGGGACGCGATCGCCAATCTTGAGTTTCATCAGCAATGACCTCGTTTCCGTCTCCCGATCGAGTCCAAGAAACGCCGCAACGTCGTCAGGGCGATCCAGGTCGTAGCGCAACCCGTCGATGGCATATTCCTCGAAACTTCGGTGGGCTCGGCTCGCCTCATCGCGATGCAGGCGAAAACTGTCCTCACCGAAGCGCAGGGTGATGGCATGCGGGGGCACGAGCCGCAGACCGTTGGTGCCGATCCGCGCTCGGTCCGTCGCGAGCAACACCTCGATCTCCGGCCGGTAGGTGGCCAGGTCGCGCAGTTCGCCGGTCGTCACCCCGGGCACGTCGCCTGGAACCGTGAGCGCGACGGTGATCCCGCGCTCCCACACCAATGAGAACCCTTGCTGAACGGCGGCACTCTGGCCCTGCCGCACTTGGTCCATGAGCGGCTCGAGCCCGAAGCGCGACGCCTCCTGCAGCACCGCGAGATCTTCCGAGACCACGACTCGCCCATATTCCGTGAGCGGTTCCAGGGCGCGAAACACATCCCTGGCCATCGCCGAGGCCAGTTCGAAGCGCTCGCTCTCAGAGAGGAGCGGAGCCAGGCGGTGCTTTGCGCGCTCCGGCGACTTGACCGGGACGACAATTGCCAGCGTCAAGCGGCAGCCGGTTGTGTGAGGACGTCGAGCGCGGCCCTTGCCACCTCCTCGGCAGTCGAGATTTCATCGAGCATGGTTGGGCGGACCGCCACCCGGTACCCCTGCCCAGCGATCGGCTCGGCGAGCGGCGCATCCTGGCTGTCGAGCACGAAACCGGCGGCGATGTCTCGGTAGATCTCAGCGACACCGAGCGCATCGGCGCGGATGCCCCGCGCCTGCAACAACGGGACGGTTGGTCCCTTCACGGCTCGTCCGCCAATGAGCGGCGACACGGCCACCGTGCGCTTGCGAGCGCGTTGCATCATGCCCCGGATGCCCGGAACCCGGAGGATCGGCCCGATGCTGATGATCGGGTTACTGGGCGCGATCAGGATGACCCGCGCCTGATCGATTGCCTCCGCGACACCGGGGGCAGGCTTTGCCGCATTGATGCTGGTCCAATAGACTTCGTCGACACGAGGCTGACACCGCTCGCGGACGAAGTACTCCTGGAAATGGAGATCTCCGGCATCGGTCTTGAGCCGCGTCTCGACCGGCTCGTTGGTCATCGGAAGAATGCGGCTGCGAACATCCAGGCTTTCAGCGAGCTCAGCAGTGATCTGGTGCAGGCCGGCGCCATCCATCAGCCGGCCGGTGCGATACAGGTGAGTCGCGAGATCCTGGTCTCCAAGTTGGAACCACGAGCGTTCCGCCAGCCGCTCGAAGGCCCGCTGACCGGCGAAGCTGTCGCCGCGAATCCCCCAGCCGCGCGCCTCGTCAGCAATCCCCGCCAGCCAGTAGGTGACGGTGTCGAGATCGGGCGCAATGTAGAGGCCGTGCCACCACATATCATCTCCGGTGTTGCCGATCACCACCAGCTCGTCGGCGGGCACGACCCGGACGAGGCCGCGCAAAAAGCGCGCTGCGCCGACGCCGCCCGCGAGGACGACGACCGGACCCGCAGCCATTCCAGCATCATAGGGAACCATGTCTGTCTTTCAGGTCCTCGTATTGGCATTAGTGCAGGGGGTCACCGAACTCTTCCCGGTCAGCAGCCTGGGCCATTCGGTCATCATCCCCTCGCTCTTCCACTGGAACGTCAATCAGTCGGACCCCACCTTTCTTCCCTTCATCGTGCTTCTCCACGTCGGCACGGCCACGGCCCTGGTGATCTATTTCTGGCGTGACTGGGTCAAGATCATCACTGCCGTGGTCGGCAGCGCCGTCGCCGGCCGGCTGCGAGGCACGCCCGACGAGCGGCTAGGCTGGCGATTGATCCTGGCAACGATCCCGGTGGGCCTGGTCGGGACGCTGTTTCAAAAGCAGGTCCAGGCGCTCTTCGCCAATCCGAAAGCCGCGGCGGCCTTTCTGATCGTGAACGGCGTAATCATGTTCGTGGGCGAGCGCCTACGGCGCCGGGCGGTGTCTGCGGAAGAAGGGCGAACGCCACTCGACAAACTGCCCATGGGAACCGCTGTGGCAGTCGGGTCGGCCCAGATCCTGGCGCTACTTCCGGGAATCTCGCGCTCGGGCAGCAGTATGGTCGCAGGACTGCTCGCCAACCTCACGCATGAGGCCGCTGCCCGCTTCTCATTTCTGCTCGCGACCCCGGTCATCCTCGGCGCCGGGGTACTCAAGATTCCGGACCTGTTCACGCCCACTGGCCGTCCCCACCTCGGCCTTTACTTGATCGGCGGCGTGGTAGCCGGGTGCGCCGCCTATGTGAGCGTGGCCTACCTCATGAGATACTTCCGAGTGGGACGGCTTGATCCATTCGCGATCTATTGCGCGGCCTTGGGAATCCTCTCGCTGATTCTGCTCAGCCGCTGAACTGGAGGGACTATGCAAGACGACGCAGTGCGAAATAACCCGCTGCAAAATAACCCGCTGGCGTTCTGGGCCGGACTCGTGCTCCTGTTCGTCGGCGTGCTGGCGACGCTGTTCTATCTGTTCGTGCGCACCGCACACGAAAGCCTGATCATGCCCGGGCCGACGCTGCGCCTCAAGCACATCATCCTCTCGCTCGTCATTCTCGCGGCGGGAGCGGTGATCGTCTCCTTCGCACGACCGAGATCGTCGTCCTATTCCGACACCAATCGCTATAACCGCTAGCCCGATGGCAGGCGGGGCGCGGATCGGCTATGCCGCGATGCTGGAGCAGTTCCATCCGCGCGACCTGATCGAGTACTGCCAGGCGGCGGAGGCCGCGGGGTTCTCCGGCGTGATGGCCGCCGACCACTTCCAGCCGTGGACGCCGCAGCAGGGGAACGCGGCCTTTGTCTGGGCCTTCATGGCGGCAGCCGCCGAACATACCAAAGGCGACATTGGTCCAGGAGTAACGTGCCCTACGTTTCGCTTTCACCCAGCGATCGTGGCCCAAGCGGCGGCGACCATGGCCGCCATGCATCCAGGCCGATTCTGGCTCGGTCTCGGCTCCGGCGAGGCGCTCAACGAGCACATCGTCGCCGGCTACTGGCCGGAGGTGGCGGAGCGGATCAACCGCCTGTTCGAGTCGATCGAGATCATTCAGAAGCTCTTCACCGGCAAGGACGTGAAGCACGACGGCCGCTATTACAAGATGGAGACGGCTCGCATCTGGACCATGCCCGATGAGCTGCCGCCGATCTATGTCGCCACCGCCGGGCCCGTCACCGCGGAGAAGACCGGTCGATTCTGCGATGGGATCATCACCGTCGGCGCGCCGGAAGGCAAGATCGAAACCGTCTTCGAGCGCTTTGCGAAAGGGGCGATGGCCGAAGGCAAGGATCCCGGAGCGATGCACAAGATCCTGCAGCTCCACCTGTCCTGGGCGCCCACCGACGAGGAAGCGATGCAAAACGCTATGACCGAGTGGCCGAACGGCGGCATGAAGTTCCCCAAGGCCGATATCCGAAGCCCGAAGGATTTCGAGCAGATGGCGAAGATCGTGCGTCCCGAGGACTTCGAAGGCCGCATGCTGATCTCGGCGGATCCAGACGCCCACTGTCGCGAAATCCAGAAATTCATCGACATCGGCTTCGATCGCGTTTACTTACACAACGTCGGCCGGAACCAGGTCGAATGGATCGAGGTCTTCGGCAAGCAGGTCCTCCCGAAGCTGCGGGCGGCCGTTATCAGCTAACTGGCCGACCGTTCGAGCTAAATCGTTCAGGCAGCGGTAGCTTTCGAGCCCGGACCTCGATGAACGCTGGGAACAAGGTGTCGAGATGGGCGTCGCTGCCCGGCACCGTTTGGTCTTCTTCGTCATCCCCCGGTGAGAACTCCCAGAGCCCATCGACGACCATGCCGGCGGCGGCCATGCCGTTGACGATGGTCTCGAAGCGGTGGCCGAACTCGATGGTCGGCGCCACGAGCTGTTTCTTTCCCAGAGTCCAGGTCATTCCCCACTCGTCGAGATAGGGAACCGGTTTGTCCTCGAAGTAGGTGATTTTCGGGTGCCAGCCGCCGTCCTTGTAGCTGCCGTAGAGCCGAAGCGTCGTCGGGTGCATTGTGGACAGAACATAGGTGCCGCCCGGCGCGAGCACGCGGCCGACCTCGCGGAGGACGCGTCTCGCGTCGTCGATAAAGACGAGCGAGTGGCAATGCCAGACGACGTCGAACGACGCGTCTTTGAAAACCGAGAGGTCTTTCATGTTGCCGCGCACCAATCGCACGGTCACCTTCTGCCGCGTGGCGAGATCCTTGACCGTCTTCAGTTGCGTCGGCGAAATATCGAAGACCGTGACCGTCGCGCCGAGCCTGGCAAAGATGATGGGGTCCCATCCGCCACCGGCGGCCAGCCCAAGCACGCGAGCACCGTTCAGCCTCACGCCTTTGAGCCGATGCCGGGGGTCCATGAAACGCCGCATGCCCGCCTTGTCCTTCGGCGGCCGGCCAAAGGGTCGGGTGTAGTTCATCCCGGCTTTGGCCAGGCGTTCCCACATCTCCTTGTTGTGCTCGGCGATGCGGTCCATCGGTCGACTCTTCATTGGCGTCAATTGTCGAATACGATCAGTTCAGTTTTGCGCGCTCAAGACCTCGCGCAGCTTGCGGGAAAAGGCCTCCGGTTTGCCGGCATATGGCGAGTCGCCGCCGGTGAAGCCACCGTGATGGCTGGGGAAGACGGTCGCCTCCTGACCTAGTCGTTGGGCTGCTGCCACCGAGGTACGTCCGGTGAAGGTGCCGGCGGACTCCTCCCCCACCGCGATCACGATTCGTGTCGGCGCCGCAGCCAGGGCATCGAAGTCCGGGCGATAGCTGCTCACCGCGGCGGACCGGTCGGAGAGTAGCGGATCGTCACGGGAGCCGTCGTCCTGCGCCGGCATCCCGAACTGCGCGGGGTCGGGTAGCGGCTGCGCGAAGTACTCTTCGGTGAAGGGTCCGTGCCACATCGTCATCGCGATGAAGGCCGCCATGCCCGCGCTATATCCCTTGGCCGCATAGGCATCGCGAAAGCGCTTCATCGCACGCTCGGTCAGTTCGGCGTCCGGAAGCACGGACGCCATGGGAGGCTCGTGCGCCGCCAGGACCGTGACATCCTCCGGATATGCCGTTACGAGTGCCAGGGCGGTAACGGCGCCGCCACTGCTGGCGAACATCTCGACCGGCCCGGCGCCGAGAGCCTCGATGACGGCGTGCACATCCTTTGCCTGGGTCACCGGGTCGTTGTCGACCCGGCCGTCTTTGCGGGTGCTGCGACCGAGACCGCGCGGGTCGTACGTGATCACTGTGCGCTCCGGAAAATACGAAGCTAAGGTGCGGAAGCCACTGGCATCCATCGGCTGCCCGATCATGAACAGCGGCGGACGCCCGTCCGCGGTGGGCAATGGGCCCTGAACGTCATACACGATGTCAGCCCCGGCCGAAGTAAGTGTCCGCGTTCGCATCAAGCTGTTAAACCGTCAGGCATTGTCAAACCGGCGACGGTAAACGACGTGGATCGATGGGAATGTCCGGTCGACACTCTGATCTAGATGACCAGTGACCCCACCTGCCACCGCGGGCATAACTGACGTGGCGGAGCTAGGGCTCTCCGTCTGTGATTCGATTTCATAACCAAGCCGCGCCAGCCTTGGCACGTCCCGACTGAACTCACCGATGCTCCAATAGGCTCTGCTGAGGCTCGGCGGAAGCCGGTGGAAGATCCGCCGCCCGGTGATATCAACGGCATTTACTACATCGCGCAGAAACTCGCCAGGGCTTGTCATTGCTGATTGCTCAAGGAGACCTACGGTAGCAGAGATGGAGTGCTAGCGGCTGGCTTTCCGCTTGCGATCGACGTAGTCGAGCAGGATGTAATCGCCCAGCCGGTCGGCGCTGGCAAAGAAGGCACGCCCGCCGTTCATCCGGGTCATCTGCTTGACAAAAGAGACCAGGTGATAGTCGTTGTCGAGCATGAAGGTGTTGATCACGATGTGCTCGCGGGTGCAGCGCTGCACCTCGGTGAGGGTCTTCTGGAAGGTCTCGGGCAGCGGCGGATAGAAGAACACCGCCTGCTGGCCTTCCATATGCGCCGTCGGCTCGCCGTCGGTCACGATGATCACCTGCTTATTTCCGGTCTTGTGCCGGTTGAGGAACTGGCGGGCGAGCATCAAGCCATGCTGGATGTTGGTACCGTAGATCGACTCGTTGTAAGTCAGCTCGGCGAGCTGGTGCGACTTGACGGGCCGGGCGTAGTCGCTGAACGCAATCACCTGCAAGTAGTCGCGCGGGAACTGGCTGCGGATCAGCGCGTCGAGGGCGAGCGCCACTTTCTTGGCGGCGTAGAAGTAGCCGCGCAGCGGCATCGAACGGCTCATGTCGATCATCAGCACCGTCGCCGACTGCGTGCTGAATTCGGAGCGGTAGACCTCGAAGTCATCGGTCTTGAGCCGCACCGGCTCACTGGGTCCCTCACGCCGAAGCGCGTTCATCAGCGTCTGCTCGACATTCAGGTTGAAGGCGTCGCCGAACTCATAGACCTTGGTTTCGTCCGACCGCTCCGATCCAAGCCCACGCACGCTGATCGGGTGATCGCCGAAGCGGTCGCGCTTCAGTCGGGTGTAGAGATCGCGCAGCGCCTTCTGTCCGATGCGCCGCATGCCGCGTGGCGTCAGCTCCATGCCGCGGCGGCCCCGCTGCACGTAGCCTTTCTTCTCAAGCTGCGCCGCCAGCTCGCTCACCTGGTCGGCGGCCTGGCGCGCCTCAGGCCCCAGGAGCTGCTGCAATTGCGCCGACTGCTCCGGGTTCAAATGCCGCCCCTGGTATCCCTCGCGCAGCGCCTGCTCGAGATCCTCCATCGACTGCAGGCGCTCCATCAAGCCGAGCGCCTCCTGCAAGGGCAACGATTCGGAACCATAAAAGGCATAGCGATTGCCCAGCCCCTGCCGCGGTGAAAGCAGCTCGAGCTGCGCGGCCAGCTCCATCATCTGTTCTTGCAGCTCGGGATCGTTCAGGGTCGACGCCAGCAGGTCCTGCAGCTCTCGCTGCATCTCCGGCGACAGCGAGTTCATCAGCGACTCCATCTGCGCCATCTGCCGCTCGAGCTGCTGGATCAGCTCCTCCAGCGTCTTGGGCGGGTTGGGCCCGAAGAACTGTCCGAACCGCTGCATGAACTCCTCGAATTTCGGCTGGCGGTCCTCGAGCCGATCCCGCAGCATCTGGTTGAGCGCCCTGAGCATCTCCTTGATCTCGCCCAGCTGCTCGGGCTTCAGCTGCTGCATGGTCCGGGTCATGTTCTTGAAATACGTCTGCGACACCTGCTGTTTCAGCTCTTCCATCAGCTGCTGGAACGCCTGGGCGGCGCCCTCGTCCATGAACTCGTAGTCGTTGAGCTTGCGGATCGTGCCGCCGACATCCTCGGGCAGGTCGTCGAGCTCGCGCAGTTTCTTCTTCGTGATTTTTTGCAGGATGCGCTTGGCGTTCTCCGGGGCCTGGTCGAGTCGTTCGTTGATGCCCTGGCGCTCCCGCCGCAGGATGTCATTCAGCTTCTCGCGGATATTGCCGAAGACGTCATTGAGGTTGTAGCGCTTCAGCTGCTGCAGCCGTTTCTGGCGCAGGCGTTCGAGCATTTCCTCAAACCCCGGCAGCCGCTTGCCCTGACGGTCGCGCCAGCCGCGGCTCATCAGCCGGTGCAGCGCGTAGTCGAAATCGCCGCCCTGGAATAAGTCCTCCGCCAGGCGGTCGAAGAGCTCTTCGGCATCACGGCCGAACGGCTCCTGGGAACCATCCCAGCGTTCGTAGCGCGTACCGCGCGAGATCATCTAGCCGGCGTAGATCGCTGCCCCGTCGAGCTCGGTCTTATTGATGCGCTTGCTCAGGTGCAGGCCCTCGAGCACGAACTCGACGCCCGAGGCCGCCAGGGCCGGACGCTTGTCGAGACCGAGGCTCTTGAGCGCCTTTTCCATCCCGGGGAGCTCGCGCAAGGTCCCGACGTATTTGTCGGCCGGCTGCCCTTCCGACACCTCGAAGGTCAACCCGGCATCGAAGCGCTGCACCAGCTCGTTGAACTGGCTGACCTCGAAATGGCGACGGAAGACATTGAGCACGGCCGTCTTGATGATCTTCTCCAGCACCGTCTGGTCGTCGCCCTCTTCCCAGGTCTCCATCTCGAGCTTGCCGGCGCTGGAGGGAATGATCGAGGGCAGGTCACTGATGCGCGGCACGGCGTCGGTCTCGCCGGTGCGCAGCGCGCGCCGCGAGGCGTTCGAAACCAGGTTCTCGTAATTCGTGATCGAGATCCGCACGCTGACGCCCGAGCGCTGGTTGATCTTCGGGCTGCGGCGGGCCAGCTGCGTCACCTCGGCGACGATCTCCTTCATGAAGTCGGGCATGACCACGGCCAGCTCGCGATCGTTGAAGGCGGTCCGTTCCTGCTCGACGATCTTGATCTCGTCCTCGATGTTCCGCGGGTAGTGAGTCCGGATCTGCGCGCCGAACCGGTCCTTGAGCGGCGTGATGATCCGGCCGCGATTGGTGTAGTCCTCCGGATTGGCGCTGGCGACGACATAGACGTCGATCGGCAACCGGAGCTTGAAGCCGCGGATCTGGACGTCGCGCTCCTCGATCAGGTTGAGCAGCCCCACCTGGATCCGCTCCGCCAGGTCGGGCAGCTCGTTGATGGCGAAGATGCCGCGATTCGTGCGCGGCACGAGACCGTAGTGAATGGTGAGCTCATCAGCCAGGTACTTGCCTTCCGCCACCCGGATCGGGTCGACCTCGCCGATCAAGTCGGCGATCGAGGTATCGGGGGTGGCGAGTTTTTCGCTGTAGCGGGAATCCGGAGTGATCCAGCGGACGCCGACGGCATCGCCGTGCAAGGCGACCCGGTCCCGACAGGCTTTACAGATCGGGGCATACGGGTTGTCGTTGATCTCGCAGCCCTCGATCACAGGAACCTCCTCGTCGAGCAGCGTGACGAGCGACCGGATGAGCCGGCTCTTCGCCTGTCCGCGCTCGCCGAGGAACACGATGTCCTGGCCGGAGAGGATGGCGTTTTCGATCTGTGGGATGACCGAGGCGTCGTAGCCGATGATGCCGGGGAAGAGCTCGTCGGCCGCCTTGATTTTGCGGACGAGGTTCTTTCGCATCTCCTCCTTGACCGGGAGGACACGGTATTCACTCTGACGCAGCTGGGCGATGGTTGTCGGTGGCAAAGGCAAAACCTCAGTGCTGGCGGATTGGTGAACCGCTTCGATTCTACGAAGCGATTGTGAGAACGGTCCATTCTGCGATCGGCCTTCGCCTGTCATTGAAAGCACGAGGTCCCGAAATCGGGACCCCGTGCACTCAGTTCAGTTTGACCGCCGTGCTAGTGATCGGAGCCGGAGTCGCTTCCACCGTCGTGCCGCTCGGACGATTCGGTCGGTTCCGGCGTCGCGGCGGGTCGGCTTACCTTGACTGCGTCGTTCGACTCGGTCTCACTCTCCGTCTCCGTTTCCTGTTCCGGCTCGCTAGCCTTCGGCTCCGAGCTAACGACCTCGTCGGCCGGCTTTTCGACTTGAGCTTCAACGGCAGCCTCGTCGGCCTGGATCAGTTCGAGCAGTACTTTGCCCGGGAGTTGATCGAGGTCGGCAGCATCGGCCGCACCGGTCTGGATTTCGGTCTGCCCGCCGGGCGCCGTGTTCGCGACTGCTTCGCTGGCTGCCACGCCGATGCCACTGAATAATGCGAGCGCCACCGCCACCGCAACGCCGCCGACGACTGTCTTACGCATGATGATTACTCCTCTGGAAGCTTCGTGTACTGTCTTCCGGCCTCACTTGACGCTGGGCGTCGATGCCTTATTCAGCAGGCGATGACACGGCTTGCCGATGAAGCCGTCACGGCACGGTCGCGGGCCGTGTCTGGCGGGCCTAGGACGAGGGCGAGGGCGAAGGCGAGGCAGAGCCGCGGTCCGACCCCGACGGTGAGGAGCCGCCACCGGATCCGGAGGACGAGCCCGGGCCGCCACCGGAACCGGACGCCGAGGGCGACGGCGAGGCCGAAGGCGATGGACCGCCATGAGAATCGGATGACGGCGATGCCGAGGGTGACCCGGACGGTGATGCTGACGGCGACGCAGGGCCCTTTTCACCGTCGGACCGCGAGGCGCTGGGCGCCGGTGTCGCGCTTGATTTCGAGCCGCCGGACGAGGCAGGTAGCGTAGCGGCTGGCGTCTCGGAGGGGCTGGTCCTCGATCCGATCGTGACGGCTGGGCTTGCCGAGGTTGCCGGTGCTAGAGGAAGCGGTGGGATGACGATCCGGCCGGTCTCAACCGCAAAAGCGATGACGCCGAAGCTCGACGCGATCGCCGCCAGGGCCAGGGCCAGGCCCACACGCGCAACCATCCGCTTGGCCGGCCTTTGGGTCGTGGCGCGGACCCGATCGCGGAGCGGCAGCCAGATCCTGCTAAACGACGGATCCGGCGTTGGTCCATCACTGATCAGTAGGGCCTCGAGCCGCCGGAGTTCAGCGACTCGGCCCAAACATTCCGAGCAGGCGCTGAGATGAAGCGCAAGCCGCGCCCGACTCGCTGCATCCACGGTGCCGTCGACATAGCCGGGAAGCGAGGCACGTATCCAGCGATGCGCCAAAATCGGCATCCTCGTGAACGCATGACGGAGTCTCGTCATGGTTTATTCACCCCAGCTAGTCCGCCGTCGTCGCTGGAGTCGAGCACGTCATGTAACGACTTCCGCAGCATGTCCTTGGCGTTGTGCAGGCGTGACATCACAGTCCCCAGTGGAATGCCGAGAGTTTGCGCGATTTCGGCATAGGAAAGCTCGTGGTAGACACGCAGAATGAGCACGCTGCGGGAGGCGTCGGGAAGCGCGCCGATTGCCGCGGCGAGCGCTCGTGCGAATTCCTGCTCGAGGAAGGCGTGCTGCGGGTCCTCGCCTCCGGCGGGTAACTGCGGTTTGGCATCGAGCGAGATCACCGGACGCCGCCGGCGGAGGGCATCGACGATCGTATTAGAGGTGATGCGATGCACCCAGTGAATGAACGGCTGTTCAAAGCGGTAGCTCCGCAGGTTCTGGAAGGCCTTGAAAAACACGTCCTGGGTCGTGTCTTCTGCCTGGGAAGGGCTGCGCAGTGCGCGATATGCTGCCCTGAAGACGACGCGGTAGGAGTTCTGAACCAATTCGCGGAAGGCATCTTCATCGCCCGCCAGGCTGCGCTCGATCAGCTGGCGCTCGTGCGCGGCAGCTTGTTCGATGGTTGGCTGAAACTCGGCGCCCGGCACAGTAGACCCTCGCGAGATGTAACGATGAGGAGCCCGACCCCTTGGCAACGGGTCGGTAAATCGAGTGCGCCTTTAGATCGTCTTTGTCTGCGACGCCAGCGCGAACCAGAGGGAGAACCCGATGCAGAGCGCCCCGGCCAGCCCGATCGTCCACCGGATACCCGCCAGCTGGGTCAGGGTTCCGCCGAGAAGGGCGCCGACCGGAACCGACCCCCACGCCACGACCCGCAAGCTTGCATTGACGCGGGC
Source organism: Candidatus Dormiibacterota bacterium (assembly GCA_036782775.1). Lineage (GTDB taxonomy): Bacteria > Chloroflexota > Dormibacteria > CF-121 > CF-121 > CF-13. Next base: position 2,241 of record DAIPYJ010000050.1, on the reverse strand, counting down.
CAGCAGCAACGGTGGGGCGTTGGCCTGGACGTAGCTCCTCAGGACGATCCGGGCGAGAATCGCGGTGCCGAAGGCGAGCGCGAGCGCCGCCGTGACCAGGACGAACGCGCCGACGGCCGGCAGGCCCGGCGCAACGTCCAGAAGCAGCAGCAGCGGGCCGGTGACGACCATGTCGATGATGAGGAGCTGACCCGCGCGAAAGCGCCGGCGCAGCCTCGGCGCCAGCACCGCCGCGATGATCGGCCCGACGCCGGCGATGCCCAGCAGCAACCCGGTCCGTGCGGCATCGAGATGCAGCTCGTGCTGGGTATAGAAAACAAAGAGCGTCGTCACGGCCGCGAAGGTGACGTTCAGGACGACGGCGGCCAGCAGGTTCTCGAGAACCACCCGCTGGTGACGAATCCACCGGAGGCCGGCTGCGAGCTGGGCGATGAGGCCATGTTCCGCCGGGCGGTCGACCGCGACCCGCGAAGGAAGGGTGAACCAGGCAACCGCCGCGATCAGAAACGACAGTGCGTCGGCGAGGATCGCATTCGCGGCGCCGAAAAGCTTGATCAGCCATCCACCGAGCGACGGCCCGACCAGCGTCGACACACCCTCGGTGACCTCGAGCGCGCTGTTCCCCTCCACCACCAGGCTTCGGCTGACGAGGTCTGGAATCGTCGAGTAGTGCGCCACCTCGAACCAGACACGGCCGATGCCGGCAATGAAGGCGACGAGGTAGATCTGCGCCACGGTCAGAAGATGCAGCGCCGCCGCGACCGGAATCGTCGCGAGGACGGCAAATCGCACCAGGTCGGCGACCAGGAGGATGACTCGTCGATCCCAGCGATCGCCGTAGACCCCGACCAGCAATCCGAACAAGGGGAAAGCGAGCATGTCAAGCGCTCCGACCAGGCCAAGCTGAAATGGGGAATGGGTCAATTGCAGGACGAGCCAGGGAAGCGCCAGGTAGGTGACCTGGCTCCCCATCGTCGAGACCGACGAGCCGCCCCAGAAGCGCAGAAAGACTGGGTTACGCCAGACCGACGGCTGGAGGTCCTGCGCCTTCGCGGTCAGTGCCGGTGTCCCAGCGCATCACTCGCTCTCCCCACATCGGGTGGGGAGAGGGTCGGGGTGAGGGGGATCGGCGGCACCATCTCGGGCAGACGCGCCCGAAGCGCCCGCAACAGACCGAAGCAGCCGGTCAGCATCATGTCGCCGTGCGGGACGGCAAAAACGGGTCGCAGGCCGGACTCCGCCAGCAGGCCGCGTCGCGGCCCCGTCACCCCGATCACCTGGGGTTGCGCGGGCGTGCCGTCGATCAAGGCGCCGTGGCCCATGTCGGCAAAGACCTCGTCGTTCGAGACGGTGCCGGCCGCCAGCTCTTCCAGGTAGCGCTCGAGCTTCTTCCTGCTCAGCTCGCCGGTGTGATGCTCGAAGAGACCGGCGATCCGCCTACCGTCGAGGAGAGCGGCGATGGTGTGGAAGTTTCCGAGGTTGACGATCAACGCCGCGTCGGCGTTACCCAGCGCCGGGTCGTCGAGTGACCCGAGGATGGCGGCCGGGCCGGTGTCCATCAAGAAGAGCGGCGCCGATCCGTTCCAGGTAGCGGCGACCGCCTGCATGCGCGTCATCCGTTCAGGAATCGACTCCGCCAGGAAGCCGAACCCCTCGAGGCCGGTGCCGCGCTCGACCTGCTCGCGAAGGTAGTCGAAACGAAAGCGGCGATCGCTGACCTCCGGAGGGGCGGCCCCATGGTCGAAGACGGCGATCGCGACCGCGTCAAAGGCAGTGCCAACACCGAACGCCTCAAGCGCCTGGATCAGCTCCGGCCAGTAGAAGTCACGCAACTCGAGGCGGCGCGCACCATTGAGGCCATCTCCTCCCTCGATGATCCGCACGCCCATCGCCTCGACCCTTGTGAGGTCGTCGTCAAAAGTGCGGGCGGCGTCGGGCGTGGCATAGACGCGGAGCCCGGCTCGCAGGTGGGCCTCGATCGCCCAGTGATCCGGCCCGCCGCCCATGGTGACGCCGGTCAGCACCAGGTCTGCTCGATCGGCTGTCGCCTGCTTCACGCGCTCCGCGATCAGCGCCGTTGGGGACGGCATGATCAGCTGGACGGCGTTTTCGATCACTGTTCCGGCCTCGAAAATGAGGATGTCCTGGGTCCCCGTCCCAACGTCGACGGTCAGGATCCGCGGTGATGGCATTGGTGGTCAGGGGCGCGGTGCCCGCGGTGCGGACCCGGTTCCCCATCCT
>DAIPYJ010000049.1:651-18839 GCA_036782775.1 Candidatus Dormiibacterota bacterium | reverse complement strand
TTTCGCCCTCCATGAACGAGACCTTGACAGGAGGCCCTGCTTTCATAGAGAGGGAATCTAGCTGACGGTAAGGGTTGCCGGCAGCGGTTCCAGCGTCGCGCTCGCCGTTGTCGCCGCGGCCGGAAGTCGGAGGACGAAGGTACTGCCCTTGCCGACCTCGCTGCGCTCGAGCACCAGTGAACCGCCGTGGCGTTCGGCGAGCTCCCGGCTGATGAACAAGCCCAGGCCCGTGCCAGGTTGCGGCCCAATGTTCAGGTCGTCGATGCGGTAGAAGCGCTCGAAGACCTTGTCCTGTTTCTCGCGAGGGATCCCGATGCCATGGTCCTCGATGATCAGGCAGGGGCCGCTGTCGTTGGTGACGACGAGCCGCACCCATGGCCGGCCGGCGGTGTAGGTCAACGCGTTGTTGATCAGGTTGTCGATGACCCGCGCCAGCTGCTCGCGGTCGGCGTTCACCGGAACCGGGATGTCGGGCTCCGAGTAGCTGACCTCGGCCTTGAGCAAACCCGCGCGCGCTTCTGCTCGGGACACCGCCTGGCGCGCCATCTCACGCAGGTCCAGCACCTTGGTATCCGTCCGCACGGTGCCGCCTTCGATCCGGGCGGCGGTGAGCAGGTCGTCGACGATACTGTTGAGCTCGGTTGCCTTGCCGGTCAGGACCTTGAGGGGGCGGTCCCACTTGTCCGGGGTCAGCGTGCCGTCTTGCAGCATCGAGAGATAGCCCGTGATGACCGAGAGCGGCGTGCGGAGCTCGTGAGCGGCCATGCTGAGGAAGGCGCTCTTGCTCTTGCTCGCCTCCTGCGCCTCGGCAAACAGGATCTGCGACTGCTTGAGGAGCTCTTCCGTGCGCATGTTGGCTTCGAGGGTGTTGATCACCACGCCGATCCCGTCGGTGAGTTGATCGAGGAAGTCGAGGTGGGTGGGGGAGAAGCGCTGCATCGAGGCGAGCTCGATGACCGCCTTGATGCGACCTTCGAAGATGACAGGCAGCACGATGATCGCCGCGGGCGGGGCCTCGCCCAGCCCTGAGCGCACGGAGATATAGCCGGTGGGAACGTTGGTCAGCAGGATGCGCCGTCCATCGCGCGCGCACTGGCCGATCAGGCCTTCACCCCAGCGGAAGACGCGGGTATCGCTATCGGCGGCGCTCAACGCATAGCCGGCGGCCAGGCGCAGCACGGGCTCTTCGCCCTCGCGCCGTTCGACGATGTAGAAGGCGCCATGATGCGCATACACCAGTGGCGCGACTTCGGTGAGGATCAGGTCGGCGACGGTATGCAGGTCCCGCTGGCCCTGAAGCATGCGGGTGTGCTTGGCGATGTTGGTCTTGAGCCAGTCCTGCTCCATGTTCTTGGTGGTCGTCTCGGCGAGGTTGCGGATCATCTCGTTGATCTTGTCGCTGAGCAAGCCAACCTCGCCGCGCGCATCCACGCTGATCGACCGCGTCAGGTCGCCACCCGTGACCGCTGTCGTCACCTCCGCGATCGCGCGCACCTGGTTGGTCAGGTTGGCGGCCAGCTGGTTGACGCTGTCCGTCAGGTCCTTCCAGGTGCCCGCCGCGCCAGGGACGCTTGCCTGGCCGCCCAGCTTGCCCTCGTACCCGACTTCACGAGCCACGGTCGTGACCTGCTCGGCGAAGGTTGCCAGCGTATCGGTCATCTCGTTGATGGTGTCGGCCAGTTCGGCAATTTCTCCCTTGGCTTCGAAGACGACCTTGCGGCGCAGGTCGCCGTTGGCGACCGCGGTGACGACGCGGGCGATGCCGCGGACCTGGTCGGTGAGGTTGCCTGCCATCAGGTTCACGCTGTCGGTCAGGTCCTTCCAGGTACCGGCCACGCCCTTTACCTGCGCCTGGCCGCCCAGATTGCCTTCGGTGCCGACTTCACGCGCCACCCGGGTGACCTCGGAGGCGAAGGCATTCAGCTGATCGACCATGACGTTGATCGTGTCCTTGAGCTCGGCGATCTCGCCGCGAACCTCGACCGTGATCTTGCGCGAAAGGTCGCCTTGCTGAACGGCGGTCGTGACCTCCGCGATGTTCCGCACCTGGGTGGTGAGGTTGGCGGCGAGCTGATTGACGTTGTCGGTGAGGTCTTTCCAGGTGCCGGAGACCCCCGGCACGTGCGCTTGCCCGCCGAGGCGGCCCTCCGTGCCGACCTCCCGCGCGACGCGCGTGACTTCGGAGGCGAAGCCGTTGAGCTGATCGACCATGACGTTGATGGTGTTCTTCAGCTCGAGGATCTCGCCCTGGACCTCGACGGTGATCTTCTTTGAGAGGTCGCCCTTCTGGACGGCAGACGTAACTTCGGCGATGTTGCGAACCTGGGTTGTGAGGTTGGCCGCGAGCTGGTTGACCTGTTGGGTGAGGTCCTTCCACGTCCCTGAAGCACCCGGGACGCTTGCCTGGCCACCCAGCCGCCCTTCGGTACCAACTTCGCGCGCCACGCGCGTGACTTCCGAGGCGAAGCCGTTCAGCTGATCCACCATCGAGTTGATGGTGTTTTTGAGCTCGAGGATCTCGCCGCGGACGTCGACCGTGATCTTCTTGGACAGGTCGCCATTCGCGACGGCGGTGGTCACCTCGGCAATGTTGCGGACCTGGGCGGTGAGGTCGCTGGCCATGAAGTTCACGTTTTCGGTGAGGTCGTTCCAGACGCCGCCGACGCCGCGAACCTGCGCCTGGCCACCGAGTTTTCCCTCGGTGCCGACCTCACGGGCCACGCGCGTGACCTCCGAGGCGAAGCTGTTGAGCTGATCCACCATGGTGTTGATGGTGTTTTTCAACTCGAGGATCTCGCCGCGGACATCGACCGTGATCTTGCGCGACAGGTCGCCGTTGGCGACCGCGGTGGTGACATCGGCGATATTGCGCACCTGCGCGGTGAGGTTGGCCGCCATCAAGTTCACGTTGTCGGTCAGCTCCTTCCAGACCCCGGCGGCGCCGCGGACTTGCGCCTGGCCGCCGAGTTTGCCGTCGGTGCCGACTTCCTCCGCCACCCGAGTGACTTCCGATGTGAACGATCGAAGCTGCTGCACCATCGAGTTGATCGTGCGGGCGGTGCGCAGCAGCTGGCCCTCGAGCGGCCGACCCTCGGGCTCGAGGTCCATGGTCTGATATAGGTCGCCTTCCGCGACCGAGCTGATGACCCGGGCCACCGAGGAGAGGTTCTTGGCGTTACGCTCGTTCAGCTCGATGATGCTGTTGATCTCAGCAGCGATCCGACCCATCGAGCCGCCAAGGCCGAGGGGGAGGCGTACGGAGAGGTTGCCGCGCTTGACCTCGCGTAAGACGGAAAGCAGGAGCTCAGCGTCCTCAGGGGAGATCCCGGTGGAAGACCGGGTAGTGCGAATGCCATTGGAGCTGCTGGACCCATTCGCCTGGCTGGTCGAAAGCCGGCCTTCCGCAACCCCCTCCGGGGCGGCGCGCCGACGCTTACTGGCGCTGGGCACTATCTATTTGTATACAAAACGGGTCTGTCAAAGTCAAACAAATCGTGGTAGCCGGGCTGACCAAGACTGGGGTAGCTTACCAGTCACAGAGAAAGTCTGTACCACAATTTGATGGCCCAACCGATCCCGCTGCCGAAGTATGGGGTCCGGTCGCTCGGCGAGCTGATCCCGGCTCTGCTTGGCTCGCTCGCCATCGCCGGCTTTCCTAACGCCCTCCATCTCGAACCCACGGCTCGGGCCTGCTTGCTGCTGGTGGATGGCCTTGGATGGGAAGGGCTCCGGGCCAATTCGGCGATCGCACCCTTCTTGAACTCGATCGCCCAAGCGCCGCTGACTGCCGGGTTTCCCGCGACCACGGCGGCCAGCCTGACCAGCGTCGCCACCGGGCTGACGCCCGGCGAACACGGGATGGTCGGCTACACGATGGCGATGCCGGGCTATGACCGAGCGTTGAATGCGCTGACCTGGTCGCTGTACGGAATCGGCCCCCGGACCGACCTGCGCGATCAAGTGCCTCCCGAAACCTTCCAGCCAGGGCGGACGCTCGGCGAGGCAGCTGCCCTAGGGGGACTGACGATTCACCACCTTGGCCCGGGATTCCATGCGGGATCGGGCTTGACCCGGGCGATCGGTCGGGGCGAGCGGTTCCACCCGGCCGACTCGCTGGAAAGTCTGACCGAGACGGCCGCCCGGCTGCTGGAAGGATCGGCCAGGCTGGTTTACGGCTATCACTCCGGCCTCGACGCCGCCGGACATGTTAATGGCGTGGCATCGGAGCAATGGCGAGGCGAGCTGGGAAACATCGACAACGCGGTGCGCATGCTGGCGGAGCAGTTGCGGCCTGGGACGCTTCTGGTAGTCACCGGCGACCACGGAATGGTCGACCTGCGGCCCGATCAGCGGCTCGACCTGGCGGACTATCCGGAGCTGGCATCCGGCGTGCAGGTCCTGGCTGGTGAGGCACGAGCGCGATACATCCGGGCGGAGCCGGGAGCTGCCAACGACGTCATCGATGTCTGGCGGGCGATCCTCGGCGACCGGATGTGGATCTGGAGCAGGGAGGAAGCGATTGCGTCGGGAATCTTCGGCGCGTCACTCAGCGATCGAGCGCGAGAACGGATCGGCGATGTCGTGGCCGCCGCCTTCGATTCGGTTGGCGTCTTTCAGCGAGAGGTGGATCCGGCCCAGGCACGATTCAACGGACATCACGGATCGCTGACGCCAGCCGAGCATCTGGTTCCATTTCTGGTTTATCGCGCGTAGTTACGACTGAAACGGCCAGATTCGTTGGCTAAGCTGCGCTGGTGAGCGCGGCGGAGGGGAAGGGAGGAAGCGCCCTCCGCGCCATCGTCCGGGAGCGAAGCGTTGCCGCCGTGATGGCGCTCGCGCTCTTCATCAATCTCGGGACGGGAATCGTCATTCCGATCCTGCCCCTCTACGCGCGCTCGCTCGGCGCTGATTACGGGCAGGCGGGATTACTCGTCGGGGCCTATTACCTGGCTCGACTGATGTCCGACCTGGCAGCGGGGATGGTGCTCCGCCGCCTTGGTATCCGGCGCGCCGCGGTAGCAGGACTCCTCCTGCTCGCGACGGGCGCGTTGCTGACCGGAATCAGTCCGAGCTTTCCGCTGGCGCTGATCACATGGTTCGTAGCCGGTGCCGGAGGTGGCACCGTTTTTGCCGCGATGTACAACGCGCTGATTCGCGGCGTCGCCAAGGAGCGCATGGCGCGCGCGCTCAGCCTGTTCTACGGCGCGTTCAATAGCGGCGTTGTTGCCGGCGGGTTTCTCGGTGGGCTGGTCGCGGGACGCTTCGGTCTGAACGTCCCGCTCTTCTGCCTGGCCGGCGTGGCGGTCGCGCTCGCGATTGTCATGGCGAGGGTGATGAGAGATCACCCCCCCCCCCCTACCCCCCCCCCGCAAGCGGGGGGAGGGAATTCCCTAAAGCTGTTCAGGATTCCCGGGTTTGGCGCGGCGGTCATCTCCGTGCTGGCGAATCTCTGGATGTTCGGCGCCGTCTTCAATACGCTGGTGCCGCTCTTCGGGCACGAGATCCTGCATCTATCGACCTTCGGCATCGGTGTCGTGTATGCGATTGCGCTGGCAGCCGAGTTCATCGCCTACTACCCGGCCGGGACGTGGGCGGACACCAGGGGGCGGCGCTTCGTCTTGATCCCCTCGTTTGCCCTGCTCGCTGCAGCGACGGCAGTCGTGGGATGGTCGGATAACGTCGCCGTGTTTGCGCTCCTCCTGGCTGTGCTTGGCATCGCGTCAGGCTTTGCCGGCGTTCCGCCGGCCGCCATCCTCGCGGATGTGCTCCCGGAGAACGAATCCGCGCGAGGTGTCGCGACGTTTCGCTTCGGTGCCGACGTCGGCTATACGCTGGGGCCGCTGGTCGCGGGGCTGACGGCGGCGAGCTTCGGCTTCCGAGCCGCGTTCATCGCTGCGGCATTGCCGTGCCTGCTCGCGCTGCTGGTGGTCAGTCGCGGGCGCGAGACGCTGCGCCTGTCGCAAACCGCCTGAGCGATTCCTCGCGCGGTTCGAGGAATTTCTCGGATGCTCCAAGCGACCGCATGGAGTCGATCGCTTCGCGAAAGAGGGTCGCGCCTTCGCGTTCGTGTCGTGACCAGACGTTGGTCGATTCAGCGACATCGTTTTCGAGGTTGTAGAGCTCGGGCGGCTCGTCCGGGCCGCCCATGATCAAGGACCACTTGCGATTGGAGACCGTGACCGGCATATGGCTGGCGATGCGGCGCTTGCGTGAGTCGACCGCACTGGTCAGCTCGCCCTTCGCGAAATAGAGCGGCCAGGAACTGATGACGAACGGTCGGTGCTCGGTCACGTCACCGGTCAAAACCCTCCGCACCGAGCGGCCCTGAACCTGGCCGAGTGGCTCCACGCCCACCAGGTCCAGAAGCGTGGCCGGGATATCGGGCGCGGTTGTCAAGGCGTGCTTTCGAGCGTGGCCCATGCCAGGAACGCGAATCAGAAATGGCACGCGATACAGCTCTTGATAGAGCGGCGACCAGCCGATGGTCAGCAGCCACGATTTCGAAAACCACAGCGGAACGTCGGCGTTGTCTGAGATAACGGCATCGGGATCGTGAATCCACTCGGCCTTGCCAAAGTACTCGTGCTCGCCGAAGTAGTGACCGTGATCGGAGGTGAAGACGACGATGGTGTTGTCGGCGATGCCGAGCACCTCGAGCTTGTTCAGCAGCATGCCAATCCAGCGATCGACCATGGTGACTTTGCCGCAGTAGGCGGCGTGCGCGGTCTTGACGTCGTCCTCGGTCAGGCCGGCTTCCCGCCATTTCGCATAGGCGGGATAGAGGGCCGGTGCCCGGAAGTCGGGCTGATAGAGCTTGACGTAATAGTCGGGCGGATCCCAGGGCTCGTGCGGATCCCAGGTGTCGACGTAGAGAAAGAACGGTCGGTCGTGATGCCGTTCCAGCCAGTTGTCCGCTGCGCTCATGGTTCGGGCGACCAGGCGATCGCTTTCCTGGCGCCAGAGCGCTCGAGCGTCGGCGCGTTCCTCAGGACGAGTGTCATCGCCCTGGCCGCGGATCCAGATGAAGTCGTCGAAGCCGCGATCGTAGGAGTAGCCGTCGCGGATGAAGAAGGGCGTGTCGACAACGCCCATGGTGAGATACCCAGCGCGATGCAGCATCGCCGGCAGCGTGTCGAGCTGCGCCGGCAGCGGCTCCCAGCCCATGAACGTGAAGGAGAAGGTGCCGGTGAGAAAGTCGGCCCGTGCAGGCATGGTGGGGAAGGAGGAGATGCGGTGTTCGTCGAAGATGACGGCACTTGATGCGAATCGATCAAGATTCGGAGTGCGGATGTCCGGATTGTTGATCCCCAGGTGGTCACGGCGAAAGGTGTCCGCCACGATCATGACGACATTCGGGCGCTCGGGCATTCGAATAATGTAAGCCAGTGTCTTCAAAGCAGCCGACCTGCGGTGAGGGCCTAGCCATGGGCGCGGTGCTGCCGGAAAAGCTCGCCGAGCTGCTGCATGCGAGGGCGGAGGTCCTCGAACGTCACACCCGCGCCGTCGATCCGCACAGCGAGGCAGGCCGTCGCGAGCGCGACATTTATTCGGCGCTGGTTCGTGCCCACCGCACGGTGGCGGCGGACCTCGAGAGACTTGCCACGCAGATGTCCGGGTATCGGGATATGCCGATGGCGCCCCACGACGTGGCGATCATGCGCGACCCCGGTGGGCAGGCGAAGGCGTACGAGCACTTCCAGAGACTGGAATACGAGCTCGCCGAGGTCTTACAGAAGGCCTAGCCGCCGATACCAGCATGCGGACAGGCGGACACGTTGTGATCGAGTGCCTCGACGCGCTTGGCGCCAAGATCGTGTTCGGCCTTCCAGGGATTCACGCGCTGCCGATGTGGGAGGGGCTTCGCTCCAGCCGGATTCGGGCGCTCAACTTTCGCACCGAGCTGAACGCTGGGTTCGCGGCCGACGGCTACGCGCGGGTCAGCGGACGCGTGGCCCCCCTTCTGCTCTCGACCGGACCGGGCGCGCTCAACGCCCTGACCGCTTTGATGGAAGCCGCCGCGTCGTACGTCCCGGTCGTCGCCGTCTCCAGCCAGATCCCGCGCGCCATGTTGGGACGGCGGCGTGGCTTCCTCCACGAGTTGAACGACCAGATCGCGTCCTTCCGGCCAATCGTCAAATGGGCGGCTACCGTTGACCGAGCTGATCAATTGCCCGAGTTGTTGGCGGAAGCCTGGAGCATGGCTCTGACGCCGCCAACCGGGCCGACGTACGTCGAGGTTCCCTATGACGTGCTGCATCAGGAGGCCAGCGTGCCGCGGGCGGTAAACCTCCGGGCTCATCCCGGAGCAGCGATCGCTGCCGACTTGAACCTGGTCGAGGACGCCGCCGACTTACTCCGCGAGGCACAACGACCCGTGATCTGGGCGGGCGGTGGCGTGCTGCGATCGAGGGCGTGGAGCGAATTGCGACAACTGGCCGAGTTGATCGACGCTCCGGTCGCGATGACATATATGGGAAAGGGCGCGTTTCCGGAGAATCATCCGCTTTCTATCGGGTCGTCGCCGGACGATCGGGCGTTTCAAGAATTGCTCGGCAACGCGGATGTCGTGCTTTGCGTGGGAACAGAACTTGGCGCTGAGACGACGGCGCAGTATGGGCTGCGATTCAAGGGCCGCGTGATTCAGATCGACGTCGATCCCTTGAAGATGGGCGCGACCTATCCGGTGCTCGGATTGGTGGGCGATGCGAAGGTCACGCTCGAGAAACTTATCGAAGTTATTACCACCCCGACCCTCCCCGCAAGGGGGAGAGAGCTAGGCCGAGAAGAATCAGGCAGCGTCCGCGCGACGCGGGTTCGGGAGCGAATCGCCGCCGGCCTGGATCAACAGGGTCGTGGGTTGGAGCGCGGAATGTTAGCCACGATCCGCCGGGTCATGCCGCCCGAGGCGGTGACGGCGTGGGACATGACGATCCTCGGGTACTGGGCGGCATCCCAGTTCCCGGCCTTGACTCCATCACGGTTTCTTTATCCGCTTGGTTCGGGAACGCTGGGCTATGCATGGCCGGGCGCGCTCGGAGCCAAGGCCGCGCTTGGCGAGGTGCCTGCCCTAGCCGTGGTGGGCGACGGCGGCTTTCTGTACAGCACCGCAGAGCTGCTGACCGCCCGAGAGCATCGGCTCGACGCCAAGCTGCTGCTGATCGATGACAGCGGATACGGCATCCTCCGCGAATATCAGCGTGAGGCCTTTGGAGAAACGCAGTCGGTCGACCTGGTTCAGCCGGACTTCGCGGCGCTCTGTGCGGCATGCGGCGTCCCCGCCAGGGTGACCACTGAAAAGCAGTTCGAAGCAGATCTTCGCTGGGCGCTGGCGATTGAGGGACCGGCGGTCGTGATTTTTCGCGGCTTGCTAACGGCGGCTCGGCCTACGGGATGATGCCCCCACCCCAACCCTCCCCCGCAAGCGGGGGAGGGAGAAGAAGCCGGATCGGGGGTGGGAGCAAGGTGATCGTCGAGCCGCCCGTGTTTACGGTGGACAACGTTCGCGAGTACCTCAGCGGCGCGGAATTCGAGATCGAGGCGCCGCCTCGACCCTGGACCGGCGATGACGTCGCGGGCCTGCTGATCTGGCAGCGGGTAAGCGCCGAGGATATGCAACGGCTGCCAGCGCTTCGCGCGATCGTGACCGGCAGCATCGGCTTCGATCACATCGACCTCGAGGCCGCGCGACAGCGGGGCATCTGGGTGTGCCACGTCCCCGACTACTGTGTCGACGAAGTCGCCGACACCACCATAGCGTTACTGCTGGCGCTGGTCCGCGGGGTGGTCGCGCTCGATCGGAGCGTTCGCGAAGGCCGCTGGGATGACCACGCGGCCGGTGCGCTGCGGACGCTGTCCGAGCTTCGGCTTGGATTGGTCGGCTTCGGTCGTATCGGTCGGGCCGTCGCCAGGCGATCGCTCGCGATCGGCATCGAGACGTGGGCGACCGATCCTCTCGTTCCGCACGAGACGATGGCTGAGGCCGGGGTGACATCCGCCGGCTTCGAAGAGCTACTGGCCGGGGTCGATGCGGTGAGCCTGCATCTGCCCTTCGCGCCCGAACGCGAACATTTCATCGGACAGGGGGCGATCGCCAAGATGCGACATGGATCATTCCTCGTCAACACGGCGCGCGGCCAGCTGGTCGACGTTGATGCCGTCCTGGCCGCGCTGGAGAGCGGCCGACTCGGAGGTGCCGCGCTCGATGTGCTGCCCGATGAGCCGCCGAGTCCAAACAGCATTCCGCAGCATCCACGGCTGATCGTGACCCCACACGCCGCATGGTTCAGTCAAAAAGCTGAGCGCGAGGTGGTACGAAAAGCGACATCCGCGCTGCGCGTCGCGTTGTCCGGTGGTATGCCCGAAGGCGTCGTCGTACGTCCACAAAAGTTCGCTATTGACTAGCTGAAAAATCGTCCTACAATCCGACCATGGTTGCGGTCGCTGCTCGCACAAGGGCGGCCCCTCACCCCGACCCTCTCCAAACGCCTCAAACGCTCGCATCGCACGTTCCGCGCGGCTCGCGTGGGCCGGCGGGCCCGGCAAGCGGGGAGAGGGAGAAACGACGATGGGTCCTCCCGCGGTTTGAGGGGAGATCCGCGACCGAGACGGTCCGGAAGATGATCCGCGAGGCGATCGTCGAGGGCCGCATTCCACCCGGCGAACAGCTTCGGGAAGCCCGCCTGGTCGAGATGCTGGGAATCAGCCGCGGAACGGTTCGCGAGGCGATCCGGTACCTGGTCGAGGAAGGGCTGGTGGAATACCGCCTCCACCACGGCGCCTTCGTGAAGGCCGAGCCGCTGGAGGACCGTCTGGACGTCTACGTCGCGCGCGAGGCGATCGAAGTCTGGGCGGTCCGGACGCTGCTCGAGAACGGGAGAAGCGTCGATCTGTCGGAGCTGAAGCGTGCCCTTGCGGTGATGCAGACGCGCGACGCCCGGCAGAAGCGCCCGACCGAGGAGACGATCGCGGCCGACCTTCGCTTTCATCACGAACTGGTGCGCCTGGCGGGGAGCGACCGATTGACCAAGGCCCACGAAACGTTTGCGGCCGAAACGCGCATGCTGCTCCGGCGCCATCCTGTGTATCCCTGGCGAACCTATGCGAAGGATCACGAGAAGCTGATCACCGCCCTGCAACGACGCGACCCGAAAACCCCGCAGCTGGTGGCCGAGCACCTGCGGCTGTCAGCCCGACTGTTGAAGGAGAAACGTTAGCGCAGCGACCCAGACGAGGAGGAGGAAGAAAGGAAGCGATGGAAGATAGCCCGAAATCGGAACCCCTGCGTCCGCTGACCTCGACGATCACGCGGCGAAAGCTGCTGATCAACAGCGGAATCATCGTCGGTGGCGCGATGCTGGCGGGCCCGCTGGCCGCCTGCGGCAGCACGACGTCAACCGGGACCACCTCGGGGAGCCCCAAGAACGGCGGCAACTTCCGGCTGGGTGTGACCGGCGGCGGGGCCAAGGACATCATCGACGGCCAGTCGATCGTGACCAAGCCGGACCAGGCGCGACTGGTCGCGGGATTCGAGACGCTGCTCGAGTACGACGAGAACTACAAGCTGCAGCCGGCACTCGCCGAATCGGTGACGCAGGAGGCTCCCGATCGGTGGACGATCAAGCTGAAATCGGGCATCACCTTCCATGACGGGAAGCCGCTGACATCCGACGACGTCGTCTACTCCTTGCAGCGCATCCTCACCCCATCGCAGGGCCTGTTCGGCACCGCCGGACTGTCATCGATCGATCCCAACAACATCAAGAAGGTCGACAACCTCACCGTCACGCTCAACCTCAAGCAGGCCGACTCCACGATCGGCGATCAGCTGGGCCAGTACTACAACGGCATCGTCCCGACCGGCTACACGCGAACCGGCACCCAGAACGGGACCGGGCCCTACAAAGTGCAGAGCTTTACGCCGGGCCAGCAGAGCGTGCACGTGAAGAACAGCAACTACTGGCGCAGCGGGCAGCCGCATTTCGATCAGGTCACGGTGATCGACTTCCCCGATCCGGCCGCGCAGGTCAACGCCTTGCTCTCGGGCCAGATCGACGCCATGACCGACATCCCGTTCGCGCAGATCAGCGTCGTCAAGAGCCACGGCGGGCTCGCGGTGCTCGAGGGTCAGGGCGCCGGCTGGCTGCCCCTGTGCATGGCGGTCGACATGCCGCCCTTCGATGACAACAACGTCCGGCAGGCGATGCGCCTGATCGTCGATCGGAATGCCATGCTGCAGCAGGTCCTCTCCGGTCACGGACGCGTCGCCAATGACCTGTACTCGCCCTTCGATCCGGCATACGACTCGTCGCTCCCACAGCGGCATCAAGACATCGCGCAGGCCAAGTCCTTGCTGAAGAAAGCAGGGAAAGAGAACCTTGTGGTCGACCTGCACACGACGGACGGAGCCGCCGGAATGGTCGACTCGGCGAACATCTTCGCCAACCAGGCGAAGGCGGCCGGCGTGACGGTCAACGTCCACAACGATCCGAACTATTACGGCGATCAGTACCTGAAGCTGGCGTTCTCGGTCGACTTCTGGGGAACCCGGAACTTTCTGCCCCAGGTCGCGAATGGCAGCATCCCGACGGCGCCCTACAACGAATGCCACTGGCCGCCGAAGAGCGGCACGGGGTCGGATTACATCAGCCTCTACCAGCAGGCGTTGGCCGAAAAAGATCCGGGAAAGCGCGCCGACATCATTCACAAGATGCAGGAGGAGGAGTACAACTACGGCGGTTACATCATCCCCTTCTTCAACAACCTGGTCGATGCGTACAGCACGAAGGTCGCCGGCTTCGTTGGCAACAGCAAGGCAACGCTGAACCTGGATTCCTTCGGACATGGCTACCGGAACCTCTGGTTCGCCTAGCGCAACCCTGCAACTCGAGCCGCTGGCCGGTCCGGCGATGCTGGACCGGCCGGGCGGGACGCAGGGGCCTGCCCGCCGGCATGGGATTCGCGGCTTCATCATCCGCCGCATCCTGCAGGGGCTGCTCGTGCTCGTCCTGGTTTCGATCGTCGTCTTCGGCGCGACCCAGGCCCTGGGTGACCCGGCGCGGGCGATCCTCGGCCGCTCCGCGACGCCCGCCAGCCTGGCCGCGCTGCGCGAGCAACTACACCTGAACGATCCACTGATCACGCAGTACTTCCGCTGGGCGCTAGGGATCATCCACGGCGACGCCGGCCGGTCGCTGGCGGCGCAGGAGCCGGTCTCCAAGCTGTTGGCCGACCGCCTCGTCAACACCGCGTTCCTGCTTGTCTGCTCGGCGGTGATCTCGATCCCGCTGTCGATCGCCCTCGGCGCCTACGCCGCGCTCTGGCGCGACCGGTCATTCGACGTCGTCACCTCGCTGATCACGCTGCTGCTGGCGGCGTTGCCCGAGTTCGTGGTCGGCGTCGCGCTCGTCGTGCTCTTCGCCACCACCGTGTTCCACCTGCTGCCGGCGATCAGCCTGATCCCGCCGGGCGCGAGGCCATGGCAGCCGCAGTATCTGCTGGGCATGATCCTGCCGACGGCGACCTTGATCATCGCCGTCAGCCCCTACGTGGCGCGGATCATGCGCGCCTCGATGGTGGAAGTGCTGGAGAGTGACTACGTCGAGATGGCCCGGCTCAAGGGTCTGCCGGAGCGGCTTGTCTTGCGGCGGCACGCGCTGCCGAATGCGCTGGGTCCGACCTTTCAGGTCATCGCGATCAACCTGGCCTATCTGGCCGGCGGCGTGATCGTGGTCGAGTACATCTTCAACTACGCCGGGATCGGCGGCGCGCTGCGCGACGCTGTCGCCAACCACGACATTCCGGTGGTGCAGGCGCTGGCGATGGTGATCGCCGGCCTCTACGTCGTGTTGAACCTTCTTGCGGATATCGCGACCATCCTGGTCACGCCGCGCATGAGGACCAAACTCTGATGGCCGTCGTCAGCCAGGTCGTCAAACCCGAGGTCCTGGTCGAGCGGCAGCCGTCAGGCGCGCTCTTCCGTAGCGCGCTGCGTTTGCGCCGGACCCAGATCGGGCTCGGCCTGGTGTTATTGATCGTTGCGATCGCGGTGATCGGGCCGCGGATCGCGCCGCACGACCCGAGCGCGTTCGCCGGCACGCCGAACACCGCATCGGTGCCGGGCCTGCTATTCGGAACGGATCACGTGGGGCAGGACGTCTGGAGCCGGTTCTTGAGCGGCGGCCTCACGATCCTGTTCCTGGCAGCGGCCGCCACCGCGCTGGGCTTGCTGCTCGGAATTGCGGTCGGCCTGGTCTCGGCATACTCGCGCAACATCCTGGACGACATTTTGATGCGCCTGATGGACGTCATCCTGGCGTTTCCCCAGATCATGCTGGCGCTGGTCGCGATCGTGACCGTCGGCGCCAGCCCACTGACGATCATTCTGGCAGTCGGGTTGACGACCATGCCTCGTGTCGCTCGCGTCACGCGCGGCGCCGCGCAGCCGATTGTGGAGCGCGATTTCGTGGCCGCCGCCGAGGCCATCGGCGTGCCGCGCTACCGGATTCTCTTGAGCGAGATCTTCCCGAACCTGCTGAGCCCGCTGTTGGTCGAGGGCAGCCTGCGGCTGACCTATGCGATCGGTGTCATCGCGGCGCTCGCCTTTCTCGGCTTCAACGCGCATCCCGGTCAGGCCGACTGGGGCCTGATGATCCAGGAGAACTACATTGCGTTGACGGTCCAACCCTGGGGCGTCGTCCTGCCGGTGCTGGCGATCGCCCTGCTGACGGTCGGCACCGGCCTGGTCGGTGACGGCATCGCGCGCGCGGCTGCGGGCATCGATCGGTCGAGAGGAGCCGCCTGAGATGGTCATGACCCAGCAAAAGCCGGCGATCGTCGTCCGCGACCTGCACATCGTCGTGCAGGGGTCCGGGATGGAGATCGTTAACGACGTCTCGTTCAGCGTCGCCCCCGGGGAAGTCCTCGGCCTGGTCGGCGAATCGGGATCGGGCAAAACGACGGTCGGCCTGGCGCTGCTCGGTCACAGCCGGCGCGGCGCGGTAATCAAGGGAGGCTCGGTGCGCGTCGGCGACGTCGAGGTGCTCAAGCTCAGCGCGATCGAGCGGCAGCGCCTGCGCGGCCGGTTGGTCAGCTACGTGCCGCAAGACCCGGCCTCGGCGTTGAATCCCGCGCTGCGCACCGGGACCCAGCTGCGCGAGATCCTCGAGGCGCACAACTACGGAAGAAACGCCGACGAGCGGCGCGCCCGCGTCGCCGAGATGATGCGTGAGGTGGCGCTCCCGGACAACCCACGCTTCTTGCGCAATTATCCGCACGAGCTGTCGGGCGGCCAGCAGCAACGGATCGGGCTGGCGATCGCCTTCGCCTGCCGGCCGCGAGTCATCGTGCTGGACGAGCCGACCACGGGCCTCGACGTCACGACGCAGGCCCACGTGCTGGGCACGGTGCGCGAGCTGGCGGCAGCCCATGGTGTGGCCGCGCTCTATGTGAGCCATGACCTCGCGGTGGTGGGCACGCTAGCGACGCGCGTGGCCGTGATGTACGCCGGACGGATCATCGAGCTGGGCCCGGCGTCCGAGATGTTCCAGGCCTCGAGCCATCCGTACACGCAGCGGCTGATCGTGGCGATTCCGCACCTGACCGGCGGGCGCGAGCTGGTTGGGATTCCGGGGCACGCGCCCTCGCCCGGGCGGCGGCCGCCAGGGTGCGCGTTCGAACCGCGCTGCACCTTCGCCATCACCCAGTGCAAGCAGGGCGTGCCGGAGTTGCGGCCGATCGCCCAGGTGCACGACGTTCGCTGCATCCGGGCGGAGGAGGTGCGGCTGCACGCGCCGCAACGCAGCGGTGAGGTGCCACAGGGCGCCGGGATGGCGACCGTGCAACCGGTTCTCTCGCTGCAAAAGGTGCATGCCGGCTACCGAGGCCGGACGGTGCTGCACGACATCACGCTCGAACTCGCGCCGCACGAGTGCCTGGCGCTGGTCGGCGAATCGGGCTCGGGAAAGACGACACTAGCGCGCTCGATCGCCGGCCTGCACAGCGACCGCTGGGGAGACATCGCCTACAGAGGTACGCCGCTCGCCAAGGTGGCGCGCGCGCGGCCGCGCGATGTCCGCCGTTCGATCCAGTACGTCTTCCAGAATCCGTACGGATCGCTCAATCCCCGGCGCACGATCCGCCAGATCATCAGCCAGCCGATGGAAGTTTTCGGCAACGTGCCACGGAACCAGGTCGACCGGCGTGTCGCGGAGATGCTGGAGCGTGTTTCGCTGACCGCCGGATACGCGAACCGTTTCCCGGATCAGCTCTCGGGCGGCGAGCGGCAGCGCGTCGCGATCGCGCGGGCGCTGATCTGCGAGCCGTCGGTGCTGATCTGCGATGAGGTGACGTCGGCCCTCGACGTCAGCGTCCAGGCGGCGATCGTCGAGCTGCTGCACGGACTGCAGCGCGACCTGGGGCTGGCGATGCTCTTCGTGACGCACAACCTGCCGCTGGTGCGGTCGATCGCGCAGCGCGTCGCCGTCATGAGCCACGGGCGAATCGTCGAGCTGGGCAGCGTGGTCCAGATCCTGGAGAGCCCGAAGGACGATTACACGTCGCGCCTGCTGTCGGACACCCCGTCTCTCGAGGTCGCGCTCGAGACGGCGGTCTCCTGACCGAGGCCTCCGGGAAGGAGGAGCGTGTATCCGTTCGACCGGTTCAGCGAGGACTCGAAGGCGGTGCTCACGCTTTCACAAGCTGAAGCCGAGCGGGCAGGCCATTCCTATATCGGAACGGAGCACTTACTGCTTGGGCTGATGCAGCTTCAGCAAGGGATGGCTGCGATCGCGTTGACAAACCTCGGCCTTCGCTATCCCGAGATTCAAGAGGATGTGCACAAAATGCTTCAGGGCCACGCCGGCGAGCGAATGAAGCTCGACCAGCTGATCCCGACCTCGAGGGTCAAGAAGGTCATCGAAATGTCCTTCGAGGAGGCTCGCCAGGAAAGCCTGGCGCAGGTTGAAACCGGGCACCTGCTGCTGGGCCTGATGCTGGAGGGGCAGGGCATCGCCGCCCATGTGCTCACCGACCGCGGGGTGACGGTCGAGCAGATCCGTACGCAAATCGAAGCGCTGAGGAAGTCAGGAAAGGCCGAAAGCAGCGCCACTGGACCGCCGCCAATTCGACGGCATCTTGACCTTACGGACGAGAGTGGCCGAGCCATTGCGGTGGACGTCCTGTTTCCGGCCGGCTATCCACGAGAGCAACAGGAGACGCTTGCCCAGCGCATCAGCGTGGTCGTCGAGAAAGGAGGTACGACATGAATACCGAGGTCATCGTCACCTGCGCGGTGACCGGCGCGGGCGATACCGTGGGCAAACATCCGGCAATCCCCGTTACCGGCGAGCAGATCGCGAACGCCGTCATCGAGGCGGCGCGCGCCGGAGCGGCCGTCACGCACATTCACGTGCGCGATCCGAAGACAGGAAAGGGTGGTCGCCATCCGGATTGGTACCGCGAGGTCGTCGAACGGGTCCGCGCCAGCGGTGTCGACGTGATCATCAACTTGAGCGCGGGGATGGGCGGCGATTATGTCGTCGGCGATCCCGATCCATTGAAACCCGGCGATGGGACCGACCTGGTGGGTGCGCTCGAGCGGCTGAAGCACGTGGAAGAGCTGATGCCGGAGATCTGCACGCTCGACTGCGGCACGCTGAACTACGGCGATGGCAACCTGACCTATATCAGCACGCCGGCCATGCTGCGACAGGCCGCCAAGCGCGTGCAGGAGCTGGGCATCAAACCCGAGCTGGAATGCTTCGACACGGGACACGTCTGGCTGGCGCGGCAGATGCATTCGGAAGGCCTGCTGGACGATCCGCCGCTATTTCAACTTTGTCTGGGCATTCCGTACGGCGCGCCCGCCGACACGAACGCGATGAAGGCCATGCGCGATGAGCTGCCACCAGGCGCGGTCTGGGCTGCGTTTGGCATCAGCCGGCACCAGTTCCCGATGGTCGCGCAGTCCGTGCTGCTCGGCGGGCACGTCCGAGTTGGCCTGGAAGACAACCTCTATCTAAAGCGCGGCGTATTCGCCAGCAATGGCCAGCTCGTGGAGAAGGCGATCGAGATCATCGAACTGCTCGGTGGACGGGCGCTGACTCCGGCGGAGGCTCGGACAAAGCTGGGATTGAAAAGCGCGAAGGTGGCGTCGCTCCGATGACGCCGGGGCCGCCCCAGCGCCCCCCCCC
>DAIPYJ010000049.1:0-641 GCA_036782775.1 Candidatus Dormiibacterota bacterium | reverse complement strand
GGGGAGGGAGATTCATCCGAGCCGGGGGAGGGAGAAGAGAACCCCTCACCCCGACCCTCTCCCCACAAGTGGGGAGAGGGAGAAGGCAGTCAGAACGCTGGCGATCGTTGGGGCGGGCGTGATCGGCAGTGGGTGGGGGGCGCGCGCGCTCGCTCATGGACTGGATGTCGTCGCCTGGGACCCGGCTGAGAGTGCTGAAGCGCGCTTGCGCGCCGCGATCGATAACGCCTGGCCGGCCATCAGGCGCCTTGGCCTGTCGAAAGGCGCGTCCCGCCGGCGGCTGCGATTTGCCAGCAACCTCAGCGATGCAGTGCAGGACGCCGACTTCGTGCAAGAAAGCGGCCCGGAAGATGAAAGCCTCAAGCGCCGGCTGCTCGCCGAGATCGACACTGTGGCGGCTCCCGGCGTCGTCATCGCGTCAAGTTCGTCGGGCCTGTTGCCGAGCCGGATCCAGGCGGCTTGCGAGCATCCTGAACGGGTATTGATCGGCCATCCATTCAACCCGACGTATCTGCTGCCGCTGGTCGAAGTCGTCCCGGGCGAGCGTACAAACAATCAGGCGATGACCCGAGCGATGCGGTTCTATAAACAACTGGGCATGCGGCCGCTTCGGTTGAAGCACGAGATCCACGGCTACATCT
>DAIPYJ010000048.1:0-19378 GCA_036782775.1 Candidatus Dormiibacterota bacterium | reverse complement strand
TCCCGGTACAGGTCGTCATCATCGTCGTCTTCGTCCTGGTCGGCGAACCGGCTGCCTTGCAGCGGCAGCAGCGCCACTTCCCAGAGGAAGTGGGCGGCCTCTTGCGTGTCGTTCGGATGGGCGCGGGTGAAGTCGATCAGCGCATCCACGGCATCTTTCGGCACCGGCCGCCCGCTGGATCGAAAGCGCGCCATCAGGAAGGCGGCAAATTCCTCGCGGGGCAGCGGTCCCAGCGGATAAGGGCGGGCCATCTTGAGCAGCGGCGCGCTACGATCGTGCACCGCTTTGCAGAGCAGCGCCTGGCGCGAGCCCAGCAGGGCGTAGCTGACGTGCTGCTGATGCTGAATCACGGCGCGAAGCTGACGGAGGAGGCCAGGGCCAAGCTCCATCAGGTCCTGGAACTCGTCGAGGATCACGACCAGCCGCTTCTTCTTGCCGGTTCGGGCGATCGTCTCGGGTTCGGCGAAGAGTTGCTCGAGGAGGGCGTCGAGGTTGTGGCCGCCGGCGCTCGCCGCCTCGAACGACACCTGGGCATGGCCTTCATCGGTGATGGTGAGCGTCGGGCGAATCCGGACCGCCTTCAGATGCTGAATGATCCAATCCTCGGCGCGCTGGGCCGGCGTCCGGAAGGCCTCGAGATAGGCCGACGCGAGCCGATCGGCGAGGCGCGCGCGCGAAGGCACCAGCATGCAGTCGAGATACGCAACCGGCACGCCATCGGCGACCAGGCGCCGGCGTACTTCGAGGATCAGCGAGGTCTTCCCGAACCGCCGGGGTGCCTCGATCAGGATGTTCTGGCCATCGCGCAATTCCCGCTGTAAGACGAGGAGGTCTGCCTCGCGATCGGTGAATGCCTCGCCGGACACGATCCGGCCGAAGCGAAACGGGTTGCTCGGCGGCTTCTTTACGCGAGCTGGCATTACGCAGGCCAGTATAACCTGGTTTCGCTAACCTGCGTAACGAAGATTAGGCGGCGCGCTTCAAGGGCCGCCGGGTCGGATCGTAGCCAGGCAAGACCGCGCTCCAATCCACGCCGCGGTTCTGCCGCCGGAAGTGGGCGAGCGCGAAGCGGTCGCAAGCGGTTTCGGCACCGCCCTTGCCGCCGCGAACCTCCTTGAGGTACCAGTGATAGAACTCGTGGCAATAGAGAAAGCGCAGAACCTCGCGGCGCGTGCGCATCCGGATCGTGGTACTGAACCACTGGAAGCGCAGTTGCTTGCCCGGCCGGCGCTTCGCGCGATGGTAGACGCGCTCATCCCAGGCGCGGAACGGCTCCGGAACTTGCAGCTCGATCAAGCGGTCGTCGTAAGAGCAAAACGCTGCCAGATGGGGCGCCTGCCGGTAGCGAAGCGGTCTCGCACTGACGGCGTAGCCCGGTGGCGGCGGAAGATCCCGCAACCAGCGTCGGAGCGTGGTTGCGTCGACGCCGGTGACCCGCGAACGCACCGGGACGAGAGACCAGAGGCGGGGAAGAGGGGAGAGGGGCACCGGATCAAAGCATAAAGAGCCTGGGTCGGCGCCTGGGGTTCACGATCAGCGTTACACAATTCGTAAGCTTTTGCCGTCTGGCCGCCACATCTTGTCGCGGCGCTTTGAACGGCTTCGCAGCGTTTTGCCCACAGACTGGCTGAGGTGGATGCTCGGCCGATCAGTGATGCCGACTTTGAGCGGCTGAAGGCTCGTGGCAGGCAAACCGCCCTGGGGCGGGTGGCTGCCGAATGGCAGCGCCCCTCGGAGAGCTGGCAGCAGACGGCCCGCTGGACCGCCGTCGCGGTTGGCGACGAATGGCGGCGCTGGCAGACGGCGCTGCCCGACCTGCTACGCGGCGATTTTCTCTTCACCCTGGCGCTCTGGGTGGCAGTTTTTACGGTCGCCGCCGCCGTGGTCGGCCAGCCGCAGATCCCGCTGTCGGTTCGCTACAGTGCCGGGCTGGCGGCGGTCGCCTACCTCTATCTCTACGCCGAGCTGGCGCGCAGCCCCCGGCCGCGGCCGAGTGCCCGCTATCTGCTGGCCGCCGCCGATGTCGCCGTGGTGGTCGCGATCGGCACGCTCTCGATTCCGTACGTCGGCTACGCCCGGGTGCTGCTCTTTCTCGCCGCCGTCCGCCTGGCGGCGCGCTTCCCTGAGCTGCGGACGGTGCCGGCTGCGTTGGTGCTGCTGCTGCCCTTTGAAATTGCGGGGCGCGCCCGCCTGCTGACCAGCCTGCTCGACGGCTTCGCGCTGCTCTGCACCATGTTGCTCGTGATTCATCTCAGCGGGCTCAGCAGTCATGCCGAACAGGCCAGCACGCGCCAGGCAGCCCTAGCCCAATTGATTTCCAGCCTGGCGAGGGTGCGGGACGAGGAGGGCCTCTTCACGCAGCTCGCCGCCAACGCCACGGGCCTGCTGGCCGGCTGCGCCTGGGCGTTTTGGACCAAAGAAGTGGGGGTCGATGAATTCCGGGCGGTGCGCTGGGCCGGTCTGCCTGAGGGCGAGATGCCCGTCTTTACCTTCACCCCGACCTTGGCCGCCGATCGTACCCAGGCGGTCCGCATCAGCGGGCCGCTGCCCGGGACCAACGCCGGGGAGATCACGCTCATCCAGCCAACCAGCGGCGATGCCGAGCTCAACGGGCTGATTACGGTCAGCGGCCGGCCCGCGGATTTCGACGCGGCGGGCCGCCGGATCGTCAGCCAGGTTGCCGCCGAGATGGGCGGCACGCTGGTCCGGCTCGAGGCGCTCGACGACCAGCGCCAGCGCGCCGACGCCATGGAGCAGGCCAACCGTCTGGCCGGGCTTGCCGCCCGCCACGCCGCCGACCAGGCGGCGGCACTCGCCGCCATGCTCCCTGCGGTGGCGGAAACGCTTCGCTCCGAGAGCCTGCATCTCGAATGGGTCGACGGCGACCGGATCGAGATGGTCGTCGCCCCTGGCGACGCGCTCGAGGACCACGCCCCCGGCTGGCTCGCGCTGGCCGACACGCGCACCGCCGAAGCGCTGCTTCAGGGCCGTCCGCTCCGCGAGCCGCTGACCGGCCGGCGGCCCGAGGACCTCTTTTTGGGTCCGGCCGGCCTGCGTCAGGTGGCGGTCGCCCCGCTGCGCTGTGCCGGAGTCAGCGGCACGCTGCAGCTGGGCCGGCGGCTGCCGCGGGCGTATGCCAGCGCTGAGCTGCTGACGCTGCAGCTGCTCGCGGACCGCCTCGGCATGCTGTTTGCCGCCGGGCTGGCGGCCGCCGACTACCCGAAGGTGGCCGGCCGATGATCGGACCGCTTGATCCACGCCATGATGCGGCGGGCCTGGTCAGCGAGATGCGGCAACTGATCGAGGCGGCGCCCGCGGTGCCCGCCGTTGAAGATCGCCAACAACTCGAACGCACGGTCAGCGCCCGGATCGCCACGGTGCTGATGATGTTGCTCGTCATGATCATCTTCATCACGGCCGCGCTGCCGGACGTCGGCCCCAGCCTGGCCAAGGTGGTTCAGACCCACCTTTAAGATCGCCCTCCCCCCGCTGGTTCGCCTAAGCTCCGATTTACGACGTTGATCCGGTAGGCGAGCGGGCGTCTGGCCGCTCCTTCGCTCCCCTTTAGGTCCGGGTCAGCGCGACTCGGGTCGCCAGGTATCGCCCAGCGTCCGCACCGGACCGGTGAAGCCCTCCGCCACAACCGCCCGAACGGAATCGGCAATGGGTGGGCGGAAGTCCATCCGGGGGAGACGGTCGACCGCCACCCACTGCCAGCCGGCGAGCACGGGGTCGGCCGCAGCGAGCTGCGGCTCAATCGCCTCCCCTATCTCCGCGTGGTAGACGAGGTTGACGACATGGCGTTCGGGCGCGAGCGTCTCGCAGACCAGCACCAGCTGACTGACGCGCGCGTCGACGGCCAGCTCCTCGCGAAGCTCGCGGCGCAGCGCGACCTCGAGCGTCTCGTTGCCGTGCAGCCGGCCGCCCGGCAGCACCCAGTAGCGCTGTCCGCGCTTACGATGTTCCACCACCAGGATCTGCGACGCCCGCGCGATCAGCGCGGCGACCCGGACCTGGGGAACGACCGGATTAAAGGCGCTCACGAGCGACGCCAGGCTGACCAGCGATGTGCTCATGCTACGGACCTGCTTGGGCCATCAGTCGCGCGGAATGCGCAGCGTCTGGCCGGGCGTCAGCGTCGGCGACCTCAGGTGATTGGCGACCAGGATCTCCTGGACGTGCGGCCGCGGATCGCCGGGGAAACGGGCCGCCGCGAGGCTCCAGACGGTGTCGCCCGGCGCCACCACCACGGTCTCACTGGCCACCGGCCCGCTGCCGTAGGCGAGGCGCGCGGTCGCGACCAGAAGGACGGCGGCAACGACGAGGACGCGGCCCAGGCCACGCCGCCGCCGGGGTCGCTGGTAACGCAGCTGAACGCCGTCCTGCACGAACATTAGTTCGCTGACTACGCTAGCACGAACAACTGTTCGCGTCAATGCTTGCACGAACAAGTGTTTGCTTCCAGCGAACGGATGTGCTAGGATGCGGCCGTTTTGCACCGAAGCGAGGGCAGCCCGACCGGCGGTTTGGGGCCGATTTTCGAGTCTGTCCGTCGCCAAAATGGTGTGCTACCATGCTCTGATCGCGGCCTGAGAACCCCTCCTCTCCCCTACCCATTCGCGCCCCTACCTTGGGCGCCGGGTGCGAGATGATCGGCTCTTGGCCGTCGACAGCGGCGCACAAGGGAGGGGACGACATGCCAGAACCGTTGACCAGCCGGCAGCGGGAAATCCTGGAGTACCTACGGTTTCGCCAGAAGATTCGGAGCTATCCACCGACCGTGCGGGAGATCGGCGAGGCCGTCGGCCTCTCCTCCAGCTCCACCGTCCAGAACCATCTCAACACCCTCGAGCGCAAGGGATACATCCGCCGGGATCCGACCAAGTCCCGCACCATCGAGGTGGTCGATATCGATGAGCTACAGGCCAAGCTGAGCAAGGTGGTCGCCGTGCCCCTGATCGGTCGAGTCGCCGCCGGCCAGCCCATCCTCGCCGAAGAAAACATCGATGACCATCTGGTGCTGAGCCAGGAGTTGGTCGGCAGCGAGGAGGCCTTTGCCCTGGAGGTCCGCGGCGACAGCATGAAGAACGTCGGCATCCTGCCGGGCGACTACGTCGTCGTCCGGCCCGGAAAGGACGCCCCCAACGGCAGCATTGTGGTCGCCCGGCTCGAAGATGAGCAGACCAACGAGTCGACCGCCACCGTCAAGCGGTTGTTCCGGGAAGCAAACCGCGTGCGCCTGCAGCCCGAAAATGACGCCTACGAGCCGATCTTCAGCAGCAGCGCCCAGCTCGAAGGGCAGGTCGTCGCCGTCGTCCGCCTGCTGCGCTAAGAGCTCGCCGTCCGGAACCGGTCGAACTTGGGCACCAACCGCCGCGGTAAGCGACCGCGGATGGCGACGCCGTCCGCCCGGTAATCGACGGCATCGACATTCCCCTGGGCGTGAAACTCGGCCTGCCGGGCATTTTCCGTGTAGGGCAGCAGCACCTCGATCGGGACGAGGTCGCCCGGCAGCGTTTCCGCAATCGCGGTGCCGAGCGCATCGAGCCCGGTCCGCTCGAGCGCCGAGATCGTCACCACCGTGGTGTACGGAGACCAGTCCTGTTCGCGAAGCTGCTCGATCTGGTCCTCGCTCAGCTCGTCGACCTTGTTGAGCGCGAGCAGCTTCGGCTTGTCCATCGCGCCCAGATCCTGCAAGGTCTCGTGGACCGCCTCCATTTGATCCCGGCCGTTATAGCGGGTTGCATCGAGCACGTGCAGTAAGAGATCCGCTTCCTGAACCTCCTCGAGCGTGGCCTTGAAGGCGGCCACCAGGTCGGTCGGCAGCTTCTGGATGAACCCGACGGTATCGGTGAAGAGCACCTCTCGCCGGTTGGGCAGTCGGACCAGCCGGGTGGTCGGATCGAGCGTAACGAACAGCGCGTCTTCCATCTGCACCCGCGCCTGGGTGAGCGCGTGTAGCAGAGTCGACTTCCCGCTGTTGGTGTAGCCGACGATGGCGACCACCGGATAGGACACCCGCCGGCGGCCTTCGCGCCGCAGAGCCCGCTGTTTGCGAATCTGTTTGATCTCCTGGTCGAGGTCCCGGATGCGGTGGCGAATGCGCCGGCGGTCGCTTTCGAGCTGCTGCTCGCCGGCGCCGCCGCGGGTTCCGACCACCCGGCCCAGCCGCGACAACCCGCCGCCACCGACCAGCCGGGGCAAGAGATGATGCAGCTGCGCGGCCTCGACCTGCAGGCGGCCCTCCCGGGTCTTGGCCCGCTGGCCGAAGATGTCAAGGATGAGCTCGGTGCGGTCAATCACGCGGGTGTCGAGTTTTCGCTCGAGGTTGCGTTGCTGCCGCGGCGAGAGTTCTTCGTTGAAGATCACAAGGTCGAAGTCCAGCTCGTGCTTGAGCGCGTGCAAGGCATCCGCCTTGCCCTTGCCGATGAAGAGTGCGGGATCCGGCTTCTCCCGACGCTGCGTGTCGGTACCAACCACCACGACTCCGGCGGTCCGTGCCAGTTCGCTCAGCTCGAGCATCTGCTCTTCCACCGCCGCCAGCCCCTGGTCCTCGTAATTCAGGGACATCAGGTAGGCGCGCTCGCGCCTGCCGTTGGAATTCTCGATCAACTCGCTCCTCGCCCCATGATACCCACGGTCAGCCGCTCGATTACCGCTTCGAGATCGGGCGTCATCCACTGCACTCGGCGGTCGGCGCGAAACCAGGTGTATTGCCGGCGGGCATATTGCCGCACCTGCCGGACGGTCGATTGCTGCACCTCCGGGAGGGAGAGCCGGCCGGCCAACAAGGCGGCGATTTCGGGATAGCCGTGACCGAGCCGTTGCCAGTCGACCGCCGGATACCGCTCCCCCACCCGGCGAACTTCCTCGATCCAGCCCGAATCCAACATCCTGGTGACCCGCCCTTCGATGCGGGCGTCGAGCTCGGCCAGCGAAAGCTCCAGGCCTACGAGCGTCACCGACCAGGGAGGCGGCGTGCCCGCACGCGCCTGGCTCGGCGCGCGGCCGGTGACCTGGTGAATCTCGAGCGCCCGGATCAGCCGGCGTGGATTTCCCTGCGCCAGCTCCGCGGCCTTTGGATCGATCGCCCGCAGCTCGGCATCGAGCGGTTGCGGCCCTTCGTTCTCCAGCCGCTGCTCCAGCCGGGCGCGCAGCTCGGGATTGGGCGGCGCCTCGCCGAAATTCCACCCGTCGAGCAGGGCGCGCAGATAGAGGCCGGTGCCGCCCTGCAGCACCGGTAGCTTTCCTCTCGCCGCGATTTCCTCGACCGCAACCAGCGCACGCGTCTGAAAATCCGCGACCGTGAAGGTGGTACCCGGGTCGATGACGTCGATCAGGTGGCACCGAATGCCGCGCAGCTCCGCGCTGGTCGGCTTGTTGGTGCCGATGTCGCAGTGCCGATAAACCTGGCGCGAATCGACCGAGATCAGCTCGCCGTTCAGGCGCTCGGCCACCGCGATCGCGAGCGAGGTCTTGCCGCTGGCCGTGGGCCCGACGATGCCGACGATCGGCTGCTCGGCTATGGGCGCTGGAAGAGCCGGCGCAGATGTTCATCGGCGAGCATCAGCGTCGTCGGCCGCCCGTGGGGACAGCTGATCGGTTCGTCGGTTTCCGCAAGCGAGCTCAGCAGTTGTCGCGCGGACTCGGGCGTCATCGCATCGCCGAACCGGACCGCGCTGTGGCAGGCGATCAGCGCCGCGGTTTCGCGCAGCCGCCGATCCGGCGTCCGCTCCCCTGCCAGGTCCGCGACCAGCAGCTCGAACACCCTTCGTGCGCGCGCCGGCGGAAGATCCGCCGGAATGGCGAGCAAGCGGATCGTCCGGGGGCCAAAGGGCTCAGCCTCGAAGCCAAACTGCCCGATCCATGCCTGGTGCTCGCCCCAGGCGGCGAGCTGCCCGGGCAAGAGATCGAGGACCTGCGGAAGCAGAAGCAGCTGGCTTTCGGGGCGCCCGACTTCCAGCCTCTGCCGCAGCCGATCGAAAAGGACGCGCTCGTGGGCCGCGTGCTGGTCGATAAGGACCATGGCCTGCGGCGCCTCCGCGACCAGGTAACCCTTGAGCACCTGCCCCACGTAGGTCAACACCGGCAACCTGCTCGCGGTAGCCGACGTTCCCTCCCCCTGCGCAGCGGGGGGAAGGTCAGGGTGGGGGGTTGTCGTTGACCGCACGGCCGTCTCGTGCAGCTCGAGCATGGGGCCGCCGGTCGCCGGCCTGACCTCGTAGATCGGGCTCACCCGCAACGCGCGATAGCAGGCCCGCTCGAGCAGCGCGAAAATTGCCCCCTCGTTGCGAAAGCGCACCTCCCGCTTGGTCGGATGGACATTGACGTCCACCTCGGCAGGGTCGATCGCAAGGTTCAGCACGGCGATCGGGTACCGGTCCGGATCTCGCAGGCCACGGTAGGCTTGCTCGATCGCAAAGGCCAGATTGCGGTGCTGAATGCGTCGGTGGTTGACGAGCAGCACGACGTGATCGCGCGTCCCGCGATGCAGCGCGGGCGGGCTCAGCAATCCCTGGACCGATGGTTCCTCCACCGCCAGCATGGCGGCCGCGAGCTCCGGATCGTAAACCTCGGCGAAGGCTGCCCGAAGATCTGACGAACCGGTCGTCTCCAGCACCCGCCGTCCCTCCACAGTAAGCTGCACGGCGATCGCTGGGTTCGCCAGCGCCATCTCGCTGACCAGGCGGGAAATCATCGCCGTCTCGGTCGCCGGTTGCTTGAGGAACTTCAGCCGCGCCGGCGTGTTGAAAAACAGCCTGCTGACACTGATCCGGGTGCCCGCCGGACTCGCCGCGCTTCTGGATACCACAGTCACGCCGCCTTCGACCACCATCCGATACCCTTCTCCCCCGTCGGCG
This sequence comes from Candidatus Dormiibacterota bacterium, assembly GCA_036782775.1. GTDB lineage: Bacteria > Chloroflexota > Dormibacteria > CF-121 > CF-121 > CF-13. Next base: position 10,517 of record DAIPYJ010000048.1, on the reverse strand, counting down.
GTCCGGCTCACCGCTTCGATTCGCGAAACGGCCGCGATGCTGGCGAGCGCCTCGCCGCGAAAGCCCAGCGTCGACAGGTGGCCGAGATCGTCGAGGGAGCGGAGTTTGCTGGTCGCATGTCGCTGAAAGGCAAGCCGGAGGTCGCCCGGCGCCATCCCCTGGCCGTCATCGGCGACCTCGACCAGCTGCTGACCGGCACCCTCGACTCGAATCGCGATCCGCGTCGAGCCGGCATCGATGGCGTTCTCGATCAGCTCCTTGACGACCGCGGCAGGACGGTCCACCACCTCGCCGGCGGCGATCCCATCGGCAACCTCAGGGGGAAGGATCGCAATCCGTCCCGCCGCCGCCAGCTCAGGGCGTGGCATGCTGCCCTTGCCAGGCGTAGAGCTTGTCGAGCGCTTCGCGGGGCGACAGCCGTTCGAGGTCGAGCTGTTTGAGCTCGGCAACCACCGGATGATCGAGCGGCAGGCTGAGCTGGGCACTCGCTTCTCGTCGCTCCAGCGGCCGGTCGCCTTCGAGCTCGTTCAGCACCTGCCGGGCACGCACCACCACTTGCCGTGGCAGGCCAGCGAGCTCAGCCACGTGGATGCCGTAACTCCGGTCGGCCGGCCCGGCGACGACCTGGTGGAGGAAGGTGACCCGCTCGCCTTCCTCGCGCACCTCCATGCGGAAATTGCGCAGCCGCGGCAGCCGCTCGGCCAGCGCGGTCAGCTCGTGGTAATGGGTGGCGAACAGCGTGAGCGAGCCGATCGTCGGCGAATCGTGGAGATACTCGAGGATCGCCTGCGCGATGCTTACACCATCGTAGGTGCTGGTGCCCCGACCCACCTCGTCGAAGATCAGCAGGCTGCTCGCCGTCGCATGCGCCAGGATGTGGGCCGTCTCCACCATCTCGACCATGAAGGTCGAGAGCCCCCGCGCCAGCTCGTCATGGGCACCGACCCGGGTGAAGATGCGATCGCAAATGCCGATGATCGCCTCGGACGCCGGGACGAAACTCCCGATCTGGGCGAGCAAGACGATGATGCCGGTCTGGCGCAGAAAGGTCGACTTGCCGGCCATGTTCGGCCCGCTCAGAAGGACGATGGTGCAATCCGGGCTAAGACGAACATCGTTTGGCACGAAACGGCCGGGGCCGAGCGCATCTTCGACCAGCGGATGGCGGCCGCCGCGGATCTCGATGCCGGGTTCATCGCGTAGGGTCGGACGCACCCAGTCATGGCGCGCCGCGGCCGAAGCGAGCGCCGCGTCGGCGTCGAGCTGCGCTATCCAGGCCGCCGCCTCGAGCAGGAGCGCGGCGCTGGTCGTGATCCGCCGGCAGAGATCGGCAAAGAGCGCCTGCTCGCGAGCGCTGATGGCGCCATTCGCATTCAGCACCAGGGTTTCCTTTTCCTTGAGCTCCGGCGTGATGTATCGCTCGCCGTTGACCAGCGTTTGCTTGCGGACGTATTCCGGGGGAACCGGCTCACGGTTCGCGTGGCTGATTTCGAGGTAATAACCGAACACCTGGTTGAAGCCCACCTTGAGCGACCGGATTCCGGTGCGCTGCCGCTCCGTTTGCTCGAGGCCAGCAATCCATTCACGCGCCGCCCGCGAGCGGTCGCGAAGCCCATCGAGCTCTGCGTCGAAACCGGCGCGAAATACGCCGCCATCTTTGAGCGTGGGCGGCACCTCGTCGAGCAGCGCGCCGGCCAGGAACTGCTCGAGCGAGCCGATTTCCGCGGCCAGCGGCGCGACCGCCAGCGACGCCCAGCGAGCCGCAACCTGCTGCACCCTGGGAAGTCCTTGGAGGGCCTTGCGCAAGCCGATCAGGTCACGGGGGGTCGCCAGCCCCTGGGCGATCCGGCTGGTCAGACGTTGCATGTCGGGGAATCCGCGCAACGCCTCCTGCAGTGTCGCCCGGCCGAGCGCGTCGGCGCGCAGGGCGGCGATTCGCTCCAGCCGATCGTCGAGCCGCGGCCGGTCGCGCAGCGGTTGATCGAGGCGCCGGCGCAGTTCGCGCCCACCCATCGTGGTGGTGGCCTCGCGCAGCAGGAAACCGATCAGGTCGTCGCTACCCGTCACCTCGGGAGCCAGTCCCAGGCTGCGCCGCGTCGGCGCGTCGAGGTGCATGAAGGCCTTCGGATGCTCGACGTGCAGGCGGAGCGTCCCCGGTTCGAGCCGAAGATGCACACGCTCCGCGTAGCGCAGCAGGGCGCCGGCCGCCGCGAGCGCTTCCGGCCACTCGTCGCATCCGTAGGCCGCGAGGGTCTCGACGCCCAGCATGGTCAAAAGCCGATCGCCCGCGGCGCGGGCGTCAAAGTCCTGGGCGGCGACCCAGGTGACAGGAGTGCGGTCGATCAGCGGACCGAGTCGCTCGCGATCGGCCTCCGAGGCGACCAGCTCCGCCGGGGAGAGCCTGGTCAGCTCGTCCTGAATCGCGGGATCGGACGGTTCGACGCGAGACAGCGCGAGCTCGCCGGTCGAGCAGTCGAGGGCCGCGATCCCGGCGTAGTGGGAGCGTACACAAACAGCAATCGCGTAGTTCGTGGCGCCGCCCAGGAACGCATCCTCGACCACCGTGCCGGGCGTCAGCACGCGGATCACCTCTCGGCGAACCAGACCTCGTGCCTGCGACGGTTCCTCGACCTGGTCGCAGAGCGCCACCCGAAGTCCTGCTTTGAGCAGCCTGGCGACATAGGTCTCGAAGGCGTGATAAGGAACGCCCGCCAGAGCAAACCGCTGGCCCTTGCCCAGCTCGCGGGACGTCAGGGTGATGCCAAGGATGGGGGCGACGCGCTCGGCGTCCTCGCCAAAGGTCTCGTAGAAGTCGCCGAGCCGGAAGAGGACGATGGCATCCGGGTGCTCGCGCTTGACTTTCAGGTACTGGTCGAGGACAGGGGTCGGCTTCAGCGGGGCTTGCCCTAGTTGAGCGCCTGGCCCCTCAGCTGCCAGGCCGTCGCCTGATCCACGACGACATTACGAACGGTTCCGACCTCGGCGCCAAACGGCGCGCTCGCCATCACGACCTTGTTCTGCCGGGTTCGGCCGCTGAGCTCGCTGTCTGTCACGCGTTCGACCAGGACCTCGACGGTGCGTCCGAGCCATCGCCGGTTGGCGTCCTCGGCGATCCGCCGCTGTGCCTCGAGCAGGACATTGATGCGGCGCTTCTTCTCCGCGGCGGGCACGTCGTCCGCTTGCCGGCCGGCCGTTGTTCGCGGCCGGGGCGAGAAGCCCTGAATGTGGACTACGTCAAAGCGGATCTCTTCCAGCAGCGCGAGCGTCCGCTGGAATTGCTCTTCGGTTTCCCCGGGGTAGCCGACGATGACATCCGTCGAGACCGAGAGGTCGGGAATCAACTCGCGCGAATGGCTGATGATCGCCCGGTACTCGTCGCGGGTGTAGCGGCGCCGCATCTGCTTGAGGATGGCGTCATCCGCCGACTGGAAGGGCAGATGCAGGTGCTCGCAGACCCGCGGCAGGTCGCGGATGGCGAAGAGGAGATCATCGTGGACGTGCCGCGGATGCGAGGTCAGAAAACGGACCCGCCAGATGCCGGGTAGGCGTTCCACCGCCTCGAGGAGTGCCGACAGCCGGGCCCCGGTCTGCGGATCGCGGTAGGAGTTGATGGTCTGCCCCAGCAAGGTGACCTCACGGACCCCCTGGTCCGCGAACCGCCTGACGTCCTCGACGATGTCGGTCATCGGCCGGCTGCGCTCGGTGCCACGGACGAAGGGCACGATGCAGAAGCTGCACACCTCATTGCAGCCGAAAATCGCCGGCACGTAGGCCGTCAGGCCATGCTGGAGGACGGCGCCACCCGTCTGGGCCGGGTCGGTCTCGTATTCGCCCTGGAGGTCCTCGATGAAGGCCTCGTATTCACGCATGTCGAAGCGGTAGTCGAGGTCGGGGAGCCGTTCGAAGAGCGCGTCCTTCTCCCGGTTTGCCATGCAGCCCGTCATCGCAATCGCGCGTCCGGGCCGCGCCTGCTTCCAGCCCTTCAGCTCACGAAAGCGGCCGTAGGCCTTCTGCTCGGCGTTCTGCCGAACCGAGCAGGTGACCAGGATGGCGATGTCGGCCGCGTCAATGTCCGAGACCGCGGTGAAACCGGCAGCCGTCAGCCCCTGCGTCAGGTAGTCGGCGTCCGACTCGTTCATCTGGCAGCCGCTGATCCAGAGATGGAAGCGCTGGCCGGAGGGTGGGAACCGCCGCGCCTTGCGCCGCGGCCTACTGAAGCTATGCGGCTGAAAGCTTAGCGGCGCACCGGGAAGCCGGAGCCTGGGAGGCGCGGTCGATTCCGGCATCGACCGAGTTTAGCGCGACTCGACCAGTAACCGGATCCCGGTCCGTTCTTCTCCATCGATCGAGATATCGATAAAAGATGGAATGCAGACCAGGTCGATGCCGCCGGCCGCGACGTAACCACGCGAGATCGCAATCGCCTTGACGGCCTGGTTGATGGCGCCGGCACCGATCGCCTGGACCTCAACCCGTGTTTGTGAGCGAACGACGCCCGCGATCGCGCCGGCGACCGCAACCGGCTTGGAGGTAGCCGAGACCTTCAGGATCTCAACCGCCGCACGCGAGGTGCGGGGTACGCCGGCTGCCGGGCTGGCCGATAACGTCCTCTCCCCTGTCGAGCCGTTCGATGTGGATGTCGTTTCCAGAGTGTCCATCTATTCTACGGATGCGTGAAGACCGAACGCCTGAGTGCCCCACGACACCTTAACCCTAAGTCCAGATGTCGTCAAGCGCCTAAAGGGGCGGATATTTCGCGGTCCACCCGTTCAACGCCGACCGCCTTGCCCGAAAGGGCATCGATTCGGGCAAGTACCGAGTTGAATTGAACCGGCCCGTCAGCGACCTTGAAGCGGTAGGGCACGCCGGTCAGGAAGCGCTGGAGGCTGGCCTCCCGGTCCATCCCGATCACCGAGTCCTTCGGGCCGACCATGCCCAGGTCGGCGACGAACGCCGTGCCCCCCGGGAACACTCGGGTGTCCGCCGTTGGGACGTGGGTGTGCGTCCCGAAGACGAAGCTGGCACGGCCATCCAGATGCCAGCCCATGGCGATCTTCTCGGAGGTAGCCTCCGCATGAATGTCCATCAACACCACCTTCGTTCCGGCGCCGTGGCGCAGCACCTCGTTGGCGGCCTCGAACGCAGACCCGATCGGGGGCATGAACAACTGGCCCTGAACATTGCCGATCAGGACCTGCCCCTTCTCCCCCAGGTCGTGGCAGTACCAGCCCCGTCCTGGCGCGCCAGCCGGATAGTTGTGTGGGCGCAGGATCGGCCGGTGATCGAAGCCGGTCATCATCTCGCGCTGGTCCCAGATGTGATTGCCTGAGGTGAGCACGTCGATGCCCAACCCAAAGAGATCGTCGGCAATCTTTGGCGTCAGCCCGAAGCCGCCGGCCGCGTTCTCGCCATTCGCGACCACCAGGTCGATGCCGAGTTCACGGCGTAGCTGCGGGAGCAGGCGGGCAACGGCTTCGCGGCCGGGTCGCCCGATGATGTCGCCAATCGCCAGCACGGTCACGAGCATTGGCCGATCGTAGCAAGGGGTCAGAGGTCGAGGCGCTCCTGAGCGAGCTTTCCCGGGCTACGATCGGGGCGACCTTCAATCAGTTCCGCGATGCCGGCCCGGACGACGAACCTGGCGCGTCGGAGATCCGGCTGAACAACGCCCGGCATTACCTCCGCCAGCGTCTGGGCGCCGATGTGATCGCGCTTGGGGAGGCGGCCGGCTATCAGGGAATGCGCTGGTCCGGCATCGCCTTCACGAGCGAGTTCGACCTTCTGCGCTGGGGCGCGCCCTATCAGCGATCGAGCCGTCGTCCGCGTCCATGGAAAGAACCGTCGGGCACCATCGTCCACGGCATCCTTGACGAGCTCGGAGCCGAGCAACGCGTGATCTTATGGAATACGGTTCCCACGCACCCGCATGCGCCCGGACTTCCTCTCTCAAATCGCCGCCCGACCAGCGCGGAAGTCATCGAGGGCCGTCGCTACGCCGAGCGCCTGATCGAGCTCATCAATCCGCGGCTGCTCGTTGGCGTCGGACGAATCGCCTGCGCGGCGTTTCCAGAGGCGCGGTACGTCCGGCACCCGGCTCAATCGGGAGCGACCGCTTTTCGAGCCGGAATGCGCACGGCACTGGCGGGCGGAAAAAAAGAGGCGACCCCATAGCAGGGCCGCCTCTTCAATCAATTACTTGGCAAATTCGACGATGCGCGTCTCGCGGATCACCGTGACCTTGATCTGGCCGGGATAGCTCAGTTCGCCTTCGATGCGCTTGGCGATGTCGCGGGCCAGGATCTGGGCTCGGCTGTCGTCGATGGTGTCGGGCTTGACGATGATGCGGATCTCGCGGCCGGCCTGGATGGCGAAAGATTTCTCGACGCCTTCGAAATCGTTGGCGATGCTTTCCAGCTTTTCGAGCCGCTTGATATATGTTGTCAGGGTCTCGCGGCGGGCGCCGGGCCGCGCGGCGGAGACAGCGTCACAGGCTATCGTCAGAATCGCTTCCAGCGTGGTCGGCTCGACGTCCATGTGATGGGCGGCGACGGCGTTGACCAGGATGTCGGGCTTGCCCAGCCGCTTGAGCAGTTCGCCGCCAATGATGGCGTGGGAGCCCTCGACCTCGTGGTCGACCGCCTTGCCGATGTCGTGCAGCAGGCCGGCTTCGCGCGCCATTGCCACGTCGGCGCCGATCTCCGACGCCACCATGCTGCAAAGGAACGAGACCTCTTTGCTGTGAGTCAGGACGTTTTGGCCGTAGCTGGTTCGGAACGCCAGCGTGCCCAAGAGTTTGACGAGCTCCGGATGCAGCCCGGTCACCCCGGTCTCGAACATCGCCTGCTCGCCTTCTTCGCGAATCCGGTTTTGAACGTCGCCGCGGGCCTTGGTGACCATCTCCTCGATCCGGGCCGGATGGATCCGGCCGTCGACCAGCAGATGGTTGAGCGCCACACGGGCGACCTCCCTGCGGACGGGGTCGAAGCCGCTGAGAATCACCGCCTCGGGCGTGTCGTCGATGATGAGGTCGACGCCGGTCGCGTGCTCGAGAGCCCGGATGTTGCGGCCTTCGCGGCCGATAATCCGGCCTTTCATCTCGTCACTGGGAATGGCGACCACCGAAACAGAGGTTTCCGCGGTCTGCTCCGCGGCCACCCGTTGCATCGCGGTCACCAGGATGTTCCTGGCCCGCTTTTCGCTCTCCTCCCTGACGATCTCCTCGCCCTCGCGAATCTTCTGGGCGATCTCCTGGCTGAGTTCCTTTTCAAGGTTGGTGAGGATTACGGTCCTCGCCTCCGCTCGCGTCATCCCTGAAATCCGCTCCAGCTCTTTGACCTGCTGGGCGAGGGCGTCGTTGACGCGCTCCCTGGTCCTCCCGATTTCCAACTCTTTGGCGTTGACGGCCTGTTCTTTGCGGTCGAGGTCTTCGAGTTTGCGGTCGATCGATTCTTCTTTCTGCTGGACCCGGCGTTCGGATCGCTGGATCTCAGCGCGTGCATCACGAACCTCCTGCTCGACGGACATGCGAATGCGGTGGGCTTCCTCTTTGGCTTCGAGGACCATCTCCTTCGTCTGGGTCTCGGCGTCAAGCCGCTGCTTCTCGCGCTCCGCGGTGGAGACGATGTCCCGCTGCTTGTTGACGTTGCCGAGCCAGAGATAGGCGACGAGAGCACCCAGTCCCGCACCCACCACCCCGACGACCAGGAGTAATGGAATGGGCATGGTTACACCTACCTTATGGACTTGTGAAAGTTCTTCTCACCGCGCGTGAGCGCGGCGGGACTAGTCGTTACAGAGCGACAAAATCTTGACCATTCTAGTTTTGTTCTAAATCGGTGTCAAACAAACCTTCGGCCTGCCACTCGGCAGCCAGAAGCCGGCACGCTCGATAGACGACCCCGCCGGCAAAACCCCGGCGGGCGAGCTTCGGCCCCAGATAGGCGAGCAGCGCCTGACCCTCGGAAAACCGCCGGCCGCCCAGCACTTTCCGGCCGACCTTGACCGCGTTCTCGAATTCAGCTTCCCGGTCCAACCCGGCCAGCGCAGGTTCGGCCGTCGCCTCATCGATCCCGCTTGCCCGTAGTTCCTGGGCGATCATCGCCGAACCCCGGATGCCACCCCGCCGGCGGACAAGCGACTCGGCGAACTCGCGGTCGCTGAGATAACCGGCTCCCTGGGCCCGATCGAGCGCGGCGGCGATCGCCTCACCGGCGTAGCCAGCCTGCCGCAGGCGCCCCTCGAGCATCGCTCGCGATTGCGGCTGACGGGCCAAGCGCCGGACGGCCTCCTCATAGGCGTCGTCGGCGCTCTCCGGCTGTCGGGGGACGGCTGGCTTGGCTTGCCGGCCGCCCCGCCCGAGGCTCACGCGGGCTGGAGGACTTTGTCCTTTTCGGCGACCTTGTCTTTTTCGGTCGCCCGGTCTCTGAACCGCGCGATGATTTCCTCGCCGAGCTTGGGGTTGGCCTTGAGGAACTGCAACGTTTGCTCGCGCCCCTGGCCGAGCCGCTGGCCGTTGTAGGAGAACCAGGAACCCGCCTTCTCGACGATCGTCGCCTCGACGGCAGCGTCGAGCACGCTCCCCCAGTAAGAGATGCCCTCGTTATAGAGGATGTCGAACTCCGCAGATTTGAAGGGCGGCGCCACCTTGTTCTTGACCACCTTGACCTTGACCCGGTTGCCGGTGACGTCGAGCCCGTTCTTGATCGAGTCGACCTTGCGGATGTCCAACCGGATGGAGGCGTAGAACTTCAGCGCCCGCCCACCCGTGGTCACCTCGGGGTTGCCGAACATGATGCCGACCTTCTCGCGCAGCTGGTTGATGAAGATCACCGAGGTGCTCGACTTGGAGATGGCGCCGGTAAGCTTGCGCAGCGCCTGGGACATCAGCCGCGCCTGGAGCGCGACATGGCTGTCCCCCATCTCGCCGTCGATCTCCGCCTTCGGCACCAGCGCCGCCACCGAGTCGACCACGATCACGTCGACGGCGCCGGAGCGGACCAGGACGTCGACGATCTCGAGTGCCTGCTCGCCGGTGTCCGGCTGTGAGATCAGCAGATCCTCGGTCTTGACGCCGATGTGTCCGGCATAGACCGGGTCGAGCGCATGTTCGGCATCGATGAAGGCCGCGACCCCGCCCTGCTTTTGCGATTGGGCGATGACGTGCAAGGCCAGCGTTGTCTTTCCGGAAGACTCAGGACCATAGATCTCGACCACCCTGCCCCGGGGGATCCCGCCGACCCCGAGCGCGATGTCGAGCGTGAGCGACCCGGTTGGAATCGCATCGATGTTTCGTTGTGCGGCCGCGTCGTTCAGCTTCATGATGGCGCCCTTGCCGTAGCTCCGCTCGATCTGGCTGAGTGCCGCCGTAAGTGCCCGGTCTTTCTCCGACATATGCTCCCTTCTTTTCAGTTACGCGGCTGGTCCACGCCAACTGTAATACAAATTTGTAGTAGTGTCAACGCTAGTGCTCGAGAGCCTGGACCAGAAGCTCGAGAGCCGCCACGACGGAGCGCCGCCGGTTGTCCCAGCGGTCGCCGCTCCATTGATAGTGGTAGGTGCTGAGCGTGCCCGCGGCCACGCCGATATAGGTGAGCCCGACCGGTTTGCTGCCCTCCGCATCCGGCCCGGCGACTCCCGTGATTGAAATCCCCAGATCCGCCCCGAGCAGCTGTCGCACCCCGACCGCCATCGCCGCGGCCGTCTGCTCGCTGACCGCCCCGTAGCGATGCAGCGTCTCCTCGGAAACCTGCAGCTGCTCGACCTTGACCCGGTCGGCATAGCTGATGATTCCGCCGAGAAAGTAGGCGGAGCTGCCCGGCACGTCGGTCAGGGCTCCACCGAGCAGCCCGCCGGTACAGGACTCGGCTACCGCCAGCCACTGGCCGAGCCGCCGCAGCCGCTCCCCCGCTTGCCGGGCGAGTGCATAGATCTCTGGATCGGGTGGCACGGCTCACCGGTAGTTGATGAACTGCAGCGGCACCGGCGTGTCGCTCGATTTCAAGGTTGCAATCACCTGCTGGAGCAGGTCCTTCTCGCGGCTCGACACCCGGATTGCATCGCCCTGGATCCGGGCTTGTACCTTGGGCGATACCTGCTTGATCTGCTTGACCAGGTTGCGCGCCAGCTCATCGTCGATCCCCTGCTGCAGCTCGAGCTTCTGCCGCACGGTCCCTTTGGCGGCCGGCTCGATCGGCCCGGGCTTGAGGATCTTGAGCGAGAGCGAGCGCTTGATCAGCTTGCTTTGCAGCACGTCGACCATCGCCTTGAGCTTGAAATCACTCGGCCCGTGCAGCGTGATCTCGCTCTCCCCCAGGTCGATCGATGCGCCCGTGTCCTTGAAGTCATAGCGGGTCGCGATCTCGCGCTGCGCCTGGGTGATGGCGTTGACCAGCTCTTGCCGGTCGAATTGCGAGACGACGTCGAAGGAGAAATCCTGCGCCATTGCCGCCTATCCTAACCGGGCGTTTTGATGCGATGAAGGAGCGGGGCCTCCGCTCCCGGGGTTAAACGCGCGACCA
>DAIPYJ010000047.1:0-20833 GCA_036782775.1 Candidatus Dormiibacterota bacterium | reverse complement strand
GCGAATCGCCGATTCATTTTGCTTGACCTCCTTGCTCGATCTGTTTCGAACTATGCCCACCACTTATGAACCACCGATGAACAACCTGGGGTCGCCGAACGGAGGTTCAGTTTTAAGCTCGAGCTCAACAAATAGCCGGCTTCGCCGGCGCGAAAGTTGCCTCTGACGCAGGCCCAGTGCTACGTTTTTTTGGGGTAACGACGCTAGGGGTTAAAGCCCGTGCCAAACAGGGAGGAAGCATGATTCGCCGACTATCACCTCATCGCGTGCTGTTTGCTGGAGTCCTGGCTCTGACCATCGGCCTCTTGATCCCGACTTTTGCGTCTGCGGACATTGTCGACACGCTCTTGCCAGGGACGGCGGTGCTCCTCAGTCAGAGCGGGAGCGGGGCGCTGAGTTCGACCTCCACGTCAACCAACACGTTCACCCCGGGGACCTACGCCGACTACAAACATTTTGGAGGGGAACCGACGACGGTCGTGGACCGCTACCCGTGCGTAACGGGCCATCCATGTCCGCCCACACCGGACAACGTCTACGTCTGCTCGCCCCAAGGATTTGCGTTTCCTCACTACTCGACTTTTCTCAAGTCGTCAGACCTAGGCCAAACGTTCCGCGCCACCTTTCACATCACCGTGCAGGGACAACCGCAGTTCACGGCGGGGGGCGGCGGTGACTGCCACATCGCTGTCGGTCAGGTAAGCCATAAGGTTTTCTTCACCGACTTACCAGCGGCCTGCGTAACCTTGAGCCAATCCACCGATTTCGGCGAAAGCTTTACATCTGATCCCCTCGGCTGTGGCACAACCCCGGGAGCCATCGACGACCGAAACTGGGTCGCTGTCGATGAGCTCATCCACGCAGATCCCGCCCAGGGACATGTCTACATCAGTTTCATCAACTTCAGCTCGCAAATTGCTCCGACGCTAGAGGCTCAGGTGAGCAACGAGGACGGCGCGGCGGGCACGTTCATCACCGATTCGACATGCAACGCCGGGACGCTTGCCGTCGGTGCGGGCTCCAACGGCCCATCGCCCTGTCCCGATCCGGCCGACCCGCAGCTAGCCATCGCAGGACCTCCGGTGGTAGATCTTTACAGCAGCCATAACGTGTACATCCCGTTCATCCGCAACACGCCGGTCGTCCCTGGGGTGAGCGCTGGACCGCCCTTCTCTTTGTGGCTCGCGAAGTCGACCGACGGCGGCTTTAGCTGGAGCCGGGTGCACGTCGCTGACCTTGGTGCACATGACCCAGGGAACATCTTTCCGGTGATGACGGTCGACAAGGCCGGCAACCTCTATTACACGTGGTCGCAGACGATGGGCTCGTCCGAAGCCGCGCCCGCACTCGGCGGCGAACAGGACGTTTTTTATGCGATCTCAACAAACCAGGGCGCGGCGTGGTCACAACCGATCGACCTCACGAAAGAAGTTGGTGATTCCGCTGTCTTTCCGTGGATGCAGGCTGGCGACGCCGGTCAGGTCGATTTGGTGTTCTACAAGTCCAATACGGGACTGAACTCCAACGTTGCGTTCGTCGATCAGAACGGCAATCCATCGAGCTGCACAAGCTCGAACGGGAGCACCTGTTTCAGCAACCCATCGGTCTGGAACGTCTTCTTCGCTCAATCCCAGAACGCACTGAACACCGGCCCCAATTTCAAAACGGTCCAGATCTCATCTGAGCCGAACCATCTAGGACAGATCTGCACTGGCGGCCTGGGATGCTCAACCGGTGGCGACCGAAACCTGCTCGACTTCTTCACCGTCGATGTCGATCACCTGGGTGCCGCGAACGTCACCTTCGCAGACGATTACAACGGTCCCACCATCGACTTCAACCGATTCACGCGGCAAGTCGCCGGCAACAGCGTCTTCAAGAACACCAACGTCTCGCTGGCCAGCAGCTGGCCAATCACCAACCATGCGGTTACGGACGTTGCAGGCGATACATTCGACGCCAGCGGCGTGTCGAAGGGCAGTTGCTCCGGAATGGATCTGCTTGGTACTAGCGAGCAAGCCTCTAACGGCATGCTGACGGTGACTCTGACCCTGAACAACGCTCCGACGAGCACCGAGGCGATCGGTTGCGGGGACGTTGGTGCCACCGGCGGTCTCTGGGGTGCGGAGTTCTGGGCGTCAAGTACCGAGGGCGGCAACAACTATTACCTCGCCTATCGAGACAATCCCCCCAATGGCTCGCCGCGTGTCGAGGCCGGGGCTTATGACCACCTCAATACCCTCGTTACATCGCCGGATTTCGGCCCCAGGCAAGGCGGCACTCTTGGCGGAACCTGCTTCTCCGGCGGGACTCCAACGAGTGTCTCGCCGTGCACCCTCATCCTTACGACGTCGCTGTCCACGCTCGGGATCAAGGCTGGAGCCGGCCTCTACTCAATCACCGGCCTCTCGGTTTACCTACTCGGTGGACCGAACGTGCCATTTTCGAACCTCAACCTCGCAAATAACGAGTTCGCCGACGCGGCGACAGCTTTCGACGACAACGGCACGGGAACGACCACGAAGTAGTCAACTACGATCGCATCGAAAAGGCCCTCCCCGGCCTCCGGGGAGGGCCTTTGTCTAGCTCGTCTGAGAGGCTAGGAGGCCGCGATTCCCTCCTGGCTGCTGCCGTCGGGAACGGCGACGATGACGGTCTTGTTAAGCGGAAGACCGGCTACAGCGACGACGGGGCGGCGAGCGCCGCATAGCTCTCGTCGCGCATATTCCGGTCCAGTCCCCAGCGCCGAGCGAAGTCGACGGTTTCGCTGAAGATCGCTTCGGGGTAACGCTCGAACACGAGCAGCTCGCCCAGGCCGAATTTCGACCAGTCGTAGTCGCCGCTCAAGCCGGGCGGAAGGTTCTTGCTCCAGAGATGGAGATAGCGCGAGGGTGTGGCGCGGAGTGATTGATCCGCTCGTCGCAGGGTGCGGAAATAGGCGCCCAGGGTGTCGGCCGGGATGCCGGGAGAGACCCAGAACAGTGTGCGGAACTCACCGCGGGCAAGCGGCGTCAGACCTTTTTCTTCGGCGATCGCGATCTCGGGGTCGAGCAGGTTGGCGACCTCGATCTCGCGATTCAGCAGCGCCTGGAGACGGCGGCCCGGGCCACCGATGTTCTCGATCTTGATTTGATCCGGCGAGAGCACCATTTCGAGGGTGCGGAGCGTGGTGAAGTGCGAACCGGCCATCAAGCCGACGCCGATCGGTTGACCAGCCAGCTCGCTCAGCCGCCGCAGTTTCGAATCGGGACCGGCGAAGATCGCGAAGCGCGCCACGCCATACAGGTCAGACACAAATCTGCCCATGCCGGCGCCCGCGTTGCAAACCGACCCCCACTCGCAGGCTGAGTTCGCGACCTCCATCGCCTCGCTCCGAAACGGCTTGTCCTGGGGACGTTCGAAATAGGGATCGGCACCGTGACTCGAAACCTCGTGCATGACGTCGCTCAGCAGTTCGGGTTCGAGACCCTCGGCCTGGTAATCGCCGTCTTCGAGCGCGATCCACTCGTGGAGTCGCATGAAATGCGGGACGACTCGAATCCGTCGACGATCTGCCATCGGCTTAAATTGTATGGGGATGGCAGGGCGAGAGGCTGTCCGCCTGGACGGCCGTTCACTCACGCTCGAAGGTCTCGAAGCCATCGCCCGCAAGCGCGCACCCGCCGAGCTGAGCGACGATGTCGGAGATCGCACTCAGGCGACCTACGAACTCAATCGACGGTTGATCGGCGCGGGAACCACCGTCTACGGCGTGACCACCGGTGTGGGCGACTCGGTTGGTCGCAAGGTTGCCGTCGAGGATGTGAACATCCTCCAGGAATCCCTGATCCGGCTGAACGGCTGCGGCACCGGGCCAGAGCTTCCGGAGGCCGAAGCGCGGGCGGTGGTGGTCGCGAGAGCCAACTGCCTGGCCCGTGGCCATTCGGCGGTGCGCGCGATCATCCCCGAGCGGATGCTGGAGATGCTCAACCGCGGTTACGCGCCGGTCATACCGGAGAACGGCTCGATTGGCGCGAGCGGCGACCTCGTTCCCAGCTCGTATATCGGCGCCGTTCTGATGGGCGAGCGCGAGGTCATGAGCAACGGCCGCCGGCTGCCCGCGGCGCAGATCTGGAGCGAGGCAAATCAGGAACCGCTGCGCCTGCATGCAAAGGAAGGCCTTGCCATCCTCAACGGCACCTGCTTCATGACCGGGATCGCCGCGCTCACGGTCCTGGACGCAGAGCGGTTGGCCGCGGTCGCCGATGTTTGCACCGCGCTGACCTGCGAGGGGCTGACGGGGATCAACGGGCCCTTCGATCCCTTCATCCATGACGTCAAACCTCACCCGGGCCAGGCTCGATCCGCGGAGCGGATCCGAGCGCTGCTGGCGGGCAGCCGCCTCGTCACGGCCTACGACGACGCGGTCCGCTCCGGCCGGCGTGTTCAGGACAGCTACTCGCTGCGCTGCGCGCCCCAGTGCATCGGCGCCCTCTATGACACCGTCGATTGGGCGCGCAGCTGGGTCCAGCGCGAGCTCAACTCCGCGAACGACAATCCCCTCTACGACGCCGAAGCTGGTCGAGTGCATAGCGGCGGCAACTTCTCCGGTTTCCACATCGCGCTGGCGATGGACAGCCTGAAAATGGCCGTCGCCAGCGTCGCCGACCTGGTTGACCGGCAGTTCGAGCTGCTCGTCGACGAGAAATATTCGGGCGGCCTGCCCGCCAATCTGTCACCGGAGCTGCGGCCGACCGATCCGCTGTTCGGGACCCAACACGGATTCAAGAGCTTCCAGATCGCGCTCTCCTCGCTGGCGGCTGAAGCGCTCGGCCGCTGCATGCCGATGAGCGCCTTCAGTCGATCGACGGAGGCGCACAACCAGGACAAGGTCTCGAATGGTGCCTCGGCGGCACGCTCGGCCAGGGACGTCATCGAGCTGACCCAGCGCTGTCTTGCGATGCACCTGATCGGTGCCTGCCAGGCGGCGGACTTGCGCGACGCCGGCAAGCTCGGCCGAGGGACCCGGCTGGTCTACGAGCGCATCCGCGCGGTTTCGGCATTCGTCGAACGCGACCGGCCCCTGCAGCCGGACATCGAAGCGGTAAGCGGGCTCATCCGTAGCGACGAATTACTCAGCGGGCTGTGATCGACGTTCTCCGCCAGACGGCGGCTCAACATCCCAACTTGACAGCGGTCGTCAGTGAGTCCGGGTCGCTCACCTATCGAGCGCTGCTCGAGCGGCTGCAGCCGGTCGGCGGACGCCAGGTGCTTGCCCTGCCCAACGGGCCGGATTGGCTGACGGCCTTCTGGAGCGCGATGGCCGGAGGAGCGGTGCTCGCGCCGCTCAATCCTCGGGCGAAGCCCGCCGAGGTCGATGCCATCAAGGCCAACTTCTTTGCGGCGGACTCGCGCGTCCCTGATGGGGTTCGGGTCGTTCAGTACACGGCCGGTACGACGGGACGGCCGAGGGGAGCGCTCCTCACCGCGGAGGGGCTATTGACGGTCGCGGCCGGCCATGCCAGGTCGTGGAAGTTGACGCCCGGCGACGCGATCTTCGTGCCGAATCCAGCCAGCCACATCATGGGGCTGGTGCTCGGCTGCTTGATGCCGACCGTCGCCCAGGCAACGGTCATCACCATGGAGCGGTTTGAGCCGGGGGTAGCCCTGGAGTTGATCGAGCGGTATCGCCCGGTCGCGATGGCCGGGACGCCGACGCATTACCACATGCTTGCCGAGCATCCCGACCTCGGGCGGAGAACCATCTCGAGCCTGCGCTTTGGCCTGGCGGGCGGCGCAGCCTCGACTCCCGAGGCAATCACGCGAGTGATGGATCGGCTCGGCCTCGAGGCGTTGCTCAACGGCTATGGCATGTCCGAAGCGAGCGGCAGCATCAGCCGCACCGAGCTCGGCGACCCGATCGAGGCGCACGCCTTCACCGTCGGGCGCCCGATGCCGTGGTTGGAAACCCGGCTGGTCGATCGGCAGCTGGAGATTCGGGGCAAGCCGGTGACGACCGGCTACCTCGGAGATCCGACTGCTGCCACCGACCCCGATGGCTGGTTTGCGACAGGGGACATGCTCGAGCTCGACGCCGATGGACGGCTGCGCTTCAAGGGCAGGCTGAAAGACATGCTGACGGTGGGCGGCTTCAACGTCTACCCGGCGGAAGTCGAGCGCGTTCTGGGCCAGCATCCGGCGGTCGCTCAGGCACAGGTGGTCGGCGTGAGCGACCCACGCCTCGGTGAGATTCCGGTTGCGTTCATTCGGCTGACGGCGGAAGGCAAGGCAGATGCCGAAGAGCTGCGCGCCTTCTGCGAGGAGCGTCTCTCCGGCTACAAGGTGCCGCGGCGCTTTGAATTCATCACGGACTTTCCCACCAATAGCGCCGGCAAGGTCGAGAAGTACCGCTTGCGCGAGCTTGCGGCCCGAGCCGCGAGCTGATCTTCGGGTGAAACTGCCGCCGGGAATCAGGGCGATCGACGTTCACGTGCACCCGAATCACGAAGAGGCGATCGCCTCAGGTGGCGACTATCTGCAGTGGGCCAAGCAGCATTTCAGGGCCGCAACCCCGGACGAGGTGCCGATCGCGCAAACGGCGCAGATGTATCGCGACCGTCAGATGATGGCGGTGCTGTTGGGCAAGGACGCGAGGACGAACACGCGGCTGCCGGCGATCCCAAATGACTCGATCGCTCGGGCGGCGAAAGACCATCCCGACGTCTTCATCGGTTTCGGCGCCGTCGACCCGCTGCTGGACAGCGCCTGGTGTGTCGAGGAGGTCCATCGCTGCCACGAGCTGGGCCTGCGCGGCCTGAAGTTCCAGCAGTCGGTCCAGGGGTTCTTCCCCGACGAGGCGCGCTATTACCCGATCTATGAAGCGGCCCAGAAACTCGGTCTGGTCTGCCTTTTCCACATGGGCACGACCGGGATCGCCGCTGGTGCCCCCGGCGGGATGGGACTCAAGCTGAAGTACTCGCGTCCGATCCACGTGGATGATGTCGCCGCCGATTTTCCCGAGCTACGAATCATCGGCGCGCATCCGGGGTGGCCGTGGACCGAAGAGCTGCTTGCGATTGCGGTTCACAAAGGCAACGTCTACATAGATCTGAGCGGATGGGCGCCAAAGTACTTTCCCGCGGTGCTGGTGCAGTACGTCCGCACCATGCTGTCGGACAAGGCGCTCTTCGGGACGGACTGGCCATTGCTGACGGTCGACCGATGGGAGGAAGAATTCAACGCGCTGGGGTTATCCGAGGAAACCAAACAGAAGGTGATGTTGAAAAACGCTGTTCGGCTGCTCCGGTTGGACAGCTAGCGCGGCGACTCGAGACGAACGGCTTAGCCCCAGCCGCTTCCGCCGCCGCCGCTGCTCGAGCTGGTGCTCGGTGCGGTACTCGAGCTCGTGCTTGGTGCGCTGCTGGAGGAGGATCCGGACGATGAGCCCTGGCTGCCGGTGGTGCCTCCACATGAGGCGAGCGCGAGCAGAAGCGCGGTCGCGACGGCGCCCATCCCCAGCTTCAGCCCATCGCGTCGGTCGATGAAATTCATTGCAGCCTCCTAACCTCCCTCCATGCAGGTTTACGCCCCCTGGTTACAACCAGCCCGATTTGCGATCCTGGATATAGATTGATTACGTGGGCTTTACAGACAGGAGGTAATGGAATGGCTGAGAAACTCGATACCAGCAAGGGATGGTGCTGCGACGGCCGCACCTGGTCAGAGCACGCCGCTGAAGGCGGCCATTGCTGCCAGCCGCAGGGCAAGCAGCTAAAAGATCTTCCGGCCGACGGGCAGCAGAAGGCTAGAGAGCGAATGGCGAAGGCCGGCGCGAGCTAACCAGGCACACGCCATTTAGCCGGCGTGTGGCGCGCGATCGTTTTGGTGGCTCCGGTGAACCGTCGGAAGGGATTTTTGCGGTTCTGTAACACACGCCCGTAACTTCCACCGCACGACGTCGTCCCTGACCCGACGCTCATCACTCGATCAGGAGCTCAGCCATGAAACGAACCCTGCTTGCAATGCTTTGCGCGCTCGCGCTGGCGGCCTGCGGTCAGGTGGCGAGTGCCGGCAGGCCGCCCCATTTGAATCCGAGCAAGGCGCCCGCCATGATCAAAGTCGCATCCAACGCTTCGCTCGGGTCGTTTCTAACCGACGCCTCCGGTCACACCCTCTACTACTTCACGCCCGAGCACGATTCGCACATCGCCTGCACCGGCCAGTGCGCCACCATCTGGCCCCCGTTACTCGATCCATCCGGCCTGCTGATGACCAACGAAACACTGCCCGGCACGCTGACCACGATTCCGCGCGACAACAGCCGGCAGGTGACCTACAGCGATTGGCCGCTCTACACCTTCAGCGGTGACAAGGCGCCGGGCGACACCAACGGCCAGGGCGTCCTCGGCAAGTGGTTCGTGGCCAGCACCTCGCTGATGGAGGATACGCCGACGCCGACGCCGACCGTCGCCCCCACCCAGGCGCCGGCTGCTCCAGCCCCGACGGTGCGCCCGACCGACCGTCCGACTCCGATGCCGACCAGGCGTCCAACGCCGGCGCCGACCAGCTGCATTCCGGGCGCGAATGGCGGCGATCACGACGGCGACAACAACGGCGGTCCCAGCGACGGAGACGGCTGCCAGTAGGTAATGGCCTGATCCAGATTTCCCTCCCCCCGGCCGGCCGGGGGGAGGGTAGGGTGGGGGGCCGGGTACCCTTTTCGGGGGATGCTCCTCGAGAAGAAGGTCGCCGTCGTCTACGGCGGCGGGGGAACCATCGGCGGTGCGGTCGCGCGCGCCTTCGCGGCTGAGGGCGCCCGCGTGTTCCTTGCCGGCCGAACGCGTCAGCGGCTCGATGCCGTCGCGCGCGAGATTGCTCGAGCCGGCGGCGCCGCAGAGGTGGCGCTCGTCGACGCGCTCGACGAAGGAGCGGTCGACAAACATTTCGAGTCGGTCGTCGCCACCGCCGGGGGCGTCGACATCTGCTTTACCGCCATCCCGCACGGCGATGTCCACGGCACGCCGCTGCTCGCGATGCCGATCGACGATTTCATGCGGCCGATCACGACCGCGACTCGCGCCCAGTTCCTGATTACCAGAGCCGCTGCCCGGCACATGACGCAACGCCGCTCGGGGGTGATCATCGGAATTACCGCCACCACGGCACGGCAGTCGATTCCCGAGGTGGGCGGCACGGGGGTGACCTTTGACACCATGGAGAGCCAATGGCGTCAGTGGGCGACGGAACTGGGACCGCTTGGTGTCCGTGTGGTCTGGCTGCTGACGACCGGTATCCCGGAAGCGCTGAAATCGGATGTTCAGCCGGCATATGGCACGGGGGCCCCGATGACCCGCGAGCAACTGATCAAGGTGAATCGCGACCGGACGATGCTGCGGGCGCTGACCACGCTCGCCGATGTCGGCGCCGCGGCCGCCTGGGTCGCATCCGACGCCGCCAGGGGCATGACGGGCGCGGCCATCAACCTCACCTACGGAGCGATTCCAACGCGGTGAGGCTCGGATCGGATGAGTAACTTGCCGACCGGGACCGTCACCTTCTTCTTCAGCGACATCGAAGGCTCGACGCGCATGCTTCGCGAGCTGCGCGAAGGCTATGCCGCGGTGCTCAACGCCCATAAAGAGATCGTTCGCAGCGCGATCACGCGAGAGGGCGGCGGAGAGGTGCGAACCGAGGGCGATTCCTTCTTCGTCGCCTTCCGGGATGCACCCGGCGCCGTCGGTGCCGCGGTTGCGATTCAGCGACGGCTTGCCGACCATCAGTGGCCTCCGGCAGCCAACGTGCGCGTTCGTATCGGCATCCATACCGGAGAGGGCGTCCTCAGCGGACCGGATTACGTCGGCATGGACGTGCATCGCGCCGCCCGCATCGCCGCTGCCGCCCACGGCGGAGAGATCGTGATTTCGGCGGCGACCGAGGCGCTGGTCGCCCAGGCATTGCCACCGGGGTGCCGCCTTCGCGATCTCGGCGAGCACCATCTGAAGGACATCGTCAATCCCGAGCATCTCTATGACGTCGTGGTCGAAGGCTTGCCAGCCGACTTCCCGCCCCTACGCACGCTCGATGCCAGGCCGAATAATCTCCCGATCCAGCTGACGCCATTCATCGGCCGCGACGCTCAGCTCGAGGAGACCAAGCAGCTGATGACCACGACGCGCCTGCTGACGCTGACGGGCGCGGGCGGGACAGGCAAGACCCGGCTTGCCCTGCAACTGGCGGCGGAAACGCTGGCCGACTATCCCGACGGCACCTTCTTTGTCGACCTTTCAGCCATCACGGACCCGGTGCTCGTTCCGGCGGTGATCGCAAAGGCGCTCGGCGTGCAGGAAGAAGGAGGCGTCCCGATCCTCGACACGCTCAAGCACAACCTCGGCAGCAAAGCCATGCTGCTCGTCCTTGACAACTTCGAGCAGATTACCGCCGCAGCCCCAGTGGTCGAGGAGCTGCTGACAGCGGCAGCCGGCTTGAAGATCCTGATCACCTCGCGCGTCGTCCTCGCCCTACGCGGCGAGCGTGAATACGAAGTGCCGCCCATGGCGCTTCCGGATGCCCAGCAATCATCCGATCCCGAAATCTTGAAACGGTCACCCGCGATCCGTCTCTTCCTCGACCGCGCCGCCGCAGTCGAGCCGCGGTTTCGGCTCACGCCGGAGAATGCGCCGGCGATTGCCGGGATCGCGACGCGCCTCGACGGCTTGCCGCTCGCGATCGAGTTGGCCGCCAGTCGGGTGAAAGTGTTGCCTCCAGAGCAGATCCTCTCCCGGCTGCAGCAAAGCACGTCATTCTTGACATCCCGATCGCGAACGCTGCCCGAACGCCAACGCACGCTTCGCGGTGCGATCGACTGGAGTTACGAGCTGTTGACCGAAGACGAACGGCGCTTGTTCACCCAGCTATCGGTGTTCCGCGGCGGCTGGACGATCGAGGCGGCGGAAGCCGTCACGGATCTCGACCACGCGCCGCTTGATGCGCTCGACGGCGTCGCATCGCTGCTCGACAAGTCACTCGTCAGGGTTCTCGATCCCGATCATGGCCAGCCGCGCTTCTCGATGCTCGAGACGATCCGTGAATTCGGGCAGGACCGCCTCGCGGAATCGGGTGCCCTCGACAGTGTCCGGCAGCGGCATTGCGAGTACTTCCTGGAACGAGCGATCGATTCTGAGGCACAGCTCACCGGGCCCGACCAGACGAAATGGCTGGATTACTGGGAATCCGAACTGGACAATGTGCGCGCGGCGCTCCGCTGGGCCGTCGACACCCAGCGCTTCGAGCTGGCACAGCAAGGGGCCGGAGCCCTCTGGCGGTTCTGGCACCAGCGCGGGCATCTCTCCGAGGGTCGGCGCTGGATTGACGAGGTGCTGGCCCAGCCCGGTGCGCCCCCAACCGCCGCCCGGGCCAAGGCGCTCACCGGAGGCGGAGGGATCGCGTGGTGGCAGGTCGACCACCCCGCGGCACGGCGCTACTACACCGAAGCGCTGCAGATCGAGCGCGAGCTCGGGGATCAGTCGCGATTGGCAGAAGCGCTCTTCAATCAGGCCTTCGTCCTTGGTGCGGGAGGAGACGTCCAGGAGGCGGGGAAAACGCTCGAGGAGAGCGTCAGTCTCTTCCGCGCCGCCGGAAATCAGCATGGGGTCGCCCGCGGCTTGCAGATGCTCGTCATGGAGCAGGCCCAGGCTGGCAATTGGCAGATCGCCATCAGGACACTGGAAGAAAGCGTCGGTATCTGGCGGCGACTCGGCGACCGTCTTCAGCTCGCCTTCACCTTGATCTGGCTCACGTTCGCCTGCGGCCGCGCGCGCCGTTGGCCTGAGGCGGCCTCTGCGGGTTTGGAAGCGCTCGACTTATTTCGAGAGGCCGGCAACGCGACCGGGATCGCGCTGGTGTTTCACGATTTAGCGTTCATCGCGAACTGGGAAGGGCATCCCGAGGATGCGCTCCGTTTGGAAGCTGCGGCGCAGGCGATTCGTAAGCAGCTCGGTGGGGGCCCGCCGCCGGGGTTCGGCGCCATGCTCGAGGGCGATCCAGCCGCCGACGCGCGCCGCGACTTACCCGAAGAGGTCACGCGAGCGTGCTGGGACGAAGGATGGCAGATGAGCGTTGACGACGCCGTTGCCTTCGTGCGCCGGCGTTTCGAGCCAACCCTCACCAGAACGTGAGTGAACCGATCCCCTTCCCCCACGCAGTGGGGGGAGGGTCAGGGAGGGGGGTTGACATAGTGATCCGCTCCCCGAGGGCCGTTTACGACGGCAAGGAGACGCCTGCCTCGATCGCCATCAGAGAGGGCCGCATTGTTGAGGTCGGTGCGATGGACGCTGACTTCCACGCCGACCGCGAGCTGCAGTTTGAGGACGACGTCGTCGTACTCCCGGGTCTCGTCGACACGCACGTTCACGTTTGCGATCCAGGAACCGATTGGGAAGGGTTCGACAGCGCAACCAGGGCTGCCGCCGCCGGTGGCATCACGACGCTCGTCGACATGCCGATCGACAGCTTTCCGCCGACGACGACGGTACGGTCCCTCGAAATCAAACGAGCCGCAGCGCGAGGTCGCTGTTATATCGATGTCGGATTTTGGGGCGGGGCGGTGGCCGGCAATCTTTCGGACATGTGGCCGCTCCGAGAGAGCGGCGTGCTCGGCTTCAAGGCGTTTTTGATCGATCCTGGCGTCCCCGACTGGGAGCCGCTCTCGGTCGCGCAGCTCGAGAAGGCACTCGCGGAAGTGCGTGATCTCGACGTGCCGCTCCTCGTCCATGCCGAACTCCCTGGAGAGGAGGGCGTGCCGAAAGTCAACTCGAGAAAGTATGCGGATTATCTGGCTTCGCGACCGAAAGAAATGGAGAATCGCGCAATCGCTGCCGTGATCGATGCCGCGCGCCGGACCGGTGGTCGTGCCCATGTCGTTCATCTGTCCAGCGCCGATGCTCTTCCAATGATCGCCGAGGCGAAGCGATCAGGGGTTCACATCACAACCGAAACCTGCCCCCATTACCTGACGCTGTCCAGTGAAGAGATCGAGGACGGCGCAACCCTGTTCAAATGTTCGGCGCCGATTCGGGAGGCCGCCAATCGCGAGCAACTCTGGCAGGGACTCGAGGCAGGGACCATCGATTTCATCGCCTCCGATCACGCCCCCTGCACCGTCGAGATGAAGCAGCTGACCAGCGGCAACTTCGGTGCTGCGTGGGGCGGCATCTCATCTCTGCAGCTGAGCCTGTCCCTCGTCTGGACCGAGGCTCGCCGTCGCGGCCACTCCTTAATAGATGTTGCGCGCTGGATGGCGGAGGGGCCAGCTCACTTCGCCGGTCTCTCGGAAAAGGGGAAGATCGCGCCGGAGTATGCCGCCGATTTCGTACTCGTGGCGCCAGATGCGACGTTCGTCGTCGATCCGACGCGGCTCTACCATCGCCATCCGGTTACGCCGTACGCCGGCCGCCAATTGTCTGGCGTCGTTCGTGAGACCTGGCTTCGGGGGGCGCGGGTCGATTTGCGAGAGCCGGGCGGTCACCTACTCGGGCCGGACTGACGAGTTACGAGCGCTCCCCGACCCGTAGCCTAGGCAGCTTGCCGGCTGTCTTGTGGGCGCCGGCGGTTCGTCAACCAGCCCGGCACGGAGGCTGCCGGCATTGGACGGCTCAAGTAATAGCCTTGCGCCGCCGAGCATCCGAGTTGCGCAAGTTGCCGCCAGGTCTCCTCGTCTTCGACGCCTTCGGCGACGACGTCCAATCCAAGGCTGCCTGCCAGTTCGATGGTCGCACGCACAATTGCTGCGCTCCCTTGATCGCTGAGCAACTGGGAGATGAATGAGCGGTCGATCTTGATTTCCTCGACCGGAAGCTTCTGCAAGTACGTGAGCGATGAATAGCCTGTCCCGAAGTCGTCGATGGCGAATCGGAATCCGGCGGTACGTAACCGATTCACCGCCTCCAGCACACGCCCCGGGTCGGCCATGATGGCGGTCTCCGTGATCTCCAGCTTGAGTCGTTCGGACGCCACACGGCCGGCGTGGACCGCATCCTCGACGTCGTGGGGAAACCGTGCGTCGGTGAGGTTGCGCATCGACACATTGACCGCGACCGGGATGTCCCGGTCGGCCGCCCAGGCGGCGCTGTCGCTGGCAGCCAGATCGAGCAACTGGCTGGTGAGCGGCTTGATCAGACCCATGCGCTCGGCGATCGGGATGAAAACGTTGGGCGGCACCCAGCCACGGACCGGATGTTGCCAGCGGGCCAATGCCTCGAGGCCGGTGATCTCGCCGCTGGTGAGCGACGCCTGCGGTTGGTAATAGAGCACGATTTCTCGCCGCTCGATCGCCTTTCGTAGGTCGGCACGGAGCGCAACTCTGCTTGGATCGAACGGATCGTCTTCCGCGCGGTAAATCGCGTAGCTGCCGCTGTTGCGCTTGGCCGCGTACATCGCGACTTCAGCTTTCTGCAACAGCACTTCGGCTGAGAGGCCATGGGGCGGATAAACCGCGATGCCAATGCTCGCAGTCAGCTCGAGCGCGTGGTCCTCACTCAGGAAGGGGCGCTCGAGCCCCCGTAGCACGCGATGTGCGACCGCAGCCGCCATGTCCGCACCGGTTTTTGGCAGCAGGATGGCGAACTCATCGCCGCCAAGCCGTGCGACCATCGAGGCGCCGTCCAGCGCCTCACTCAGGCGCGGACCGATCTGCCGCAGCAGCGCGTCGCCCACCGCGTGCCCGAAGCTATCGTTGATCTCCTTGAAGTTGTCGACGTCGAGCAAGAGCAAGGCGAGGGGCGTCTGGTTGCTCATGATGGTTCGCTCCAGCTCCTGGCGGAGCATGAGGCGGTTCGGCAAATCGGTCAGGGCGTCATGCAGCGCCTGGTGCTCGAGCGCGGCCCGTGCCAACTTCTGACGCCGGCGCAGCTCGGCCTGCTCGAGCGCATTCGTGACTGCGGTTCCCAGCCGTGCCAGCCGATCCTTCAGCACATAGTCCATGGCGCCCTGACGGACCGCCGCGACGGCGGAATCCTCGCCGACCGCTCCGGAAAAAATCACGAACGGTACATCGAGGTTGGCAGCGTGCATTAGCTTCAGCGCCTTGAGGGCGTCGAAGGAAGGCTGATGGTAGTCAGCCAGGATCAGGTCCAGTTCTGGGTCTAGCGCCTGTCGAAACCCGGCTTCGTCCTCGACGCGTCGCCAGTTCGGCTCGAAACCGGCGTTGCGCAGTTCCCGCAGAGCAAGCTCAGCGTCTTCCTCGCGGTCTTCCAGGATCAAGAGGCGAAGCGGTCGTCTGGCCATGGGGACTGAACGTTCAACGAGTTGGGATGCAATTAGTTGTGTTGCGCCCGGTTCTACCAACGTGAGCGCCACCCTGACCGTCGCCGTTCTGCAAGCGGCCAGCTCCGCCGGCCTAGTTTTCATCGCGCTGTTAACGGTTCGCGATTGGCTCGCGACACGCGACCGGAGCCGGCTCTACCTGGTGCTCGCGATCGGGTCACTCGCGCTGGTTTCCTCGCTTGGTCAGGTCGGCAAGCTCATTGGGCCAGGGTTTGCGGTGGCGACCGGGCCGGTGGCCATCATGCTGTTCCTGGGCTCCGGGCTTGCGCTCCTGCTCTTTCGTGACAGCGTCCTCCCGCTTCGACGGGTGTCACGCTGGCTGGTGATTGGCGTAGTGGCGGCGACTGGCCTGCTGGAAATTGGCATGCTGTTCGCCGGGAAGTCAGCTCCGAAATCGCTGCAGCTTGCTGCGACATGGGCCTTCATTGCCGTCTGGATCGGCTGCGTCGGCGAACCCACGCTACGACTGTGGCTAGCGGCTCGTGGGCGAAGCGCCGTGCAACGGGCACGAATGCACGCGCTGAGCTATGCCTACCTCTCGATCGTCGTAATCCTGCTCGGCGCGGTGTTGACCGCGTCGCTGGCGAAAGAGCCGGCCGTCCAGATCATCTTTGCCCTCGCGGGCGTGGGCATCGTGCCGCTCCTCTATGCCGGGTTTATCCCGCCCGCCTGGCTCCGGCGCATCTGGAGGCAGGGTGAGGAAAGCCGGTTTCAAGAAGCCGTCCACGACATCGTCCAATTCTCGAAAGAGCAGGCCACGATCGCGCGGCGCGGTCTCGAGTGGGCGGTGCGGTTGGCGGGCGCCGAACAGGGTTTCTTCGTCGGGCTCGATGGAGCAATCCTGGCGACGGTGGGCATTGCTGCGGACGCGGTCGCGCCGATTCAGCGGCGCCTGACGGATGCCGGAGACCCGGCGGTCCTCCCCCTCGGAGGAATGCCGCCACGAGCCGCGGCGATCATGCCGATCCGAAGGTCCCAGGCACGAATCGTACTGATCAGCGGCCCCTTCACGCCTGTCTTTGGCAGCGACGACCAGGCGTGGATCAATCAGTATGCCGCCCTGGTCGGCACCGGGCTGGAGCGGGCGGGCCTCGTCGAGGCGGTCGAGCGAGCGAATGCCGATTTGGAGGACAAGGTCAAGGAAGTGACCCAGCGGACTCGCGAGGTGGAAGCAGCCAACCGGGAGCTCGAGGCCTTCTCCTACACGATCTCC
The DNA here is from genome assembly GCA_036782775.1 of Candidatus Dormiibacterota bacterium. Lineage (GTDB taxonomy): Bacteria > Chloroflexota > Dormibacteria > CF-121 > CF-121 > CF-13. Next base: position 4,323 of record DAIPYJ010000047.1, on the reverse strand, counting down.
CATGACCTGCGCGCACCATTGCGGGCGGTAAACGGCTTTGCCAGCATCCTGCTGGAGGAATACGCGGAGGCGATGCCGGAGGAGGCGCGGGGTTATCTCAAACGCGTCAAGGACAACGGCGCCCAGATGGGTCGCCTCGTCGATGACTTACTGGCGTTTTCGCGAATGGGCCGGCAAGCATTGCGCAAGCAGCCGGTCACTACGCGAGCCGTCGTCGATCGGGCACTCGCCCAGCTGGCACCCGCGCTCGAGGGCCGGACGGTCGAGGTCGTTATCGGCGGTCTCCCGGATTGCGAGGCGGACCCAGGCCTGCTGGAGCAGGTGTTTGTCAACCTGTTGAGCAACGCGATCAAGTACTCGCAAAAGAAGCCGAATGCCCGGGTGGAGGTTGGCAGCTTAACCGATGCGGACGACGCGGTCACCTATTTCGTCCGCGACAACGGTGCCGGCTTCGACATGGCCTACGCCGACAAACTCTTCGGCGTGTTCCAGCGACTACACCGCAGCCAGGACTACGAGGGCACCGGGGTCGGACTCGCCATCGTCCACCGGATCATCGAACGCCACGGCGGCCGAATCTGGGCAAAAGCGAAGGTTGATGAAGGAGCGACATTCTTTTTTACGTTGGAAGGAGTGCAGGAATGGCACCAGAAAGCGGCGTAGAGATCCTGATGGTCGAGGACAACCCCAATGACGAAGAGCTGACGCTGCATGCCCTCCGCAAGTACCGGTTGGCCAACGCGATCCAGGTCGTCCGGGACGGACGGGAGGCGCTCGAGTACGTTTTCTGCACCGGCCGCTATGCCGAACGCGATATCAACGACCGTCCCAATGTCATTCTGCTCGACATCAAGCTCCCACTGGTCGATGGTCTCGAGGTGCTGCGACAGATCAAGCAGGATTCGCGAACCCGAACCATTCCTGTGGTCATGCTTACCTCGTCCCGGGAAGAGCGCGACATGATCGAGAGCTACCGGCTGGGCGTCAACAGCTACATCGTCAAGCCGGTCGACTTCGACCAGTTCAAGGAGTCGGCCCGCGCGCTGGGCATGTACTGGCTCCTGCTGAACAAGCCGCCCAAGGCCGCCTGACCGCTAGTGCCGCTCCGACGCTTCTAACTCCTTGACGCAGGCATAGAGCGTGCGCAGATAGGGCACCGGAATCTTCAGCCGGTCAGCGAGCTCGACCACCGATCCGACCAGGGCGTCGATCTCGAGCGGCCTGCCGGTTTCGAGGTCCTGCAACATCGAGGTCTTGTGCGGTCCGACGCGCGCCGCGCCACGAATCCGCCGGTCGATGCTGACCGGAATCTCGACCCCGACGCCCCGGGCGACGGCAGCGACCTCTTCCATGGCACCTCGGACGACGGGTGCCGCGAGCGGGTCGGTGGCCATCCGGTCGAGCGTGGCGTGGGTCAACGCGCTCATGGGATTGAATACGGCATTGCCGAGAAGCTTGACCCAGATCTCGTCGCGAATATTGGCTTGCACCGGCGCCTTGAGTCCGGCCTTGGTCAGCGCCTGCGAGATGGCAAGGCAGCGCTCGCTTTGGGACCCGTCGAGCTCGCCCAACGAGAAACGGTCGCCCTCGACATGCTGCACCACGCCAGGATCGACGAGGTTGGCTGCCGGATAGACAGCGCATCCAATCACGCGCGTCGGATCGATGGTCGCAGCGATGATGCCACCGGGGTCGACGGTATTAAGGTGCATGCCTTCGAACTCGCCGCCATGGCGCTGGAAGTACCACCAGGGAATCCCGTTCTGCGCGCTTACCACGGCGGTGTTGTCGCCTAGCGCGTGTCGCAAGCGCTCGACAATCGGTGGCACACCATGCGCCTTGACCGTGAGGAAGACCGCATCAACACCTCCCAGCGCGCCGAAGTCGTCTGTTGCCTCTGGCTTGACGGTGTACTCGTCACCCGCCTCGATGACGCGCAGACCCTGCCGTTGCAGCGCCTCGAGGTTGCGGCCGCGGGCGATCAGCACGACCTGCTCGCCGGCACGCGCCAGGCGACCACCCAGGAATCCGCCGATGGCACCGGCCCCAAGGATCGCGAGTTTCACCGCGCGCTCAGCTGCTCGGCGACGAAACGGCGCTGCACCTTGCCGGTTGGCGTTCGCGGGATCGAGTCGACGATGTGAATGTGGTTCGGCACCTTGAATTCCGCGAGCCGGGTCCGGCAATATGCCTGCAGCTCTTTTTCGGTGATTGGCTCGTTGACCACGACGGCGGCGGCGACCTCTTCGCCCCAGGTTGCATGCGGCACCCCAAAACAGACCGCCTCCTTGACTGACGGGTGCGACTCGAGGACTTCATCGATCTCTCGCGGTGCGATCTTTTCGCCGCCGCGATTGATCAGCTCCTTGATTCGTCCCAGCAATCGAAGATAGCCATCGCTGTCGAGCGTGCCCTGATCGCCGGTTCGAAACCAACCGTTGGTGAACGAGGCGCGATTTGCCTCTGGGTTGTTCTCGTAGCCGTCGATGACGTTCGGCCCCCGGATGGCCACTTCGCCCGGCGTGCCAGTTGAAAGCGCATTCCCGGCTTCATCAAGAATCGCGATCTCAATCCCGGTGCCTTGCCCAACCGACCCTGGAATGCGCTCGCCCGGCGGCAACGGGTTGGAGGCCATCTGATGGCTTGCTTCGGTCATGCCATAGGCCTCCAGAACCGGAACCCCGAAGCGTTCCTCCATCTTCGCCATCAACTCCGGCGACAAGGCGGAGCTGCATGAACGAACGAATCGCAAGCGTTCGGTTCCCGGAGCGTGATTCCCGTCCGAACGCATCAGGATCAACTGATGGGGAGTGGGGGAGGCGCTGAACCAGGTGGGCCGAACCTCGCGCGCAGCCGGCCAGAACATCATCGGCGTGAACTTTCGCGGCACGGCGACGGTACCGCCCGATGCCAGCGTCGATAGCGCTGAGGCGACCAGCCCATGAACGTGGAAGAGCGGCATGACGCAGAGCGAGACGTCCTCCGGCCCGAGGCGATAGTGCTCCACGATGTTGCGAACAGACGCCACCAGGTTGCGATGCCGCAGGGGCACCCGCTTCGGCCGGCTGGTTGTGCCGCTTGTGTGCAGGACCAGCGCCACGGCATCCTCGTCTGGTTCCCTTACTCTCCCTCTCCCGACTCGTGGGGAGAGGGTCGGGGTGAGGGGGGTCAACTCCAGCCGACCGGCATCATCGATCTGGGCTTCGATGACAATCGAGCCCTCTGGCAGGGCTTTCCGCGCTTCGGTCGCATCGCCGGGGAGGGTCATCAGGAATTTGGCGCCCGTGTCCTCGAGATAAAACCGGAACTCGGACTCTTTGTACGCCGGATTCATCGGGCAGGCTGTCGCCACATTCGCGACCGCGAGGAACATCACGATCGCTTCTGGCCCATTGGGAAAGACCATGGCCACCCGGTCCTCGGATTTGATGCCGAACGATGCGAGCCGGCCCGAGGCGTCCTGCACCATTCGGCGCAGCGCTCCGTAGGTCAGGGTCGGCCCGTCCGGCACCGTAATCGCGGGATCCGAGTCGCGACCGCGAGCCAACACGGCGTCAGTGATCGACACGAGGTTCAGTCTGTCACAGAGGTCACCGGTGCCGTCCACCTACCATCGTTGAGTGCCGTCGGAGTGGACGAGCTACCTCAGCCATCTGGAGTGCACGGCCTGTGCCGCGAAGTTCGACGCAGACGCCGTCTACACGGTCTGCTCGGCGTGCGGCAAGGTGCTGTTCGCAAAATACGACCTCGCTGCGGTCAGGAACGCCATCACGCCGGATGTTTTTCGGGAGCGTGAGTGGACGCTCTGGCGGTATCGGGAGCTGTTGCCGGTTCGCGATGTCTCGAATGTCGTGACCTTGGGCGAGGGCATGACGCCACTGATTCCGGTTGCGTCGCGCGTCGCGGCCAAGCTCGGCGTCACCAGCGGTCGCCTGCGCATCAAGGACGAGGCCATGAATCCGACCGGGAGCTTCAAGGCCCGTGGCATGGCGGTCGCGATTTCGCGGGCGAAGGAGCTCGGCGTGACCGAGGTCGCGCTACCGAGCGCGGGAAATGCCGGCGCCGCGGCCGCGGCCTATGCGGCGGCCGCCGGGATCAAGGCCCACATCGCGGTCCCGCGTGACGTTCCTCGGGTCAACCTGACCGAAATGCAGGTCAGCGGCGCCGACGTCATCCTCGTCGACGGTTTGATCGATGAGGCTGCACGCGTCATCCACGAGCGAGCCCAAAATCCCCCTCCCCCCGAGGCGGAAGCATCCCCTCCCCCCGCTCGCGGGGGGGGGGGAGGGGGGGGGGGTGGTCCTTGGTTCGAAGTTGCCACCC
>DAIPYJ010000046.1:0-21048 GCA_036782775.1 Candidatus Dormiibacterota bacterium | reverse complement strand
CCGGCGCTGTGTCGCGGCGCGCTGCGCAAGGTCGACAAGACACAGACGATTCGCTTCGGCTCCGCCCGCTACTCGCTGCCGACCGGCTGGGTGGGGAAGTTGGTCGAGGTTTCGGTGGTGGACCACGAGCTGGTGCTGGCGCAGGACGGTCGCGAGATTGACCGCCATCGACTGATGGCGCCGGGTGAGGTCTCGATCAAGGACGAGCATTACCAGGGGCGGGCGCGCGTGCCGGCGCGCGCGGTTCGCATCCGGACCGGCATCGAGCGCGCGTTCCTCGGGCTGGGGCCGGCAGCAGAAGCGTTTCTCCGCTCGGCGGCAGTGGCCGGCACCTCACGGCTGGCCGCTGAGCTCGCTGACATCGTGGCGCTGGAGCCGAGCTGGGGTCGCGAGCCGCTGCTGGCGGCACTCGAGCGAGCAACGCGTTTTCGCCGGTTCAAGGCACAAGATGTCCGCAACATCCTGGCGGCTGGGTTAGTCGCGCCGAATCCGGTGCCAGCGGGCAAGCCCTTGAACCTGCAGCTGCCCGACGTCCCCGTCCGTGCGCTGAGCGCCTATGCGCTGGAGCAGGTGCAATGAGCGCGGTCGTGCCGACGCTCACGCCCGACCTGGTGGCGGGACTGCGCCGACTCAAGCTAGCCCGCATCCGCGCCATCGCGCCCGAGGTCTGCCAGACCGCCAAGACGCAGCGCTGGGCACCCGACGAATTCTTGCGCACGCTGATCGAGGCGGAGATTGCCGCTCGCGACGAATCCAATCTGCGCGGCCGCCTCAAGCAGGCGGGTTTCCCGGTGGCCAAGCGGCTGGATGATTTCAAGGTGCAAGCCTCGTCGGTGCCGCAGCCGACCTTCAACTACATTGCCACGCTCGAGTGGATCCGAGCCAAAGAGAACCTCTGCCTCGTCGGACCGGCCGGCACGGGCAAGTCCCATCTTCTTGTTGGTGTCGGCCACGCCGCGGTGGAGTCGGGTCTCCGCGTCCGCTACTTCAGCGCGGCGGAGCTGGTCGAGACGCTCTATCGGGGGTTGGCCGACAACTCGGTGGGCCGCGTGATCGACACGGTGCTCCGCGTCGACCTGATCATCCTCGACGAGCTGGGCTTTGCGCCGCTGGACGCGACCGGCAGCCAGCTCTTCTTCCGCTTCATTGCCGCAGCCTACGAGCGTCGCAGTCTTGGGATCGCCAGCCACTGGCCCTTCGACCAATGGGGTCGCTTTCTGCCAGACGAAACCACCGCCGTCTCCATGATCGATCGCATCCTGCATCACGCCGTGGTCGTCGTGACCGAAGGCGAATCGTTCCGCATGAAGGAAGCCAAGACGAGAGGGGGTGGACCACCTAAGAGAAAGGGCTGAGGAGCCTCACCAGGTGGGGACTTTCAGTTGGCCAAAACTGGGTACTTTGAGATGGCCATTGACAACTTGCCCGCGGCTCGCTTTCGCGCGTAGTGGCTGCCGCAGGGAAGATCCGTCGCCCCGATATCATTGCCGGCCGTGAGGCGCGGTGGCGAACCCACAGTGTATCGCGAGAAACCCGGCTGGCGGACCTATCAGCGTCCGCTGATCCTCGTCCTCGGTTGGGGCGGGCTGGGTTCAATTGCAGGTGGCCTCGCAATCGCCCTGGTGGTCACCGCAAACCGCCGCGATGTCGTGAATCTGTGGGGTGTCATCATAGCGTTCGCGACTTTCCTTCTGGCCGTTTTGGCCTCAGGTTTCGCGGTGCTGGCCTATGCGATTGCGAGCAGTAAACCGAAGCTCATCCCGCAAATTCAGGTTCCGGGCTGCCCGCCCAACTCGGTGATCTTTCGGAAGGGAGCGCCCGATGGTCGCAAGGGCATCCCACTGCTGTCCCTCGACGGAAATCCGACCACAGTGGCGAAGTTCACGGTCTTCAATAAGAGCGACGTTTCAGCCTCCAACGTCATGTGTCGGATCGACTTTCGTGACCTTACGCTCCCTTATGAGTTCCATACTCAGGACTGGATCTGTGCCGTCCTGAGCGACGCACAAGACGCCACAACTGGTATCCAGCATTCGAACAAGGATCTAATACATGGTCGAGTTCGATGGGTGCCTGAGGGCATCGACCTGAGGGGTCTTCGTCTCAGCGGGAACGATCCGGCGATCGACTTCCTGATTGCGGCCGATGGATACCACTGGGGCGGCCGGCTTAGAGTCGAGGTTCGCGAGTGAAGTCGGTTGCTACGCGGTGCCATTACTCTGGCAGGACGTTCCATCCGCCTGGCGGCGATCGCCGACCTTCATCTACCAACCTCGCTTGCGCCAGAAAGCGGAGGTCAAGGAGCGGCAGGAACACGCCTTGCGACTCGACCGACTCGCGGTCGAGTCGTCTCGGTCTGTTGGCCGCTGACGCTTTCAAGGCTCTCGCCGGTAACTGGCCAGCACGACAGGCAGCTGTCATAGGACCCCGTTACCCTGGCCTAGATCGGAATCTGACTAGTACCGAGACAGCTGATCTGTGGAAAACTTGGGATAAGACCTTGCCGGTAGGCCGCGAGTCTGCTATAAGACGTCTGGACGTCATGAGAGGGAGTTCTAACTGAGCAAGCGACGAGCTCCCGGGCAAGTCCGGGACGCGATCATCGACTACCTGCGGACGCAGTCGCAGGGAGCGAGTGTCCAAGAGATGCACGATGCCCTGGAAAAGAAGCTTGGAAGCGTGGCTCCGTCATCTGTTCGCTCTTATCTTCAGATCAACACGCCGGGGTTGTTTGTGAGGGAAGGGAGGGGGCATTACCGATTGAAGAAATGATCCCATTAACGGAGACCTACCAAGCTGCTACAAAAGCCTTCCGTTTCGGTCGACAGACCCTCATCCTGGATGACTGCTTAAGTTGGCTAGCGACCGCGGAGCACAACAGTGTTTGGGCGGTCGTGACGGATCCACCCTATGGACTGCTTGAGTATCATCCGGAGCAGCAACGCAAGCTCCGCGCGGGCCGCGGTGGTGTTTGGCGCATCCCCCCATCATTCGACGGTGCTAACCGGAGACCACTCCCACGGTTCACCATTCTTGAAGCGGGGGAGCGAGCGACCATCAGCAAGTTTTTCGGTAATTGGGGGCGGCTCCTGTTGCCAGTCCTTCGGCCCGGTGGTCAGGTTGTCATCGCTGGAAACCCCCTCGTCTCTCCACTCGTCGCTCTGGCAATGGAGCAGGCAGGATTCGAGCGTCGAGGAGAAATCGTGCGGCTCGTCCGAACATTTCGCGGTGGCGATCGCCCTAAGGGTGCCGACAAGGACTTTCCCCATGTTTCCACTATGCCCCGCAGCTGTTGGGAGCCCTGGGGACTTTATCGGAAACCGATTGAGGCCGGCACGGTAGCGGAGAACCTGCGAAGGTGGGGCACTGGCGGATTGCGGCGCTTGTCGGATGACACTCCCTTCCTTGACGTAATCGAAAGCGGACTGACCCCGGACCGAGAGCGAGCTTTGGCACCGCACCCTAGCGTTAAACCACAGGGGTTCCTGCGTCAGCTGGTACGGGCGGTGCTTCCGACCGGCTCAGGCATCATCCTCGATCCCTTTGCGGGCTGCGCGACCACGCTCGCAGCCTGCGAGGCGATGAACCTCACGGGCATTGGCGTCGAGGTCGACCCGCATTACTTCGAGATGGCGAAGGAGGCTATTCCGAAGCTCGCAGCGATCCCCTCAAGCGATCGGCTCCTCTGACGGCATAGGTACCGGCGGCGGTTTCTGCCCCTTACTGCGCCCGCGCTGATAGACGATGCCCCTCTGAAGCTTATCGCGGCCCTGTTTGTTGATCGAGGCTGTGGGTGTCCTGCGGCTCGTTGCGCTTCTGCCTGAGTAGCTCCAATCGGACTTGTCCAGCTTTGCGATCAAGACTCGCTCGATCGTAGTCGGTGAGCGATCATAAACCGGAGCGGTTTTGCGATCGACCGATGCTTGGACGACCATGACCCAGCCAGTCTCGGGGTTATGGCCCTGCCAGGACGTCTCGTGTGTGCTCACCTTAACCTCCACGCCATCGTCGCCAGCATGGACCGCATCGCCCGGATACTTCGCGCGAGGTATGAGATCTGGGCGCCCGCCCGGACGAAGGTTCTTTGTGACGCCTGGAAGCACGGTGGCCAACTCCTTCGCCACCGCCCGCACGAAGAGTTCGGATAGAAGGCCCGAGAAGCCAGCCGGCAGCATAATGTCCTCGAGCCGCTCGTACCCATGCTCGATGCTTGCACGGTTTAGCGCCTGGAGATATGCGTACAAGTCGTTGACTGCCGCCACTACGCCGGCGGCCGTCATCCCATACGGCATGGCGACCTTCGGGTCGGCGTCTCCGATTTCGGCAGCCGGACGCTCAAGATAGCGGGGCTCCACGGGAAGAGTCTAAGTTCGATCTCAAAGAACTGCTTCGTTTGTCCGGCTAAACCTCGACTGCCAGACAAGGGGGGCGAAGGAGTCGAGCCAGTACGACAGCCGATGTGGTCGCCATATCGGCAAGAAAAGTTGCCAAACCCGTCCAGTCAGCCCAGCCATTTTCACGATGCGGTTCGATGTCAAGAGGCCCACGAGATCGCGCCGCTGCTCCGGATCAGTCCATTCGATGTAGCAGGTCTCGTGCCATAAGGGCAGTCGGCTAAGCTGTCTCCGTCGCTGTAAGGAGCAGCCGCCGGAGGGATGACAGGGATGCGACCTAGATTCGGCCGACGGCTTGGGCACGCCCTCCTCGCCGCAGTGATGGGGCTCGGTGTCGTCCTCCTGCAGATCCCGCTCGGTCGGAGCGCGCACGCGGTCGCGACCGATACGGCTACCGCTTACCAGATCGATTCCGGGCACAGCGGCGGTCAGCCCGCCGACCCGATTGCGCCGCCCCTCACGAGATGGTGGTCGGTCGATTTCGGCGGCACCGTCTCCTACCCGCTGATCGCCCAGGGGATGGTGTACGTCACCGTCGCCGAAAACTGGCTGGTCAACGGCTCCCGCCTGTATGCGGTTGACCAGGCCAGTGGCCGTACCATCTGGCGATCCATCGAGCTTGGGGGTGGCAGCTACTGGTCGGCGGCGACCTATGACGAAGGCAGGGTCTTCGTCGGCAATGCCGCCAACTTGCTGCGCGCCTTTGATGCCAGCAACGGCACGCTGCTCTGGAGTCTGCAACTCCCGGGCCAGTCATCCTCATCGTCCGCCCCCACGGCGAGCAACGGCGTCGTGTACGCCGTGGGCTACGGATCGGGAGGGACGCTTTACGCTGTCCGCGAGACCGATGGAACCGTGCTCTGGCGTGTCGCGACATCGACCGGCGATGAAAGCTCGCCGGCAGTTTCGACGACCGGCGTGTATGTGGCGTTCGGTTGCAGCCACGTCTATGATTTCGCTCCCTCGAACGGCGCTCTTATCTGGAGCCACGCAGGCACGTGCATCGGAGGCAGCGGACGGACCAGCGCGCTCTACAATGGGCGCCTCTACACACGGGACCCGTTGACCCCGTCGAGTAACGCCATCTACGACGCGCAGACGGGTGCAGCTGCCGGGGCCTACGCTGCGGGGCCAGCGCCTGCCTTTGACAACTCGATGGGCTTCTATCTCAACGGGTCAGCGCTCGAGGCGCACGCGCTGTCCACGGGCGCGCAAGCCTGGACCTTTGCCGGCGATGGCGCACTGTCGTCGGCTCCGATCGTCATCAACGGCTATGTCTACGAAGGCTCAACCTCCGGGAACCTCTACGCGCTGGCGGCGAGTACCGGATCCCTGGCCTGGTCGGTAAATCTCGGCGCGCCGATTCGCGCGCCGGACGAGACAAACCTGACGAACCCGCTGGCCGGAATCGCGGCGGGTCAGGGCATGCTCGCCGTGCCAGCCGGAACAACGCTCAATGGCTTCGGCGTCGGCGCCGCGCCGTCACCGTCGATCACGCCCGTTCCGACCCCGGCCCCCAGTCCCTATCCTCCGCCGATTTCCGATGGCGACCAGGCGGTGACCTATCAAAATGACGTCGCCCACACCGGGCTGCAGCAGGCTGACAGCCTGCGGCCGGCGCTCGTGCGCAAGTGGTCGGTCGACCTGGGTGAGATGGTTTCCTATGCCCTGATTGCTCAGGGGATGATGTATGTCACCGTCGCCGACCCGCCGCCAGCAACCGGGTCTCCGCACGGCGCTCGCCTCTTCGCCCTCGACCAGACGGACGGCCACACGGTATGGGGACCGTACGAGCTGGGCGGGTCGGCGCAGTGGGCCAACGCCGCCTACGACAACGGACGAGTCTTTGCTTTGAACGTCGACGGGCTCATGCGCGCCTACGACGCGAAATCCGGCGCGCGGCTATGGAGCACGCAGATCCCCGACCGCTCGGGAACGACGACCTGTAGCTGCTTCGCCTCGGCGCCGACCGCCGCGAACGGGATCGTGTATACGAGCGGCGGCGGGGTGGCGCAGGTCTCGGCGCTCAGTGAGTCGACCGGCGCGGTGCTATGGCAGGAGGACGTCATGGGCTCCGACCACAGCTCGCCCGCTGTCTCGCCAGACGGTGTGTACGTGACCTACACCTGCAACCAGAGCTACGACTTCAACCCGACGACCGGCGCGCTGAAGTGGCACTACCAGACGCCATGTACCGGGGGCGGCGGGAAGACTCCCGTACTGAACAGCGGGAAGCTCTATGCGCGTGATGAACCGCTGGCGCCGAACCCGATTATCGACAGCGAAAGCGGCGAACGGGTTGGTCAGTTCGTGAGCGCGTACGCTCCAGTGATCGACGGATCGATCGGCCTCTTCTATAGCGGCTTGACTACCCTCCAGGCCCGGGACCTCTCGACCAACCAGGCTCTGTGGACGTTCACCGAAGACCGGCCGCTGACGGCTCCGATTGTGGTGGACGGCTACGTCTACATTGGCACCGGCGTCGGCGTTCTCTATGTTCTCGACGAAAAGACGGGTCGCCAGGTCTATCGGGATTACCTCTGGGAAGCGATCACCGGGCCCGACGAATCCAATGTGTCATCACCGCTGGCCGGACTCACCGTCGGCCAGGGACTGCTGGCGGTGCCGGCGTTTCACAAGCTGTTTGTCTACGGGTCTTCCGGGAATCCACCCTGGCCGCCGCCCAGCTTCACGCCCGTTCCCAATACCAGCGATCAATCGGTTACCTACCAGGCCAATCCTCAGCACAATGGCGATCTACCGGGCGCAGCCTTCATGCCACCACTGACGAAGAGTTGGTCGGTCGACTTCGGTGAACAGGTTTCTTATCCGGTGGTCGCCGAGGGCCTGGTGTTCGTCACCACCGGCACGTTCAATGACAGCAACCACCCCTTCACCCATCTCTACGCCCTGCACCAGTCGGATGGGAGCGTGGCCTGGGGACCCATCCCACTGGAACTGGACGTGGGCGACCACTGGGCGGCGCTTGCCTACGATGGCGGAAGGCTGTTCTCGCTGAACTCCGCTGGTTGGCTCAAGGCCTGGGAGGGCACGACCGGAACCGAGCTCTGGGCGATGCAACTGCCGGCGCCGTTCAGCTTCAACGTGAATGCTCCGCCGACGGCGATGAATGGCTTCGTCTACGTGACCGGTTCGGGCGATGCGGACAGTGGCGGACTCGTTGCCATCGACGAGACCAACGGAACGATTGTCTGGCAGCAGGCCGTCACCAATGGCTACGGCAGCTCACCTGCGGTGTCCACCGCTGGTGTCTATGAGACGTTCCAGTGCCATCAGGTGTGGGACTTCAATCCCAGCACCGGCGCGCTGGTCTGGCACCACGCCGATGCGACGAACTGTGCCGCTGGTGAAGTCCCGGTGCTGGCCAACGGCAAGCTCTATGAACGCGATTACCTGGGGACCAACCTCATCTTCGACGCCGCGGGCGGATCGGTTGTCGGGACGTTCGCCGCGGACGCCGCACCGGCCACCGACGGAACGCTGGTTTATCTGGTCACGAACGCCTATGCCGGATCCGGGACGCTCGAGGCCCATGATGCGACGAGCGGAAACATGGCCTGGACGTTTACCGGTGACGGCACGTTGAGCACCGCTCCGTTCGTCGTGCACGGCGTGGTGTATATCGGCTCGACCAGCGGCAACCTCTACGCGCTGGATGGCCTTAGCGGCCGGCAAGTCTGGAGCACGAACGTGGGCTCGACCATGCGGGTCGCACCCGGCTATGGGACGGGCGCGCCGTGGCCCGGTCTGGGCGCAGGCCAGGGGTATCTCTTCGTTGCTGCCGGCAACACGCTCGTGGCGTACACCGGGACCGGCACTGGACCGTCGCCCAGCCCATCGCCGACGCCAACGGCCAGTCCATCGCCAACGCCCAACGGCCCCCCTGGATCGGTCGCTGGACCATCGAATTCTTGGTGGAGCCGTACCCCTGCTCGGCCCGTCGTCCCAGCCTGTTGTTCCGCGCCGAATCCTTGGTGGACCCGTACCCCTGCTCCGCCCGTCGTCCCATCCTGTTGTTCCGCGTTCTCGACAAAGGTAGCCACGCCATCGTTGCCCTCGCCGGTCCGTCGCGAAGATCGGACATCACCGGCGCAGACATACGAGCCGCCCGTCACCGTAACGCCGCGCGGATCAGCCGTTCAGCAGTTGCTACGGCGGATCACGCTGGCCATCTGGTCCTGGCTCGGATCCTAACTCGCCGTAGCGCTTCTGGCTGGTGGGCCCCTGATCAGCCCCTGCGCCTTGAGCAGACGGGCTGATCGCGGTGACGAGCCGATACCAAATTACGTAGTCATGAATCAGGTGTGCGTCCGGCCGTTTCGGGCAGGCCGAGACCGTGAGCATGTGCCTCTCTGCAGTCCGAGCTGAGTCGAGCCCTCCACCTTAACCGCGCTTACGCTCGTCCTGTCCTTTGGCAGGCCAGAGAACCCGATCTACGCAAACGGCAACTTCCTCTTCCAGCTGGCGAAAAGAGTTGCCAGACCCGACCAGTCGACCGAGCCATCGCCTTGAGGCTTCGGCCGCTCGACTAGGGCTAGCCGGCAGCGACTTCGACGTTCAAATACCGACTTCTGTCTGTGTTGCGGGCGATCCATCATCTTCACCCTCAAGGGTGAAAGCCACCGCGTCAACTACCCGCTTTTCGGCGTCCTCACGGGTTTCCGCGCCGCCAACGATCCCCCAGCTGGGGACTCCGAAAGCTCCAGTTGCGGCTTTCGGGATCGTAGGCGTACTCAACTCGCAATCTCATGACCATTTCGCAATTTACAAGAGCCTACGGAGCTCATCCAATGTATAGCCGAACTGTTTCGCGACTTGCGTGAGCTGCACCGTACCAAGGTCCACATAGTCGTGAAAGGCCTACGTGCGCCGCAGCGGCTCCCTTGATCAGCCGACGATGGGAGCCTCGCTGCCGAACCTGAATCCAGCCATCACGTTTGAGGGCGGCCAGAACCTGCGCGGCTTTGGGCATGTTGGTGGCGCCACGGTATCCCAGGCCTTGGACAGCTGTCCGTCACCTCTGAGCCCCGGCCGTGCGCCTTGGGTCGGGTCCGCCCGCTAGCCCCCAAAACTCGCCGGGATGCGAGCGATTGGTGCGCCTCGCGCTGATACCGTCGTGCTCTCTAGCGTCGCTGCGTCATAGACGCGGTCCTGGCTTTGGGCGCTTGCGCCGGGGCCAGCAAATGGACCGATCAGGAAGTGGTCGTCATCAATCCACATGACGGCACCGGTATTACCAGAGATAACTGAGGCGTTTCCTGCGGCACGGATAAGGCTCATTGAGGATGAGTCGCCAGACTGGACGGTCCCAACATATGCCGCACCTGAAAGAGAGAGGCCGCCTGGGAATGAGCCTCCAAAAACCGGACCGGAGGAGCCAGTCCAGGTCAAAATTTGGGTGCTGCCGCCAAGATAGTGGGCGCAGGGGATGCCTGCAGGACTCGGGAAGCCCACCAGGCCACAGGTTTCGCCCGAGTCCGTTCCGATCGTGACTTTCCTCGCGGCAGTCGTCGCATCAATGATGTGATAGGAGGTAGGGTCGCCAAGCCCCGGACCGCCGCCTTGGGTACACGTGCTGCGGTGATAAGCGAGCACAAGGTCGGTGCCGTGCCAGCCGACGGGCCAGACCGCAGCGGAGGGCGTTGTCGACGGCGAGCGGGCCGAATAGATGCTTGCTCCCTCACGCGAGGCACCCATCGGCGTGATGGTGATGTCTTGACTCAAGGGAGTAGCCGAATAGTCAATCGTATTAAGGACAAAGGCGCTGTCATCCGGCGCTACTGCAAAGCTAAGCGCAACGCTGGATCGCGGCGCGAGTGAGGCGAAGGCGGTGCCCTTTGATCCGTCGTCCTTCAACCACTTAAGGCCGCCCGCATCAAGGTAGTAGACTCGCGAATCCGATGTGCCCACCGGCGGTGGCGAAATGATTCCTGCTTCTACGGGCCCGCACTTGCCGCCGAATGACCAGGTTGCGTGAACCGATGCCAATGCCTTTCCGGTGCTCGCGACGAGGCTGACCGTGTAGCCAGCGCCATCCTGGTCCCAGTCGACCAGTGCAACCGCTGGCACCGGGCCTGGGCTATTTGACGGGGAAGATGAAGCAGCAGTCGCGGACGCCGGGACCGTGCCTTTCGTCGACTGCGCTGGCCCAGCCGCAGTGCCACACGCGGCCAAAATGACGGTCGCAGCAAGCACCGCCGCCAGTTTCATCGCCACGCTTAAGAACGCGGATGACGCAGGACCGGTTACGCCTCCCAATCGGGGCGAAGCACGCGACCAGGAATGTATCCCTGCGCCATCGTATCGTTGCACGCTTTTGCGGGCGGATTGATATATAAGGAACTCATGCGATTCCGGCCGGCCCATGATGTCGCCGGTCTGCTCTGCGTCCTGCTCGTCACCAGTTGCGCGCAGCAGGCTGCGAGCTCGTCGTCAACAGCGGCATCGACTTCGGCTAGAGAAAGTGCAACCATCAGCGGCGTCAGCAGTCAGGGTGGTGGCGGCAAATGTGCTACCTCGCAGTTCCATATCGTCTATATCGATCATCAAGGGGCCGCTGGTAACGGGCTCACCCGCTTTCAGCTCACGAACACATCCAGCACGAGCTGCACGCTGCAGGGCTATCCGGGTGTCGAGATAACCGATTCGAGTGGCCACCGTCTCGCCGACGCCCAGCGCAGCCTTGAGTCGTATTTCGGGAACTATTCAGCGCCAATGCCGGTCGTGATCGTCCCTAATGGCAGCTCGACGTTCGACCTGACGTACGTGGAGAACGACCCGTGCACCGGTGGCGTGCCGGCATTACACCCCGGGGCCTTTAGGGTCACGGTTTAAGACGCCTACGACTCGACGACGGTCGGCGCCAGCTTCCAGGGCCGGCTCTACTACATCTGCCCTGGAACGGCCGAAGTGCATCCCGGTGGGTTTGACACCGAACCGTTAATGAGTTGCGCGGTTCGCGGTCTAGGGCTGCGACCAGCCGCTCCCGTCCCAGGCCAAAAACTCATCGGTGCCAACATTGGTCTGAGGAGACTTGCCTCCAAAGAGAAGCACCCGGCCATGGGCTGCGTCGTAGGCGATCGATCGATACAACTCGAAGGGTGGGGACGATGCGACGTGATGCCAATTCGAGCCGTCCCAGGCCCAGGTGCCGTCCTGCTCAATCATGATGACGTCATGGCGGATCTCTTCCTGGACCATCGAGGCCGCGCCACCGCTCGGCGAGACCGCCGGATGGAGCTGCTTCCAGTTACTGCCGTCCCAGACCCAGGTGTCGTTTAATGCCCCAGTTTCCCCAGGTTGACCACCAAAGAGGAGCGTCCCGGATCGAGCACCGAAGGCGAGTGCGGCGCGAAAACGGAGCGGCGGCTCGGTCGCTGGATGACGTTCGCTCCAGTTTGTCCCGTCCCAGGTCCAGGTCACGGGCTGATCACCCTGCAGCGTGTTTCCCCGCAGGACGACTGCCTGGTTTCCACGGTCGTAGTCCATCGAGGCATCACCCAGACGAGGTGGTGATGTTGAAGGGTTCAGTTGCTGCCAGGTACTGCCGTCCCAGGTCCACGTGTCGTTCCGGGCTGGATCGGAGTTCGCCGAGCCACCGCCGAACAGCAGCACCTTGCCCGAGCCCTGATCGAAGGCGAGGCTACCGAAGCTTCGACCTGGAGGCGAGCTCGCCGGCGTCTGCTGCGTCCAGCTGCATCCATCCCAGGTCCACGTATCGGTCAGCGGAGGGCTGCCGTCTCCCCGGATGCCGCTGAAGAGCACCACGGTCTTCGTCGCTGCGTCGTAGGTCATTGCCGCGGCCAGTCGCGGCGGTGGCACCACCCTTGCCGTCGAAGGACAGGGCGTAACCGTGGGAGCCGTCGAAGCAGTCCTGGAGCCAACGGGACTAGAGCTTGTGGTCGCCCGCCCACTACAACCAACGACCAACAGGCTTGCGGCGAGTATGACGAAGGACGGTAACCGACGTCGGTTCACCCCCACACCAACAATGAACTTAGCCGAAGGGCCGTCCCTGGGGCAATCTCTCGGTAGGCGAAGAGTTGGGATAATGCCGGCGTTAGATGGCGACCGGATATCCAGATGTGATTCCGATGCTGGCCTACGAGGACGGGCCCGCGGCGATGGACTGGCTGGTTCGCGCCTTCGGCTTCAAGGAACGAACCCGCATGCTCGATGCCAATGGTCGGCTCAGTCATGGCGAGCTGGAGGCGGGCGATGGCCTGATCATGCTGGCTACCCCCTCTCCCGACTATCAGGGCCCTAGGCGCCATCGTGCCGGCTGCGAGGCCGCCGAGCGGTGGTCGACAGTGCCCTATGTCATCGATGGCGCTCTCGTGTACGTCACCGACATCCAGGCGCATTTCGAGCGGGCGCGATCGAGCGGCGCCCGAATCCTGAGCGAAGTGGAGGCCGATCAGTACGGCAAGCGGTACCGTGCCGAAGACCTGGAAGGCCACCGCTGGATGTTCATCGAGCGATAAAGCTGCTAGCGTAGGGCGCGGAAATGGGAAGTAGGGGGATGCGGATTCCCATCGCGGCAGCCGCCGCGCTGGCGGCAACCCCGGTTTTCGCAGGGCACGCCCTCGCCTATCAGAGCGGGACAGTCGGCTACGACGTCAGTTATCCGCAGTGCGGTACGGCGGCGCCAGCCAGCCGGTTCATTGCTTCCCGAACCACCGCGTCAACGACAACTGCCCGCACCACCGGCACCTGGTGGTCCGTCCAGCGACATCCGTCGACGGTGTCGGCCCCGAAGCGGACCTGGTACACGGTGACGCCGATCTTCAAAAACTTCGGCATCATCGGGGTCGATCAGGGGGCACCATTTGCGAACAGTCCTGGCAACCCATGCCTCGCCCGGGAGTACAGCCAGGCGCCGAACCCCGGCCTCTATCTCAATACCGGGTTTGATCCGAGCTACGTCACCAATCACATGAACGCGTCCTGCCAGACACAGTCGGCGGCAGTCAACGGAACGCAGGGCCAGCGCGATGCGTGGACCGTTGGCTGCAGCGAAGTGGTCGGCGATTACGCGTATACCAGCAGCCAGGGGATCGCCAGCGCCGCGGGCTGGTGGCTGGACGTCGAGACGGCGAACAGCTGGTGCGGCCTGCACGGCGTCAACTGCGACCAATCGTTCAACCAGTTCGCCCTGCAAGGCATGATCGATGAGCTCAGCCACATCGGCGCCGTCCCGATCGGCATTTATTCAAATAACTTTGCCTGGTCGAGCATCATGGGGGCGCTTGCCGTCACCGGTGCAACGGCCGACTGGTATGCCTCGGGAACCAGCAGCGTGCAGCAGGCGAAGGCGTACTGCAGCGCCAGCTACCGTTTCAGCGGCAGTCCGGTAACGCTGGTCCAGTTCTTCGGCACCATCGATCAGGACTACGCCTGCTGACGTAACCGCCTGGTCCGAACCGGAATCTGTCATCAATCGGTCACTGAACCATGGTTGCGGCGTGCGCGCGGAGCCTTCTTACTCAAATCGACGCCAATGCCGAAGGCGACCCTGCTGCTTGCCGCCCTCTTGCTGGCAACCGGGTTGGCAGGCGATCTGCCCGCCGCCGCCGCCGCACCACCGTCGACCGCATGCCAGGTATTTCCGGTCGATAACATCTGGAATACCGACATTTCATCGCTGCCGGTCCACGCGCAGAGCAGCCAATGGCTGGCCTCGATGGCTGCGGCGACGACCAATCTCCACCCGGATTTCGGCGCGCCTCCCTATGGCTTCCCCTACACCGTCGTGGGAAACAGCCATCCGACCGTGACGGTCAGCTTCCTCTACGCGAGCGAAAGCGATGCCGGGCCTTATCCGGTCGGAGCCGACACCTTGATCGAGAACGGAAGCGATCGTCACGCGCTGATCATCAATCGGGACAGTTGCACGCTCTATGAGCTCTTCGATCTGTCGGGCAGCGGATCCTCGTGGACGGCCGGCTCGGGCGCGGTCTTCCCGCTTGGCTCGGATGCGCTGCGGCCATCAGGCTGGACCTCCGCGGATGCGGCGGGCCTCCCTATCTTTCCGGGGCTTGTCCGCTGGGACGAAGTCCAGGCGGGGGCGATCAACCATGCGATTCGGTTCACCGCCCAGCAGACCGACCAAAGCTTCATCTGGCCGGCGCGTCATGAGGCGGGAACGGCGGCGAACCCCGCGCTGCCACCGATGGGTGCGCGCTTTCGGCTGAAGGCGAGCTATGACCTCTCCGGATTCAGCCCCCAGGCGCAGGTCGTGCTTCGAGCCTTGCAGCACTATGGCTTGATCCTGGCTGACAACGGCAGCAACTGGTACTTCAGCGGCACGGAAGACGCGTCCTGGCCCGACAGCCTCCTCACCGAACTGAAGTCGGTGCCCGCATCACAATTCGAAGCGGTCGATGAATCGGGGCTGATGATCGATGCCAACTCCGCGGCCGCCCGTGCTTGCCCTGTCGCAGGCGGATCCCGAGTGGCGGGCTCCCAACGCCCCTGGTGGGCGGTGCCGCCGGTCTGCGCACGGGCGTCCGCCGCGCGACTCGGACCCCGCTGGCCAGCCATCCGTTCGACCGCCCAGCCATCGCGTCGCTCGGGCTGGTGGCTACGCTGAGCTAGCGCACCTCAGTCCGGCATTTGTGCTGCCAGTGCGAGCACGCCCTGAGCGTATTGCTGGGCGTCGGCAGTGAGCCCATTTTGCCGAAGGGCGGTCGAACCCTCGTAATAGGCCGCCAGCGCCATCACCGGGTCCCCGTAGTTATTGAGGTCGTCTTTGAGGATCGCGGCCCCCAGGTCAGCATTGTCATACGGGTCGCTCAGATCAACCGTCCGGCCTAGCAGAGTCGGTCCAGCCGCATCGGCCATGTAGGGCTCCACCTGCATCAGGCCAACGGCGTCATTGGCGGATACCCGAGATTGGTCCCAACCGCTTTCCCAGTAGGAGACGGCAAGCACCAGTTTGGGATCGAGTCCGTGGCGAACGGCGGCATCATGCAGGATGCGCCGCGCGAGGGCACGCCGGTTACTACCGGAGGGGTTGAGGCGTTTCTCCGGGTCGAACTGGAGGTCGTCGGACCTGGTCCGCGGCATCACGCCGCTCGACGAGCTTGATGACCGGTGCGCACGAGCGGATCCTGCGCCAGGACTGATTGAGGCGTGCACGATCGCGCCGCCAATCGTGGCCGGCGCTTGCTGCAGCAGGTTCGCGGAGGCGGCGGCTGCCGTTTGCGACGCCTGGGCAAGCTTCATTCGTGCGTCGGCCAGAGGCTCCTGGGCCACCGGCGCGATAGCACTCGCCATTGCGCCTTTCACCGTGAGTGCCGTAGTGGCCGCCCCGATTAACGCAGCGCTAACTGCATTCCGCTTCTTTGATGGCATCGGTCCATGAAACCGGAGCCGACGCCCCGCTAGCAAGCTCAGGCCGGACGGCTAGTCGAGGCCCAGGCTTTTCCGAGCGAGGGCGACGCCGGCGGTCATGTTGCGCAGCTTCTGGTAGGCGACCGCCCAGGATCGGGTCCGCAGCCCGCAGTCGGGCGTCACGTGAATCCGCTCCGGATCCCCAAAGACGTCGACCGCGTAGAGGACGCGATCGCGAACGAGTTCGGGCGACTCGATGAAGTCCGTGTGGATGTCGAGCACGCCCAGCCCGAGCGCCGGTTTCGAAGGCAGGTCGCGAAATTTCCTGATCACCTGGTAGCCGGGACGGGCCTCGTCGCTGGTCCCCAGCTGCCGGCTGTCGTAATTGGCGAAGCCGACCGCGAACTGCCGGCACTGGGTCATGCGCTCGATGGCGGGAAAAAACAGGTTGTAGTCGGAAAAGCAGAGGTGGGTTGAGAACATGGCGTCCAGACCCTCGACCGTCGCATTAAAGCTGTCGACGAACAGGTCGAGCTCATCAGGCTCGGTCGAGGCGCCCGGCTCGTCGACCTGGATCCAGCGCGCCCCCACTCCGATCAGCGCCTCGACGTTGGGCCGGATCAAATTTCGGGCCACGTCGAGCACGAAGTTCCGGCGAGCCTGATGGCGCGCCGCGCGCCGCTCGGCGGCCGGCCGGCGAAGATCAGTCGCGCTGTCGTTGCGCTCGTCGAAGGACCAGTCGGCGATGGTGTAGGCGCCGGTTACCGGGACCTTCAACTCCGCCCCTGCGACCGAGACCAGATAGGAGAACTCGGCGTTGTGGAAGGGCTCGGCCAGCGAAATCGGCCCGACCACCGCCGCCTTGGTGTAGTACTTGTTATCGAAGGCGCGAACGCTGCCTCGGGGCTCGAAGCCATGCGCATGCTTGACGGCCCAGTCGTACATTTCGGTACGTTGCTGCTCGCCGTCGTAGACGACGTCGAGGCCGGCACTCTCCTCCAGGCGGAGGGCGTACAGGCTCGACCAGCGCTGGATCTCGGCCTTCTGCTCCTTGCTGAACGTTCCCAGGGCGAGCAAGTCGAGCAGCCGCTGATACTGCGGCACTTCGAGCGTCGCGCCCCAATGTCGGGCCTCTTGTAAGTCCCGTTCCTCGAGCCGCTTACCGGCGTAGGCCTTGACCCGCCATCCCGGCTTATCGAGCGATCCGACTTCGTGCGTAAGCAGCGGTTTGTGTTCGAGTGTGTTGGTGCTCATACCGAGACCAGCTCCTTGAGTTTCTTCGCCGCATCGCCGAGCCGCTGGACCTTGCGTTCGGCAACAACGGTGGGCAGGAAGGCCAATTCGCAGTTCGATGTCAGATAAAGAGCCGTCGGTCGAACCGTCTGCATCAGGTGCTGTGCTACATCGACGATGCTGCCCAACGATTCGAGCTGCGACTGCCGGCCGTCGACCACGCCGGCAACCAGCGCTTTGTCCCAGTCGCTGCCAAGCTCGCCGACGTCGGTCTCGGTCAAATCGACGCCGATGGCATCGACCGGAAGGCGGCGAAGCTGGTCGAGATGCGGCCCAGCGTCCCCGAAGTAAACGTGAAACACGAGCGTCGCTCCCAGGTCACGATGCAGGATTTCCAGCGCCTCTCGTAACGGCGCCCAGTCCTTTTGGCCAATGCCGTAATACCCGAGCCACGGCTCTTCCAGATGGATGAGCTTGCTCCCACCCCGGATGGCTCCATCGATTGCCGGCCGCAGCAGTGAGCGGGCCAGGGCGAGCATCAACTCGTTCCGGTCGAGCTTGGTGTGCGCCACCCGGGAGAACAGGTAGGGCGACGGGAAGGTCGAGGCGCGTGGAGCTGACGGGCCACCGTCCAGGTTGCTTTCCGCCAGCAACGGAACCTGGCTGAGTGGCGCCGGGGCAGAACCGAATTCGGGTTCGCGAAAAAAGGTGTTGGTATCGAACCAGCGAACCAGCGTGTGCGGCTTCGCGCCGCCCGTTTCCGCCAGGGGACGGAAGATATCCTGCCAGCCGAGCAGGCCGTCCGACAGAAAGTCCAGTCCCGCGGTCTGCTGCACCTGCAACCAGCGAGCCTGGTCGGCGTGGACCGCATCGTCGACTTCCGCCTGGGTGTTCCGACCTCGATCGAGGCCGCGGGTTGCCGCGACGACCTTCTCCGAGCGCGGATAAATGCCGTGTTGATACGTGTACAAATTGATGCCGCCAAGTTTAGTGGACCCGGTCATCTCGCTCGAGCAGCGCCAGGCCATCGCCCGCGGCGATCAGCTGATAGCCGCGACTCTCGAAGTCGGCCAGCTGGCGGTCGAAGCGCGCCCCGTCGTGGCCGACGCCGGCTGCGTCGAGTGCCAGATAGTCGGCGTTGACGATGCCTTCGTATTCGATGTCATAGATCAAGCGGCGATGCGATAGGTGTGGGGTCAGGTCGTTTTCCGCGGCCACGCTGGCATCGGCGGGAATGCGGCTCAGGTTAGACGCGAAGGCGAGGTAACGCGGCTCATTCGTGAAGAGCCGCGGATCGAAATGCCGCGAGAACGGCAGGTCGCCAAGCGCCAGCGAAAAGCCCAGCGAGCTGATCAGGACTGCCGCGGTAACCAGCCGCTGGAGGCCGGGTTGCAGCCGCGCGACGCCAATGATGGCGGTGCCCAGGGTCAGGGGGATCAGTGGCGCGGCGTAGTGGCTGCTGACCGAGAACTGAGGCGCGTAATTGGAGAGCAGCAAGATCGCTAGGGTGGGCAGCAGGAGCAGCACGCCAAATCCGGAGAGAAAGGAGGCGCCCAGGAGCGGCCCGAAGATGGCGACCACAAACTTGAGCTTCTGAAGCTGAAACAGGGTGCTGGCCAGCCGACGCGGGTTCGTGAGTACCGTCTCGACAATCTGGATCGGGCTGTCACCGAGCTGCCCGTAGCGTGACGCGAAGTAGACATAGGCGCTTCCCCCGCCGAAGGCCGGAATCAGCAGCCGGATGACGCCGACAAACGTGAGGAGGCTGAGTCCCAGCGTGCTCAGGCCCAGGCGCAGGTCGCGTTTGGCGGTCAGGATATAGGCCGCGAATCCGATCCCGACCAGCGGCAGGTCCTCTTTCACGGTGAAGGCGGCAAGCAAGCTCAGCAGGAACAAACCGGGCCGCCTCGTCTCGAGGAAGTACAGCGCCAGTCCCAGCGGCAGCACCGCAAACGCCAGCTCGTGGAAGTCGTAGAGGTTGATGAAGGCGAGCGGCAGAAAGAGGAAGTAGGCCAGCACCCAGGCGAGGCGGACTGCCGAGCCGCTGAACCGGGCACGCGCCAGCAGATAGATCGGGACCACTCCCAGCGCTAAGGCGAGCGTTTGGGCCACGAGAAGGGTCTGCGGTAACGGAAGCAGGCCGTAGAAGGGCAGCATGACCAGGTAGACCGGCGAAAAGTGGTCGCTGAAATATGAATGCGGCTGCGGCAGGCCGAGGCTCATGGTCGACTCGAAGAAGCGGCCCTTGGTCGTGTTCCAGAAAATCTGGTCGAAGAGCCCGAGGTCGGGACCAAACGAGTGATAGGTAACGTGGCGCAGGATCGAGAGTGCCGCGTAGCTGACGAAATAGAGCGTTGTGAGCCCAGCGACGATCGGGATTTCGACGCGAGCCGGAAGCCGGTCGAGATGGGCGAGCAGCGCTCGGAGCCGACCTATAATGGCGGCCTAACCTTAGCGCCTATCGGCAGGGGTGTTCATCAGCGTTGAGGGACGTGTGAAGCGGATCGGATTAGGACTGCTCGCGGTTTGCATATTGTTGCTGGCCGCGTGCGGGGGCGACAACACGACGACGTTCGTCGAGCAGGGGACGTCCACGGCGTCCGCCTCGCCCAGCGCGAGCGGCGCCACATCGACGAGCCCGAGCGCGTCGTCGCCTTCTTCGCTGCCGGCGACATCGGCGACGCCGATTCCGAACAACCGGCGCATCATCATCGATAGTCCCGACGGCAGCAGCGCGGTCAGCTCGCCGGTCGAAATTTCGGGCACGGCCAGCGTCGATAACGGCACCGTGGTCGCCGTGGTGCTCGATGCCGGCGGCAACGAGCTCGGCCGCGGCACGACGACCGCCAGCGCGTCAAAACCCGATTTCGGGCACTACGACGTCTCGGTCACCTTCAGTGCGAGCTCGGGGAGCAAAGGGATGATCAAAGTCTTCGGGGTCTCGCCCAAGGATGGGACGACGCCGACCTGGTTCTATTTCATCAGCGTGACGTTCGCCTGACGCATCACCATCGGGCGGGGCTGCGTATAAGCTGAGTGCGGCGCTGTAAGGGGCGGAACTCGTCCTGGTGGAAAACCGAGCCACCCGCCGTTACAACGTCAATGCCAGGGGCGGCGCCGTCCATCTCCGTGGTCATCCCCACGCTAAACGCCGGCCGGGCGTTCGGGACGGTCTTGCACCGCATCATGGGTCAAGGCTGCCAACCGGTCGAAATCCTCTGCGTCGACGGGGGATCATCCGACGGAACTCGGCATATTGTCAGTCAGTTTCCGCTGGCCCGCCTGGTCTCGGTCGAGGATGCTCCAGGACCGGCGACCTGGAACCGGGCGATGGCCGAGGCGAAGGGAGAGATCGTCGCATTTCTCGGACAGGACACGGTGCCGGCAAACGGCGACTGGCTGAGCCGGCTCACGACGCCGTTCGAAGACCCGTCGGTCGCGGGGGTCTACGGACGGCAGGAGGCGCCGATCGGCGGGGACCCCATTCTGGCGTTCCGGCTTCATCAGCGCTTTTGCGGCGAGGCGCACGTGCGGCGGATCCGGGTCGGCGATCGCGTCCGGTATAAGTCGCTGCCGTTCTTCATCGAGAACGCAGCGGTCCGACGCAGCGTCTGGCGCGGCATTCATTTCAACGAGCACCTGCCGGTTGGCGCTGACCGAGTCTGGGCACGGCAGGCGGTGCTGGCCAGTTGCTCCATCGTCCACGCGCCGGATTCGGTCGTCCTCCGGCAATCGACGACCAGCCTTGCCACGACGTATCGTCTGGCGCTGCTCACGGGCTACACCGATGCCCAGTTCGGCGATGAAGGCGGGACGCTCTGGCCCGATTCGCGCCACCTCACGCGGCGTGCCGCCTGGGCGTTAGTGAAAGGCTTCGCCTGGGGCCGCCTGCCCTACCTGGCGGTCGAGGATGCGGTGCAACGCTATGCCTACCGGCTCGGACGGCGGTTGGAGCGAATGAGCCCGGCAGTCCGGCGCAGGATCGCCCCGCCGATCATCGAAGAGGCGCGCCGGATCGACAAGCTGGCAGCCTGAAAGGTGAGGCCCCTCACCCCGACCCTCTCCC
>DAIPYJ010000045.1:0-21528 GCA_036782775.1 Candidatus Dormiibacterota bacterium | reverse complement strand
ACGGTCAAGGATTCGATGGAAACAGTCCGGGAGCGCATTGACGCGGCTGTTTCGGCGCTCGAACAGAGCTGGTCTTGCCCAGTGCCTGATGCCTTGAGGGCAGCTCTTGAATTGCCATCGCCGCTGGACGATGAAAAGGACTGGCCGGTGTTAGCCGCTGCGAGGGCGGTCGGCGTGCAGTATCTCCTTAGCTTGGATCAACGGAGTTTTCCACACGGTGCGAACTGGAGAGGAATGGTCTTTTGGCACCCGGACACGTTTCTAACTGCGTTCTTCTTGGCTGATCCCGACGCGTACGTTGATGTGGCATTAGATCTAGCGGATGTACCCGCTCCATTGCCGCTATTCCCGTCCTGAATACCTGACGGGACCGCCTCAGGACTTTTCTGGGGGCGGCCCTTCGAGATCGGGCAGGTCCATGCTGTTGATCAGTTCTTTGAAGATCGACAGCTTGGCGTCTTCTTCTTCCTCTTCCTTCTCCGGGAACACGCCCGCCTTGTCGAGCACGTCCTGCGAGACCATGATGGGACAGGTCATCCGCACCGCGAGCGCGATCGCATCGCTGGGACGCGAGTCGATCTCGACCTCCTTGCCGTTGACCGCCAAAAAGAGCCGGGCGAAGAACACCTCATTGGTCAGGGATGTGACCTGAATTTTCTTGAGCCGCATTTCCGCGCTCTGCAGGATGTTGGCCACCAGGTCGTGCGTGATCGGCCGCTCCGGAGTGATGCCGGTGATCTTCAAGGCGATCGCGTTGGCCTCGTAAATGCCGATCCAGATCGGCAGATAGCGATCGGTTTCTTTCTCCTTGAGGATGACGACATGCTGCCCGCTGGGCATGTGCACGCGGATCGAATCGACCTGCATTTCCACGAATTTAGCCATGCGGAATCGAGCCCATCTTACCATCGGTTTCCCGGCGTCCTGCTCGATTTTTTGTAATCGTTTGCGCTTATTGCGCACCGATACACTTTGCTGGTGAGCGCGCCCGAAAAGAAGGAGCGGCTCGTCCTGATCGACGGCCATTCCCTCGTCTACCGGGCCTTCTTCGCGCTGCCCTCGCTGACGGATCGGGAAGGTCGCGTGGTGAATGCTGCCTATGGCTTCACCTCGATGCTGCTGCTTGCGTTGCAGGAGCATCCCGATTATGTGCTCGCCTCCTTCGACCTCGGCGGGCGCACCTTCCGGCACGAAGAGCTCCAGCAATACAAGGCGACGCGCCGCCCAACGCCGCCCGAGCTGTCACCGCAGTTTCCGCTGACGCGCGACATCGTCCGCGCCTTCGGCATCCCGATCTACGAGGTGCAGGGGGTCGAAGCCGACGACGTGATCGGGACGCTGGCACGGCAGGCACGCGAGCGAGGTCTGCACAGCACGATCGTGACCGGCGACCTCGACGCACTGCAACTGGTCGACGACGTCACCTTCGTGCTAACGAGCAAGCGGGGGGTTTCGGAGACGGTGCTCTACACCCCCGACAAGGTGCGGGAACGCTACGGGCTGGAGCCGCTGCAAACGGTCGACCTCAAAGGCCTGATCGGCGATGTGTCAGACAACATCCCCGGCATCCGCGGCATCGGCGAAAAAACTGCGATCAAGCTGATCCAGGACTACGGCTCGGTCGAAAATTTGGTGGCCAACAAGGAAAAAGTTGCGCCGCCCAAGGTCAAGAAACTGATCGAGGAATTCGGCGATCAGGCGCTGCTCAGCAAAAAGATGGCGACCATCGTTCGCGACGTCGATATCGAGCTCGATCTGGGCCGCGGCTCCGCGACGGACTATCGCCCGGATGCGGCGCGCACCATGCTGGCCGATCTCGGTTTTCGCAGCCTGGCCGCGCGCGTGCCGACGACCTGGAAAGACGAGAGCACAATGACGGCGCCGCCGATCTTTGCGCCGCTCGGTCCCGAGCCGTCGCGAGAGCCCACGCAATCGACCCTCCCCCTGGAAGCAGCCGCAACCGGGGCGGTGACGATCGTTCGGACCGATGCCGACCTCGACCGGCTGCTGGGCGCGATCGCCCGCGCGGAACGCATCGGTTTTCAAGTTGTGACCGTCGACGATGTCCCGCGGCGAGGAAGGATCGCGGCCATCGTCATCGGCCTTGATCAGCAAGACGTCGCGTACGTGCCCTTGACGCACGAGCAGGAGCGTTGCCTCGACATCAAAGAGGTCTTGAACCGCTTTGCGTCCCTGCTGCGCGCGGCTCGACCCTCGAAGATCGGCTTCAACCAGAAGGGCGATTACCTCGCGCTGCGTGCCCATGGCATCGAGCTTGGTGGCATCGACTGGGATCTGCTGGTTGCCGCCTATCTGCTCAACTCCGGCGTGCGCTCGCCCAGCCTCGAGGCACTTGCCTCCGACGTCCTGCATCGCACCATCGACGGCCGTGAGTCGCTCTTCGGCAGTGGCAAGACGGCGATGACCTGCGACCAGGTGGAGATCGCGCGCGCGGGCGCCTTCTTCGGTGAGCGGATGCGTGTCACGCTCGAGCTGCAGCCACTGCTGCAGGCGCAGCTCGACCGGCTCAAGAATGCCGAGCTGTTTCGCGATCTCGAGATGCCGCTGGTCCCGGTGCTTGCCGAGATGGAATTGGCGGGCGTTTCCGTCGACCTCGCCTATTTGCAGCAGGTCTCCCGCGAGCTCTATGACGAGCTGCAGCGGCTTTATCAGGACATCGAGGACGTTGCCAACGGGCCGATCAACGTCAACTCGCCGCAGCAGCTCGCCCGCTTCCTCTTCGAGGATCTCAATCTTCCCGGCGGCCGCAAGACCAAGAGTGGCTACTCGACGGATGCGACCGTGCTCGAAGGCCTGCGTGACCAGCATCCGGTGGTGCCGAAGATCCTCGAGTTCCGCCAGCTCAGCAAGCTGAAGGGGACCTACGTCGACGCCCTGCCGCTGCTGGTCGATTCCAGGACGCATCGGGTGCACACCTCGTTCAACCAGACGGTGGCCGCTACCGGCCGGCTGTCCTCGTCCGATCCGAACCTGCAAAACATCCCGATCCGGACCGAGGTGGGGCAGAAGGTCCGCCGCGCCTTCATCCCCGCCCGGCAGGGCGACATCCTCCTTTCAGCCGACTACTCGCAGATCGAGCTGCGCGTGCTTGCCCACATGACCGACGATCCAGTCCTGGTCGACGCCTTTGCCCGCGGCGAGGACATCCACGCCCGGACGGCAGCCGAGGTGTTCGCCATCCCGCAAGAGCAGGTCACCGCCAACCAGCGGCGGCTGGCGAAGGTGGTCAACTTCGGCCTCTTTTACGGGCTGAGCGACTTCGGCCTGGCGCGCGACACCGGCATGGCGCGCGAGGAGGCGCAGGTGTTCATCGACGCGTATTTTCGTGCCTACAACCGGGTTCGCGAGTTCCTCGAAGGCATCAAGATGCAGGCGCGCGAGCAGGGCTACGTCGAGACGCTGCTACGCCGCCGCCGCTACATCCAGGACATCCGGTCGCCGAACCGCCAGCTCCGCATGGCTGCCGAGCGGATCGCGATCAACATGCCGGTGCAGGGCTCGGCCGCCGACATCATGAAGCTGGCGATGATCCAGTTGCAGCGCTACCTCCGCGACGAGCAGCTGCAGACCCGAATGATCCTGACCGTGCACGATGAGCTCGTCTTCGAGGTGCCGCCGGCCGAACGCGACCGCTTAATAGAGGTTGTTCCCGATCTGATGGCGACCGCCTTTCCGCTGAACGTGCCCCTCCAGGTCGACCTCAAGCTCGGCCCGAACTGGCAGGACATGGAGCGCGTCAGGCTGGTGGCCGCCAAGGCCTGAGCGGCCGGCATGCCCGAGCTTCCTGAAGTCGAGACCGTCGTTCGCGACCTCCGGCCGCAGCTCACCGGCCGACGGGTCGAGACCGTCCAGCTCAGCCGCGACCTGGCGGCCCTGGCGAGGGTCATCCGCCATCCAGCGCCGCGGGCCTTCGCGCGCCGGCTCAAAGGGAAGACGATCGCCGGCGTCGAGCGGCGAGGCAAATACATCGTGATGCCGCTCGACGGGCAAAATCCCTCCCCCTCTCAGGTGGAGGGTAGGGAGTGGGTCCGCTTCGTCGTCCATCTTGGAATGACCGGACACCTCCGGGTTTGGGAGCCCGAAGAGGCGGCGGTCAAGCACACCCACTTTCGAGCGCTCCTGGATACCGGGCTCGAACTTCGATACGACGATGCGCGGCAGTTCGGACGCCTGTTGCTCGGCAGCGAGGCGGAGCTGGTCAAGGCCCGCGCCTTTCCGGCCCGTCTCGGACCCGAGCCGATTCACGGCGATCTCACCGAGGCGGAGTTCGAGCGCCTGGTGCGGGCCCGCCGCCGGCCGGTCAAATCGGCGCTATTGGATCAATCGTTTCTCGCTGGCGTGGGCAATATCTACGCGGACGAGGCATGTTTTCGGGCGGGAATCCGTCCTAGCCGATGGACGCACCGTCTCACCGCGCGTGAACGGCGGGCGCTCTACGCCTCGATCCAGGAGGTGCTGGAAAACAGCATTGCGGCGCGCGGCTCGTCGATCATCAATTACGTCGACGCCTTTGGTCTCCGTGGCGGCAACCAGGAGAAGCTGCTCGTCTACGGTCGGGGCGGGGAGCCCTGCCTGAGATGCGGGACGCCCTTGCAAGCGACGCGCCTGGCCGGCCGCGGCACCGTGTACTGCCGCCGATGCCAGCGCTGAGCCGACCGCACTGGCCGCGCCTTAGCCGGCGCCTGCTGATCACCGCCGGGGTCTTCCTGGCCGCCTTCATCATCGTGACCCTGATCGTCGTCTTTGGCGGATTCACCGGCCTGAATGGCCGGCTGACGACCTATCTGCAGCATCGCGGCAGCACCGCCCAGGACATTGCTCTCGGGCTGTTCACCTACCTCGGCAGCGCCGAGCTGACGTTGGTGATCTCGGCGCTTATCGGCCTGGCCCTGTTCCGCGGCCTGCGGCTGCTGGCGGTGCTCCCCGTGGCGTTCGTGCTGGCCGGGTCGGTCCTAGAAGTAATTGGCAAGAATGTCATCGGCAGCCCAGCGCCGCCGTTGGCAATCAACCACTTCCCAAGCTTCCTGCCCCACCTGAGCCACAACGTCGGCCAGTTCTCGTACCCGAGCGGCCACGTTCTGCGCGCCACCATCACCTACGGGCTGGTGCTCTACCTGTCGGAGCGCTGGGAGTTGTTCGGCAAGGACAGCTCTCGGCTGAGCCCGGTCCTGGTCCTGATGGTTTTCCTGATCGGCTATGCCGTGGTTTACCTCGGCTGGCACTGGTTCTCAGACGCGGTCGGCGGCCTCCTGCTCGGGCTAACGCTCTTATTCGGACTAATCGCCTACCTCGAGCGCAAGCGAACGGTCAATCCGGGGCTGCACCCGCAGGTCGACGACTAACGGGTCGCGCGCTGCTGTACTGTAGCCAACGTGCGTGACCCGAAGGTCGAGCGGCTGGCAAAGATCCCACTGTTCGCAAAGCTAGGCCACCGCGAGCTCGAGCAGTTGGCGGCACAGGTCGACGAGGTCAGCATCAAGGCAGGCGAAACGCTGATTGCCGAGGGCCAGCCGACGGAAGCGTTCTACATCCTGACCGGCGGTAAGGCGCGGGTGACTCGCGCCGGCAAGCCCGTTGCGGACCTGGGCCCGGGAGATTTCTTCGGGGAGATCGGCATGCTCGACAATGGGCCCGCGACAGCGACCGTCGTCGCCGATGGAGCTGGCGAGGCGATGGTATTGAGCCATGTTCAGTTTCGCGATGCCATCAAAGGCAACGACAAGCTGGCGCTGCAGGTGCTCGCTGCAGTCGCCGAACGGCTCCGAGCGATCGAGCTGGGCCGACGCAGCGAGCCGTAGGGCAGAGGCCTTAATCAGGGGCCGCCGGCAATGCCGTACGGGACGTACTCATTTGCGCCGACCTTGACGTAAACCACCATGGTGCAGGGGAGAATCGGGCCGTTTGGGAACTGCCTTCGAACCGTTTCTGGCAGCGGCTTTGCCACGATCGGTTTTCCAGCAAGGGTGGCGCCGATCTGCCGGATCGGGAAAGCGCCGAAGGCATTTCCCGTCTGGTCGACCGAGTTTTGGGTTACCTGTGTCGGCGGCGATGCTGGGTAATAGCGGCGGTCGCAATAGTCAATCCGTGTCGGCAAGGCGGAGGGGTCCCATGTGCCGTAGATCGCACGGCTATACAGGGACCGGCCTTCCAGAACCAGCACTGCGAGGACCAAGCCGATCAGGATGGCGCCGGCGATCAAGACGGTCCTGTACCGCCGAAGCATGCTTCTAGAACGGCCCGGATGGCCGTTCGTTCCGCCTGTCAGAGTGCCTAGACCCCTGTAAATTTCCCGGCTACCGACCATAAAATGGTGGGATGCCCAAATTCGCGTTTACGGCTGGTTTCTCGCCCGCGGGTGGCCAGCCGGAAGCGATCAAGAAGCTTGCCGACGGGGTCGAAAAGGGCCAGAAACACCAGGTCCTGCTCGGCGTAACCGGGTCGGGCAAGACGATGGTCGTCGCCCAGATGATCCAGGAGATCCAGCGGCCGACGCTCGTTATGTCGCCCAACAAAACCCTGGCGGCGCAGCTCTGCAGCGAGTTCCGCTCGTTCTTTCCCAATAACTCCGTCGAGTACTTCGTCAGCTATTACGACTACTACCAGCCCGAGGCGTACATCCCACGGACGGACACCTATATCGAGAAGGACTCATCCAGAAATGACGAGATCGACCGCCTGCGCCAGTCGGCCACCCGGGCGCTCCTTACGCGGAGGGATGTCATTGTCGTGGCCAGCGTCTCGTGCATCTACGGCGTTGGCTCGCCCGAGGACTACCTTGGCGAGTCGGTCGAAATCCACGCCGGCGAAGGCTTTCGCCGGGACATCTTCCTTCGGAAGCTGACCAACCTGCAGTACCAGCGCAATGACGTCGACTTCGGCCGCTCTCGATTCCGCGTTCGGGGCGACACTGTCGATGTCCAGCCGTCCTACGACCAGATCGCCACGCGGGTGCAGTTCAACGGCGACGAGGTCGAGCGAATCGTCCAGATCGATCCGCTGACCGGTGAGATGATCGGCGACCTCGAGCTGTTCCAGGTCTTCCCGGCGACGCATTACGTCACGCCGCGCGAGAAGCTGCTCCGAGCGCTCGATGCCATCAATGACGAACTGGACGAACGGGTCGCGTGGTTCGAAAGCCAGGGGAAGCTGCTCGAGGCGCAGCGGCTGCGGCAGCGCACGCTCTTCGACATGGAAATGATGCGCGAAACCGGCAGCTGCGCCGGCATCGAGAACTACTCGCGCCACCTGACCGGCCGGCGGCCGGGACAGGAGCCATATACGCTGATGGACTTCCTGCCGGAGGACACGCTGGTGGTCGTCGACGAGTCGCACGTCGGCGTGCCACAGATCGGCGGTATGTACGGCGGCGACCGCTCGCGAAAGATCCCCCTTGTCGACTACGGCTTCCGCCTGCCCTCCGCGCTCGACAACCGGCCACTGACGTTTGCCGAATGGGAGCGCAAGGTAAAACAAGTCGTCTACGTCTCGGCCACACCGGGTCCCTACGAGGAGCAGCGCTCCCAGCAGACGATCGAGGTGCTGATCCGGCCGACCGGCCTGGTCGACCCGACCGTCGAGGTGCGGCCGACCAAGGGGCAGATCGATGACCTGCTGGGCGAGATCCGCAAGCGCGTCGACAAAAAGCAGCGGACGCTGGTCACGGTGTTGACCAAGAAGATGGCCGAAGACCTGACCGACTATCTGCGGGAGATGGGAATCAAGGTGAACTACCTGCACTCCGACGTCGACACACTCGAGCGGGTCGAGATTCTTCGCGACCTGCGCTTGGGTGTCTTCGACGTCCTGGTCGGGATCAATCTGTTGCGCGAAGGGCTCGACCTGCCCGAGGTCGCCTTCATCGCGATTCTCGATGCTGACAAAGAGAGTTACCTGCGCGATGCGCGGTCCTTGATCCAGACCATCGGTCGCACCGCGCGGAATGTCGAAGGGCACGTGATCCTCTACGGCGACACGATGACCGGCTCGATGCAGCGGGCGATCGACGAGACGGACCGACGCCGCTCCATCCAGATCGCCTACAACCAGGAGCACGGCATCACGCCGGCAACCATCGTCAAGGCCGTCTACAACCTCGAGCGCCAGCAGGAAAAGGCGGTCGAGGAAACGATCGCAACCCTGGCATCAGGGTTACCGCCCGACGAGATCGAGCGGCTGATCAAGGATCTGGAACGGCAAATGAAGAAAGCGGCCCGCGACCTGCAGTTCGAACGGGCAGCCGAACTGCGCGATCGCCTGGTGGGGTTACGGCGCGATGCGCTCGACTATCGGACCGGAATGACGCCGGCGGCCGCCGCCGAGAACGGCCAATGGCGTAAGCCGAGAACCAGCCGGATGCGTGCGAGGGTGCATGGGTAAAAACGCCCCCCACCCTGACCCTCCCCCCGAAAGGGGGGGGAGGGAGATACCGCCGCCCGGGGCGAGGGAGATGCCCGCGCCACGAGGGAGGGAGAAAGCGTCGCGGAGAGAAATTCCCGATGCGATTGTCATCAAGGGAGCGCGGGAGCACAACCTCAAGGACATCGATCTGACCTTCCCGAGGGACAAGCTCGTTGTCTTCACCGGGCTGTCGGGATCGGGTAAGTCGTCGCTTGCCTTCGACACCATCTACGCCGAAGGGCAGCGGCGCTACGTCGAGTCGCTGTCCTCTTATGCGCGGCAGTTCCTTGGCCAGATGGACAAGCCAGACGTCGACCAGATCGACGGCCTCTCGCCGGCGATCTCGATCGATCAGAAAGGCGCCAGCCACAACCCACGATCAACCGTCGGGACCGTGACCGAGATCTACGACTACATGCGGTTGATGTGGGCGCGGATCGGCCATCCACACTGCCCGATCAGCGGCCACGAAATCACGCGGCAGACGACCGAGCAGATCGCCGACAAACTGATGGAGCTGCCGCTTGGCACCCGGATCATGATCCTGGCGCCGATCGTGCGAGACCGCAAAGGCGAGCATCACGAGGTACTCGCCGAGGCGCGCAAAGCCGGATTCGTGCGAGCCCGCGTCGACGGCAACCTCTACGAGCTGACCGAGCGCATCCCGCTCGACAAGAACAAGAAGCACAATGTCGAGATCGTCGTCGACCGGTTGGTCGCGACTCAACCGGAAGGCATCAGCCGTTTACGTGAATCGGTCGAGACGGCGGCGAAGATGGCCGGCGGCTTGGTGCTCGTGGTGCGTGCCGACGGGAAGGGCCAGGACCAGCTCTTCAGCCAGAACTTCGCGTGTCCCTACGACGGCTTTTCGATGGAAGACCTCGCGCCGCGCAACTTCTCCTTCAACAACCCGCACGGCGCCTGCCCCGCGTGCACCGGGCTCGGCAGCAAGCTGGAGGTCGACCCTGACCTCGTCATCCCTGACAAGGATCGGGCGCTGAACGACGGCGCGATCCGAACCTGGGGTCGCTCGTCCTACTTCTATAACGACCTCGTGGAGGCGGTCGCGAGCCGTTACAAGATTCCGTTGGACAAGCCGTTCGGGAAGCTGAGCGTCAAGGACCGCCAGATCATCCTTTACGGCAACAATGGCGATCCGCTGCGGGTCAAGTACTACAACAGCGAAGGGCGGCGGCGCTGGTACGAGACCTCATACGAGGGCATCATTCCGAACCTCGAGCGGCGGCATCGCGAGACCGAGTCCGAGTTCATCCGGGCGGAGATCGAGCGGTTGATGAGCACCAAGCCCTGCCCCGTCTGCAAAGGCAAGCGGCTGAAGCCCGAGTACCTTGCGGTCACCGTGCAGGACCGCTCGATCATGGACATTTGCGAGCTGTCGATCTCGGCGGCGCAGGCGTGGTTCGCCGCGCTGAAGCTGCCCGAGCGGGAGCTGCTGATCGCGCGCGGCATTCTCAAAGAGATTCGGGAACGGTTGCAGTTCCTGGTCGACGTCGGCCTCGACTATCTGAACATGGCGCGCTCCGCCGACTCGCTATCCGGGGGTGAGGCACAGCGGATTCGCCTGGCGACGCAAATCGGATCGAAGCTGATGGGCGTCCTCTACATCCTCGATGAGCCGTCGATCGGGCTTCACCAGCGCGACAATAGGAAGCTGATCAACACCTTGCTGGCGCTGCGTGACATCGGCAACACGGTGGTCGTGATCGAGCACGACGAGGAAACGATCCGGACCGCGGACTTCCTGGTCGACATCGGGCCAGGTGCGGGTGAGCATGGCGGCCATATCGTTGCCGCCGGGTCGCTCGACGACATCCTGAAGTCGCCCGAGTCGCTGACCGGGGCCTTTCTTCGCGGCGAACGGATGATTCCGCTGCCCGCGCAGCGACGCAAGGGCAACGGCCAGATGCTCGTCGTGCGGGGCGCGCGCGAGAACAACCTCAAAGACATCGACGTCTATTTCCCGCTCGGCAAGTTGATCTGCGTCGCCGGGGTCAGCGGCTCGGGAAAGAGCACGCTGGTCAGCGACATCCTCTACCGGCGCCTGGCGCAGCACTTCTATCGGGCCAAGGAGCGGCCCGGCGCCTTTCGCGAGATCACCGGTCTCAACTTCATCGACAAGGTCATCAACGTCGACCAGTCGCCGATCGGCCGGACGCCTCGGTCGAATCCCGCCACCTACACCGGCGTCTTCACCTACATCCGCGAGCTGTTTGCCGAGATGCCGGAGGCGCGGGTGCGCGGCTACAAGCCGGGCCGCTTCAGCTTCAACGTCAAGGGCGGACGCTGCGAGAACTGCGAAGGCGACGGCATCATCAAGATCGAGATGCACTTCCTGCCCGACGTCTACGTGCCATGTGAGGTCTGCAAGGGCAAGCGCTACAACAAGGAGGCGCTCGAGGTCACCTATCGCGGCAAGACGATCGCCGACGTGCTCGACATGAGCGTCGAGGAGGCGACCGAGTTCTTCGATCGAATTCCGCGCATCAAGCGGAAGCTGCAAACGCTCTGCGAGGTCGGCCTCGGCTACATCCGGCTGGGTCAGCCCGCGACGCAACTCTCGGGGGGCGAGGCGCAGCGAGTCAAGCTGACGGAAGAATTGAGCCGACGCGATACCGGCAAGACCTTCTACATCCTCGATGAGCCAACCACCGGCTTGCACTTCGCCGACATCGAGCGCTTGCTGAATGTTCTCCACCGCCTGGTCGATGCGGGCAACACGGTGGTCGTGATCGAGCACAACCTCGACGTGCTCAAGACTGCGGACTACATCATCGACCTGGGGCCGGAAGGCGGCGACCGGGGCGGCGAGGTGGTGGCGGCCGGCACGCCGGAGGAAATCGTGCGCAACCGTCGCTCCTACACGGGCCAGTACCTGCGGCGCGTGCTCGACCCGGAGCTCGCGATAGCCTGATTCCGATGGCGACCACAACTCAAAAACCTCCACCCTACCCTCCCCCGCGAGCGGGGGAGGAAAAGCCGCTAACTGATAGGCAGGACTATCTGCGCGAGCGGCTCAAGGCGCTCCCCGAGTCACCGGGCGTCTACCTGATGCGCGACCTGCAGGGTCGTGTCATCTACGCCGGCAAGGCGTTGAGCCTGCGCAACCGCGTGCCGAATTACTTCCAGGCCTCGAGCGTCCTGCCCGAACACATCGCGGCCATGGTCGCGCGCGTCTACGAGTTCGAGGTCATCACGACGGCGACCGAAAAGGAGGCGCTCGTCCTCGAACAGACGATGATCAAGCGGCACCGGCCGCGATTCAACATCCGGTTGCGGGACGACAAGAACTACCTCTACATCAAGCTGCCGCTCAATGAGGACTTCCCCCGGATCACACTGGTGCGCCGCCCGGGCACCGATGGCGCGCGCTACTGGGGTCCGTACACGCATGCGATCGCGTTGCGAACCACGCTCAAGACCGTCAGGCGCGTCATTCCTTACCGCAGCTGCAAAGATTCGGAGTTTGCGCTCGGCCGGCCCTGCTTCTATTTCCACCTCAACCTCTGTCCCGCGCCCTGCGCTGGCTTCATGACCCGCGAGGCTTATCACGAGCAGCTCGAGCAGATCGCGGACTTTCTCGATGGACGGTCGGACGCGGTGGCACGCCGGCTCAAGCAGCAGATGCAGGAAGCGGCCGACAAGCTGGAATACGAGGCCGCGGCCCGCTATCGCGACCGCCTCGACGCCATGGAACGGATGGCCGAGCGTCAGAAGGTGCTGGCGATGAGCCGCTACGACCAGGACCTGTTCGGCCTCGCCCGCACCAACGGCCAGGGGTCGGTGCGCGTTTTCAGCGTCCGTGAAGGCCGCCTCTCCGGATCGGAGAACTTCGACCTGGTCGGCCTGGGCAAATTGCAATCGAACGGCGAGGTGCTGAACGCCTTCGTCAGCCAGTACTACGCCAGCGCGACCCACATTCCGAAGGAGATCTTCGTGCCGGAGCTGCTGCCCGATCGCGAGGTCATCGAGCAATGGCTGACCGAGCGCCGGGGGAGCCAGGTGACGGTGCGTGTCCCGCAGCGCGGCAAGCAGCGCGAGCTGCTGCAACAGGCGGCCGCCAACGCCGAGGAGACGATGCGGCAGATGCGCATCACGCTGGACTATGACGCCCAGCGGACGAGCTCGTTACTGAACGACCTGCAGGCCAAGCTCGAGCTGCCGAGCCTTCCCGTTCGGATCGAGTGCTATGACATCTCGAACATCCAGGGGAAGTCACCGGTCGGCTCGATGGTCGTCTTCGAGGACGGCCGGCCGAAGCCGGCCCACTATCGCCATTTCCGGATCAAGTCAGTCCAGGGCGCCAACGACTTCGCAATGCTGCAAGAAGTGCTGCGGCGCCGTTTCGGCCGGCTGGCCCGATCGGAGGAAGGGATCCCGGAGGAGCCGAGTTTCAGCAGCGTCCCCGACCTGCTGCTCGTCGATGGTGGCAAAGGGCAGCTCTCCTCGGCCCGGGAAGTGATGGAGGCCATGGGCCTGGCCGCGGTGCCGACCTTTGGCCTGGCCAAAGAGCAGGAAGAGTTGTTCCGGCCGGGCCAGAGCGAGCCCATCCGTTTGCCGCTGGATTCGGAGGCGCTCTTTCTCGTCCAGCGGATCCGCGATGAGGCGCATCGATTCGCGATCACCTTTCACCGGGTGGTGCGCAAGAAGCACGCCTTCACCTCGGTCCTGGACGGCGTCACCGGGTTGGGTCCGGTGCGGCGGCGGGCCCTCCTGCGCCAATTTGGAAGCATCGAAGCGATTCGCAGTGCCAGCGTCGAGGACCTGATGGCGGTCAAGGGCATCACCCGGCCGGTAGCCGTCGCCATCAAGGAAATCCTCTGACATAATCCGGCTATGGCCCGTATCCCTGAGCCACTGCGAGCAAAGGTGAACCGTTGCTCGTTCTGCGGCAAAAAGCAGAGCGACGTCCGTCTGATCGCC
Organism: Candidatus Dormiibacterota bacterium; assembly: GCA_036782775.1. Lineage (GTDB taxonomy): Bacteria > Chloroflexota > Dormibacteria > CF-121 > CF-121 > CF-13. The sequence goes on along the minus strand of DAIPYJ010000045.1, from coordinate 8,169 downwards.
GGGCCTGGCGTGTTCATCTGTGCGGATTGCGTCGCGCTCTGCAACGAGATCCTGACCCACGACCTCCCGCCTGAGCCGCCAACCCCCTCCAGCTCGAGTGGCGGGTGGGTGGCGAAGGTGTTGCACCGGCCTTAGCCGGGGGTGCCAGCCTAGCCACCGGCCGCCGTTATAGGGGCGTGCCAGACTCCGCCGAACTGTCCAGCGCGCTCGGCGACGCCCTGGACCAGGGACGTCAGTTCGTCGCGCGCATCGAGGCGCTGGCCGCTACGGCTCGGGCCGAGATCGCCCGCCACGAGGAAGCGGCGCGCACCTGGGCGGGAGAGCGCCAGGCGCTTCAGGAGGAGGGGGCCAAGCTCCGGCAGCAGTTCGAAGGGTTGAATTCGGCGCTGGCCAGCGTCCGCGAGACGGTCCGCCACCTGGAGCAGGAGCGGGACCAGGTCGTCGCCGACCGCGATCAGCAACGCCAGGCCCGCGAAGCGGCCGAGCGCCAGGTCGCCAGCACCTCCACCGAGCTGGGCAAGGCCCGCGAGCAATTGACCGGAGTTACGCGCGACCGCGACGCCCTGCAGGCCGACCAGATCCAATGGGGGCTCGACCGGGGGCAGATGCTCGCCGAGCAGGGCAAGCTCAAGGAGCGCCTATCGACGCTGGAGGCCGACCTTGCCAGCGAGCGGACCGAATACCAGTCACTTCAGGCGCAGCATGCGGAGATGGTTGAGCAGTCCAACAAGGCGGCTGCCGACTGGACGGCGCGCCGGCAGGCGCTGGCGGCCGAGATTGCCGCCCAGAACGAGGAGATGGAGCAGGTGCGCAAGGCGCTGCAGGCGGCCGAAGAGCGGAGCCGTCGACCCGTACCGGCACCGGCCCCAGCGCCGGCAGCCACCCCGACTGTGGTCACCCAGGTGGTCACGGCGGTCCCGGCGGAGACGAGTCACGTGATCAACTCCCGGCTCAACGCATTGATCGGGTTTTCTCGCGTCCTGCTCGACGAACGGGCGAATCCGTTGAGCGTCGAGGAGCGGCGGGAATTTCTGAAATACATCAACGACAGTGCCCTTCGCCTCGGGCAGGCGGTCCACAGCCTGAACGGAAGCCGGCCTCCGACGAGCGACGCGGCGCCGGCTGTCGTCGATGGCGACCGGCGGCCACCCGACATCCTGGTCGCGGACAACGACCAGACATCACGCCAACGGATCGAGCCCTTCTTGAAGCGCGCCGGCTACGAAGTCGTGTACGTCGAAACGGGTCCCCGGGCACTCGAGAAGGCCGGACACCTGCAGCCGCTCGCCATCCTGATCGACGGCCAGATTCCACCGAACGGCGCCCCGGCGCTGGTGCGTGAGCTGCGGAAGGACCCGCGGACGCGAGAGATTCCACTGGTGCTGCTGACCTCGCCGAGCGGACCGCCGCTGGCGATCGCGGAATGCGAGGTCCTGACGAAGCCGATCGACCGGCAGCAGCTGGTCCAGCTGATGGTGCGCTTCGACCTGATGGCGGACAGCAAGCGAGCGAGGAAAATGCCGGCGAACGTCCTGGTCGTCGACGACGATCCCCAGGCGCTGAGCCTGGTCAAGGCCATCCTCAAGCCGTTCAACGTTCGGGTGACGACCGTCGAGACCGGCAAGGCGGGAATCGAGCAGGCGCTCCGCAACAAGCCGGACCTGCTGATCGTCGATCTCATGATGCCCGACGTCGACGGCTTCGAGGTCGTGGCGGCTCTGCGTCGAGATCGGGAGCTGGCGCGGATGCCGATCCTCGTCCACACCGCAAAACCGCTGACCGCGGAAGACCGCCAGCGCCTCGAGGGAAAAGTCGAATCGATCGTCGAGAAGGCCGAGTTTCAGCCGGAGCGATTCCTCGAGCTGCTGCTCAAGCGCGGCGAGCGGCGCAAGCGCGCCGCCTAGCGTCGCCCGCGCGCCGCTTAATCGGGAGGCGTCGCTGCGGGCTGGCCCCTCGCCGCCTGACGGCTATCGGCAACGTCAGCTCGGCTCGGGGCCACCTCTCCGCTACGCCTCCCGGCCAAACGGTCGGTGCGGAGCAGGTAGGCAATGATCGGCAGCGTCAGGATGATGACGACAATCGCTGTCACCTGCGCCTGCTTCAGCCCGCCGAGGACGATGTCGTTTGCCCGCACGAAGAAGATGAAAAACTGGCTGATCGAATAGAGCACCACGTAAATCATGGCCAGCATTCCCTCGGGATGGATGCGCTTCCTCAGATTCCAGAGGATCAAGAAGAGGGCGAGGCTGATCAGCAGCTCGTAGAGATTCGCCGGCTGCACCGGCGTATCGAGCGGGCCGAAGGTATGCGGATTGGTGTACATGAAGCCCCAGCCGTTCGTCTTGTAACCGACGATATCGCCGTTGATGATGTTGCCGACGCGGCCGATCGCCTGGCCGATCGTCATGCCGAGGGCGCCGACATCGAGCAGGCTCCAAAGCGGAATGCGCCAGCGCCAGGCCGAGATGATCAGCGCCAGCGCGCCGCCGAAGATCGCCCCGTAGAAGGCCATGCCGCCGTTCCAAACGGCGATGATCTCGATCGGGTGGTGCAAATAGAAGGAGGGATTGTTCTGGACGACGTAATAGATCCGGCCACCGGCGATGCCGAGGATGGCCGCCAGCAGGGCCACGTTCATCAGCTGATCGCGGTTGATCCCTCGGCGGGGTGAATCGGCGAGCGCGACCTGGATCCCGGCGTAGAGACCCAGGGCGATCATGATCCCGTACCAGTGGATCTTGAGACCACCGATGGTGACGAGGACGGGATCGATGCCGATTTTGATCAGCACCGGCCAATTTTATCGTCAGGGTGGCTGATTTTCCCCCGTGTTTAATGTCTATCGGTGCCAGATAAGCCCTCCTTCACTGACGAGGTGAAGGCCGAGTTGGCAAACGTCCAACCGGCTCGTCCCTGCTGTCACGAAGCCGAATTGGCTGCGCTGGCGGGCGCCTTTGCCGGCCCGGTGAACGGGTCCCCGGTTGACCTTCGGATTCCGCGTAATGCCGTTGCCCGGAAAGTGGTGCAACTGGCCCGGGCGGCCGGTGGCCGGGTCGATACCGTCCACAAGGGCGCCACCGAGAAGCGGCCCAGCTACCAGCTGCGCCTGACGCTGCCTGCCGGTCGCGGATCGAGTGATGCCTGCTGCGCTCGCGCCGTCCTGCGCGGGTCGTTCCTGGCGCGGGGCATCATCGGCAATCCCGCCGATGCCTATCACCTCGAGATGGCCGTTCCGGCCCCGAGCCCGATGCTGGAGGAAGCGGCCGCTCGGGCCGGGATCCCCTTCCGTCGCGGCGACCGCCGGGGCCGCACCGTGTACTACCTGAAGGGTGCCGAACCGATCGCCAGGTTGCTGCGCCTGATGGGCGCGAATCGCGCCGTGATGCGCTTCGAACACGACCGGATCGTGCGCGACATGCGAGGTCAGGCGAACCGGCGGGCCAACAGCGAAACGGCGAATGTCGACAAGCAGATGCGCGCGGCCTTGCGGCAGGCGGCGGCAATCCGGCGGCTCAAGGCGGGTGATCGCCGGCTGGAGATGCTCCCTGCCGCGTTGCGCGAGATCGCGGAGCTGCGCCTGGCGCACCCGCGCGCAAGCTTGCGGGAACTCGCCGACCTCACCCAGCTCAGTCGAGCGGCGGTCGCGAATCGGCTCCGCCGCCTTTTGGCCGTGCCGAATTGACGTGGTCTAATAGATTCAGCTCGCGGTTCGGCGAGCGAGGAGGCTGATCATGCCGCTGAAGGTTGGCATCAACGGGTTTGGCCGCATCGGGCGCAATGTCTATCGCGCCGCGCATGGCCGGAAGGATCTCGAGATCGTGGCCGTCAACGACATCACCGATCCCGAAACCCTGGCGCATCTCCTGAAATATGACTCGATCCTCGGCAACTTCGAAGGCAAGGTGCGGGCCGACGGCAACGCGCTGAAGGTCAACGGGTCCACCGTTCGCGTGTTCGCCGAACGGGAGCCGGCCAACCTTCCCTGGCGGGATCTCGGCGTCGACATCGTGATTGAGTCGACCGGGCTGTTCACCGACGCCACCAAGGCGAAGGTGCATATCGACAAGGGTGGCGCCAAGAAGGTCATCATCTCGGCGCCCGCCAAGAATGAGGACATCACGGTCGTGCTTGGGGTCAACGGCGACAAGTACGACCCCAAGCAGCACCACGTGGTGAGCAACGCCTCGTGCACGACGAATTGCCTGGCGCCGGTCGCCAAGGTGCTGCACGACAGCTTCGGCATCGAGGCCGGGCTGATGACGACGGTGCACTCCTACACCAGCGACCAGCGCCTGATGGACGCCCCGCATAAGGACCTGCGCCGGGCCCGGGCCGCCGCCCTGTCGATCATCCCGACGAGCACCGGAGCGGCGAAAGCGATGGCCCTGGTCATGCCCGAGCTGAAGGGGAAGTTTCACGGCATCTCGCTGCGCGCTCCGACGCCGGACGTCTCGATCGTGGACCTAACGGTCATGACCCGCGATCCTGTCTCGGCCGACACCATCAACGAGGCGCTGCGGGAAGCGGCCGCCAGCGATCTGAAGGGCATCCTCGCGGTGACCGAGGAAGAGCTGGTCTCCAGCGACTTCAAAGGCAATTCGTACTCGTCGATCGTCGATGCGCCGCTGACGATGGTGGTCGGCGATCGCCACGGCAAGGTCTTCAGCTGGTACGACAACGAGTGGGGCTACTCGTGTCGCGTCGTCGACCTCGCCGTCTACATGGGCGACCGGCTGAACTGAGCGCCAACGCGGCGACTGGAGGCGGGCTCAGCAAAGCCACCATCCGCGACGTCGACGTCGCCGGCAAGCGCGTCCTGGTCCGGGTCGACTTCAACGTCCCGATCAAGGACGGCCACATCGTCGACGACACGCGCATCCGTGAGGCCGTTCCGACGATCAATGCCCTGGTCGAGCGCAACGCGCGGGTCGTACTCATCACCCATTTGGGGCGGCCGGATGGCACGGTGGATGAGAAGGCACGCACCACGCCGTTGGCCAAGCGGCTCAGCGAACTGATCGGTAAACCGGTAGCGCATGTGAACGATTGCATTGGACCGGAGGCCGAGGCAGCGGTCAACGCCATGAAGGACGGGGACGTCGTCATGCTCGAGAACGTTCGCTTTCATGCCGGGGAAACCAAGAATGACCCGGCCTTTGCGAAACAGCTGGCAGCGCTCGGCGACCTCTACGTCAACGATGCCTTTGGCACAGCGCACCGGGCGCACGCGTCGACCGCGGGCATCGCCGACTACCTCCCCGCGGTCGCCGGCTTGCTGATGGAGCGGGAAATCCGGACCCTGGGCAAGATCATGTCCGACCCGCCGCATCCGCTGGTCGCGATCATCGGCGGATCGAAGATCTCGACCAAGATCGGCGTCCTGCGCAGCCTGCTGACCCGAGTCGACCGCCTCTGCATTGGCGGGGCGATGGCGTGCACCTTCCTCAAAGCGAAAGGCCTTTCGATGGGCAAGTCGCTGGTCGAGGAGGACCAGCTGGAGGTTGCGCGGTCGTTGCTGTCCGGATCGTCTTCGGGGGGCGGCACCCTCGTGCTTCCCTTGGACGCGGTCGTCGCCGAGGACGCGAAGCCGGGCGCCAAGGCTGAAACGGTCGCCGTGGACGCGGTGCCGGCTGAGCTGAAGGTCCTTGACGTTGGGCCGATGACCGTCGAGCGCTTTCTCCAGACCTGCGATGGCGCGGCCGCCATCGTCTGGAATGGGCCGCTCGGCGTCTATGAGGTACCGCCCTTCGACCGAGGGACGGATGCGCTGGCAGAGGGCCTGGCGGGAAGCGACGCGGAGACCATCATCGGCGGTGGCGACCTGGTGGCCGCGCTCGAGAAACAGCATCTGGCGGAGCGGATGTCGTTCGTGTCGACCGGGGGCGGTGCGACGCTCGAATTCCTCGAAGGCAAAACGCTGCCCGGGATCGCGGCGCTCCGGGACCGCGCGCATGTCTAAGCCCCTGCTCGCCGGCAACTGGAAGATGCATTTCACTGTCGAGGAGGGCGTGGAGCATGCGCGTCACCTGCGGCACTCGCTCACGCACTTGTCCGACGCGGTCGACCTGCTGGTGCTGCCGCCGTCGATCATGCTGCGCCAGGTGAAGGCGGTTCTCGACGGTTCGCCGATCGCGGTCGGCGCCCAGAACGCCGCCTGGGAAGATCAAGGCGCCTTTACGGGCGAGATCTCACCCAAGATGCTGGCCGGCTGGTGTCCATACGTCCTGATCGGCCACTCCGAGCGGCGGCACATCTTCCATGAAACGGACAAGCAACTGAATGCCAAGATTCGGGGCGCCTTTGCCAACGGCCTGCAGGTGATCCTCGCGGTTGGGGAGCGGCTCGAGGAATTCGACGCCCAGCGCACCGATGAGGTGATCGCGCGCCAGCTCGACGAAGACCTGAACCAGGTCGAGCTAGCCGATGACAAGGCCATCACCATCGCCTATGAGCCGGTCTGGGCGATTGGCACCGGCCGCGCCGCAACGCCCGACTACGCCAACGAGACGATGGCATTGATTCGTTCGCTGCTGGAGCGACGCTTCGGCCCGCAGGGTCGGAACCTGCGCATCCTCTATGGCGGTAGCGTGACGCCGGCGAACGCGCGCAGCCTGATGGAAGAACCAAACATCGATGGCGCGCTGGTCGGCGGGGCCAGCCTGAAGGTTGCCGACTTCACGCAGATCGTCCAAGCCAGCGCCGAGGTGGCCAAGTCGCGCGTGTAGGCGAGCGGCCGCTCGTCCTCGTCATCATCGACGGCTGGGGCTATCGCACGGAGACGGCCGGCAACGCAATCGCGGCCGCGAAGAAGCCGATCTGGGACAAGCTCTGGTCGCGCTGGCCGCACACGACGCTGGCGGCGTCGGGAGAACCGGTCGGACTGCCCCCGGGACAACAGGGCAACTCCGAGGTCGGTCACCTCAACATCGGCGCCGGCCGGATCGTCTATCAGGACCTGACGAAGATCAACCGCGCCATCAAAGATGGGAGTTTCGAAAAGAATCCGGTTCTTTCCGAGGCAATGACGGCGGCTGCCGATGGCCACGCCCTGCATTTGATGGGGCTCGTGTCGCCTGGTGGCGTTCACAGTCTGGACGAGCACCTCTACGCACTGCTGCGGATGGCTGCCCATCGCCGCGTGCGCGATGTCTACGTCCATGCCTTCACCGATGGGCGCGACGAGCCGCCGACCAGCGCCGCCGGATACATCGAGGCATTGGTGAAACAGCTCGAGCAGATCGGCACTGGACGGATCGCGTCGATCAGCGGCCGGTATTACGCAATGGACCGCGACAAACGATGGGATCGAACGGAGCGCGCGTACCGAACCGTCGTGGAAGCCTCAGGGCCCACCGCTCCCGATCCCATCCGCTTCATCAAGGAGAGTTACGCGGCCGATAAAACGGACGAGTTCTTGATCCCGACCCGGATCGTGCCTCCCGGCTCGGACCCAGCGCCGCCGATCGCCGATGGCGACTCGGTGATCTTCTTCAACTTCCGGCCCGACCGGGCTCGGCAGCTGAGCCATGCCATCGTCGATGACAGCTGGGAGGCGTTTCCGCGCGAGCGACGGCCGCGCCTTGCCCACTTCGTCACCTTCACCGAGTACGAAAAGGGGCTCCCGGCAGAGGTCGCCTTTCCCGACGAGCCCCTAGAAGGCGTCCTGGCCGAGGTGGTCGCGGAGGCCGGATGGAAGCAATTCCATGCCGCCGAAACCGAGAAGTACGCGCACGTCACCTACTTCCTCAACGGCGGACGCGAGACGCCGTTTCCTGGTGAGGACCGGCTCCTCGTGCCGTCGCCGAAAGTGGCCACCTATGACATGCAGCCGGAGATGAGCGCGCGTCCCGTGACCGACGTGCTGCTCGACCGCCTTGGGCAGAGGACCTATCGGTTCTTCGCGGTGAACTTTGCCAATCCCGACATGGTCGGCCATACGGGGGACCTGGACGCGACGGTCAAAGCGGTGGAAACGGTCGATGCGATGCTTTCTCGCATCGCGCCTGCGGTTCTGGACGCCGGAGGAATCCTGGCGATCACCGCTGATCACGGGAACGCCGAGCTGAAGGTCGACCAGAAGACTGGCAAACGGCTCACGGCCCATACCACGAGCCCGGTGCCGCTGATCGTTGCCGGCTCCGAGTTGCAACGACTGCGCGATGGCGGAAA
>DAIPYJ010000044.1:0-21976 GCA_036782775.1 Candidatus Dormiibacterota bacterium | reverse complement strand
GTTGGGTTCTACGAGCCCTGGATGGGCCGTAAACGTCTCACGTGCCGAGCCAGATTGGCGTGCCCAACCGTCCGATAGGATGACGCCGCCTTCGGGCACCCGGCCCCATCGTCTAGTGGCCAAGGACACCACCCTCTCAAGGTGGAGACACGGGTTCGAATCCCGTTGGGGCTGCTGCGAGCGCTGAACCCCTAAGGCCGGACCAGCGCTATAAGAGTTTGGGCTTGCGATTGTCTGGGAGGGCTGGCCGACGAGCGCGTATCGACGGTGGTGATGCAATCAGACGCTCACCTGGGCGCACACAACAATCAAGGTCAGAACGGCGCCGCGCCCTCAAGGAACGGGGGCGGCGACAAGGATCTCGGATGGCACTCCCCAGCTCTCGATCACCTCGTTCTCTTCGACCTGCCACTTAGTCGGATTGAGGAAGTCCGAGATGCGGATCGGCCTGCAGCCGCCGACGAGGCGCGGGGCTCGGCGCCACACTGCCATCCAAGCGTTCGCCACCATCCGGCTGGACGGGGAACGGCCCCAGGTAAGACTGCTCACACACAGCAGCCCGCCCTCATCGAGAATTCGATGAGCGTCGTCCAGTACCTGCTGGGTGTATGCAGGCTCGAGGAGATCGAAGACATATGCAGCGATGAAACGGTCGGCCGACCGGTCCGGTCGCGGCAGAGGGAGCGTCCCGTGAAGATCGACTACCTGGGCACGCTGGGGCCAGGGGGCAACCCGCCTGCGTGCTAGTTGCACCATGCGCGAGCTCACGTCGCCCCCCACATAGCTGGCGTCCTCAGGCAGCACGTCGGCAAGCAACCTTCGGGCCAAGGCGCCCGTCCCGCAGCCCAGCTCGAACACCGCGTGGGCCTCTCGGAGCCTCCCTACCGTGATCAGTCGCTCGACCGCTCGCCGCTCGATCGGTGCCTGCGTGTCCTGGAGAAGCCCGATCCGGTCGTAGACGCGTGCTGCCACCCTTGGTGGAAGGCCGTCGCGGACTGGGGCATGTCGCAAGAATGCTCCGCGGTGGCTAACGGGCCTCGTGGATCGTCATGGGCAGGCCGTGGCGGGGACGCAACGTCACTCCGAGCTGCGGCTCGACCCTGTGGCCGGGAGCCAGAGCGGGCTGGAAGCGTGCAGCCAAGACCGCCAAGGCGATGAGCGCCTCCTGCATGGCGAACCCGGAGCCGATGCACTGGCGGGGTCCAGCGCCGAAGGGAAGGTAGGCGAGCCTTGGATGTTCTGGAGCACCGGGAAGAAATCGCTCGGGGTCGAAGCCTTCGGGCGCTCTCCAGATCTCCGGGTTTCGGTGGGTCACCCAGGGGCTAATGAGCACGGTGCTTCGTGCCGGGATGGAGTACCCGCCGATCTCGTCTGCTTGGCGCGCCTCGCGGGAGATCATCGACACGGGCGGGAAGAGCCGCATGGCCTCTTGGAGAACCGCCTTGGTGTAGATGAGCTTCTCCAAGTCCTCGACCACAACCTCTCGTCCTGCGAGCACCGAACGAAGCTCGTCGTGCAATTGGCGGGCCACGAGGGGGTGGGTCGACAGCAGGTACCACGTCCAGGCGAGGGCGTTGGCCGTGGTCTCGTGACCGGCGATGAGAAAGGTCATCACCTCGTCTCTCACCTGGCGGTCGTCCATCGTCTCGCCGGTCTCCTCGTCCCTCGCCGCGAGCAGCATCGAAAGCAGATCGTGGGGCCGTTCAGATTCCGGGAGGGTCCGGCGGCGGGCTATCAGGCGAGCCACCACGTCGTCCAGGGTGCGAAGCGCCTTTTCGGCCCGGCGGTTGGCCGGCGTCGGAAGTCCAGGCACAAGCAGGGTCAGAAAGCCCACCGCCGAAGACATACGCTCCACCAGCTGGCGTACGAGCAGGCCAACCGCCTGGCTGACCTTCTCAGCCTCGTCGGCGAGGTCGCTCGAGAACAGAGTCCGCCCGACGATGTCCAGGGCGAGGTGCATCATCTCCGCCGCGACGTCCACCGGAGCTCCGTCGGCTGCAAGCTGGTTCCAGCGCTCCGACACCTCCAAGGAGGCTGCGATCATCGGGTCGGCGAAGGCCAAGATCTGGCTGTGGCGGAAAGCGGGCTGGATGAGCCGACGCTGGCGCATCCACAGCGCTCCCTCGCTGGTGACAAGGCCCTGTCCCAGGGTCCTGGCCAGCAACTTGTAGTCAAAGGACTTCGGGTAGGCGTCGCGGGCCTCGAAAAGGACGTGGTGGATGTGCTCGGGGCGGCGGACCAGGTAGGTGGGGAAGTGAACGAGGCGAGGCCCGAACTCGAAGCGCACCACGTCCCCGTAGCGATTGGCGGTGTCGATGAGCATGCCGAGCTCGTCTCGTCGCATGGCCCGCAGCGACCCGTCTAGGACGCTGCCCGGTGGTCCTGGCGCTCGAAGCTGCGAGGGCCTGCCGACCTCCAACAGCCCGATCGAGCGCGCCCTCGAAGATCGTTGTACCTTCGTCAACGCTCTCCCCTCCTTCCGGCGGCGTTCTCTAGCCATGCACCAATGGAACGGGCGGCGGGGCGCAGGGAGAGCCCAGGGTCGACCACCCGGTGAAGAAGAAGGCCGTCCAACGTGGCGAGTAGGAGCGTGGCCATCCCCCGGGAGCCGAGGGAAGCAAGAGGAGAATTTTCTTCCTCGATGGCCTTGGTGAGTCCGGCCCGCAACGTCTCGAGCTCTTTGGCCGCGTGCTCTTGAAGCGCGGGATCCCGTCGGGCCTGGGCCAAACTCTCCACTAACACTCCGGTCTCGGTGGCGAAGATGTCGAGACGCTCGAGCCAGGTCACCGCCGCCTTCATCGCCACCGCTAGGTCATGCTTCGAGAGCTCCAGGGTGGGGGTGGCGAAGGTCTCGCTCACCACCTTCTCCGCGGCGCGTCGCAGAAGATCCTCCATCGATTCGAAGTGGTAGTGGACCAGGGCGTTGTTGAGCCCAGCGCGCTCTGCCACCATGCGGCTGCTCACGTTTCCCCACCCCACTTCGGCGATCAGCTCCGCGGCTGCCTCGAGCAGCAGCTCTTTGGCATTCGACCGCACCCTGACACGTTGGGCGACCGCATTGGGCATATGCCCAAACTTCCACGTTTCCACCGGCGTGTCAAGGGCAACCAACGACAGCGCACAAGGGTCGCGCCAGCGTTTGGCTGCCGCCTATCGCCGATCTGAGCGTCTCGCGTGAGCCGCCACCTGACCTCGTTATGTGCGCCGCTCTCGCCCCAGGCACGAGAGAGAGAGAGAGAGATCTGGCGAGCAAGGTACCGGAGAACCAGGGGGCTAGTACTGCTGTTGCCCGGCTTGCAGGTCTCCTTCGAGTACGTAGCCTCAGGCGGGCATAGGTGCGGGGGCGAAGAGTTCCACTTCGATGCCGTCGGGGTCTCGCAGGACGAAGCCGGATCCGTAGGCGGCGAGCCGTCGTAGTGCCACCCCGCCATCGAGATCAGCATCCTGTTGATCACTGGACGCGCGAAATGGTTGCGGTCCTCGTGGTCGGCCAAGGTCCCGACGGCCTCGTCCTGGGGCAATAAGCGGTGGATCGCCCGGAAGCTTCGGCGCCCGACGCCCACGCGGATGTCGCTCCAGCTACCACGTTCCTGTACGAGTCCGACTTCTCTTCCGACCCCGACACCACCACGGCCTCGCCCTCCGGGTCCCATCTCATGACCGGGCTGGAAGGGCTCGCCCATGGACGGGCAGGTGGGAGACGGTTCGTTCTTGATCCGGTCGCACCCCCGATCGCAAGGTCTGAAGGGAACGACCCGCCTGTGTTGGCTCTACGACGTCGCCGTCAGGGCCAGAGTGCCGCCATCAGCCTCCCGAATCGCCCGGAGGAAGGAGTGCGCAAGCACCGGGTCCGGTGACCTCCCGCGTGTTCTGGTCGGCGCAGGACGGACAGTCAGGGCGGTGACGCCAGGAGCGCAGGAGCCTCGTTCCCTCGGGGTTGAGCCAGACCACGAAGGAGTCCGAAGCCGGATGCTCCTCCAAGCCGTAATAGGGCCGCCATTCTGTGACGGGTTGGTTCACGGCACTTTCGAAACCGCGGAGGATTCGGCGAAACCGGTGATTGCGGACATCGAAGGACCAGGTGCTGTGGCAGGACGCGATGTCTACGTACTCGGGCGACGCCGGGTGTTCCTGCGACGGACCCATGAAGAGCACACGGCCCATCGTCATCGTCCCTGCCTGGCCCCCGCCGATTCGAGCTCGGGCGAAGAGACCGGGAGCGGGCCAGCCCCGGTCTCTTCGCCGTCCCCCGATGACCTGTGCGGTTCTCCTACCACTCCCAGCGCCCGGTAGTGCTCGGCGAGCCAGGACGACCAGTCGAAGAGGCCGGCACCGTGGCGGGCCATGGCCGCCCGGGCCACCCGCTCGCGCCGGCTCATGTCCAATGCTCGCGCCAGAGCCAGACGGCTCTCGAAGACGTCGAAGGGGTTGACGGTCAGGGCGCCGTTGGACATGCACTCCCAGGCGCCGGCGTTCTTCGACAGCACCAGCACGCCGTCGCGGTAGTTGAGGAGAGGTCCCTCCTTGGCCACCAGGTTGAGTCCGTCGCGGATCGGGTTGACGAGCAGCACGTCGTAACGCCCCAAGGCCGCCAACGAGCGATCGGCGTTGTCGCCGATGGTGAGGACGATGGGTGTCCAACCCGGCGTGGCCCACCTGGCGTTGATCTCGGCCACCATTCGCTCAACCTCTCTGCGGTAGGTGGCGTACTCCGCCGACGCCTGCCGAGAGGGATTGGCCAGCGCTAAGAAGACGACCTGTTCCCTCCAGCGTGGCTCGCTATGGAGCAGCTCGTCGAAGGCCTGGAACCCCCGCAGGTGGTTCTTGGCCGGCTCCAGCCGGTCGACGCGCACGATGAGCTTCCTGCCAGCCGCCAGCGTCTCGAGTGCCTCGCCGTAGGCGCGACAGGCGGAGCTCTCCACCCGGGAAGCCAGAGAGGCGCCGTCGGGTCCCAGGGGGGCGACGAGTGTCTTGGGGCACTCGCCGATGAAACGCATCGATGACGACCGGAAGGCCTCCTCCCAGGTTGCACAGTGGAACCCGCACAGGTCGTAGTGGCTCATGGCTTCGAGCAGCTCCCGGGCCACGGCCATGGGGAGCACTTCCAGGTCGGTGGGCGAGGCGAAAGGCGTATGACTGAAGTGGCAGATGGCGAGATCGGGACGGTCCCGGCGCAGGAGGGCCCCCACAAGGGCGAGGTGGTAGTCCTGGACCAACACCACGGCCCCAGCCGGCGCGCTTCGAGCGGCGGCCCGGGCGAAGAGCTTGTTCACGGCGCGGTAACAGTCCCAGGCCTGGTGCCACTCGACATCGAAGGCCCGGCCCGCTACCCGGTCGTACATGCCGTGGTGCACGAACCAGAGCGTCGAGTTGGCGATGTCGTCGTAGTACCGGTGGTAGGTCTCCTCGTCGATCTCGAGGAAGTGGAGGGTATCGTCGCATGATCGCTCGGTCGCTGCCTTGCGCTCTGCGTCCGAATTGGCAGCCGACACCCACCTGACGCCTCTGGCTGAGGCGAGGGGAGCGAGTGCCGCCGCCAGGCCGCCGATGCCCGGGGCCAGGTTGAGCCGGCCATGCTCCTCGGTCACCGAGTAGGGGCTCCTGTTCGAGAGGACCAGTACCTGTTGCGCTGACACCAACGTCATCCCTTCCACCTGTAGATTCGGGCTGCGGTCTTGTCTGTCCAGGCGTCCAACCTAAGAATCGGGTGTTTCATTCTTGTAACGCTTGGGCGACAGTTCGGTGGCGACCGGGCTCAACGGACAGCCGTGACGAAAGAGGCAAGATGACCTCGAAGATCCTGCTCATCGAGGACGATGACAGCATCCGGTCGTCGCTGTCGCTGTTCTTGTCCAAAGAGGGTTATGGCACCTTTGAGGCTGCCGACGGCGAGCAGGGACTGGGCCTGTTCGGGCGCGACGAACCGGATCTCGTCCTCGTCGATCTCATGCTCCCCGGTATCGACGGCTTCGAGGTCGTGCGACGTCTTCGAAGAACGAGCGACGTCCCCATCGTCATCGTCACTGCCAAGGACGACGTCACCGATTTGGTGGCGGGGCTGGAAGCGGGGGCCGACGACTATGTGACCAAGCCGCTCGTCGCCAAGGAGCTGTCTGCCCGGATCCGGGCCCTTTTGCGCCGAACCTCCAACAAGATGGCCCCCGTCGTCCTGCGCTTCGGAAGTCTCGAGCTGGAGCCCCAGGCGGCCGTGGTGCGCGTCGACGGCGAGGAGGTGTCCCTCACCAGGAGCGAGTTCCAGCTTTTGTGCGAGCTGGCTGAGCGGCCCGGCTGGGTCTTGAGCCGCGCCCAGCTGCTTGAGCGGGTGTGGGACTACGACTACCGCGGCGATACCCGTCTAGTCGACGTCCACGTCCGCCGGCTGCGGGCCAAGATCGAGCACGATCCCGCCCGTCCCGAGCGGATCCTCACCGTTCGGGGCATCGGTTACAAGCTCCAGCCGTGAGAACGATCTGGGCGCGCCGGCGGGATGTGCCTCGGGCCCCCGGCCGTCGCCGACACGGATTTGGGCTGCGGGCCCGGGTGACAATGGCGTTCGCCTTGGGAGCGGCCGTGCTGTCCGGTGCCCTTGCCGGGACCACCTACGCGCTCTTGCACCACTACCTCTTGGCACAACGACAGACCAGTGCACTCCGCCAGAGCTATGCCAGCGCCCGCCTTGTCCGCCAGGACTTGAACGCCAGTGGGACGGACGTCGCCCAGGTCCTGTCCTCCTTGACCTTGAACAACTCCACACGTTCGTTCGTCTACCGAGGGGGCAGGTGGTACTCGACCACCGTGAGCGTGGGGAAGAGCAGCCTCCCCAAATCTCTCACCGACGCTGTGCTTCGCGGTCGACCCGCATACCAACGCGTCGACATGGCCGGATCACCGGCTATCGCCATCGGACTCCCGCTTCCGGCCATCTCGGCGGACTATTTCGAAGTTCACTCGCTGGCCGAGCTCCAGACCACGCTTGACACGGCTGCGGTCGTTCTGGCCCTGGTAGCGCTGTTGATCGCCCTCGGAGGCGCGGCGTTGGGCTGGTGGGCAGGCGTGAGGCTGGTACGCCCGCTGCGCGAGGTGACAGGCGTAGCCGAAGCCATATCGTCGGGTGAGCTCGACCGCCGCCTGTCAGGGCCCAACGACTCCGACCTTGCCCCTCTTGTCGGCGCCTTCAACCGGATGGTGGGCGCGCTTCAGGAACGGATCCAACGTGAGCAGCGCTTCACCTCCGACGTGAGTCACGAACTTCGCTCGCCGCTTACGGCCGTCGAGACCTCGGCCGAGGTGCTCGCCATGTTCCGCTCATGCCTCCCCGCCGAGGGCAACAAGGCACTGGACCTGCTCATGCTCGAGACCGGCCGCTTCTCGGGGACGGTCGAAGCCCTTCTCGAAATCTCCCGTATGGACGCAGGGGCCGCCCAGCTGGCCATGGAGGACGTCGAGCTGCGCGAGCTTCTGCAGTTCGCCATCGACACCCACGAGTCGGGCCAGGTCCCCTTTGTGGTCGAACCTGGTGCGGGGGACGTCGCCGTCCACGCCGACAAGCGCCGCCTGCTCCGAGTGGTCGCCAACCTCCTCGACAACGCCGATCAGCACGGCGAGGGCGTGGTTCAAGTCCGATTGGGACGAACAGGGGACTGGGCGCAGATCACGGTGGAGGACGCCGGTCCCGGCGTCGCCGAAGGCGAGCGGGCGCGGGTGTTCGAGCGCTTCTACCGAGGATCGGGCCCGGCCAGCGTGCGGCGCGGCGGAAGCGGCCTCGGGCTGGCTCTCGTGGCCGAGCACGTGCGCGTGCACGGTGGATCCGTCGAGGTGTCCGACAGGCCTGGCGGAGGTGCAAGGTTCATCGTCCAGCTCCCAGTGACGCGCCGATGAGTCGGCACGTCCAGGCCCTCGTCCTCGTCGGCGTGACTCTGTCCGGCGCGGCCTGCGGCGTTGGCACCCAGCGGTCGGCCCAGCTCATCAATCGGCACGACGTGCCCTACGGGCTTCTCGCCTCGGGGCCGACCACCCCGCCCACGGTGGCCGCCCCTTCGGTGGACGTAACCTTGTATTTCGAGGGCCCCCAAGGGCTCGTTCCCGTCGTCCGGAAAGTGCGGGCACCGGGCACGGTGACAGCGTCCCTGGCCGAGCTGGGCAACGGGCCAACCTCCTCCGACGGGAACGGCATGCTTCAGAGCCCGGTGTCGACGGTGACCCCGCTCACTTTGAAGTCGATCCAGAACTCAACCGCCTACGTCTCGGTCCCGACCGCCTTCAGCAACCTGGGTGGGCAAGAGCAGATCGTCGCTGCAGCCCAGGTCGTCTATACGGTGACCGCAGTGGCGGGGTTGAGCGCCGTCGTGCTTCTGGTCAACGGCCAGGCCGCTCAGGTGCCCGTTTCCGGCGGCAACCTGCACCAGGGACCGCTCACCCGCGCTGACTATCAGGGGATGCTCGCCCCTTGATCTCCTGCGTGAAACGTGTGGAGCCCCCGCCACGGCCCCGCTCGGCGAAATGGCGCGACACCTGCTCGATGACCGACGCCGGGACTTTGGCCGTGATAGATATTCGGCCCCCGAGGACCCGAAGCCTGGCTAGGTGCTGGCGACAAGCTCATGCGCAAAGTGATGGCTGGACGTCGTACTCAAGAGCCGTTGCGGCTCCCTCGCGGGTTACACACCACCGAAGGCGCCGTCTCGAACATGACTGCAGCATCCGCCGCGTCGGCGCCGAAGAGCGGGGCGCGCTGGGCCTTCGGCGCCTCAGCGGGCCTGGTCGCTCTCCTTTTAGCCGTACTGCCCTTCTCGGGCGGTCGTGCCTCAGCCCGGATGTCGCCGTCAGCTGCTCCCCGAGTCCATTCCATGACCTACTGCGTCCAAGGCGGCGAGTCGCTCCAGATGACCGTCTTCGAACCGGCCTGGCGGCATCACGACACGCCGGCGGTTGTCCAGGTACACGGGGGCGGATGGGTGGTCGGCAGCCGTTTGTTCTCGTTGGCTCATTCGCCGGTGGCTCGGGCCCTCGTCTCCCACGGACTGGTAGTGGCATCGATCGATTACCGAATGGCGCCCCAATTCGTGTGGCCGGCGGAGATCCAGGACGTGGCCTGCGCGGTGCGATCGCTGCGGGCCCATGCTCGGATGCTGGGCATCGATCCGGAGCACATTGGGCTGTTCGGCTCCAGCGCGGGCGGTCAGCTCGTGAGCCTCTTGGGAACCGACCCCGATGACACGTCGTGGTCGTCGGGGCCGTACCGGGACGAGTCCGATCGGGTTCAGGCCGTGGTCGACGAGTTCGGGCCGGAAGACCTGACCACTGGCGGCTGGAGCTCGTATATGAACCGCCTGGTCGAGAGGGCCTTCGGTGTAGACGCTGGGCAGCGCGTCGGCGTGCTCGAGCAGGCCAGTCCCGCTCTCCACATCGGACCGGGCGATCCCCCCTTTTTGGTCGCTCAAGGAACCGCCGACCGGATCGTGCCGCCCTCGCAGTCAGAGGAGCTCGCCGGGCGCCTCGAAGCAGCGCACGTGCCCACCGAGCTGGTCCTCGTCCGGGGCGGCGGACATGGTCTCGGCAACTCCGGAGAAGAGCCCTCTGCAGGCTCGATCGACCAGGACGTGGTCCGGTTCCTCATCACCAGACTGGAGCCCGGAGGCCAACACCGACCGCCACGGGGATGAGGTGCTTCTTATGCCTTTCCCAGGGTCCTCCAACCTGTGGCTCAGGATGGCGTGGAAGCCTCGCCTGAATGGGGTGGGCGGCCCTATCTCCGTCCGGCACGCCGATACGGCAAGAACGGGGCTTCCGCCCTCTCGGCCACCAGCCGGTGCTCGACGGCGTGCGCGGCCTGGCATGGCTGGCGGTATTCGTCGGCCATGCTGCCCCCGCGCAATTCCTGGCCACGGGCCAAGTGGCCATGTTCGTCTGGTTCGGCCTGAGCGGGTTCCTCATCAGCTCGCTCCTGGTGGGCGAGCGCTCGAAGACCGGAACCCTCTCGCTAGGCAACTTCTACGCCCGGCGGGCACTCCGACTGCTGCCCGCGCTGGGCCTGTTTCTCCTGGCGTGGTTGGCGATGGTGGCCGTCTTCGGCCATGAGCCGTGGATGACCACGGTCCCGCATGGAGGCCACGGCACCGGCGAACCGTTCGGTATCGCCCTTCAGGGTGTCGGCGCCGCGGCCGGCTACGTGACGAACTGGTTCGACATCTTCCATGTGTTCAGCGGATACGTACCACTCGGGCATCTGTGGTCGCTAGCGGTCGAAGAGCAGTTCTACCTGGTGTGGGCGCCGCTGCTCTGGGTGATGCTGGCCGCCCGGAAGGGGCGGGTCGGCGTCCCCGTGATCGGCGCCGTGGTCCTCGCCGCTGGCTCGTTCGCCGACGTCGTCTTCCTCCAGCACGCTCACGACACGACGCGTTGGGTCTTCTTCGGGACCGACACCCGGGCGGGAGCGTTCCTGGTGGGCGGGGCCTTGGGCCTGATGTGGTCCGCGCCCACGGTCTCGAGGCTCTGGGTGCGGATGTGTACCCCGATCATCGTGGTGGCGCTCGGGGTGATGTTGGCCGCAGGCTGGGTGTTCGGCGTCGGTCACCCTGTTCCGGCCTGGCTCTACGACCTCAACTGGATTGCCGTGTCCGTGTCTGGACCGATGCTGGTAGTTGCCTTGGTCGACCGCAGGCGTCGCGCCGGGCCGAGCTTCCTGTGCGGAGGTTTCATCACCTATGTGGGACGGCGGTCCTACGCCCTGTACCTGTGGCACTACGTATGGCTTACCTGGATGCGCGACGTCGGCCCGGCGGGAGTCGTAATCGCATTCGTGGCCAGCTTCGCGTGCGCCGAGATCTCGTGGCGGCTGGTAGAAGCGCCCGCTCTTTCCTTGAAACGGCGCCTCGGCGCGGCGCGGGCGGCACCGCCGGAGGAAGGCGTGCCCAGAGGTGGTACCGGCCAAGCTCCTCTCAGCGAGAGAACGCCGATCCTCGGGCCTGAGCTCGCCACCAGCGGGGTGAACTCCCCCTGAGATCGGGGCGCCACGCAGCCACGGCCGAGCCGGTGGTCAGCGGTCGAGCGAGGCGGCCGGCCGACGGGTAGTGCATGAGCACTGTCCGCCTACGTCAGCTTCTGGGTCGGCGTGCTCTTCATGTTGGCTGGCTGCTGGATGCTGCCCCCGTTGGTCGACTGGCTGGGCGATCGACGGGCCATACCCCATGGGCTGCTCGGACTGGTGGTCGTCTGCCGCCACGACGGGGTGCTGGCACACCGGTGTGGACGCCAGCTACCTTCATGTCGGGCAGCGGTGACGGATCCGTACACTCTCCTGTACGCGTAGTCAGAGCCACGCCGGATCGGCGGTCAGACGGCACCGGACTGAGGCACCGCCCACAAGGAACCCGTGTGCACACGAAGAACTCCAAGCGACGCCGTTTCGGCACATGCACCGGTCGATGCGAATAGCGGGCAGCGTGGCACCTTGGGTCCGAGCCCAGGTGCGGATCCGTTGGAGGGGTTGGGTCCTCCTCGCCCTGCTGATGATCGTCCTCGGTGGTGCGGCGTTGACGGCCGCTGCCGGCGCCCGACGGACCGATACGGCGCTGTCTCGATACGAGGCGTTGTCACACACCGGCGAGGACATCGAGATCGGGCCGGTCTTTCCGGGGATTGGGCGGCTGCCCGAGGTCGAGCACATGGCGGAGATCATCGGAGAGCCGTTGTTCCACGTCCGCCCCGACGGGAGCGTCGACAAGCGCTTTCCCGTGCCCGTCGCCACCACCGGGTACGACCTCACCTCGTTCATTCCTCCGTTGATCCGGGCAGGCAGGGTGCCGCGGCCAGGCCGTCCGTACGAGGCCTTCGCCACAGTGGCAGCAGCAAACAGGCTGCACCTCCACGTCGGCAGCAGGTTGACGCTGCGCGACGTGTCCAGTCTCCTGAGAAACGGTCGCCTCGGGCAAGGCTCGTACATGCCACCCGGCGTGGGGACGCCCGTCACCTTCACGATCGTGGGTATCGGAGTCGGCTACACCGACGTCCTCACCGCTTCGGCCGGTCAACAGGGTGGGGCCGCCGAGTTTGCCACGGTCTATCTCACCCGGGCCTACGCCCTGTCCCACGGCGGTGCATCTGGCGGCATCTACACGGGCGGGCTGCTCCATCTCCGGCAGGGTGCTGACATCGCCAGGGTCCGCCGGGAGATCCACGCCATCGCGACCGCTCATCCCGTTGGCGCGAGCGGCAGCAGTTACGACATGTCGAACCTTCGATTGTCCTACGCCGCCGTGCAGCAGGGCCTCGAGCCCGACGTGGTCTCCCTGTGGCTCTTCGCGAGTCTGGTTGGGTTGGCGGCGCTGCTCGTGGTGGGCCAGGCGCTCAGCCGCCAGGTGTGGACAGCCGCCGCCGACTGGCCGACGCTCCGAGCCCTGGGCACGACCCGCACGCAGTTCCTGATCGCTACGACCATGCCGGCGGCGGTCGTGGCGGGACTGGGCACCCTGGGCGCCGCGGCCACGGCCACCGCCGCCTCTCCCCTGATGCCAGTCGGCCCGGCTCGGGTCGCAGAGACCCACCCCGGGGTTGAGGTGAACGTTGCCCTGTTGGGCGTCGCCCTCGCAGTATTGGTGGTCGGAACATTCGGCCAGGCCGCGCTGGCGTCCCGGCGCGCAACGGCTCGCTCCGGCCCGAGGTGGACCCACGACGACCGTCCGTCGCTCGCACAGCGGACCGCCATACTTGGCCTACCGGTCGCCGCCGCCACCGGATTGCAATTCGCCTTTGCTCGCCGCCACCAGGTCCCGGTGTACCGCACCGTCGCCGCTACCGTGCTCACGATCGCAGCCGTCGTCGCGGCGGTCACCTTCAACGGGAACCTCGCTCGGCTCTACCACACACCTGCGCGTTATGGCTGGAGCTGGGACCTGGCCGTGGACGGCGGCTACAGCCCGCTGCCTGTTGCAGTGGTGTCCTCGGCGCTGCGACGGGTGCCTCAGGTCGCCGCGTGGGCCGGCGGCAACTATGGGACCGTGGTAATCGACAAGAGGATGGTCCCCGCCGTCGGCATCGACGAACTGCACGGATCGGTCTTTCCAACGCTCCTCAACGGACGTCCGCCCCGGGGAACGGACGAGATCGTTCTCGGCGGCCGCACAATGAAAGCCGTGGACGCCCATGTCGGCTCCCGGATCGTCGTGCAGGCCGACGGAGTACGAAAGCGCTCATCTGTCACAGGGCAGGCGGTGCTGCCGGATTTCGAGCGAGGCGGGTTTACAGCCACGGACCTCGGCACGGGTGCTGTCACGACCTCTGCGGTGCTACATCCGACTGGGATACCGACGGGTGCCGCCTACGACTTCGTCCTCGTCCGCTACCAGGCAGGGACCGACGTCCGGGGAGCACAACACTCTGTGGAACGGGCCCTTCGCGAAGCCTGTCGAACCTCCACGTGCAATTACTTCGTCGATCGAAGACCGAACGAAGTGAATGCATACAACCAGGTCGCATGGACCCCCTTGCTCCTTGTCAGCCTCCTCGGTGCACTAGCCGTGCTCGCCGTCGTGCACACGCTGGTGACGTTCGTCCGCCGCCGCCGGCGAGACATCGGCGTATTGAAGACGCTCGGCTTCACGCAAAGACAGGTGTCGACGACGGTGGTCTGGCAGGCCACAACGCTGGTGGCATCTGCGCTCGTCCTCGGTATACCGACTGGTGTTGCCGCCGGCCGCTGGATCTGGAAGGAGTTCGCCGGCCAGCTCGGGGTGGCGGCCGACCCCCTGGTCCCGTTGGCGGCCGTGGTGCTCATCGGTGCCTCGGCACTGCTCGTGGGAAACCTTGTCGCGATCGTGCCGGCATGGACCGCCGCCCGCCTGAACACCGCGCAGGTCCTGAAGACGGAATAGTACGTTCTGCCGGACCTAGTCAGGTGATCGGGTGCGGGTGTCTGCGCCAGTAGGCGTCAATGGCGCCAAGCGCGATGCCGACGGCGATAAGGGCGATCCAGAGGCCTGACGAGCCGACGACGTCGGCAACCAGCATGGCTGCTCCGAAGAGCATCAGAGGAACCGCTATCCAGGCGAGGTATTTCATCGAACAACTCCTTCCCCAAGAACCATCATGCGCCGCGGGCCGAGACCGCCAAGAGCCGAAGGTCCCTGACCCATGGCGGTCGCCTGAGCGGAGGTCGATCCCACGTCTCATCCCAACTGGCAGCCAATGGGCAGTCAGTGCCCTTGACATAGGTGCCTTCTCGCAGATCACCACGGCGTGCTTGCAGAGGCCCCTTCGTCCTCGCCAAGGGAGAGGTAGCTCTCGTCTTCCTGGGCGGTATGGAGCCGGAGAACGGCATGGAGCCCGTAGAGCAGGCGGCGCAGCTCGGCGATGTCCTCGTCGTCGAGGCCATCAGCTCCGATGTCGTCGAGGAGCTGGCCGAGGCGGCGGGTCTGATGGGCGATCTCGACGTGCGCTTTGCTCATCGGGCCCGTCGGGTCGCTGCCCCCGATCAGGCGCTCGAGGGCGGGGTAGAGCACGTCCTGCTCGGCCTCTTCATGAGGTCCGATCTCTTCGACGAGAAGCCGGTGCACCTGGCGCACTTGTTCGATCGCTTCTTTGGGGTCGACCGTCCCCAGGCAGTCAGCGGCCGTTCGAAGGTGGTCGATGTCGCTTCGGATGACCCGGTGCTCGGCCTGGAACCTCCTGGTGATGGCGGCGTCTTGTTGGGCGAGTCGTGCCTCACCGGGTTGAGGCCGAAGGGTTCGAAGGGCGTTCAAGATCACCGCCAGGTCGATCCCTTCTTGGAGGATGGCACCCCACACCGCTGGGAGGAGGCCCAAGGCGGCGGCTCCCATCGCCCCGAGTGACATGACCATGCCGGCGACGACGCTCTGCACAGCGATCGTGCGCGAGCGCTGAGCCAGCAGCCGAGCCTCACCCACGCGATCGAGCCGATCGACAGTGAGTACAACGTCGGCGGTCTCAGAGGAGGCCGTTGCACCTCGGGCGCCCATCGCCACGCCCACGTCTGCAAGCGCCAGCGCTGGGGCGTCGTTGATCCCGTCGCCCACCATGATCGTCGGGGCTCGTTGGCGCTCGGCGCGCACCACGTCGAGCTTCTCCGATGGGGAGCGCTCGGCCAGCACCTCATCCACGCCGATCGCAGTTCCGACTGTTTGTGCCACCTCCGGTCGGTCCCCGGTCACCATCGCCACCCGTCCGATGCCACTTCGGCGAAGCGCTCGGATCGTCCTGGCCGCGTCGTGTCGGATCGGGTCGTCAAGGACGAGCACACCGGCTGGAACGTCGTCGACGGAAACGAAGATGGTGAGGGACCCGTCGAGGCGTGCCCGGCGACGGGCCGACTTCGCCCAGGGAGGAGAGCCGACCACGCCCACCCAGGCCGCCTTTCCGAGAGCGACCCGGTGCCCGTCCACGAGCCCCCGGATGCCCTGGCCCGCCACTTCCTCGACTTTGGCGGGAAGTGCGAGCTCGCATTTGCGGTCGAGCGCCGCCTTGACCACGGCGTGGGCCAGGACGTGAGGAGACACCTGGTCGAGCGAGCCCGACAGGCGCAGGATCTCTTCCGGGTCGGTCTCCCCAGACGGCACCACGGCTGCTAAGGCAGGGGTGCCGTTCGTAAGCGTGCCTGTCTTGTCGATGAGCACTGTCGTGCAGCGCGCCAATCGCTCGAGGACGCCCCCGCCTTTCACCACAACGCCCCTTCGAGCGGCGCGTGACAGGCCGCCGACCCACGCAACCGGCGCAGCGAGGATGAGGGGACACGGAGTCGCCACGACGAGCACTGCTACCGCCCGTGCGGCCCCACCGGCTGCCCAAGCGATGGCGGCGCCGCCCAGGGCGACGACCAGGAACACCAGGGCATAGCGGTCGGCGAGACGCACGAAGGGAACTGGAGACGACTCGGCCTCCCGCACAAGCCGCACGATGCCCGCATAGGTGCTCTCGGACGGCGGGGCTGTGACCCGGAGATCGAAGGGTGATCCTGCATTCACCACGCCGCTTGCCAGCACGTCCCCGGGCGCTCGCTCAACGGGGAGAGACTCGCCGGTGAGGGCCGACTCGTCCAGTACGGCCTCGCTGACCAGGATCCCGTCGGTGGGCACCAGCTCACCTGTGCCGATGAGCAGCCGGTCCCCGCGTCGGACGGCCTCGACCGCCACCGTCTCGAGCCCGCCACCGCCGTCGTACCGGCGAGCGATGCGCGGCGCCCTCGCCAGAAGGGCATGCAGGTCGCGTCGAGCGCGCCCTTGTGCCCAGGACTCGAGTGCCTGGCCGCTCGCCACCATGACGCTGATCACCGCTGCCGCCAGGTATTCGCCGACGACGAGTGCACCCAGCAGTGCGAGGAGGGCGATGGCGTCAACCCCCAGGCGGCCGCGTCGAAGCCCCTCGAGCATGTTCCATGTGGCGTAGGCCGCTCCCACCGATCCGGCGGCCGTCCACCCCATGTCGCCTTCCGAGCCCTTCCCGACCAGGTGCAGCAGGGCTCCCAGGCCGAGAAGTCCGATGCTCAGGGCGAACAGCGCCAAGCCCAGATGTCCCCTCACGCGGTCCCGCCCGCCGGCGTGGTCCAGTGAGGGCGGCACCTCGGCGTCCTCAGGGACCCGCCACGAGGCGGAGGTCGACCTCGTCGATCGGAGAGCCGTCCTTCATCGAGACGTCGTAGACGCGCAGGGTGGATGTGGTCTTGGTCGACGTCGAGAAGGAGAAGGTGGCGTCGAACGTTCCCCAGGTGCCCGACCCGGCTGTGGCCTGCACCGGCTCGTCGACCAGGAGCTTCCCGTTACCGTCGATCAGCTGCACCTGGAACTGGGCCTCGTAGACGTTGGCCAGGCCTGCCAGGTGCACCGATCCGTGAAGGGTGTCACCCACTGCCGGCGACTCGACGAGGATGGCGGGAAGCGCCCCGACGACATCGCCTGGCCCTAGCGCTTTGCGCAGCGAAACCGCCCCGCTGGCGAAGGTCGTGGGCGTCGACCCGCCGATCTGGAAGGCGACGATCCTCACGCTCGGGAATTGGGTCAGGGTGAAGACAACCTGTGCCACTCGGGCGAGCTCATCGCCGGGGCTTTCCTTGTCGGCGAAGGCGTCGCTCACGTCGACGGTTGCCGTGCCAGAAGCGATGCGGAGCGCGAGAAGCCTTGTCCCAGCCGGTATGGCGCTCGTCAGCCCTGCGGTCATCTCGTCAGCGTCAGGTCCTCCCATGAGGGCGGACACGGCGGCGGTGGCGACGGCGTCAGCGGCAGGTGCGTTGCGGTGGGCTACACCGAGGTGGCTGGCACGCAGAAAGTAGAGCGAGTACGTGGTGGCCCGACCGCCGGGGGCTGACGTGGAGGTTGTCGACGATGGAGCGGTCGTCGTGGGCGAGTTCGCCGACGGTGAGGAGCTACAGCCCGCGGCAAGAAGAGCAAGCAGCCCCATCACTAGGGCGCCGACGGCTGGAGGGTTTCGGCCTGGCCGGCGCGACGATCTCGCTCTGGCTCGGGCCGAATCGTTCATGGCCCATCCTCCTTACTCTGATCAATGATTTCTCTGGCGGCGCTGCTCCAGTAGGGCCGAATTTCAGTGGCCATTCGGCCCTGGAGGCGGGGTCGGAGAGCGCAGACAATGGCGATGTGGAACGCCTCTGGCGACTGTCCCAGCGCGGCCGCTCCCCTTGCTGCGGGGTGGGGACGAGCGGAGGGACTCCGGCACCGTGTAGGACCTGACGGTGGCGCCTGCCGGGCCCGCTGTCTCGGTCGCCCCCGATGTCGACGCCACCCGCCCAGGCGTCGATCCGCGCCGGGGGCTCGGCTCGGCGGAGGTCCACGACCGCGTCGCCTCCGGCCTCGTCAATGCCGTGCCGCCGACTCCGGGGCGGAGCATCGCCCAGATCCTTCGCGCCAACGTCCTGACCCGCTTCAACGCCATACTCGGATCGCTTCTCGTCGTGGTCGCCGTCGTGGGACCTCCCCAGGACGGCCTGTTCGGCGTCGTGCTCGTCGTCAACACGGCCATCGGTGTCGCTCAGGAAGTGCGCGCCAAGCACGTGTTGGAGCGTCTGGCCATCTTGAGCGCTCCCCGGGCACGCGTCGTGCGAGACGGGGAGATGAGCGAGATCGACGTCGCTGATGTGGTCCTCGACGATGTGATCGAAGTGCACCCCGGTGACCAGATCGTCGTCGATGGGAGGGTGCTGAGCGCGGAGTCGATGGAGCTCGACGAGTCGTTCATCAGCGGAGAAGCCAAGCCGGTGGCGAAGTCCGTCGCCGACACTGCGCTTTCGGGAAGCTTCGTCGTGTCCGGATCCGGACGGATCCAGGCGACCAGGGTGGGGCCTGCGTCCTACGCGGCCCAGCTCGAGGGTCGTGCTCGGCGATTCAGCCTCACTCGCTCGGAGCTCCAACAGGGAACGAACACGATCTTGCGCCTGGTGACCTGGGTGATGGTCCCGGCCGGCGTCGCCCTCCTCCTCAGCCAGCTCCTGCGCAGCCATGAGGGGAGAGCTGACGCCCTGCGCGGATCGATCGCCGGCGTGGCTGCCATGGTCCCCGAGGGTCTCGTCCTTCTCACCTCGATCGCGTTCGCCGTGGGGGCGCTCCGCCTCGCCCGCCACCGCGTGCTCGTCCAGGAGCTCCCCGCCGTGGAAGGGCTGGCGCGGGTCGATGTCTTGTGTATCGACAAGACCGGGACGCTCACCCACCCGGGCATGCGCCTGAGCGCGATCTCCACTCTCTCCACCTTCTCAGAGCCGCAGGTAGCGGAGGTTGTGGAAGCCCTGGTCGCCGCCGACCCGGCTCCCAACGCAACCCTTCGGGCCCTGCATGGCGAAGGATGCGTCCCACCTGCTTGGGAAGTGGAGCAGCGCGTGCCGTTCTCATCAGCGCGCAAGTGGAGCGCCGTGACGTTCACGGGCCATGGGACCTGGGTGCTCGGAGCCCCTGAGGTACTCGTCGGGTCCGCCTCCGAAGCGAGTCCGGTCCCGGCTCTGGCTGCCCAGCGAAGGCTGCTCCTGGCTCTATCGCCGGATGCCCCCGCCGGCCCGGCGCTCCCGTCGAAGCTCGAACCGGTGGCGATACTCGGCCTCGAAGAGTACCTGCGCCCCGACGCCGGGGACACCATCAGCTACCTGTTGGCCCAGAACATCACCTTGAAGGTGCTGTCCGGGGACGCACCTGAGACAGTGGGGGCGGTAGCGGCTCGGGTTGGCATAGCCCTCTCCGAGAGCCCAAGGGACGCGTCGCAGCTCACCGACCCGGCGGCGTTCTCGCATGCGGTGGGCGAGGCCAATGTGTTTGGCCGGGTCGGGCCCGAGCAGAAGCTCACCGCTGTCCGCGCCCTCCAGGACCAGGGACACGTCGTCGCCATGGTGGGAGATGGAGTGAACGACGTGCAAGCCCTCAAGCAAGCCGACATCGGCATCGCCATGGGCGCGGGTAGCCCGTCCAGCCGGGCAGTGGCCCGCTTGGTCCTGTTGGACAACGAGTTCTCCTCGGTTCCAAAGGTTCTGGACGAAGGTCGTCGAGTCATCGCCAACATCGAGCGTGTCGCCAACCTGTTCGTCACAAAGACGGTCTACGCGGCTCTGCTCGCTCTCGTGGTGGCCGCCAGCGCAGTGCCGTTTCCCTTCTTTCCGCGGCACCTCACCATTGTGAGCACCCTCACCATCGGGATCCCCGGTTTCTTCCTTGCCCTGGCCGGAGGCGCCCCGAGGGCCAAGCCCGGCTTCACGAAGCGGGTGCTTCGCTTCACGGTTCCCGCCGGTCTGTGCGGTGCGGCGGCCACCTTCGCCAGTTACGCGATCGCGCGCTCATGGTCGATGACCACGACCACCCAAGCCCGAACCGCTGCCATGCTGGCACTCTTCGTCTACGCACTCTGGATCCTGGCGGTGATCTCTCGTCCCCTCAACCCTGCGAAGCTCCTACTGATCGTGGCCATGGGAGCAGCGGTGATCGTGCCATTCGCCTCCGCCGTCGGGCGGCGGGTGTTCGGGTTGTCACTGCCCAATGCCTCGCTTCTCGTCGCAGTCGCTGGCGTGGTGGCTTTGGCCATTGCGACGCTCGTCATGTGGAGGGCGACCAGCCGGTGGTAGCAACGGGCGTCGGCGGACGGATCAGCCCCCACCGGACTGAAGCTGACTGAAGAGCTCTTTTACCGTCGCAGAGGGAATGGCGAAGCCGATGTTCTGGGCGGTGGCGGAACGGGACGAGGTGGCCACCACTGTGTTGATGCCGATCACTTGTGCAGACGCGTTAACGAGAGGGCCACCGGAGTTTCCGGAGCTGATGGCGGCGTCGGTCTGGAGCATGTTCGTCAATGTCTCGGTCTGACCGTTAGCGGCCTGGGTCGAGACCGACCGTCCCGTGGCCGAGATGATGCCGTCGGTTACGGTCGGCCCGCCTGCGAGGGCGAGCGCGTAGCCCACGGCCAGCACGCCGTCTCCCACCACTGTCTTCTGCGAATCCCCGAGCGTGGCAGGTGTGAGGTTCGAGGCTCCTTCCACCTTGAGGAGTGCCAGATCGTGCGCGGCCGAGGCGCCGAGAAGGTGAGCCGGGAGCGACGAAGATGAGCCGTTCAGCGTCACGGTGATCGACCTTGCGCCGGCGACGACATGATCGTTGGTGATCACCTCTCCGCTCGCGGAGAGGACGATCCCTGTCCCCGATGCGGTGACGATCGAACCGATTCCTGAGCCGAAGAACGGCGATACCTGTGTGGAGGTGGCGGTGATGGAGACGACGCTGGGCAGAATCCTCGCCAAGATTCCCTGGATGTCGGCGGGGCGGTCGCTGATGACACTCGTGTTGGCGACCGCTTGACGGACGATCGTCTGGCGGCCCCAGCCGGTGATACGAGCCACGGTCAGGGAAGCGGCCGATCCGACCAGAGCCCCCACGACAACGAAGACAAGAGGGCGCAGCCACCCGGCACCACTTGGAGGCCGAGTTTCGGGACCGACGTTGGCGATCGCCGGAAGTCTGTTTCCAAGGACGCCACCTTGGCTCTCGCGGGAAGGCTGGAGCAGAAGATCGTCAGTCATCGTGGCCCGATCTCAGACAGCAGCAAGTGCGGCCGTCATCGTCAGTGGTTGACCCCCTCCCTTCATCCGACGGCAGGTGTGGTGCCGCCTGGTGGTGCTGAAAATGGTCCGAACGCCGACGGTCCTTCGGGCTCGTCGCCGCCTGTGTCAAGGCGGAAGGGCGGGTACTCGTCGCGCATGAGCGCTGCATAAGCGAGCACCCGAAAGCACCAGCGGTTGAGCCCGATGAGAAAGTCGAAGAGCTGGGTCGGGTACCGCCGGGTCACGGCCAGGATCACCGCGCTGATGATGGCCAGCACGGCGATGAGCCCGCTCCCGCTCGTGGTGCGCCAGCCTGCCAAGCCGAAGCCCCACCCGCCGGCCAGAATGCCGACCACGATGTACTGGGGGATGGCCAGTAACCACCACTTGACGAGCACCAGACCCCGCGACAGGTGCTCTGGGTAGTCGACCTCCAGGTCGGCCGGGTATGACGCATCCGGGTCGAGGCTGAACGGCGGGTATCTATCGGTGCCGAAGGCGCTGATCCCGTAGAAGCCGACGCGCCAGCTCCAGCGCATCACCCCGACGTTGAAGTCGAAGATCGAGCGCGGGTATCGCCCGGTGAAGAGGATGGCGAATCCGGCCACCACCGTGAGGACGATGAAGGCCACCCAGAGGAAGAACAGGATGACGAAGTGAGGGATGAGCAAGAACCACTTCACGAGCCACAGCCAGCGGTTCGGCTCTCCATCGAGATGGGCTTCGAGCCGGAGGGGATAGTGCGGCATGTCTCTTTACCTCCTTAGGCAGCAAACGTGCGATGCTTGGCTGGGAAGTCGGCGACGGTGCCGCGATCGGGCATCGTTGCCTCCTTTCCACCTGCCTCCGCGGAGAGGGCCTATTGGTCCAGCGTGTGCCCGCCGGGGGCGTCACGCCTAGGGCCGACCGGCCCGGGCCGTTCGAGCGGGACCGCTGCCCCTGGCCGCCGCG
>DAIPYJ010000043.1:0-22584 GCA_036782775.1 Candidatus Dormiibacterota bacterium | reverse complement strand
GGCACTACGGACACCGTACTGTGCGATGTCAATTCAGGAAACCAGGCCTCGAGAATATGGCGGTCCGTTGGTCCCTCGACAATCAGCACTCGCTCGCTGCCCAGAACGTCGCTAAATCGCACGCCCAAACGCGTAAGGAGCTTGGTCAGTTCACCGCCGGCTTGTATGGGACGAACCGTGGAGGTCGCCTCCCTGCGGCTGACCTCATAGAGGCTAGCGCCCACTGCCGCATCGATGATTACTGGCGAGTGCGTCGCGATTACAACAGGCCGGTGCTTGGACCAGTCGACGAGGTGCGCCATCAGCTGGCGTTGCGCACCTGGATGAAGATTAGTCTCGGGCTCCTCGACTATGAGCAGACTGCCAGCCGTTGTCTGACCAACCAAGATCGTGAGGAGCAGCTGCTCGACACCTGTACCAGCGTCCTTGATGTTGACGAACCCGAGCTCAGGAACCTCGAAACCAACTTCTGAGTCATTGCCCGAGGCGCGGATCTGGAGGCGCCCAACGTCAGGAATCAGCTCCCGCATCGTCGCGCGGATTCGCTCCCACTCATTTTCGCGATGGCCGCGCAACCAGTGCAGGTGATTGTGGAGATTACCTCCCGTGCTCTCGAGCGTGGGGTCGTGACTAGTGGTTCCTGTGCGGCCCCGCGCGCCGGTTCGAAGTGAGCGGAAATGGTAAAAGCCCGCGCGCCATTTCAACAGCGCGCTTGGGAGCGTGCTCGGGCCGTGCTCTTGCTCCAGATACCGACCGACGCCGCCCGACACGCTGGCGTTTGTGGGCAGCTCGGGTTTATCCGGCCAGGCCTTCAACCACGTCCCCCAGTCGACAAAGCGAACGGTTCCACTTCCACCACCGCCGGGTGTGAGCTCCGCAACCGGCCATTGGTGCCCGTCCGTTCGCAGTACAGCGATGCGAACGACGGTAAGGCGCGCAACGTTGTCAGTGAACTCGCCGAGCGTGTAAGCGGCACCCATGAGAGACTCCACGGCCCCTGGCCGGCGGGCGGCATCGACGGTCTCGGCCAGAAGCGTTCGCTCGGCATCGTCAAAGGTGAAGAACGCCTGGACCATTGGATCTGACGTGCTATCGGCAAAGCGCAATGGCCCCTCCACCAGCTGACCCCCGACCATGTCCACGGCTGACAGCAGAGCGGTCTTGCCGGAATTGTTGGGGCCGGTGACGACAACAAGCCCGTTACGGCCGATGTCGAACTCGGCGTTTCGGTAGGCGCGGAAGTTCCGGAGCTCAACGCGCTCGAGATACATCTGCCCGATTATGCGGGCTGGACCGCACCCGCCTGAAGCAAGCCCTGAGTTGCAGCAGGCTGGTCACCCCGACTGACGGCATTTACTGCGCGGGTGGATTCAAGGCTTGGCCTTTGCCAAGCTCGAGATCCGGAACGTCTTTGCCTCAACCGATATCGGAAGGGAGCCGGCTGCAACTCCGTCGACATTCTTCGCCGTTGCTGTCCACCGAGCGATTACTGTTTCGCCGACCAAGTCACCATCTGCAACCAGTCGGAATGACTGAAGCGCGATCTGATGAAATGGCCGAAGATCGACGGGGTCGAAGATGATCCGGAAAGAGCCCGAGTTGACCACACGGGCTTGCGGCGGCGGGCGCAGAAGCAGACGTGAGGTATCCAACTGCAATCCCTGAAAAGGCAGCTGGGGCGCGCCGTATGGCGCCGGCCGCTTCGGAAAATAAGGGCCGAGTTCCTTTCCGTCGTCTCGATCGATGACCGACCAAATATGGCCGTCAACGCGGAGCTCACAGCGAACGTCCTTGAAGTTCGTCTCGGTCAGATTGATGAGCACGACGCTGACTGGCTGGCTCCGCCAGACCGCAGTCCGGCGCAGGCGACCCACCATGGCCGGACCAGCTGCAGCAAGGTAATCGTCCACCTCTGCCTGGTACTCCTGAGGACTCCGACTCTCACGGAAGAACTCCGACCCCGCTACAGCGGCGGCCAGGGGACCAGAAGCACGCCCCTCCGAGCTGCGGAGGTAACCCAGCAATTCAGCCCGTTCCTGATTCGCCCACTCCTCAATCTCGTGCTCTGACGCC
This sequence comes from Candidatus Dormiibacterota bacterium, assembly GCA_036782775.1. GTDB lineage: Bacteria > Chloroflexota > Dormibacteria > CF-121 > CF-121 > CF-13. The sequence goes on along the minus strand of DAIPYJ010000043.1, from coordinate 20,511 downwards.
GCGGCGGCCGGAATCTCTGGCGTGGCTCCATCCCAGCGGAGATCGACCGATATTCGTGCGGTCCGCCTAGCAGCTCGCTCCTGGAGCATCAGCACTTCGGCCGGGTTGGCCTGTTCGGTCTCTCCCTTGCGGCGCACGAAGATCACGCCAGCTTTGAAGGTGCCGAAGCCACGCCTCAACGTGTGAATGGCGTCACCCCAACCTGGCGGCTCGACCGTAATCACCAGGACAATACGGCCCTGCCGGTTGACGTAGTCAGGGGACCACTGCGGGCCGGCTGAGCCACCGGTGTAAGCGTCGATTGCCTTGCCGAGCTGCGCCGAGTCGATCGGCTGGATGCCTTGAGTGTTACCCGGCTCAACGCCGACCAGGAGATAAGCGCAGCCGCCCAGCGTGGCGCCCGCAACATCGGGGTGCCGATTTGCGTATCCCAAGATGTGCTTGGCTAACTCGAACTGGGTTTCGACCGTAGTCAAGTCGAGGCCAGACTTCCACTCGATCCACTCAGTCTCCTGCTCGCTGTTAGAGGCGTTGGCAACCGCTTCTACCAGGGCGAGGCGCTCGGCATAGGTTCGGATGGCTCGTCCGAGGTCGATTCCAACTAGCGCCATCGGACGACGTGCGAGCGGGACGCGCTGCCCGGTCGCCCAAAAATGGCCCCTTCTTGATGGTTTGGCGTGAAAGTGGGCGTGAAAGTCTCCATTGTCGAAGCCGCAACGACTACTCTTCGTGTCGGTTTCGTATTCGAAAATGCTGGAGGCGAGTAGCGGATTCGAACCGCTGATGGAGGTTTTGCAGACCTCTGCCTTACCACTTGGCTAACTCGCCCCGACCGGCCGATCAGATAGTGTACCGGCCTGCCAACGTCCGGCTTGTGCTTCCCGGGCTATCAAATAAACGGCCAGCGGCCTGCCCTTTCCGTGGGCAAACAAGCTCGCCATAATCACAAACCGTGCGTCGCGGTCGGCTGTTGGTGCCTGGGGTTATCACCCTGAGTGCAATCATGGCGGCCTGCACGCCAAGCCTTGCGACCGAACGGCCTAGCGGCGAGCCGATCAATGTCGGCGCGGTCCTCTCCCTCACCGGCAGCCAGTCGACCGGCGGTCAGATGGCCAAGGAGGGATTCCTGTTCTGCCAGAACTGGATCAACGGCAGTGGCGGCATCCGGGTCCAGGGCGTCGGCCATCCGCTCAACATCGACATGGTCGACGACCAAAGCCGGCCGTCGATCGCCGGGGCGCTGACCGACCAGCTGATCGCCCAGCATCACACGCTCTTGCTCGGTCCGACGAATGACGCCACCGCCGCAAGAGCGGCGCCGATCGCCGACCAACACGGCGTGCCAATGGTCAGCAGCGGCGCGTCCTCGGACGGGATCTTCAACAACAACTATCACGAGTTCTTCAGTGTGCTCGCTCCCGACAGCCGCCAGTTCCAGGACCTGATCGACATGGCCGTGACGCTGAACCCGCGCCCCCAATCGGTATCGTTGCTCTTTGCCAGCGACTCGCTTTCAACCGAGGTGGCCTATGCGACCTCCGGCTACGCGCAGGCAAAGGGACTCAACGTCGTCTATGGCACCAGCTATCCCACCGGTGTCAACGACCTCCGCGCGCAGCTGGGCGCTGCGGCTGGACCCGGTCCGGACGTCATCCTCGAGATTGGCCACCCGTCGGAGAGCATCCGGACCATGCAGCAGGCCCAACAGATGGGGATTCAGCCGAAGCTGCTCGGGTTCACGAGCGGCCCCGGCGACGGCAGCTTCCTTTCAGGTTTGCGCAAGTCCGCGAACTTCAGCTTCGGAACGACGCAGTGGGCGCCGGCGGTACGCAATCCAGGCGGCGACTTCCTCGACAGCTATCACTACGCGCTGGCCTACCAATCGCAATTCGGGCACCTGCCTGACGATCACGCGGCTGCGGCGACGGCCGCCTGCCTCACGCTCGATACCGCGATCGAGCAGGCGAATTCGGCGCTGCCGCAGTGGGTCCATGACTCGCTCGGCGTGATTGACATGAAGACCTTCTTTGGCCGGATCAAATTCGACGGGCGAGGCATAAACACGGCCAAGCCCGTCTACGTCGAGCAGGTGCAGTCTGGCCAGCCCGTGCTGGTGTGGCCTTCCGACGTCGCCAGCGCCTGGCCGCATTACCCCGACCCGGGCTGGGCCAAGCACTAGCCGCTCAGCGATCGATCGCGTACCAGACGACGTCCGATCCGTGCCATTGCGTCTCGCCGCGGTAGGTCATCCCTAATCGCTCCATCACCGCGCGCGACCGCCGGTTCATCGGTCGGGTGATCGAGAGCAGCCGGGCATCGTCGCTGAGGCGCTCGCGCCAGCATTCGACCGAAGCGGCGCCGCCTTCCGTCGCGAGGCCCCGTCCCCAGTAGGCCCGATCGAGCGTCCAGCCAACCTCGACCGGCGCCGCTTCCAGCGGCCAATCGTGGTGACGAATCAGCCCGATGCGACCGATCAAGCGACCGCTCGGCGTATCGACGGCCGCCCAATGCGAGAAGCCATCTTCACGCCAGCGCTGCTGGAAACGCGCGATCTGTGCCGCCGTTTGATTGCGGTCGAGCGCCGGCATGTGTTCCAGGAATTCCGGCTGACGATAGATGGCATAAAGCGCGTCCACGTCGCTCGCCTCCCACTGGCGCAGAAGCAGCCGCTCGGTGCGAAGCTCCCGCGGCAGCTCCGGACGCGATTGGCTAACCCGCCATCTCCCGCTCCAGCTGCTCGAGGCCCATCGGCCCAAGGCTCAGTGCTTTGGCGTGAAAAGCCTTGAGGTCGAAGGCTGGGCCCTGTGCTGCCTTTGCCTGCTCGCGCACGTTCAGCCAGACACGCTCGCCGACCTTGTACCCGATCGCCTGCCCGGGCCAGCCCAGATAGCGATCGACCTCGCTGCGCATGAACTCCGCAGGCTGGTAGCCATGCTCGACTGCGAACGGCACCATCAACTCGGCCGTCCAGTGCTCGCCGGGATGGTAGCGCTCGTTCTTCGGGATCGGCAGCTCGGCATGGGCGCCGATATCCACCACCACCCGCGTGGCCCGCATCGCCTGCCCGGCCAGCATTCCCAGCTCGTAGTCCGGGTTGTCGAGGTAGCCGAGCTCGCCCATTAGTCGCTCGGCATAGAGCGCCCACCCCTCCGAGTTTCCGGAGACGAACGCCGCCAGCCGTTGGAATCGGTTGAGGGTGTTCGAGAGGTAGACCCACTCGGCGAGTTGGAGGTGATGGCCGGGAACGCCCTCGTGATAGGCGGTCGAGACCTCACTCCACAAGGGAAATTGCGTCTTGCCCAGCGTCGGATACCAGGTCCGCCCCGGCCGCTTGAAGTCTTCGGACGGGCTCGTGTAGTACATCGCAGCGGCACCGCCAGGCGGCGCGATCATCGCCTCGACGCGCTTGACCGGCTGCGGGATATCGAAGTGTTTGCCATCGAGCTCGGCGATCGTCCGATCCATGAGAGCCTGCAGCCAGGCCCGAAGCCGGTCTTCCCCCTCGATCGCCCTCGCGGGATCGGTCTCGAGCAGCTTGATCACCGCCGGGAGGGGTTCGCCAGGGAGGATCTGGCGCCCAACCTTGGCCATGCGGTCCTCGATTCGGTGCAGTTCTTCCCAGCCCCATTGGTACGTCTCCTCGAGGTCGATGTCCATCCCGAGGAATTCGCGGGCCGCCACGCGGTAGCGGTCGGGTCCGACCGCATCTTTGTGCGCCGCCTTTGGCGCGTAGTCCTTGCTCAGAAACTCGGCACTCTCGCCGTAGGCGGCATCGGCGGCCGCGGCCGCACGTTCAAGGCGTTTCTTCAGCGTGGTCGAAAGCTTTCCGTTGGCGCTCGACGCGAGCCCACTGAAAAATGCGGAAGTCTTTCGCTGGCCGCTCCACGTATAGCCCTGCTCGGCGCAGGCGAGCGCTTGCCGCCGCGCCGCCACTTGGCCTCGGCTCAAGCCTTCCCGCAGCGCGGCCTGAAAACTCGCGAGGGCCTCCGGCACGCGCTCCATCCGCGCGCCGATCGTTTCCCAATCGTCGGCCGTGTCGTTCGCCATCAGGTCGAAGCAATCGCGGATGTCGCTGAACGGACTCGCCATGATCCGGACGCTGCGAAGGTGCTCGCCGGCGTCATAGCGCTCGATGTTGACCTGCAGCCGCTCCCGCATGACATCAGCGCCGATGCGTTCATGGTCGTTTGAAGGCTTGAGCTCGGTAAGCGCCCGGATCGTTTCGCGGTCCAGCGCATCGCGGGCAGCAGCGCCATCGGGCGAGTAGTCGGTCATTTCGGCATCGTGACCGGGCACGCCCATCGACGTGGCGTCGACGGGATGCAGCGCGGCATACCGGTCGACGTAGGTGCTGGCGAGCTCTGAAATCCCTGCCATCGTTACGTCTCCGCCAGCAACTGCGCGAGGTGTGCCATCAGGCGCACACCCGAACCGGTTGGACCCTTCGGAATCGTCTTCAGTTCACCCGCGTCCTGCCAGGCGCTGCCGGCGATGTCCAGGTGCACCCATGGCCGACCCTCGACGAACTCGCGGAGGAAGATTGCCGCGAGTGTCGCGCCCGCCCAGGGGACACTCGAGTTCTTGAGATCGGCGACCTGGCTGTCCATCATCCCGTCGTAATCGGCATAGAGCGGAAGCTCCCAAACGCGTTCGCCGGCAAGCTCACCGGCCTTGCGAACGAGGTCCATCAACGAACGATCGTTGGTGAAGGCGCCCATCGCCACCGGTCCGAGCGTGCGCATGATCGAGCCGGTCAGCGTGGCGATGTCGACGATGTGCGTCGCCCCGTGGTTGACGGCATACGTGATGCCGTCCGAGAGGATGAGCCGCCCTTCGGCGTCGGTGTTGATGATCTCGATCGTCTTGCCTCCCGACCCGGTCACGACGTCGCCCGGCTTGATCGCCTTGCCGGATGGCATGTTCTCGGTCGTCGGCACAATCCCCAGGACGTTGATCTTCGGCTTCAGCTCGGCGATCGCGAGCATGGCACCGACGACGGCGGCGCCGCCGCCCATGTCCGACTTCATCTTCTCCATGTTTTGCGCCGGCTTGATCGAGATGCCGCCACTGTCGAAGGTGATGCCCTTGCCGACCAGCGCCAGCGTGGGGCCGCCCTTTTTGCCGTTGTTGTAGCGAAGGGCGATCATCTTCGCCGGCTCGTCCGATCCGCGCGCGACAGCCAGCAACGCGCCCATCTTCAACTTCTTCATGTCGTCGACATCGAGCACCTCGAGGTCCAGTCCGGTTCCCTTGACGGCGGCTTTGACTCGATCGACGAAGACCGTCGGCGTGAAACTGTTCGCGGGCGCGTTGACCCAGTCGCGCACCTGGTTGGTCGCATCGGCCAGCACGACGGCCTCTTTGGCAGCCTGGGGCGCTCGCTTGTCGCCATTCAAGCCCGTGATCGTGACCTCGCCCAGCTTGCTGACCGCCTCTTCATGGCGTGTCTTGAGTGAGCCAAGGTCGAAGTTGCCCAATGCGACCCCTTCCACGACGGCACGGGTCAATCCGGGCGCGTCGGTCTTCGGCGCCAGCTCCTTGCTGACCAGCACGCTGACGTGTTGATGTCCTCGCTTGCGCAAGCTTCGGGCGGCAGCCTGCAAGGCGTTGCGCAGGCGCACCAGGTCGAAGTCTTCGCGGCGGCCGACGCCGACCAGCACGGTCCATCGCGTCCCGGCATTGGTCAGGTTGTGGATGGAGGCGACCTCCATGAGGTGGCCGCGAAACTCGCCGTCCTCGAGCAGGTCAGTGATTGCGCCCTTGAGTTTCCGGTCGAGGGCTTGAGCTTCGGAAGGAACGGATTTCTGGCCCTGGAAGACCGGAATGATGAGGGCGTCACCCTCGAGTTTTTCGGCAGCCGTCGTTACCAGCCGTGCCTGCATGCGCTCCTCCTGGCTCGCCCTCCGAAGCCGCCCACCATTTTATTTATCTCCCTCCCCTCAGGTGGACGGTCGCGCTGGCGGTCGGCGTGAGCGCTTTTCCTGCTGGCGCTCCTGAAATCGGCGCTGCATCTCCACGAGATCATTGTCGGTATAGCGATTCCGTCCGAGCTCGTCTTGATGGCTGGCGTGGGCAATGCCCAACCGGATCCAGGTCGCAATGGTGGCTGGCGAGACGCCAAGTTTTTCTGCGGCTTCCGTGATCGAGTAGAGCCGCTCTTCGCCGGCCGCTAGCGAACCCCCGCCGTTTGCCCCAGCTTGCTGAGCGTCTTGCCCGCCAGCTCGATGGCGTCCGGGTCTTCGAGGTGAGGCATGTTAAAGATGAGGCCGTCGAGCCCGGCATCAAGCAATTCCTGTGCCTTCTCGGCGACGCGGTCGGGAGAGCCGATGATGAATCCGGCTCGCGCCCAATCCTTGTTCACGCCGGGCCGGTTCAGCAGCTGCTCGAACAGCCGGTCGGCCTCTTGCTGCGTGTCGCGAATGATCAGGCTCCCGAGCCGCGTCTTCACGATGGTCTCGGGATCCCGGCCAACCGCCTGGCAATGCCGCTCCAGCACGTCCATCTTGTGCCTGACGGTCGCAGGATCGCCAAAGATGTTGCATATGTCGCCGAATTGCGCCACCAGCTTCAGCGTCCGCTGTTCACCGCCGCCCCCGATCATGATGGGAGGGCCATTCGGCTGCACCGGCCGCGGAAAGTTCATCGCGTCTTTGACGTGATAGAAACGGCCATCGAAGCTTGCGCGCTCTTCGCGGAACATGGCGCGGATGATCTGCAGCGCTTCCTCGAGCCGGCTCAGCCGCTCGCCGACCGGCGGAAACTCGAAGCCATAGGCGAGATGCTCGTCCTCCTTCCAGGCGGCGCCGATGCCGCAGATGGCACGCCCCGCCGACACGATGTCGAGCGTGGTAACCGTCTTGGCGAGGAATGCCGGGTTGCGATAGGTGACGCCGGAGACGAGCGTCCCAAGCCGCACTCTTCGCGTGCGCGCGGCGAGCCCAGAGAGAACCGTGTAACCCTCCAGCATCGGGTCCGAGCCCGGCCCGATGTTGGGCAGTTGATAGAAGTGGTCCATCACGAAGACGGCGGTAAAACCCGCGTTTTCCGCCGTCGTCGCCAGCATTGCGATGTGATCGAACAGGCGGTCATTGCTGACGCGCGGGAACGTGAAATTCGGAATTTGCAAGCCCAGCAATTTCATCGCACGCACCTCCTCGCTACCATACCCGATGCATGGAAGAGCTCCGCGCACCGGTGCGCTGCCCGCGCTGCAATGGGCAGCCAAACTGGCAGGAGGTGCGGCAACTGACGGTTGATGAGGATTCCCCCGGACGGCTTGGCGTGCATCCGCTGATCGGCTGGACCTGCAACCTCTGCAAGTATTTCCTCACCGTCTCGCAGTGGGAGAGCTAGCGCCCTAAGCGTCGACCACCAGTCCCTGCAGCGGGCCCATCATCAGCCCCGATCGTCGCGACACTCCGGGCAATTTGATGATCCTGCTGGTAAGGCGCTGGCCTCGCTTACGTCGTTCACCCTCGGCTTCTGCGACTGGCTTCCAGGCGCGGTCGATGATGGCGGCGGGCTCGCCTTCGAGGTCCGACATCGGTCGTCCAAGGTGGGCCGACCAGAGTTGCAGACGCGTCGCACGGACCAGCTCGCTGTCACGAGTGATGATGTTCATCTCCGTGTCGTTGAAGAGCGAGTGCTCGTTCAGGTTCGCTGAGCCGATCGTCATCCAGTGGTCGTCCACGATGGCAACCTTGGCGTGGACGTAAACCGGAATATCCTGCTGTCCGCCGATGGCGTAGAGCGTGCAGGCGAGCAATCGGCCGTTGTCGCCGTCGGCCTGCACCAGGGTTCCGAGCTGACCACGCGTGTCGTCGCCACCCCGCGTTGGTTTGGCGGGCAGCAGCAGGAGCAGGCGGAAGTCTAGTGTCGGTGGATCGGCGACCTTGGCGCGTAGCACCTGCAGGATTTGAGGCGACCACAGATACTGGTTCTCGATGTAGATAAAACGCTGCGCCGACCGCAACGCGCGCAGGTAGGCCTCCAGGATTCGAAAGTCACCATTGGGACGAGCCGGATACATGTGCTCGGGCATGGTGCGAACGACCTGGAGCTCGATCGTGCCGGCGGTTGGTTGCGGCTGGCTGCCTGGCAGCTCCTCAGCCGTGATCGCCTGCCAGCGAAGCCGGAAGTTCTCGGCGATGTCGCGCACGGCCGGGCCCATGATGCGGACCGCGACGTCGTGCCAGCCTTCGTTGCCGCGTGGCGGATGATGCGCCTGGTCCCACCGATCGCCCTGGAAGTTGGTCAGGTCGATGCCGCCAACGAAGGCGATCCGGTCATCGACCACGATCGTCTTCTCGTGATGGCAGTGCATTGGACGTTCCCGGGAGTCCAGCGCACATTGAATCCTCGTGCGGGCAATCAGACGCTCGCGCATCGAGCGGACGTCGCCCCGCCAGGGACGCAGCAAAGGAACTGGAGCACCGGCCCAGACCAGGACGCGAACCGGGATGCGTTCGGCAACGTCGGCGAGAAGTTCACGCAGCACGGTTGGCTCGGCACCACGAACCAGGGCGAACTCCGGCGTGACATGCCATCCCGTGAGATGGACATGCGACCGCGCCGTCCGGATGGCTTCCGCCATGGCGGCAAAGGCCGGTTCACCATCGACAAGGACCTCGACCGCATTGCCCTGCCGCGGCGGCGGGTCTCCAGCGACCCAGAGGTCGCCGCTTGCATCCAGCGCGTGCTCCCAACCGATTTTTCGCAAACGCCGCCGATGGTGCGAGACCATCAGCCGCTCCGTCGCATGGCCAATGGCTCCATCGACCGCGTCGAGCGCACTACCGCGAGCCATGAGCCACAACCTTATTCAAACGCGAATGGCCCAGCAACAATATCAGCAAAAGCTGTAACCATGCCGGGTATAAACCTGATATCGCTAATGGGAAGGTGAGGTTCATGGTTTCCATCGCACGACTGTCATCGGCGGGCCTTGTCATCGCACTCGCGACCGCAGCATGCACGGCCCAATCGACATCCTCCGCCGGGTCGCCGAGCGGCTCCGTAGCCGGCGTCACCGTCTCTGGAGTCACCACCCAGAACGTCCAGCTCCTGGATGCAAAAGGGCAGCCTGTCGGCACCGCCATTCTGGCTGAGGGCACTCTCAGCATGTTGCTGCCTTCGATGACGGGATCGCCGGGGCCGAGCGCGGCAACCAACCAAAGTCCCAGCCCGAACGGTTCAGCCACAACCACGGCTGCATCACCAGCATCCACGGCGAGCACAACGCCGGCTCCCACGGCAATGGGCGTCTTGGTCACGTTCCAAATCACCAAACTCCCGCCGGGAACGCACGGTGTGCACATCGATGCCGTGGGCCGATGCGACGGGCCGGATTTCTCGTCTTCGGGCCCGCACTTCAATCCCACGCACAAACAGCACCGCGTCAAGAATCCAAATGGTCCGCACGCCGGCGACCTTCCGAACTTGACCGTCGGACAGGATGGGACCATCACGGCCGCCTTCTTGACGAACACGATCACGTTGCAGCGGAACGAACCGAACTCAGTGTTCCAGCCGGATGGAACGGCCCTGGTTATCGACGCCAGTCCGGATGACGACGTAAGCCAGCCCGCCGGAAACTCCGGCGCACACATCGCCTGCGGCGTCATTGCCGCCAGCGGGTCGGCATCAGCGGCCACGGTCTCCGCGAGCCCGATGCATTCGGCAACGCCCAGCATGAAGCCGTCGCCCACCATGATGAGTCCGACCCCTTCGCCCACGAAGTAACGGGGCGCTGAAGTCGAGACGTCGGGGACCTCGAACAGGTCCCTGACGTCCATGCGGCGGCCGACTCGTTAGCTGATACGCTTCGCCGGATGTCGCACGCGATCATCCAGCTGATCACGGCCGGCGGGCTGGTCGCGATTTTCCTGACGATGACGGCGGAAAGCGCCGGCATTCCGATCTCCAGCGAGATCGTCGTGCCGCTTGGGGGAGCGCTGGCTGCGCAAGCCAAGCTTTCTTTTGTTGGCGTGGTCATCGCGGCGACGGCCGGCAACCTGCTGGGCTCGCTGATCGCCTACTTTCTCGTGCGCCGTTATGGCGAGGCCCTAATTCTTGGTCCGGGCCGTCGGGTTGGGCTGACCGCCGGACACCTTCGGCTGGCCAACCGGTTTTTCGAACGCCTCGGCTTGGCGGCCGTGTTCGTGGGTCGCCTGCTGCCGGTGATCCGTACCTATATCTCGTTCCCAGCCGGCCTCTCCCGCATCACACCCGTTCCGTTCACGCTCGCCACGGTCGCCGGCGCGGTTCCCTGGAACCTGGCACTTGCGTTCGCGGGCTACAAGCTCGGTGAGAACTACGAACGTGTTGCCGCCGCGCTGGGACCCTTCACGCTGCCGCTCGCGATTGCGTTGCTCGTGATCGTGGTCGCCGCCTACTACTACGGGCGCCGGCTGGGAGAAGCGGAAGCCCCCACCCTCCCAACCCCGAAACGGGGAGGGATTGATTCCTAGCGAACCGCGGCGACGATCTCCGGATCGAGTCCCGGGTACTTCTTGAACTCGGCGGCACGTTCTTGTTTCAGCTGTTGGACCAGGCGCTGGTAGTCGTCACCGCTCCCGGTGCGCTCATACAGGCGCTTGGGCTGCAGCACCTCGATGTCGTCAATTCCCGGGACCGACTGGGCCACGTCGTAGCCAAAATCCGGATCGTGGACCCAGCTGATCGTGCCCTCGGCAATCGCCTTGACGATCGCGCTCGAGTACTCGATCGTGAGCTTCTTGCTGCCAGGCTCCTCTTCGGGGCCGCCCACGCGGCCGGTGTTCAGCAGGTAGACCTCGAAGGGCCGCGAGCGATGGAGCTCGAGGAATCGATTGCCCTGTTGCTCGTGCCGTAGCGGGAAAAAGGGATTGGTACCGGGAACCCGGAGTGACTTTCCCATCTCGTCCTTGCCGCCCGCCGACGTGCCCTGCGTCTCGCCGAGCATGAAGTACGCGGCGGCGTGCTCCGAGTCGAGCCGCGCGACGCCGGGGATGATGTTCTCGTTGCGATTGAGGATCAGCAGGACGTCAACGGGCCCGATGTTGCGCGCGTCCTCATACCAGCCGAGGGCGGCGAGGCTGAAGGTGGCCCGGCCGTTCTGCGTGTAGCTCGCGTCGTAGAAGTCGACCGGGCCGCCTTCCTGCTTCTGCGAGACGTTCTCCAGGTAAGCCTCGGGCTTGGTGACGGCACCATAGATCGTCGGTTCGTGCTTCGGATCGAGCGAGAACGTCTTGGCAAAGCAGCCGTTCTCGGTGCCGTAGATCTTGCCCTTCGGCATCAGGGCGATGAAGTCGTCCTGCACCGGTTTCGACTTGTTCTGAGTGGTAAAGGTGGTGGTCGTCTTTCCAGTGCCGCTCAAGCCCACGATCAAAAAGACACGCTGCTTGCTGCCGACCGGGATCACTTTGCATCCGGCATGCATCGCGAGCCCGCCCGCGTCGTAGACCTTCTTGTTCCACATCCGAAGGCCACCCTTTTTCGACTCGCCGAAGTAGTCCGAGTTGAAGACCCGGGTGATGCCGGCCTCGAGGTCGACGAAGATGGCGCGGTCGCTCGGATAGCCCGGGGCGGTCAGGTTGGGCGTGTAGATCATCGTGACCTCGGGTTGCGCGCCGTTCGGCGGGTAGTACAGCTGCTGCTGCATTCCGGCGACGTTGGCGTTTCGCGCCTCGATGATCAGCCGCGCGGGCGTCAGGAACGAGGGATCGTTGCCGATGACGCCGTCGAGGACGACCATCTCCTGGCCGCGGATGTAGTCATCCTGGATCTTGGCCCACTTGCGGCCTTCCTCGGGAGTCACGGTCTGCGCCGTGTGCTCCTCGGGACGGTCGGTCACGATAAAAGTGCTCTTGGTGCTGCGGGCGTCCACCCGGGTCTGGACGTTGTAGTTGTTGTAGATGGTCCGCTTCGCGTTCGGCATCCGCGAGGTCAGTTCTTTCAGCGTTTCGGGCGTCGGCCGTTCGATCAGACGCTTCGATTCGGGAATGTATCCGCTGCGAATCTCGATCGTCACTCTTTACAGAATACACGCGGGAAATCCCGCGACCCTACGACGAGGAAGGCTTTATGCGACGCCGAGGCCCATGACGCCGACGAGTTCCTTGACCGAATCGGCGGATCGCTGGAGCGCCGCGCGTTCGTCGTCCGAGAGCTCGAGCTCGACGATCTCTTCCACGCCTTTCGCGCCCAGCTTCACCGGGACGCCGACGAAGAGTCCGCGAATGCCGTACTCGCCCTCCAACCGGACCGCGCAGGGAAGGATCTGTTTGCGGTCGAGGATGATCGCGTCGACCATCTCGGCCACCGCCGCGGAGGGCGCATAAAAGGCGCTGCCCGACTTCAACAGGTTGACGATCTCTGCGCCACCGTCGCGCGTGCGCTTCACGATCGCTTCAATGCGATCGGCCTTGATGAGCTTGCTGATCGGAATGCCGGCCACCGTGCACATTCGTGCCAGCGGCACCATGGTGTCACCATGGCCGCCCAGCACGTAGGCCTGGACGTCCTTCACGGAAGCACCGACCTCCTGGGCGATGAAGGTTCGAAATCGCGCCGTGTCGAGGACGCCGGCCATGCCGATGACCCGCTCGCGAGGGAAGCGGCTGACGTCGAGCGCGAGCTGGGCCATGGCATCGAGCGGGTTGCTGACCACGATCAGGATCGAGTTGGGCGAGCGCCGCACCAGCTCCTGGGTGACGCCGCGGACGATGTTCATGTTGGTCTTGACCAGGTCGTCCCGCGACATCCCCGGCTTGCGCGGCACGCCCGAGGTGATGACGCAGATCGACGAACCGCCGGTCTCCTCGTAGCCGTTGGTGCCCGTGACCATCGAGTCGTAGCCGACGATGGGACCCGCCTCGAGCATGTCCAGGGCTTTGCCCTGCGGCAGGCCTTCGACGATGTCGACGAGGACCACGTCGGCATAATCGCGCTCGACGAGGCGCTGGGCCAGGGTCGCACCGACATTGCCGGCACCGACGACGGTGATCTTCGATCGAGCCATCCGTTCGTTACCTTAATGCACCGGAAACGGAAGCTGCCACCAGGCAGGCAGATCATCGACCGTGATCGCCGTAGCCCACTTGACCCACCAGTAGCCGCGCCGCTGCGGGGCCACCAGGCGGACCGGAAAGCCATGACCCGCAGGAAGCGGAAGGCCTCCGAGCCGTGTGGCCAGCAGTAATTCGGATGCTTCGGTCATCGCAAACCGGCGGTCGTAGCCGGTCAATGAGCGGACGTGGATGCTCGACCCGGCAAGGCTGTTCGGAAGCAGGCGCGCCAGCCAGACACCCGACCAGTCCTGCGTCGAATAGAAGCCGCCGGTGCAGTCGAGTGTGGCGCGGACCCGGTCATCGAAGGCGAGCAGCTCGTCATACCGCCAGCGCCGCACCGTGCCACCCGCCCGAACCTCGAGTGACCACGTTGATGCGTCGACCGTGGGCACCGGATCGAACAACCATTGCGTGACCGGCAGCGCATCAGCCTGCAGGGATCCGTACTCGTACGAGCCGGTGGCCCGCCGCTGCGCGCCCGGAAGATGCAGCAGCCGAACGATTGCCTCGGTCGACGCGTAGGTCGCAATCGCGGCCGCCGCCAGCGTGCCGGTTCGCAACAAATTTCGGCGCGAGAGATCGAGAGGGCGAACGCGAATCCATCGAGTCGCGAGGTGCCATACGGCGAGCGGCACCGCCACCAGCGCGGCGCCGATGTGGACCTCCATCGCGCTCAGCGGGCCGGCCGCAATCAACAGCCCCGTTGAATGAAGGATGCCGGCGATCACCGAGACCACGACCGACAAAGTGAACGCGAGCGAGAGCCACCACCCGGGACGCCGACGCCGGATGCCGTTTGCAGCAATCAGGCTCTTCCACGGCGTCAGGGCGATGATCGCGTAGCCGCTCGCTGCGTGGACGATCAGCGATGCCCGCGAGCCGGCGTTGTCGTAGAAGAGGGCCAGCCAGCCGGTCGTAAACGCGATTCCGAGAAACGCAAACAGCGCCAGGTTGGTCCAGCGCTTCACTGGCGGCGATAATTCCCTCCCCTCTCTGGGGGGAGGGTAGGGAGGGGGGCCAGGAGAGTCCCTAGTTCATCGCGGGAAGGCTGATCTCGACTTCGGTCCCCTTCCCTTCGGCGCTCTTGACCAGGATGTCGCCGCGATGCGCGTCGACGATCCACTTGGCGATCGCGAGTCCGAGCCCGCTGCCGCCGTTCTCGCGGCTGCGCGCCTTGTCGGCCCGGTAGAAGCGTTCGAAGATGTGCGGCAGGTCGGCAGGCGGAATGCCTTCGCCGTTGTCGGTCACCGTGATGCGCGCGTGGCCATCCTCGCGCAGGACGCCGACCGAGACCTCTCCGCCCGACGGGGTGTGCCGCATCGCGTTGTCCATCAAGATCAGCAGGAGCTGCCGGACGCGGGTGGGATCCGCCTCGACGCGCACGCCGCCGTTGAGCACCGGTTGCAGCCGCACGCCACGCTCTTCCGCCAGCGGCGTGGCCTGTGTCATCAGATCTTGAACCACCGTGTTCAGTTCGAGCGGCTGCCGCTGGATATCCAGCTGGCGCGCATCGGCGAGGGCGAGCGTCGTCAGGTCGCCGACGATCCGGTTCAGCTGCTCGACCTCCTCGATGATGTTCTGGGCGTACGCCTTGTTGGGGCCGCTGGCGCGTCGCAGCCAGGCCTCGACATTGGTCCGGATCAGGGTCAGCGGGGTGCGCAGCTCGTGCGAAGCATCGGCGACGAACTCACGTTGCCGCTCGAATGCCCGGCTGATCGGCCGCAACGAGCGGAGCGCCATCAGCAAGGAGGCCAGGGCGCCGAGGACGATGCCGACGATCGATGCCAGGACCAGCTGCCGGATCAGCCGGGACAGCGAGTCATTCACCCAGGAAATCGGCTGGGCGACCTGGAGCACGCCGACAACCTTGTGCGACTTCGGGTTGCGGATCGGGCTGCTGTCGACCACGAACAGCTGACCGGCGCTGACCTGCGTCTCGCTGTGCTGTCCCTTCTTGGCAGCGGCCAGCGCGGGGTTGAGCGCCGAGTTGTTGAACAGGTTTTTAAGCGGGGGACTGGGCGGCATGACCAGCTGGTTGTTGCTCGTTTGCGTCACCTGCATGAAGGTGTCGGAGTAGCTCGGGTCGAGGATCAGCTGGTTCGCATTGATGGTGTCGCCGGTGATGCTGATGACGTGATTGGCCTCCTGGACCGAGGCCTGGAGATAGTTATCGACGCGGCTCTGCAGCGCCTGGGAGACGGTGAAGTAGACGATGAGGTCAAAGCACCCCAGGATCAGGACGAGCAGGACGAAGTATTGGGCTGCGAGGCGCGCGAGCGCGCCCCGGAACATCATCCCGAAAGCCGGTAGCCGACGCCATACACGGTTTGGATGAGCTTCGGGGAGCGGCCCTCATCGATTTTGTCCCGCAGATAGGAGATGTAGACGGCAACGCGGTTGGTCGTGCCTTCAAAGTTGTAATCCCAGACGCGCTCGGCGATCTGGGCCTGGGTGAGGACCTGGTTCGGGTGGCGCATCAGGAACTCGAGCAGCGCAAACTCGCGAGCCGTCAACTCGATCGGGGTGTCACCGCGGCGAACCTGGTGCGTCTTGAGATCGAGGACGAGGTCGGCGACCTGTAGCCGGTTGCCGTGGCCATTGCGCTGCTCCCGGCGCATCAGGGCGCGCAGGCGGGCCAGCAGTTCCTCGAAGGCGAACGGCTTGGGAAGGTAGTCGTCGGCGCCCGCGTCGAGGCCGGCCACCCGGTCGTGAATCTGGTTGCGTGCGGTCAGCATGATCACCGGCGTCTGAATCCGGTTCTGCCGGAGCCAGCGGCAGACTTCCATCCCATCGCGCTTGGGGATCATCAGATCGAGGATGATCGCGTCGTATCGGGCCGTCTCGGCTAGGGCCTGGGCGCGCTCGCCGTCGGCGGCGATGTCGACGGCATAGCGCTCGTCTTCAAGGAGCTGCTTGAGCAGCGTTGATAGCTTCCGCTCGTCCTCGACAAGCAGCAGGTTCATCTGGACCGGTGCACCCAGTGTAGCGTCTGGTTTTGCGTAGGCCAAACATTACAGTGGCGCCGTTAGAAGCTCATAAGAGCCGTCGGGCGCCGTGTAACCCCTCCGGAGTCTTGGTTTGGCCCTTAGATCGCTATTGCTTGCGCCGGCGCCAGCCGCATTTGCTGGGCTGCCAACTCGGCTGCAGTCAGCATGTGATTCCCCGAGATGCGGTTCCCGCTCTCGACGAACTTCCCAAGACTGGTCCGGGCTCGCCGGACGTTCCAGCCCAGGATGTCGCAATACTCGACGAACGTCTCGCCGTCGAAGAACCGCTCGGCGTCACCCTTGTACGCATCGACCCCGAGATCCGCCACCGCCTGCCAGATCACCCGCGTCAGCAGGGACTGGACCGCCTCCAATGGAATATCCGGCTCTGTACCCTTTTTCATCCCTTCCTCCGAACAACGGCCTTTGCGCGCTTCCCTCCACGCGCTAATTCAGTGATAGTTTGGCTACTGTAACAAGTGAGCGCGCTAATGTCAATGGCGCCCTCTGCAAACAGGGCCAGCCACCCTGGGTCACCTTCGGGCTGCTTTCTTGACCCCAGGGTGGTTGAGGGTGCCTGCTGCCAGGAGCGTGGGGTCGACCGGGCTCAAGCGGCGGGAGGCGGCCTTCGGCAGCAGGGATACATGGGAGATCCGTTCCAGGTGCTCGGCCAGGGGCCAGAGGTCGGCCTCGGCCGTCATCCAATGCAGCCGGTCGAAGCGACCCAGGTTCACCGGCCGCCCATGGCCGCGCAGCGTGCGCTCCCCGGCCAGATTGAAGTAGTGCTCGAAGTAGGTCATCGCCAGCTCCCGGAGGCTGCGATACACCGGCTCGCGGTAGCGCAGGCCGGTGAACTTGCTGGTCCCGATCGCGCCCCACAGGCCGCCACGTCGAAAGACGGCGATCACGTGGTCCTCGTCGTGAACCGCGGTCAGGTCCATGATCAGCGGCGGTTCGCCCTGGACGCGAAGGGCCGCCGCGGCCAACACGGCGCCCTCGATGCAGTTCGCGGTTCGATCGCGCAATACCCGCCGCGGCGAGCGGAAGGTCTCGCCGTCGTCCTCGGTGTTGTACGGAATCGCGTCGAGGAAGGCCTGGATTTTGACCGGCGTATCGAGCCGCCGGCGGAAGGTGGCGAGCTCGGCGGCGGTTAGCTCGGCGATGCCGTAGGGCATATACAATACCTAGTCCGTGCGGCTGTGGTGAAATTGGTAAACACGCTAGGTTCAGGGCCTAGTGGGCGCAAGCCCTTGAAGGTTCAAGTCCTTTCAGCCGCATAGCCCCTTTCCATCGAGCCGCTCAACGACCAACCTCGATGTACCAGTCGTTGACGTAGGCGTAGCGCTCCATCGGCTCGATCGCGGAGTCGAGCGCGACGCCGTGAATCCGCCGGCTGATCGCCATCACGTAGCGGGGGCTGTAGAGAAAAACGGCGGGCAGGTCCTTGGCAAAGTCCTCCTGGAAGGTCTGATAGGCCTTGGCCCGCGCGTTCAGGTCCTGCGTGCTCCGGCCGTCCTCCAGGTCGCCATCGATGAAGACGTCCTTTTTCATGCCCGAGAAGTTGAAGCCGCCGACGTGGTTCTGCGAGGAGTGCCAGAAGGTGTAGACGTCGGGATCCGGCCCGTTGTCGAAGGCGGTGAGCGCCATATCGAAGGTGCGCGGATTGAGGTAGTCGTGGATCAACGCGGCGGTGGTGACCGGCTGGACCTGCGCCATGATCCCCACCTGGGCCAATTCGCTCGACACCGCCTGCGCGACCCGCTGATAGGGGGGCACGTCGCTCGACACGGTCAGCGCAAAGCTCATCCCGATGTTGCCCTTGGTCCGCACGCCGTTGACCATCGTCCAGCCATCGTCGTCCAGGAGCTTGTTGGCGCCGGTGACGTCGTGCGCCGGCTGCTGGGCCGCGCTGTCGTAGGCCCAGGCGATCGAGCGGGGGATCGGCCCGTCGTCCGGGACCGCCTGGCCGCCGAGCACGTCGTGGATGATCGCGTTGCGGTCGATCGCCTCGGCGATCGCCTGACGGACTTTGAGGTCCTGGAAGTAGGGCTCATCGGCCTTGAGGTTGAGGACGAGCTCCGCATATTGATAGGTAGAGGCCGTCAGGACACTGACCGCCTTGTTGCCACGTTCGTGCGCCGCTCCCGAGGGCGTCAGATTGGCGAGCGCGTCGATCTCACTGCGGTCGAGCGCCGTGAGCGCCGCCGCCTGGTCGGGGAAGCTGCGGATCGTGATCGTGTCCATCCAGGGCCGCCGCCAGGCGTAGGGATTGCGCTCGAGCTGGATGACGTCGCTGGTCTGGCCGACCAGCCGGTAGGGGCCGGTGCCAACCGGGTTGAGGTTGGGGGACGCCGACGCCAGCTCCGCCATCGATTTGCCGGCGAGGATGTGGGAGGGCACGATGTCGAGCAGCTCGAGGTTGGCGAGGAAGCCGGCGTTATGGCCGGGCAAGGCAAAGCGCACGTGCTGGCTGTCGACCGCCGTGGCGACGATGTCCTTCCAGCTCTGATTGAGGAGCGCGCCCGGGAACTGCGGGTCCTGGACGGTGCGGACGGTGAAGACGACGTCGTCGGAGGAGACCGGCGCGCCGTCCGACCATCGAGCGTTCGGCCGCAGCGTGAAGGAATAGGTGCGACCGTCCGGGCTGACCTCCCAGTGGGAGGCGAGCCGCCCGTCCACCGCGCCGGTGGGAAGGACGCGCACCAGCGGCTCGAAGAGCAGGGCGTCGAGATCGTTGCTGCCGGCCGTGGCCTCCCCGTACAGCGGATTCAAGGAGCCGAGCTGGCCGACCACGCCCTCGGTGTAGGCGCCGCCCGGTCGGGGCGCTTCAGGCGCCAGGATCACGCCTCGAAACACGAGGACGAGGACCGTCGCCAGGACCAGCAGGAGGACGCCCACCGCGCTGGTGAGCAGCCCGCGCCGGATCAAACTCGGATGTAGACGACCGAGACCGCGACGAAGATGACGACCAGCCCGATCGTGGCATAGAAAAGGTTCTTTTCGAGGCCCCGCTTGGTGCGGTACCCGCCGCCGGAGTCTCCGCCGCCACCGATAGTCCCGCCGAGCCCGCTGGCCTTGGGCGTCTGCAGGAGGATGCCAAGCATCACAAGGAGTGCCAAAACGAGTTCAACGACGCCGAGAAAGGTACGCATGCGTCTTTAGAGCCGCTGAATTATACCGCCAGCTCCCAATTCCGGTTTCACCTCCCCCGCTTAGGGGGAGGGCCGCGGTGAGGGTCCGTAGCTAGCATTGACATAAATACAAATCTGTAGTAGTGTGCGACTCGTGTACGGCCCGGCTCGACGCCTCCTGCTGCCGCCCCTCCTCCTCCTCCTGGCGCTGCTGGCTGCTGCCTCCTGCGGGCCGGTCCGTACTTTCCCAGCTACTCTCCCCATCACTGGTGGGCAGCCGTCGCTGGTTCCGGCACCGTTCATCACCGGCAGCGACCAACTCGTTCCGCTCACCTCGGGCCCGGCCGCGTTCTCAGCCATCGTCGACGCGCTCGCACGCGCCCGACGCTCGATCGAGCTCGAACTCTATGAATTTCAGCGCGTCGACCTCGCTGCCCTCGTGCTCAACGCTCATGATCGAGGCGTCGACGTGACGGCGATCGAGGATCCGTCTGAATCGAGCAGTCGCTCCATCTGGGCGCAGCTCGAGCAGGGTGGCGTTCGCGTCGTCGCCTTTCCCATCGAACGGCTCACGATCGACCACGTCAAGCTGCTGATCGTCGATGGCGCGCAGGCGATCGTCGGTGGCATCAACTGGGGAAGGAAGTCGGCTGCGAACCAGGACTTCGACGTGATCGCGACCGGCCCCGTGGTCAACAACCTCGACCGGATCTTTCGTCAGGACCTCGCGCTTTCGGGCGTGGCCTCCCCTATCCCGCCGGCGTCACCCGACCGGCTCGTCCAGGTGCTCGTCACGCGTCCGGGCGACGGCATTCGAGCGGCTGCCCTCGCCGCGATCGCCGCCGCCCACCACTCCATCGACCTCGAGATGTACGTGCTCAGTGATCGACTCGTCATCGACGCGCTGGTCGCGGCGACCAAACGCGGCGTCGAGCTGCGCGTCCTGCTTGACCCGACCCAATCGCAGAACGCGGTCACACTCGCCCAGCTGAATGCCGCCGGTGCCAACGTTCGGTTTTATCTGCAGGCAGGGGACGAGCTGCTACACGCCAAGGCGGCGATCATCGATGGATCGGTGATCCTGTTTGGCAGCTGCAACTGGTCACGCTCGGGTTTCACCCGCAATCACGAGCTGGACCTGCTCATCCAGGACTCGCGGCTTGCGGCCATCTTCAGCCAGCGGGTCGCGCAGGATTGGGCTAGCTCAAGCCCGTAAATCCTCGCCGTCCATCTCTTCGGATGGTGCGAGTCCAACGAGAGGCAGCAAGGTGGGCGCGACGTCGCCGAGTTTTCCGCCATCGCGCAGTCGTTGCAACTCGGAGCCGGCAACGATCAGCGGCACCG
>DAIPYJ010000042.1:18831-22668 GCA_036782775.1 Candidatus Dormiibacterota bacterium | reverse complement strand
CGGCCCATGGTCCGCGCCGCCAGGTTGCTGATGCACGGTGGCGACCAGCGTCGTCCGTTGGCCGAGGTATCGGGCGCGGCGGGCCAGGCGCGCGGCGACCAGGCTATCGACCAGCACCGCATCGCTGTCGACCAGGGCTGCGTTTACGTCCGGGGTGCGCAGGAGGCCTGCCAAAAACGGGCGGTGAGGCAGGGCAAAGATTTTTAGCGAAACCTTTTGCGCGGACGCTGCCTGCGCCAGGCGCCGGTGATAGAGGTGGCCTCCTGTGAGCCCCGAGGGAGCGCCCTCGGTAACCAGTGTCAGGCGGAGAGGCGCGGCCACTGGCGCCGATCTTATGACTCAAGTTTGGAGCTCGGCCATTTGTGCAGGCACAATGGAAAAAGGAGATGTTGGCGTCCCTGCCAAAGCCCGCCGTGGCCAAGCTGGCCGAGGCGGCACTGCCGACGCGCTTCGGTCGCTTCCGGCTCGCGATCTACCAGCTCGACGACGGCGAGCAGGTGGTGGCGGTCTGGCGTGGCTTTCCGGCGCGCGGGCCGGTGCTTCTCCGGCTGCATTCGGAGTGTCTGACGGGCGACGTCCTGGGTTCCGCGCGCTGCGATTGCGGCACCCAGCTCGAGGCCTCGCTCCGGCGCCTGGCGCGCGCGCGCAGCGGCCTGCTGCTGTATCTGCATCAGGAAGGCCGGGGCATCGGGCTCGTCAATAAAATCCGGGCGTATGCGCTGCAGGACGGCGGCCTCGACACGGTCGAGGCGAACCGGGCGCTGGGCCTGCCGGTCGACGCACGCGATTACGGTGCCGCCGCCGCCGTGCTCCGCCATCTCGGCATCACCCGGGTGCGATTGCTGAGCAACAATCCCGCCAAGTGGCGTGGCCTGGAGCAGCGCGGCATCGAGGTCGTCGAGCGCGTGCCGCTCGAAACCGATCCCAACCCAGCGAACGTTTCCTATCTGCGCACCAAGCGCGATCGGATGGGGCACCTGCTGCAGCTGCACTGATGAAGATCACGATTGCATACGCGCAGACGCTGGATGGCCGCATCGCGACGCGCACGGGCGACTCGCAATGGATCGGCGGACCGGAGAGCCTTCGAGTGGCTCATCAGCTGCGTGCCGACCACGACGCCGTGCTCGTTGGTGCCGGCACGGTGATCGCCGACAACCCGCGGCTGACGACGCGGTTGGTCGACGGGCGATCGCCTTTGCGCGTGATTGCGGACAGCCGGCTGCGGATTCCGCTTGACGCCAATGTGGTCCGCGACCGGGCGGCGCCGACGCTGATCGCCACAACCCGGCACGCGCCGCCGGCGCGACGGGAGCAGTTTCAGGAAGCAGGGATTGTCGTAGCGGCCGTGGCGCCGAACTCCGAGGGCCGTGTCGACCTGCATGCGCTGGTCGAAGAGCTTTCGAGCCGAGGGATCGAGTCGCTCCTGGTCGAGGGCGGCGCGGCAATCATCACCGCGATGCTGCGCGCGGGGCTCGCCAACCGAATGGTCGTCTGTATCGCCCCGCGGATCCTTGGCCGCGGCATCGAGGCGGTCGGCGACCTGCGGATCGATCGGCTTCGCGACGCGATGGCGCTGCGTGCCATGACGGTCACGCGATGCGGCGACGATCTCGTCCTCGATGGGGAGCTGGCTTCTGTCGCGACCGTCGCCGGCTGACGCGAACGCCCCCCACCCTACCCTCCCCCCGCGAGCGGGAGGAGGGAGGAACGGGCTCGAGGGGACGGCCGTATGGTTTCGCGGTCCGAAGGATGTCGAGCTACGTAAGGAAGCGATCGGGCCGCTCGGTCCAGTCGATGTTGTGGTCCGCGCTCGGGCTTCGGCGATCAGCCACGGGACGGAGATGCTGGTCTATCGCGGCCAGGTCGATCGGCAGCTGTCGCTCGATCTGCCGACGCTGCGCGGCAGCTTCGGCTTTCCCATCAAATACGGCTATGCCAGCGTTGGATCCGTCACCCAATGCGGTCCCGAGGTGAAGGACCTGAAGGCCGGCGACCCTGTCTTTGTCCACCATCCCCATCAGTCGATGTATGTGGTGCCCCAGGATTCCGCCCAACGGCTGCCACCCGATGTCGATCTCGAGACCGCGACACTCCTGGCGAACGTCGAGACGGCAATCACGATCGTGCTGGACAGTGGTGCCCGTTCCGCCGACCAGGTGCTCGTGTTGGGCCAGGGCGTGGTCGGCTTGCTGGTCACGCAGCTGCTTCGCCGTCGGGGCGTGAAGCGCATCGTGGCCGTCGACCCGATGCCGAAGCGCCGGCAGCTCGCCCTTTCCGTCGGAGCCGATGTCGCCCTCGAACCGGGAGCCGATTTCGCCGAGGAGGTCAAGGTGGCGACTCAAGGCCGCGGCGCAGATCTGGCGATCGAGGTCAGCGGCAACCCCGGAGCGCTCAACCTTGCCATCGACTGCTTACGTTTCCAGGGCACCCTGGTGGCGGCCTCGTGGTACGGGACCAAGCCGGTATCTCTCCAGCTGGGCGGCGCCTTCCACCGCAACCGGCTGCGCATCATCAGCTCGCAGGTTTCCCATATGGACCCGGCGCTGGCGCCGGAATGGACTCCGGCGCGCCGTCGGCGGGTCGCGCTCGATCTGCTCGGTGAGCTGACCCTGGCGCCGCTGATCAGCCATCGGTTTCCCATCGCTGATGCGGCATCCGCCTATCGCCTGATCGACGAGCATCCGGATCACGTCGTGCAGGTCCTCTTTACCTATGTATGAGGTTGGCGTGGTCGAGCAGTTCGAGGCCGCTCATCGGCTGCGCGGGGATTTCGGGCCGGCGACGCGGACTCATGGCCATACCTATCGGGTCGAGCTCGTGGTCCGTGGCTCGCGCTTGCGCGATGACTGCACCCTTTGCGATCTCGGTCGGGTCGGCAACGCTCTGCGCGAGGCGGTAGGCGAGCTTCATTACCAGGACCTCGATGCCCTGCCTGCTTTTGTCGGGCGAAACAGCACCGCCGAAGTCGTCGCCGAGCACCTGCTCGATCGAGTCACGGCCGATCTCGCGTCGGAGCCACTTGACTCGGTCGCGGTCCGACTCTGGGAGTCGCCGTCGGCCTTTGCCGGCGTCGAACGATCCCTGACGCCGCCGCCCGGCACCCGCTAGGCGCTGAGCCGGCGAGCACGGTCTCCGGGCGCCACGCCCGCCGGCTGCAACGCGTAAGCCGGAGTATGTCGGCCGATTTTGACAGCTGCCTGTCGTAGTTAAAACCTTCCCCTGGCGTTCGGCTCCCATTCACAGCTCGTTCACAGCCGCTGGGGAGGATGAAGCCATCACACGAAGGAGAAAGGAAAGATGTTCAATCGCAATCGTCGACGGAATCGGAGACTCGCAATGCTAGGCCTTGGCCTTGGCCTGGCGATGTTGCGCGGCAAACGTGGCTTGCGGCGCTACGCCATGGCCCGCATGCTGGCCGGCGGCTTCGGTCACGGCGGTTGGGGCGGCTACGGCCGATATGGGCATGCTGACTTCAGCCAGATGCCCATCCCACCGTTCATCGAGGCGCGGCTGAAGACCTGGCACGACCAGCAGCACGGCACGCCGACCGCGGGCAATGCGCCCGCCGGGTCAACCACCGTCTAATCGCTCGACCCCCTCCCAACCCTCCCCCCGCATGCGGGGGGAGGGAATTGTTCTGAGAGGGAAAGAGAATCCTTGGGATGCAAAGGGCCGGAATAGGATGGCGCTGGTGAAGACGATCCTGGTGGTCGACGACGAGCCGCAGATCCTGCAGCTGGTGCGGGATTATCTCGAGCACGGCGGCTTCAAGGTGCTGACCGCGATCGATGGGCCGGCCGCGTCGGGAAAGACCACCGTGGCTCGAGCAACCGC